>CAVQJT010000001.1:0-655515 GCA_963712885.1 Calditrichia bacterium
CCGGAAAGATCACTGTGGTGACCGGTGGGATAGACGATAAAAGCGTTAAAGGAAGGAGACTGATCGCATATATCGATAAATGGGAGGATTAAATTAAATGTATCGGGACTCAGAATCGCTGCGAGTTCATTCAATGTTTTGAAGGGCCGTTTTTCGCGAATCTGAAGGATGTGATGTTTAGTAAGATATGGAATGCTTTCAAGATCTTTTCCAGCAACGTGATTAATATCAATCTTGTCAGGGACATTATATGTATTACGCGGTGGAAAAAATTCCTCATCGATCAAATCATTTGAATACACTTCCGGTAGTGTATCGGTTTGGGCTGCCAATATGGATACCCAAAGGTAAATGATTATCAGGTAACGGATCATTGTGTGACAGACTGTTTAGCCGGGAGGGGGCAAAAATTATGCCCAACGTACAGATCAGGGAATTATTGTATCGTGGTATAAGAATAAACGCTCAGGTGTGCTGAATTAATGTAATTCCAATAGCAGAATTTCATACTGGCAATCATCTTTATTGACTACCGGACAGGTAATTTTTTTGAATACCGAAACGTTGATCTGCGGAAAATTTTGTTCCAGCATCTCTTCAATCACACGCGCATATGAAATGATATGAGGCTTATCGTCGACATGAAAAATGCTGCTTGCGGTCGTAATTGCGATCCGCTGGATCTGCGTATGATTTGATTTTATGCCTGTGAGGAGTCGATGGATTTGTTTGCAATTTTTCCAATATGGCAGGTACTGATCCGGCTTGAGAAAGGATTTCAAAAAATCGAGTTTTTCACGGGTGTAAAATCCGAAAGAAGATTCATCCGGCAATTCATGAAGCGTTTGGGCGGATGATCTGATTTTACCAAATTGTTCAGTTAACCAGATATAAGCGGCATCGGCTGTGGTTTTTTGACATGGCATCAGGTTTATTGAGATCCCATATCGTTTTTCCGGATCGAGGGTATCGGCAAAATTAATCGGATCGTTAAGCACGGTAATCGTTTTACCAGGCATCATCCCAAAAAGATTTGTAAATCGGTGCAAAGCGTACAGATCGAGATAAATTTCCTGTGCACTCGATTTGAAGGCGTTAATAAAATTGTGCAGATTTTTCATTGTTTTAGGTTGTAGAACGGTTCGTAAGAGTGCATACATCAGAAATTGATTCAGATCGGGATTATGGGTTATAAAATTTTGATCGATCAGAAACCGGCTCATTAAAAACAGGTCCTTATCATTGCTTCGTTTGGTTTTCGTCGGATGTGTTCGTGCAATCAGTTGTTTGGCCCGGTACAGGAGATATTCTTTGTCCAGATCGATAAGGAACAGATCAATCTGTCTTGTTAAACGGGCATCGGAAAGTTGCATCAGTCGTTCAGAAAGCTTTTGTATGGCTCCGGAAATTAACTGGAGCGGTATATCGTAAAAGAAGGATTTTGCATTACATAAAAATGCCTGCAACGGATCAGGTGCAATGCCGGTTGCATCAATTCCACGCATGGTTGCATACTGTAATGTGCTTCCAACACCGGGTGACAAATCAAGAAGCGTTCCTCCTTCGGCGGTCAGCCAATTAATCAACGCTTTCTGCGGGCGGTAAGATGCAAAGGAAAAGAAACTATTGTCGGAAAAAACAGACTCGGGATCCCAGCTGACCGGAGAGCTTTCCACTGGTGGTGGATGCATCACAAGGTTTTTTAAAAATCGTTCTACGGATTCTGTATTGCGAAGATATGGCCGCCGCTCTTGTAGGATCCTGAGATAATAAAGCATACTTTTACCGTGAAATACATGCCAGTTATATACCTCGTATCGCTGAAGCAAACCTTTTCCAATCAGCATGCTTATAAAAGCATCCCGGGCAATATGTGAGCGTTGGAAGACAAATATTTCGTCAATAAAATTCAGTGCACGAAAAAAAGGTTCAACCGGTAATTCAGAAGAGACGGAAGCGATATATCCATGATGATTAACGGCGGGCAGGGCAGATGTTATCAGGTGCTGAATCTGGGCATCATGATCAATTATACGGGCAATATCTGGTGTTTTGAGCAGTTCAAATACATTTTCTATCGGGCGCAGATCATCCAGATATCGCCACAATTCCAGTTCAGCAAATGCCGTTACATGGCTAAATGAGCCGGCATCGGCTGATAGCTTGAAAAAAATATGTCTTCGGCTCATGGTGTTGGTTTGGCTGCCTTTGTTTCACGGAGAATTCCCATCACATAAAAATCACAATATCTCCCGTTGTGATACATTGCTTGCCTCAAGATACCCTCAACGATGAATCCTGCCTTCTCATATACTTTTACAGCAGCTTTGTTGTCCTTGAACACATGAAGTTGTATCCTGTTAAGGTTCAACGTGTCAAATGCATATTCAACCATGAGCCGGGTGACTTCACCTCCATACCCCTTTTGCCAGTTGGCTGCTTCGGAAATGGCGAGATAGAAAACGGCTGTTCGTCCAACCCAGTCAATCCGGTAAAAGGTGGTTTTACCAATAATTTGGTCCCGTTCACGCGTACAAATGGTATAAACGATGGTATGGGGATCAGATTGCTCGCGGTTTAATTTTTCCAACTGATCCCTGACCGATGTCGGGAATGCGTAAAATAGATTTTCTCGCGGGTCAGGATGATTTTCCGACAAAGCGATGACAACCTCATCACCTTCTTCCGGTGCCCGTAAATAAATGGTTTTTCCGATAAGAAATGGATTTTTCATATGCATCCATTGATAATACCGGGTCGATACAAACCCCGGCGGGTTATTTTATGGTTTTAACAATTCGGTTAGCTTACCAACATCCTTTAGTTTTTCGAGATTCAGAATGGATTCAACTATCTGATCACGTTTTATTTTTCCGGTAAGCGGAAGAATCATGGAATCAAATTTGGCATAAAAGGTTTTATCATCCATCGGTTCACGATAATCCCCCAGTGGATAGTCCACTTCTATCGAGAAGTGATTTTCATTATTGAGGATAATTTCAACACCCGCCTTTTTTAGCTCAGGAAAGGTTGCCTCGTAAGCCGGATCGGCAATAACTTTTATTTTGTTAAGATAGGAACGTAGCTCTGGATCCATAATTTTTTCTTCAAGAAAAGATTCCGGTGTAACGGTTCCGTCAACGATCGCTGCCGCAACACAGTAAGGAAGGCTGTGATCGGCAGTTTCGCGCGTCTGTGGATCATATTTCGAAGGATCAGATAAAATATCGGCCGCTCTGGCAACGGTCCTGATACGCACTTCGCGAATATCATTTTTATCGATTTTATGAGTTTGCATGATCTTGATCACGGCAGAAATCGGTGAATGGGTAAGCGCCTCGGTTGGGAATGCTTTCATCGAACAGCGGGTGATTCGAAAACTATCGCCCAGACCATCGGTCAGGAGCTTAAAATCAAATCTATCTCCCAATGTATCAGCCAAACCTTCCTTTCCATCCAATACATGCTCTGGTCCTTCGTATCCCCGATTGGCAAGGAGCGCGGCCAAAAGCCCGGCCTGGGTGGCCATTGGATCTACTGTATTTTTCATCATGGTGAGTTTTCCAGCGGTAACCGCTCCCAGGGTTGCATTGTGACTTCCCGAGATTCCAACCGCGTGGACCATCTGTTCTTCCGAGAGACCAAGGATCTTCCCCGCTGCCAATGGCGCGGCGAACTGGGTGAGGGTTGCATGATGCCATTTTCGTTCGCGAATCCCCGGAATGGCAAATTCACACAACCGCTGTTCCCATTCGTAGGCAATTACAATCGCCACGATCAGATCTTTACCGCTTTTATGTAAAACTTCGGCAGGGGTTAAGGCGGCCGGGATCAGATCGCTGGGATGCGAGGGGTCCTGTTCCCAGTAGATATCATTATAATCGAGTGCCCGAATCATCAGACTATTCAACAGAGCCGGTTTATCATAGGAAGTTTTTGTCCGGAATGTAAAACAGTCGCCTCAGCCTTGCCGCCCATTTCATTAAAAAAGCGGGTCATTATTTCTACATCTTCGGTCTGACTGCCGCCATAAGCACAACCGACAGAATCAATCAGAAAGCGCTTTGTCAATTCAATCGCTTCGGGGGAAAGATCTTCATAGTGCAATTCCCGACAAACCGGGCCATTTTATAGGTGATATTCTCCATTTATCTTCTCCGCATATTCTATAAATTTTTAGCGACTTCTTCTGCAACTTCGAGTGAAGTGTTTTTACCACCCATGTCATAGGTTTTGACTCTTGCCGTCCTTGATCACTTTTGCAATGGCCTTTTCCAGCTTATCTGACATTTGTTTTTCTTCAAGCCAATCGAGCATAAGTTTGGCGGTCAGCATCATCGCCAGAGGATTGACTTTATAGTGTCCTGCATATTTTGGAGCAGAACCATGCGTGGGTTCAAAGACCGCATAATTATCACCGATATTCCCACTGGAAGCAAATCCTAACCCCCCGACCAATTGTGCTGCCAGATCAGAAAGGATGTCTCCAAACATATTTTCCGCTACCATGACGCCATAATCAAGGGGATTTTTTAGCAGCCACATGGTCTGTGCATCGATATTGGTTTCCCACATTTCGATACCTGGGAATCTTTTGGCTACTTCACGTGCAGTCCGAATCATGAGTCCCCCGGTTTCACGCAGGACATTCGGTTTATCGACAACGGTTACGGTTTTGTACCCATGTTTTTGGGCGTATGTGAAAGCCTGGGTAACGATATTATCACATTTTTGACGTGACATAATGCGGGTGGAAATGGCAAGATTTTCCAAACCATAAGCGCGGAATTTTTTCATTTTTGGATGATGTTTATCGAGTACATCAAAAACCTCTTCAGGGATTGGATGAAATTCAACACCGCCATACATACCTTCGGTATTTTCCCGAAATATGACCAGATCAATATCTTCTTTATAATTAAGCGGATTTCCCGGATACGCTTTACAGGGGCGCAGATTGGTATGCAGATTAAATTCCTGACGAAAACGTACAATGGGTGAAAAGTAAATATATCCCTTCCCCTGAAGTTGCTGATCTAGTTCGTCGGCTGCTTCCTCTTTTGGCTTGGATGTGATCGCACCAAAAAGAGCACAGTCTGTCGTTTTCATCATATCAATCGTCCGCTGTGGGAGTGGTTCACCCTCGTGACGCCAAAATTCCCAACCAATATCACCATGCACATATTCTGCATCAAACTTTAAAGCATCCAATACAATTTTCGTTGCTTCCATTACATCATTGCCGACACCATCACCGGGTAACCATGCAATTTTATATTTTGCCATAATTTCTCCTGTCCAAAAGTATTTATTTATTGCCGTATAAATTGATTGCCAATACTTCTATTGAAAACAGACTACTTTACCAAATCGAAATCGATAAAATCCACATGGTGAAAAATAATTGCTTCCGGAGAACGTTTTTCACCTGCACCTTCTTTTGAATGAACGGCTATTACGTGCATGACTTCCGGTGGCAATTCATGTTTAAAAGCAAGACCTACACCGCTGAACGGATGGCGGAGATGCTTACCGAAATCGCTTTTAAAGACCGTACCATCGGGCTTTTTATCGAATTCAAAGAGTTTACCAACATCTGCAAGGAGTGAACCGGCGACAAGGAAATCACGATTCACTGGCGTTTTGCGCTTCCCGTATGCCTCATCCAAAACCTTGTCTACGGCAACGGCCATCCTTGTACAGGTTCGAACATGTTCGATAAAAAAAATCTGTACATTCTCAGCCAAGAGGGTAAACGGAATACTCCGCAATTCATCAACCGTCCAGTTACGGTATGCCATTGCCTCGCTCCAGCATGCGACTACTTTTTCGCGCAGGGTTTTATCCTTTATTTCATGTATTTCGGGTAATAGGTCCAGCACACGTTGGTTCATAGATTATCCTTTCTATATTATAATGTTCGGTCTTCCGGACCATCATATTCGACATCGGTCGGATGAATTTTTCGCATCGGTTTATACCGTGTGGTTTCCTCATATATATGACTGACCAATCCGGGTACCCGTGCAATCATAAAAAAAGCATTGGCAAAAATCGGATCAAAATTCATTTCACACAACAGGGCAGCAATTGCTCCATCGACATTTATCGGCAATTTTTTACCCAGGACTTTTTCTAACTGTAATTCAACGGCCCTGGCCAGTCCGACAAAGATGCCCGCTAGATTATAAGATTCAGCCAGGCTAAAAAGCTTTCTGGTACGCGGATCATCCGTATGCAACCGATGGCCGAATCCCGAAATGCGTTGCTTGCGTTCACGGTAATCGGTAATGATATTGAGTACCGCAGCATCGGCTGTGACCTGTTTATTCTGCATAATTTCTCTGGCTTTTAAAAGAATATGCATACATTCTTCTATTGCACCACCATGATAGTTAGAAATGGCGAGTATTCCGGCGGCAACCGAGGCGTTTAATGGTGCGCCGGTGGATGCGACAGTAATTGCGCTTAAAGCGGAAGGCGGGGTTGTCCCATGGTCAACAGATGATACCAGAATGGTTTCTATCATTTTCCCGGTTTCCTCTGAAGGTAATTCACCTTTAAAAAGCAAATAGACCATTTGGGAAAAACTGACACGCCCCATCAATTCGTCAAGTTTATATCCGCGAATATTGATTTGATTCGGCTGAATTTTTGTAACAGCTGTTTTCCAATGTAATTCGGACATGAGAGATGCTCCATCATAATTTGGTTTTTCGATAATGAAACTGTTTTTTATTAATCGGTAATCAGTAAATTGTAATTACTAATTATGAATCTACAGTGTTACAATAAAACGATTCAACTGTGTTTGACACCATACTCAGGAATCAATACTTTTCGAATATGTCATTTGCCGCATCACCAAAACGCTCTGCAAAACGGATCGTATAGATATCATGGATAATATAATCCTTGGCCAGCAACACCAACCCCTTATTACTGGTCCATACGGCATGGCTGTTGCCGTCTTCTAAAAAATGACCCAGAATGACCCACTCTTCATCAGCTTCAAGAGCGATACGTCGCGCACCACGTTCTTCCCTTATCCGGTGTTCACGTCCGTGGCGAAATTCACGTCCGATCCCCAGTTTCTTTTGGCCGTAGTGGACAATGGTAAGATTGACTTTCCGGTTGTCTGCTTCCAGTAAGGCTTCTCTTATTTCACTAATTTCTTCGTCCCAGATTGAGAGATGAATATTCTTCCTGGCGACTTTGATAAAATTGATCACCCGATTGATGATGGAATCTCTTCCGGAAATATTCCAGATATAATGGTCACTATGAAATTCCTTCTTATATATCTGGCTCAGGCTGTTTGTCAGATGGTTTAGATTTTGTAAATAGTCACCCTTAAGACGCGTGAGGACATCTTCCGGCGGAATCGGAGCATAGGTCACCGGTTCGGAATCAATAGCAAGTACAACTTCTTTGGCCAGTAATTTATCCAAAACCTGGTATATTTTGGAGGCAGGGATTCCTGAGTTTTTGGCCAATTCATATCCGGTAACCTCACCCCTTTGCAGCAGCGCCAAATAGGCCTTGGATTCGTATAGGGAAAAGTTGAGATTTTGCAAGTTCTGTAATATGTTATGCATCGTTCTATCTTGGAAATAATTTAGCGATTGTTTATATTGTCTACCTAAGTAGTCAACAATTTAAGATGCCGTAAAGAAAGATTCAAAAATAATTTTTTCAACAATTCATAAGAGGTTGCATATGGAAATGGTTAAAAATGCCCTTTCACGAGAAATTCCAATAGTGACAGATGGACGTATAAATATCCCCTTCAAAGGTGTTGGCAGACATAAATCCAGCGGAAACAAAGTAGGACCGCCGATTCCGAGCGGTGCCGATTATGGTAATAAATTATTGAAGGATCTGGATGAAGCTCTGGACAAACTAAATCTTTTCAACGGAATGACGGTCTCGTTTCACCATCATATGCGCAACGGGGACGTGTTGGTAAATCTAGTCCTTCAGAAACTTGATGCGCGCGGCATAAAAGATATTGTACTTGCGCCTTCGGCTTTGTTTCCCGTGCATGAACCGGTAGTGGATTTAATAAAAAAGGGAACAGTTTCTCATGTCCTTGGTTCGATGAACGGACCGATCGGTAAATTGTGCACGACCGGGGGGATGAAAAAAACGGCGATATTGAGATCTCATGGGGGGCGTTATCGTGCGATCCAGGATGGCGATCTGCATATCGATGCGACATTTATTGCCGCTCCAACGGCTGATGTACACGGTAATGCCAACGGTATTCATGGTCCATCTGCCTGTGGCCCGCTTGGTTTTGCCCTGGCGGATTCGTTATATGCCGACCAGGTGGTAGTCGTCACCGATAATCTCGTTCCTTTTCCGACCTGGCCCTGGTCAATCGAAGGGGGCAATGTAGATTATATCGTTCCGATCCAAACGCTGGGTGATCCGGAAAAAATTGTATCGGGAACAACAAAAATAACGACAGAACCTGACAGATTGAAAATAGCGTCCATGGCAGCCCAGATCGTCCGTGATACGGGTTTGATAGATCAACCTGAATTCTCCTTTCAGGCAGGTGCCGGTGGGATGTCGCTGGCTTTTATCCAGTATATTGCCGGGTACATGCAGGAGAAAAACGTCGTGGCCGATTTTGTTCGGGGCGGTTCGACAAAAATGCTGGTTGATATGCTCGAAAGTGGTTTAACCAAATTTATACTGGATGGTCAGTCATTTGATCTTGCCGGCGTCGAATCTTTACGCAGAAACTGGAATCATATTGAAACCAACCCGTTTGTCTCATATAATTATCACACCAAAGGGTGTTTTGCCCCGCGGGTAAAAGCATCGGTCCTCGGTGCAACGGAGATCGATCTGAAATTTAATGTAAATGTTAATTCCCATTCGGATGGATGGTTGTTACATGGTATCGGCGGATTTCAGGATGCAGCGGATGCCTATATGACAATCATTACGGCACCACTGTATCGTAAAACCAATCCAATCGTCGTCGAAAGTGTACATACGGTTACAGCACCCGGAGAAGTTATCGATGTCCTGGTCACGGATCATGGCATTGCGATTAATCCAAATCGGCAGGATCTTCTTGACCGCTTAAAATCCTGCGATTTGCCAATTGTATCTATTGAAGAACTACATAAAAAAGCCGTTACGGTGACCGGGAAACCTGAGAAGCCAGCAACAAAAGAGCATATTGTGGCTTTAATCGAATGGCGCGATGGGACAGTGATTGATGTGGTAAGGGAACTGGATTTGGAAGCATAAGGATTAGGAGGTTGAAGTCACAATCGCCTGAACCAAAAAGAATATTTTTGTCAATAGATAGAGGAAATATCATGAAAAAAACGCCGATTGATAATGAGATCGTCACCAGTAAAATCGAGGAAAGTCAGCTGGAAAATTTAAGCCGGGCATCCATACGGGAGATCAAACGATTGGTGGATGGTATTGAATCGGCAACCGGTGAGCGGTTTATCCGCATGGAGATGGGAGTTCCCGGCTTACCGGCAACGCAAATCGGTGTCGAGGCTGAGATCGAAGCGCTACGGAAAGGTGTCGCAGCGATATATCCGGATATTCAGGGTATCCCGGCGCTTAAGGAAGAAATATCACGTTTTGTCAAATTGTTTATCGATGTACAGGTAGATCCACAGGGATGTATTCCAACCGTCGGATCAATGCAGGGATCTTTTGCGGCATTCATGACGATATCAAAAATGTACGACGGAAAAGACACCATATTATTTATTGATCCCGGATTCCCGGTACATAAACAGCAGGTGAAAATTCTTGGCCAAAAATGGGAAACGTTTGATGTTTACGATTACCGCGGTGCAAAGCTTCGTACAAAGCTGGAATCCTACCTTCAACAAGGTAATATCTGCGGCATTTTATATTCAAATCCCAATAATCCCAGCTGGATCTGCTTTACCGAAAAAGAATTACAGATTATCGCTGAACTTGCTGACAAATATGATGTGGTTGTTCTGGAAGATCTGGCTTATATCGCCATGGATTTTCGTAAGGATATGTCCAGGCCGGGTAAACCGCCGTTTCAGGCAACGGTTGCCCGATATACGAATAATTATATTTTGCTTATATCCAGTTCAAAAGCGTTTAGTTACGCTGGCCAACGAATCGGTATGATGGTCATCTCTGATGTACTTTTTGAAAAAAAATGCCCGGATCTAAAGCGGATATATAGTTCGGAACGATTTGGCTATGCCATGATTTTCGGAACAATTTATGCGCTGAGTGCGGGCATCACTCATTCAGCCCAATATGCGCTGGCCGCAATGCTGAAAGCGGTCAATGAGGGGAAATTAAATTTTGTCGATGTAGTCAGGGAATATGGTGAGAAGGCAAAGACCATGAAACGATTATTCACCGAGAATGGTTTTAAAATAGTTTATGATAAAGATGAGGATGAACCTATTGCCGATGGATTTTATTTTACAGTTTCCTATCCTGGATTTGACGGGGATGAACTGCTGCGTAAATTGCTATATTACGGCGTGAGCGCCATATCATTAGAGATTACGGGTAGCGATCGGCATGAAGGCATCCGGGCATGTGTCTCATTGGTTCAGCGTTCACAGTTTCCGGAGCTGGAATTCCGGCTGAAGAAATTCCAGCTGGATCATCCGGTAAGCCAGAAGTTGAATCAGGAAATCTGATAAACCACGGAACAACACCGAAAAAACTATTTATATATGCATATTATTGAACTTTGAAGCTATTTATATTATAGCACAAACTTCCGTTTGCCTCCGGGGTTAAGGCGTATTTTCATAAAAATTCACTAATTCTGATTGGTTAATACCCGGATTATTTCCCGGCAGAACATCGGCAAATCTGATGGACGACGGCTTGAAACCATATTGCGATCGACAACAACCGGTTTATCCTCCCAAATGGCACCCGCATTGATCAGATCGTCCTTGATACCCGGGGTCGAAGTACAGCGAAAACCCTTCATCACGCCTGCTGAAACGGGTATCCAACCGGCATGACAAATATGTGCCAGAAGTTTATCGCTATCCATGATATAACGGGTAATCTGCAGGACATCCGGTAAACGCCGTAAGCGATCGGGTGCAAATCCCCCTGGAATCACAAGCCCGTCAAAATCAGAAGCCGCAACATCTCCAAGGGCCGCATCAGACTGACAGGGATAGCCGTGCTTGCTTGTATAGGTTTTATTTTTTTCCGGACCGGCTACGGTGACATCGGCACCGGCTTCAATCAGACGTAATTTAGGATACCAGAGTTCCAAATCTTCATATTCATTTTCAATAAACATCAGAATCTTGATATCATTCAGTTCCATGAAAAAGTCTGTTTCCTATTTAATCAGATTTTCAGATTATGATGAGGCTTGTCAACCAGGTAGGATTGTAATTCATTTATCTCAATCGGTTTACTGAACAGAAATCCCTGATACTTAAGGCAATTTTCTTTTTTAAGAAACTCGAGTTGTTCAGTTTTTTCAACCCCTTCGGCAATAACATCTTTTTCCAGGTTATTACTCAGGTGAATAATCGATTTAACCAACTGCTGATGTTCCTGACTGTTTCCCAGCTGCTGTATAAAAGATTTGTCTATTTTTATCACAGAGGCGGGAATGCGCTGTAAATAGACAAGAGAGGCAAAACCGATACCGAAATCATCAATGGCCAGCCGAACACCCATATTATTTAATTTGAGGATATTGCGCGTAATCTCACGACGATCCTCCAGAAAACTGGTTTCTGTCAATTCAAACTGAATATTGTGTGGATCCATATTGGCTGCTTTAATGATATTCTCAATTTTTTCAATAATGTTTGGTGCTTTTAACTGTTTTGCCGACAAATTGACTGAAATAAAGAAGGATTTGTCCTCCTGTTCTTTTATAATAGGTGCCATATCTTTGCATGTTTTATAAAAGATCCATTCACCCATGGGTGTGATCAGGTTTGTCTCCTCGGCGATAGGAATAAATGTTTCTGGTAATACCGATCCAAGCTCCGGATTTGACCAGCGTATAAGTGCCTCTGAACCAATGACGTCGTACCGGCCATCCGAGTTACTTTTAATTATTGGTTGATAAAGTATATTGCATTCATCCTCGAAATTTGCATCCTGAACAAGGGTTTTAAGGTTATTCTCAATCTTCAAGCGCTGAATGGAATCATCGGTCATGACATCGGCAAAAAACTGATATTGGGCCTTACCACTATTTTTGGCGGCATACATGGCCGTGTCGGCTTTTTTTACCAGATTCTCCCGGTCTCCCCCTGTGGAGGGAATAATGACAATGCCGATACTTGTGCTCAGATAAGTTATTTTATATCCTTTGATTTCAAACGGCTCGTTGAGGTGCTGGATAATTTTCTCGGCCACTTTGGCAGCCTCAATATTCCTTTTCAGATGTCTGATAATTACGGTAAACTCGTCTCCCCCCAGTCGAAAAACCATATCGGATTTGCGCAAACAATCGGTTAGCCTCTGGGCCACTTCTTTTAATACCAGATCACCAATGTCGTGGCCCAGCGAATCATTTACCAGTTTAAAATTATCGAGATCACAGAATAAAATAGCCGAGATACTGGTTCCAGATTCGCGCGGAAGATCGATCAGAATCTGATCCAATTGCTCGTAAAAACCGTCACGATTTCGTAAACCGGTAAGTTTATCATGAAAGGCCAGATATTTTAATTCCTGCTGTCCTAGAATTACTGCGGTAAGATCGCTGCCAAACATACAAACCGCAGAAACACGTTTTACCTGCTGCCCAACCAGAATAGGATGAAAGGAACGTTTGTAAAATAGATTGCGATTCCTATCGGGGAAAAATATTTTCTCTGTAAAACGGATGGTTCTTTTCTCTTCGATGGCTTTCTCAAAATGACCGCGCCTGCTTTCGGCACATTCAGAACTGATTCCGAGCAGTTTGAAATAGTAAGCATCATCTTTGCCGATAATCTTTTTGCGTATTTCATCATCTGTGACATAAAGTGAATTGACATACCGGTATCGGCCCTTTAAATCATATATGGCGACTTCCACCGGCACATACTGAAATAACTGTGATGCTTCATGTACTGAGATGCGAGAATCACTCGGAAATTCCAAGTCATCTGAACTAATTATTTGCTTTATTTTCTGGATTAATGTGGTCATTTATTTTATTGTTTAGGTCTTGAGAACACAATATGCAAATTTTATCCGGTACAAGTAAATAGTAATTCAATTATTATCTCCAATTCAAATGGCTTTAAGATGAAACCGATATAAGAATTAATCGTAAAAAAGAAAAATGGAAATCATATCAAGGAGAAAAAAATGATTCAATTCAATACCAGAAAATTGGGTGTAGCTCTTATCTTAATTATACCCGCCATTATATTTGGTGCCTGTCAAAAGGATGACCATGATGATATATTACTTGTAGAAAAATCAAACTCCTGGCTCGGCGTTCAGGTAGTCAGCCTTTCGGACAAAATACTCAAAAACATGGATATCGAATATGGAGTTAAAATAACAAGGGTGTATAAGGATAGTCCGGCCGAAACGGCAGGTCTCGAAAATGACGATATTATAATGGACTTTGATGGCAGAAAAGTGGCCAATCCGGAAAAATTGATCGAACTTGTGCGTGATGCGGAGATTGGTGCAGAAGTGGAGATCACCTTTCTAAGGCGCGGAGAACAAAAAACGAGCAAAGCAAAAATCGCAGAGCGCCATGAGAATGCACAAATAAACATATTTAAAAGCCCCCGAAAAATGCAGATTAAAGGATCAAAAAGAACCTGGTTGGGTGTTGAGACAACCTCATTAAATGATCAGTTACGCAGCTATTTTAAAGTACCGGAAGATCTTGGGGTACTGGTAAAAGAGGTGGTTAAAGATAGTCCGGCAGAAGCTGGAGGCATTCAGGCCGGTGATGTGATCGTTGGTGTGGCCGATCGTAAAATCCGTTCCAGCCGGGATCTTAGCCGCTCGATATATTATTATGATCCGGATGAGGTGGTCGAAATTAAACTGGTTCGGGATAAAAAAGAGAAATCTCTGCGGGTAAAACTTGCGGAAACAAAAGGCGGTTTTAATTTTCATTTTTTTGGCGATGATCCGGAACACCTTGATATACACGATTTCTTTATTGAAAATCCGGAGATTGAACTCGAATCCGATATCCAAATAGAGATCGACGAAAAAAAACTGGAGGATCTGGAGCAAAAAATTGAACAACAAATAAAGGTAAAAACGATTGAATTAAAAGAAAAGTTGAATTCATTAGAGAAAGAACTTCAACAAAAACTGGAAAAAATCCAGATCCGAAAAATATAAAACAAAACCGCAACTGATGCGGTATCTAAAATTGCTCCAGTACACTTTTTTTATTGCGGTAAATTAATTTTATCCGTTAAGGAAAAAATGGCTGGCACGCAATTCACATACATCGCAAATTATTGACCCGTTGAGCAACAAGATATTGCTGCGCATATTTGTAGACGGTGAATTAAATCCTTCCCGGGCAACCGAAAACCACTTTCTCCATTGCGCGGTAGATCTTCCTGTTTACAAAACATTGCTGTTGAGGCAGATGAGAAGGATCACCGGCTAAGAATAGGAATTTATCCTGCGATAATTTAGAAGGAGCAACCTAAATTTTTCGCCAGGCGGGGACAATGAATATCTTGTTTTTGAATCGGAGATTTCACCGGTTTGCACTGTTTTTAATGGCGTTCGAGACCGCAGAAAGTGCTCAGCATCAATGACCGTGAAAAGGTTTCCCTTCATAAGATTTACTCGTATATTTATATTCATCGAATAAAAAATGGAGCATATAAATGAGACGTTTTATTCTTCTTGGTCTTTTCACAGTATTGTCTATTTTTCCAGCTAAGGCAGATTTACCAACCGGAGCTTCAATCCATCAGCTTGACAATGGTTTACAAGTACTGCTAATCGAAAACCGGATCCTGCCGATGACGGGTGTAAATGTTGTGATCAAAACCGGTTCTGCCTATGAAACATTTGCAACCAGCGGAATGAGTCATATGCTCGAGCACCTCTTATTCAATGGCACCAGCACCCGATCACAGAAGGAATTGTATGATGCTGTAGACCTTATTGGGGGGTATAATAATGCGAATACGTCAAACTTCCATACCAATTTTATGATGGTTACTCCGGCTGATAACATCAGAGAAGGGATGGAGATTCAAGCAAATATGCTGTTTAATTCCATTCTGCCCGAGGATAAATTTGAAAAGGAAAAAGGGATTGTTCTGGAGGAAATTGCCCAGGGTATCAGCAAGCCGGCGAATCAGATTGAACGCAATATAAGTCATGTTCTTTATCCTGGCCATGCTTTATCGTTACCAACTTTGGGGACCTATGCGACTATCAAGGCCATGAGTCGTGACGACGTATACGGCTATTATAAAAATGCGTATGTACCTAATAATATGGTTATGAATGTAATCGGTAATTTTAATTCAACAGAGATGCTAAAGTTGATTACAGAAATATACGGTAGCTACCAGCCACATCAGGTTATACTTCCTGAAATGGAAGGATGGAAGACGGGTGTAGTTCCGCTAAATACCGGTGACAAAAATCAGGATCGGTTTATCCATCGGTTTTATGACGGAGATATGCTACAGGTCAATATGTTTTATCCGGTTATGATGCCCATGTCTCAAGCGTTCGCGGATCTTTTGGATGCCTTCTTGTCGAAGAAGGAGGATCCTTTAAAGGAAAGCATCAACAAAATATATCCTGATCAGCTCTCCCGGCTGCAATCCGCAATGATCATAAATCCGGTTGCCAATTATCTGGAACTTACGTTGATGATGAAACCTGACGCCCCCGTCAAGGAAATAGTTGAAGCATGTCAGGTCGAGATGCAAAAACTCCGATTTGGGGTATCTCCGGAAATCGTCAGCTATCATATTACCAAGGCGTGTACAGAGTTTTTGCAAAATCTTGAAAAACCGCATATGTTTGGAATTTATAATGCAGAGACATTCGCAATTTCCGGAATTGAGGGGGTACTGGATGCTTATGATGCGCCCGAGTACCAACAGGCAGCGGTATTAATAAATTCTTTCCACCTTGACCGCAAGCCGATTGTCCTGCTCAATCATCCCCTGCCGATCAGCGATTCCGCTGATACCACCTTTACCTTAAAAGACCAAAAATTTATTGATCCGAAAACAGGTTTGACTCTGATTACCCGGCAAAATCCGGCCAGCCAACTGTTGGCCATTCATATGCTTTTTAAGCATAAAACAAAATTTGAATCAGAATATGGTAAAGATGCTGCAAAAATTCTTCATGATTGTCTGGGACAAAGGCTTTCATCACAGGAGAATCAAAAGATCAGTGAAAAATTCGGATTTTCATTTACCGTAAATGATAATCCCTACATACCGATGGATGACATTTATCTTCATCCCGATTTCAGTTACGTTCGTGCAGAAGGTCTGGCCGAAGATTATCCTGCGGCCATAGAATACATTAACAGCCAACTGACAAATTTTACGCCCACACTGACTGAATATGAACGCGCAGTCGGCAAATTTAACGGGGGTATGAGTCGCCAAAAGGGTGAAGATATATTTAAATCGACCTACCGTGAAATAATCTATAAACCTCAAAAATATCCCGCAGCTGACGAACAGCCGGGATATGAACAATTGGTAAAATTTGCCGGATTATTTTTCAGACCGGAAAATATGATTATATCTATCGTCTCACCGGGAACGTCCGATGATATTTCTGAACTGTACAGTACATTCATGTCTAGTTCTGACGGGTCACCGGCAGATACTTCAGTCGTAATTGATGAGACATATTTGCTTTTACAAAATCCGATTAAAAAAGAAATTGATGGTGGCGGTGATCAGGCGTTCCTGTTTTGGGGATATACCCAGGAAGTCCCGGAGCCGGATAAACCGGCACTAACCGCTCTTTCACTGGTTTTATCTGATACGATTGTTTTTGATATTCGCGAAAAACAAGGGCGTGCTTATCGAATGCGTGCTGGAATCGATCTGGCGGCAGACCGCGCGCTTTTTTATCTCAACATGGGTACGCGACCGGAAAATATCGATCCTATTTTAGCACAAGTCGCGAACTTTTTCAGTCCCATGATCGTAGAATCGCTTACAACCCAAAAGTTAACAAAGGTTGTAAATATGTATATCGGACGTATGATGTTCAGGCGTTTATCCAGTATCAATCAGGCATTCTACCTGGGACATTCGCTATACTTTCATGGTAATATGTATTATGACCGGGATTTTCATAAAAAATTGCAGAAAGTGACCCTGGATCAGGTCAAAATCGTGGCTGCCAGATATCTTAAACCAGCAAACACAGCCACAGTGGTTGTTCGTTAAAAATTTTGAAAGGCAGGTCAGAAAGATGGTAAAGCGGGTGACTTTATATATTCCAATTTTAATAACAGTTTTATGGTCTTTCATTCTTGGGGGAGGATATACCCATCATGAACTAAAGGTAACATTGGATCCTGCGGAAAATTTCATTATGGTTGAGGATCAGATAAACCTGGCAGATTCATTGGATATGGGGAATGTTTACTTCCTGCTCCATGGCGATCTGACGATGGATTCCTCGGTTGTCAATGTTGTCGCCGTGTCCGACAGTGTAAAGGCAGATTATTTTGGCTTGTCTGCTGATAAATTTGTTCTACCTGAACGGATCCCTTACCAACTATACAAGATCAATATGTCAGGAGATTCGCAGCAGCCGTTGATTATAAAATATCAGGGTAAGATAAATCATCCGATCGAGCAAAGATCGGCTGAATATGCTCGCGGCTTCAGCGAAACGCCGGGTCTGATTACCGATCAGGGTGTTTACCTCTCGGGTTCAACTTTTTGGTTACCATGGTTGAATGCTGAGCTGGTCACATTCAATATGAATATCAGCCTTCCGGGGGATTGGGATGCCGTAAGTCAGGGTAATCGTGCCGAGCATCGTTCTGAGAATGATCTGCGTATCGTGCGCTGGGAGTCACCCGATCCGGTTGATGAAGTGTATTTGACTGCTGCACGTTTTACTCTGTATGAACGCCGGGCAGGTGACGTTCAGGTCATGGCCTATCTTCGGACGCCTGATCCCGGTCTGGCGAATAAATATCTGGAGACAACCGATCAATATCTTGAAATGTATAACAACCTGATCGGACCGTATCCGTATACTAAGTTTGCTCTTGTTGAAAATTTTTGGGAAACCGGATACGGGATGCCGTCTTTCACCCTGCTTGGAGAAAAGATCATTCGTTTTCCCTTTATTCTTCATTCCTCCTATCCCCACGAACTTTTACATAACTGGTGGGGTAACGGGGTTTTTGTCGACTATGATCGGGGCAATTGGTGTGAGGGGCTGACCGCTTATATGGCAGATCATTTGATCAAAGAGCAACACGAACAGGGGGAAGAGTATCGCAGATCGGCCTTACAAGCATATAAAGACTATGTAAATCAGGGAAATGAGATTCCATTAAATGAGTTCCGCTCGCGGCACGACGCGGCAACTTCCGCCATCGGATATAATAAATCGCTTATGTTGTTTCATATGCTTCGTCGTGAGGTAGGTGATGATCTGTTTATTAAGTCCCTGAAGACATTTTACCGATTGAACAAGTATAAACAGGTTAGTTTTAGCGAAATTCAGGATGCTCTCGAGTCTGTTAGCGGGAAAACGTTCGACTATTTCTTTAGTCAATGGATCTATCGGACGGGCGCTCCTGAAATTGTCCTATCCGACGTGGACGTTACGATTGAATCCGGACAGTACAATCTGACATATTCCCTTTCTCAGATGCAGGAAGGTGATCCGTTTTTAATCCGAATACCGGTTGCTGTTTATCTTGAAGGAACCAATGAGGTTTATATCCAGCCGGTTGACCTTACAAAAAAAAGTCAGGGTTTTAGACTGATACTCGATAAGCGTCCGTTGCGTATTCAGATCGATCCCCAATTCGATATTTTCCGCCGTCTCGATCGTAATGAAATACCACCGTCTTTCTCTCAGGCTTTTGGTAGTGAAAAAGTCCTGATTATATTGCCCTCGGATAGTCCCGCTGAATGGCAGAATGGGTATCGCAATCTGGCGCAGACCTGGGCAAAGAATGATAGCGGCAAATTCGAAATTCTCATGGACAATGAAATTACTGATTTACCATCTGATCGTGCGATTTGGCTGTTTGGTGAAGCTAATCGTTTCAGAAACGTTCTAATGCAAGGCCTGAATAATTATGATACGGTCATAGATAGCAGCCGTTACCGTTTCGGAGACGAATCGGCTGAAGGTGCAGACAAGAGTGTCGTCATCACTGTCCGACATCCGAAAAATAACGATCAGATTCTGGTTTGGCTAAAAGCGGGCAGTACAGCGGCCATGCCGGGATTGGCGCGTAAATTGCCCCATTACGGTAAGTACAGTTTTCTGGCATTTGAGGGAGATGAACCCTCCAATATAATAAAAGGCCAATGGCCGGTAATCGATTCTCCGTTGGATTTCCGTCTGGATGAAAATGCAAATCTGAGCGGTATCCTTTTTCCGGAACGGAAAGCATTGGCGGAGTTGGGTCCCGTTTTCTCAGAAGAGAATATGATGGGACATGTTAATTTTCTGGCAAGTCCTGATTTGCAGGGACGTGGTTTTGGTTCACCGGGTCTTGAAAAAGCCGCTGCGTATATTGCTGATCAGTTTGAACTGATTGGATTGAAACCAGCCGGGGATAACAGCACCTATTATCAGAGCTCGGGTTGATATTGGTGGGCCTGACAAAACCGAAGATACCTTAAGAAACGTGATTGGATATATCCCCGGCTCTATACCAGAGTATAGTGATCAGCCGGTAATTATTTCGGCTCATTATGATCATTTGGGACTTGGATGGCCCGATGTGCGTACCGGCAATGAAGGACAAATCCATCCAGGGGCGGATGATAATGCGAGTGGTGTGGCAGTTATGCTGGAGCTGGCCAGAGTATTTAATGATGGTACAAAATCAAAACGGCCGATCGTGTTTGTCGCCTTTACCGCTGAAGAGTATAATCTGCGTGGTTCGCGCTATTATATTGAAAACATGAAAAAATTTCCGGTTAAAAAAACAATTGGAGTACTCAATCTTGACACCGTTGGCCGTTTGGGGCAAAATAAAATCCTGATATTAAACGGATCTTCAGCGGATGAGTGGAAACATATTGTAATGGGTATCAGTTATGTCACCGGTATTCAGCATGAACTTGTTAATCAGGAAATGGATGCCAGTGATCAGATAAGTTTTATTAACGCCGGAGTCCCGGCGATTCAGATCTTTGCCGGAGCAAACAGTGATTATCATAAACCGGGCGATACGCCGGATAAGATCGATGCTCCTGGCATGGTCAAGATCGCCATATTTGTCAAAGAAGCGGCAGAATACCTTTCGGATCGCGAGGAGCCGTTGACGGTGGTCGGTGGCACTAAAACAGATCAACCATCTCAAAGTGCAAATAAATCGCGTAAAGTGTCAACGGGTATCATGCCTGAATTTGCCTTTGACGGTAACGGAGTTAAAATTGCGCATGTTACCGACGGCTCACCAGCTGCGAAGGCCGGATTACAGATTGGTGACATTATCCTGCAGCTTGATTATAAACAGATCGGCAACTTGAAAGAATATTCTGAGCTTCTAAAAAGTTACAGCCCTGGTGATGAGGTGACTTTTGTGTTTTTACGTGGTCAGCAGGAAATGCGGATACAGCCTGAATTATCGGCCAGATAAGTGCATGTATCGCGAAAAACAGCAAGCGGGCGGGTCTGCGAGATTTGGGCGCGTCAGTTTCATCCTGCCTGAAAGGAACACCGGATCTTGAGGATTCAGACGCTGCGTTTCAGGAGTTCAATCATCTGTTGTGCATTTTTAACCGCTTTCCCCCCAGGGTGATTGTTGAAAAAGATATATGTTTTAAAGGCTTTTTTTAGTATCGAACTGATATGGATCAACCATTCCTCCAGTTCTGATTCCCGATAGGCGTAATCATACCGGGCTGAGCCTTTCCCCTCCCACCAGTCCTGGTTATTCCGTCCATGAAATCGAATATAGCCCCTGTTATTGGTTACGATTTCCTGCGGCGGTAACAGACCTTTTAGGGATGGTTCATCAACATTGACATATCCAATATCGTTGTCAGCCAGAAATTTTACCAACGGTTCCTTGTTCCACGAATCATGCCGAAACTCTGCAAACAAAGGGAAATCCTTGAGCAGGTTTTTTGTTTGCCGTAAATAAACCCGGTTGGATTCAGTGTTCTTAAATGAGTAGGGAAATTGAGCCAGAACCCCCTCAAGTTTTCCTGCTTCCGCGAGCGGTCGAATTGCTTCCGTTAGATGCGCCAAAGCTTCGGGATTTTCTTTTCGACGATGGGTCGTTTCCTGATGCGCCTTCACGATGAACTCAAAGTTATCAGGGCTCTTAACGGCCAACCGGTCAAATGTTGCTACTGGTGGAATGGTATAATATGTTGCGTTAATCTCAACCGTATCGAAAAAGCGTGCATAATATTCCAGCATGGACGCTTTTGACAACTGTGCAGGATAAAAAACAACGCGCCAGTCCTCATAACTGTATCCGGATGTACCGATACGTACATTTTTTAATTCATTTTCAGCCATCGATCATCTTCATTTTCTAAAAAATCAGGGTATAAATGGACCAGTAATTTATATGGTAAAATACGCAGAGAAGAGAAGACAGGAAAGATGGAAATGATCAGGGATTAAAAAAAAAATTCTTCCCGTTTTAAATGAAGTAAACGGAAAAGGAAATAATCTATGCAATTTACCCATGAAGAAATATTGGAATCGGTCCCGCGGCATCTGCGTGGTTATATTGTGAAACAGGATTATGATCAGTATACGCCCCAGGATCATGCCATCTGGCGGAATATCATGCGCAGAAATCTTCGGTTTCTTAAGAAACATGCCCACCCGGTCTATATGGAAGGACTGCAAAAAACCGGGATCACCACTGAAAAGATACCTGACGTTTCAGAGGTAAACCGGTCGATGTCTCGAATCGGCTGGCGTGCCGTGGTGGTAAACGGATTTTTACCTCCGGCCGCTTTCATGGAATTTCAGGCTAATCGGATTTTAGTCATTTCGGCTGAAATGCGTACAATAGATCATATTTTATATACGCCTGCGCCGGATATCGTGCATGAGGCCGCCGGTCATGCGCCCTTTATTGTGCACGAAACATATGCAGAATATCTTCAGAAATTTGGGGAATACGGAGCCAAGGCCATCTCGTCAAAACTGGATTTTGAGATATACGAAGTTATTCGTGCACTATCAATCATTAAAGAATATCCACATGCAAACGCCGAAGATATTCAGGCGGCTGAACAGAATCTTCAGAAAAAGCTTGAAACCAATCGCGCTCCCTCGGAAGCGGCACTTTTGTCGCGTTTACATTGGTGGACAGTTGAATACGGTCTGATTGGAACGCCAAAAGATTTTAAGCAATATGGGGCCGGACTCCTTTCGTCTCTAGGCGAAAGTCAGGCCTGCCTCAGCCCGAGTGTAAAAAAAATACCACTCAATCTGGACTGTGTTCAGTATAATTATGATATAACATCGATGCAGCCCCAGCTCTTTGTTGCAGCAAACTGGGACAATCTGCTTGAGGTTCTAGAGACCTTTGCAGATAACATGGCTTTCCGACGGGGAGATAAAAATAGCCTGGAGATAGCCAAAGAAGCGGGCACTGTCGCGACCATAGAGCTTTCTTCCGGTTTGCAGATTTCCGGTAGAATATCCAAAATATTTTCTGACAAAACCGGGATGGTCCGATATATTCAAACCAGTGGACCATCGGCACTGGCAAAGGCAGGTCGTGAAATTGCTGGACATGGTACCCATATGCATCAGGATGGATTTGGTTTTCCGCTCGGTAATCTTCAAGGATCAACCCGGCCGATCGAAATGTTTACTGATAATGAGCTCGAAAAATTTGGCATCAGGACAGGAACGGATTGCAAATTAAAATTTGAATCAGGGGTCGGGATTCAGGGGCAACTGATCGGTAAGAAACGCTTGAATGACCTTTTGCTGATTTTAAATTTTAGGAGTTGTTCTGTAAATGACCGTGATGGTACACCACTATTTAGACCGGAGTGGGGTAATTACGATCTGGCCATTGGGGAAAAAATTGTATCCGTTTTTCAGGGGAGCGCGGACAAAGAAAAGTTTAATGTATTTCCGCCACAATCAGATCAAAAGGCCATTCCGGTTGAATATTCCGCCCATGACCTGACCCTGTTTGATCTTTACCAATCGGTGCGAAAGTTTCGTATATCCGGTGACTTTTCACCGGGTGAAGTGGCCAAAATTGTCAGTCAGTTGGATGATCATTATCCAGATGAGTGGTTACTGCGTCTTGAAATCGTAGAGCTGATTGCTTCTATGTCTGCCCTGCCCGAATTGCGTCAAAAAGTGACTGGGGATCTTGAATACCTTAAGGCACATTCTGAGGCATACAAGGATTTGATTAATGCCGGATTTGAAAGTCTTGAGATTAAAATACGCCAAGCCTAAACCAGTAGATCCTCGAAATTAATTATATCGTATGTAGCATAAAACTGGATCCAATAAGAAAAAAAGAACCTATTTGGTGATTTCTTTTAAAACCCTTTCTTGTTGGGTCTCCGGAATAATATCAAACGTGATAGTTCCCAATAAAAGGTTGTCCTCGGTCAAAACACTAACCTGCCAAGAACCTGGTTGAACATTCTTTTTAAAAGTAAAACCGCGATAACCGCCATCACGACCACCGGTCAGAAGATATGATGTACGATCGGTTATTTCCCATTCCTTTTGTACCGGAGACAAAAATGCCCACTGATGTAAAATTTTTTTTGTAAGATTTGCAGGGGCAAAAACAGCTGCATAACAGAATACGGTATCCCCATCACGATAAATAAAGGGATCATCCGAAGTCCGGTAGAAGGCATACCAGGGCGGTTTATTATATTTTAGAGTGTATTGATCATCATGGCGTTCAGCAAAATGATAAATGCCGATATCCTTAAGCGATAATGGAACCGGTGGGATAATATTGAGCACGTAAAATAGATTGAACAAAATATATAAAGATAAAACCAGCCCGATATGTTTTTTCCTGATTCTATCCGATTTAAATATATTACGCCGATTGAGAAAAAAAATAACAGTTATGGGAAATATCAGCCCTGTAATACCACCAAGAACATAGGTAAACAGATTCATGATACCGGTGAGTACCGGGATGAAAAAAATAAAGAATGAAAAGGTGACAAAAAAATACAGACTCAATAACAGGTAAAGGTTAGTTAATCGTTTATTGAGAAATTCATTGCCGATCAATAACGCCATCAGCAGAAATACAAAGATCAGGGTTTTGCTAAAAGAGGCGCTCTGAAAATAAAAAACAACATAGGTGCTGAGCAGACCTCCGAATAGGAATTGTATCGCTGAAGGTAACCAATGGCGGTATTTGATCACAAGTTCATTTTCAATTGGTGTATTTTGATCAATTTGCATCAGTATGATCAGACCTGTGAGTAAAAGGATGTATAGAAGAAGGATAGCGTTGTCTGACCATGCATCAATACGGTTTACCGTAAAATTATCCCACATAAATCCGGCAAAAAAGGAAACGGCTGGCAGGAATTTCTCATAACGTGCATAAAACTTTCTACCGGTATCCAGTTTTACCCGAAATTTTTCGCGTATCTGATGCATAAAATTTACACCCTGTAATTATAGAGGTATCCGGTGTACCCCGTTCATAATGGAAAAATTTATAACAAAAAGTGAAAGAAAATCAACGATCCCTAACAGAATAAAGATTGAAAAGTAAATGTTCATTGCATAAAAAGGCACGCATGAAATTCAAGAAAAAATGTGCGGATGTTATTACCAATATCCCAATAATCCCGAATAAGTCTCCACTGAATGTCACAGATATACACACACGATAGAAATTAAATTACTACGGCCAATATCTCCGAATAAACGTATAGAGCATATTCTTATATATAATCCATATAAAATTAAGCATTTATCCGTGTTCATCCGTGGTTTATGAAGAGATCAGGTTATTGAAATTTACGCCAGTATATAAATCTTCTTGAGACGCACGGTAATGAATATTCGGCGACAAATCTTCCGGGAAAAACACATGATTATCTTTTTGCGATCGCGATAAATCCTTGTTTACTCAGAAGATAATCGATTTCTTTGCCCGACATATCAAAGTTCACCTTTACTTTATTGTCATCGCTTTCAACTTCAATTTTGTTCAGAATATCTATTGCATTACGATCCTCGGTGAAACTTAATTTTGCAGCAGCAATCCCTCCCTTGATCATATCCTGAATTAATTCTGCATTTTCTTTATCGCGACACGTGCATCTCCCATCGAATTTAATGTCGTCAGCCAATTCAACAGACATCTGTCCATTCGTTATGGAATCCAGGGATCGCAAGCGATCACCAAATTCCGACATCGGGAGTGAGGCCAGAAATTGTTCTGTGTTCATCCATATCCAGGCATGTGTTTTATACCGGATTGAAGAAATTTCATTCTGAAGATTATCACTCAGGGAATTTTCCTTTCCGAAACGGTCAAGTGCAATCATGACGAGTGAATCCCGTCCACCGATCAATGTCTGATCATCGGCGAAACAGAAGGCCATATCCTTGCGATGGACACGGTAAAGTTTAAAATTGTGATAAGATTCGGAAATTAATTTTTCAGAGTCATCCGCCTTGGATTCTATGAATTCGGAGATCTTTTCCGGGGTAAACTTTCCTGTGGCAATAAAGATACCATTTGTCTGATACTTATGTCCGCGTCCGATACCGGCAAAATAAAACTGGCTCAGATCCTTCTCCAGATCGAAACCGGTCTCTTCCGTAAAGACTTTGTAGTCCTCTGAATCAAAGGGGTTATGTTTCGCATATTTCATGAACAGGTCATATATCTTTGTCTGATGAATTTTGCTAAAGTTCATTGTACCGATTATGCTGGCATCTTGTGGCATTAACGCGAGATATTTCAAATCTGATGAGCTGAGCAGATCAGCTCTTTCTTTGGTGCAGCCGGCTATTATTATGACCATACCAATCAATATAAAAAATACAGTTCTCATATTACCTCCACTTAAAAATCTTTTTGTTTGAAAATGTATGTTGATAACAGAAATGCAAAAATCCCAAAGAGAACCGAGGACCATAACGGCATCCAATTTTGAATTTCAATGCTCCTGACCAGTTTCTGAGTGATATTACCCAATTCCGCTGTTTTAGGTAGTAGATAATAGAGACCGTCAAGAATATAGCCGTATATTTTGGCGTTTAGCAGCGCATAAATCTGCTCACGTTGTAATAGAAGCGGGCTAAAAAATAGAATAAGATAGGTCAACATAAGTGAAAATGGACCACTTCCGCTGATTACTCCAAGCAGGGTCATTAAGGCAAAAAGTGCCGAAAATGTGAGTGTGATCATGATCCCGGCAAATAAAAATCCCCAATTCCAGATCCCGGTTTTTAATGACATGACAAGGAAGGTAAAGATAATCAGGTAGAAAATGTTGAATGCCACAATGGCCACGGCCCCGGTAAAGCGACCAGCGAGAATCTCTAACCGGCTGACCGGTTTGCTGATAAACAGATCGATAAAACCCGGCTGAAGCAAAGTGGGAATGAGATTACTGGTAGCAAAAAGGGACATGAAAATCCCACCGGTAAACAGTAGCACTGCGATCCCCCCTTCAACACCGGCGATCACATTATTCAGTTCTACCAACTCCGGGGCTTCCAATCCGAATAATCGAATACTGGATTGGGCGCCATCAACAATATCCAGGTTGAGGGCGAAAATGAACAACAGAGAAATAAAGGTTGATATGGCGAGAAAAGCCATAAAAGTTTTCTTTGCGAAAGACTCACGGAACGTTAGCTGCACAATGGCGAGAAATTTCAAGATTTTTTTACCTCATTTTCATCCATAACTTCAATAAAAAAATCTTCCAGCGATATCTTTTTTGGGATTATGGAAAGAATATCAATCCCGCTTTTACGTAAAGCATCAATCAGGCGGTTCAATTCAATATGATCCTGCACTTTGATATTGTATATACCGAGTTTGAATTCGGTAAATATGTTTGCTGCTTTGAACGTACGATCGATGACATCCCGATCACCTTCAAGTCGCAATTGAAACTGTTCCTTGATAGAAAGAAAATCATCGATTTTACCCTTCTGCAAAAGTTTGCCGTCCTTTAATATGGCAATTTCATCCGAAATGCGTTCCACTTCCGATAACAAATGCGAATTCAGAAAAATTGTTTTACCATGATCACGGAGATCTTTAAGCAGATCACGAATTTCCCGACGTCCCACCGGATCAATACCGTCTGTGGGTTCATCCAGGAACAGAAGATCCGGATTATTGATCAGCGCATGAGCCAATCCCATCCGCTGCATCATGCCTTTGGAGTATTTACGAATTTTCACATCCATCCAATCCTGTAGTTTTACCTTTTCAAGAAGACGGGGTATGCGTTCGGCAAGATCCGAGCGTGAAACCCCGCTCATTCTACCGTAGTAATACAGGATCTGTTTGGCGGTCAGGAAATCTGGAAAACGATGATTCTCCGCCAGATAGCCAATCCTTTTATGAACTGAATTCTCCCTGAAAGGAACCCCAAGCAAAGCCGCATCTCCTCGGGTGGGATGGATGATACCGAGAAGGGTTTTAATCAGGGTTGTTTTTCCGGCACCGTTCGGACCCAGTAAACTAAATATTTTACCTGTTTCCACATGCAACGTAAAATCCTGTAATGCCCTGATTTTCCCGTTGCCATAATACTTGGTCAGTTCGTTTGTCTCAATTGCCAGCAAAATCTGATTCCTCAGTTAACAAGTCGGTTTACGGATTTTATTATACTATTGTTACACGAAGGTGCACAAAATAACAAAAGTGTGTAATATATTGTTATAAATAATGCGGATGGTCGTGCCCCGTTTACAATATAAATCAAAATTAATCATTGATATTGAGTGAACAAAATAAACAGACTATTTTGTCTGATTGATTCTATTGGAGAGCTGGTTTCAGGACCTCTCCTATATTTTACAGAGAATCCGGGACAAGCCTGCCTTGATGGGTAAATTAATAAGTTATTTAATTCCTTGTTGTGCCCGTTGTCGGAGAGCATGATCGGCGAGAACGATCGCAACCATCGCTTCTGCGATCGGTGCAAACCGGGGTAAAAGGCAGGGATCGTGACGGCCTTTTGTGGAAATCGTTCGCTTTTCTCCGCGGGAATTAACGGTTTCCTGTTCGCGGGCGATGGAACTGGTCGGTTTGACTGCGCAACGCAGGATGATCGGCATCCCGCTGGAAATGCCTCCGAGAATGCCGCCGTGATTATTGGTGCGGGTTAGAATTTTATTTCCCTTTTTATAGAACAGATCGTTATTTTCACTGCCGCGTCGCCTGGCAGCGTCAAAACCGGCACCAAATTCCACACCTGTTACCGCCGGTAAACTGAACATCGCTTTTCCAAGATCAGCTTTAAGTTTATCGAAAACCGGTTCGCCCCACCCTGCCGGTACACCGGTTGCCACGATTTCGGCAATGCCACCGATGGAATCTCTTTGTGAGTGAACTTCATCTATTCGGGCAATCATTTTCTGAGCCGCGTCCTGATCCGGGCAGCGTACGATATTGGATTCAACATCTGCACGGCTAACCTTTTCAGGACGGTTTATTTTTGCTTCAACCTCACCAATTTTGGTAACATAACCGTTGATCTGTATGCGATAGCCAAGATGTGATAATACTTTGCGCGCAACCGTCCCGGCCACGACACGTGATACTGTCTCACGGGCGCTGGAACGGCCGCCGCCACGATAATCACGCAGGCCGTACTTGCTATCATAGGTAAAATCTGCGTGACCTGGTCTGTAGATATCTTTTATCGAAACGTAATCGTTTGATCGCTGATCGCGGTTTGTTACGATGATGGCAAGTGTTGTCCCGGTCGTGCGTCCTTCAAAAGTGCCCGCCAGAATTTCCGGTATATCGGCTTCCTGGCGCTGTGTCGTGATTCTGGACTGGCCGGGCCGGCGCCGGGCCAGGTCCGGCATGAAATCTTGTGTATTCAGGGTAATACCCCCGGGTACGCCATCGATGATCACCAGATTGGCAGTCCCATGACTTTCACCGGCGGTGGTTATCCGAAACATCTGTCCGAAACTGTTACCCGGCATATTACTAATCCTTATGATGGCGACGTAATATAAAGAGCGTATAATCGTCAACCGGCGGAGCTTCCTGGTAAAACGAGGCCAATTCCTGTTGTACGCGGCTGAGAACCTCAGTTGCTGATTTACCTCTGGAAGATCGCAAAATGGCCTTGAAAGCTTCCTCACCGAACGTTATCATTGTTTTCCCGGTTGGAATGTTTTCCCGGGCGGCTTCGACCACACCATCGGTATAAAATACCATGAGATCACCCGGACCGAGCTTGACCGTTTTTTCCTGAAGGGATTTTTTAAATGTCGTTACGGTTCGGGTCAGCCCGATCCCAAGACCGTCACTTTCTATCTCCCGGATATCGTTTTCTTCATCCGGCGTAATTACAATCGGTGGGGTGTGACCTGCACGGATGAATTTTACAAAATTCTGCTTATAATCCAAAATACCAATAATGGCTGTTATAAAAATCTGCCTATCGAGGATCTGATTCGCAAAATAGTCATTGAGACGTTTGGCAATCTCAGCCGGATCATCGGTAAACTGGGGTGAAAAACGAAGCAAACTGATAAACTGAGCCATATAGAAAGCAGCAGAAGATCCTTTCCCGGAGACATCGCCAATGGTGAAAAGATAACGGTTTCTGCCAATAGGAAGGATATCGTAAAAATCGCCCCCGATTTCATTTGCTGTAGTAAGTGATGCAGCAATCTGATAACCACTTACTGAGGGTAGAGCAGGGGGTAACAAACTTTGCTGAACCTGACGGGCAATTTTGAGTTCATGATCAAGGCGATCACGGTCACGGGCTTCGGCGATGGTTTTCTTCAGTTTGTCGCCCATTTCATTAAAATGGCCGGCCAATTCAACAAATTCATCCTCACCGCTGATGTTGAACTTGTAATCGAGATTACCCGTGGCAATTTGCCGAATACCACGTTTGAGCAGTTCGAATTTTTGTACGATCAGTGTGTGGATATCCGTACCAAATTTTCCCAACCGACCAATGACAAAGATGTTCATTAAAAAATAAAAGAGCACGAGAGCTATGAATATTCTGAACATGGCGGAATCTGCAAATCCGAATGTCGGTTTAACATAGATATCAATAGCAAATAATGGTTCTTGGGATTTGGCTGTATTTAAAACCGGAATAAAGACCCGGCCGGCTACCCACTGGTCATTGCCAAAAATTATAATAGCCCGGTCTGATTCATCCTGCTCAGGATGAATAATTGGCACAGAGATAGTCCAGGATTCATTTTGAGATATAAATCCAAAAGGGTAAATTTTTATCGCTGAATGCTCCTGAATCAGATCGAGCTCATAAAAAAAATTCTGCCACTCACGCGGGCGAAAAGGATACATGATCAATCCATTTCCGGCGATGAGGGATAATTTCTGTGAGAGGATCTGTGCAAAATGCTTGTCGAGCGGAAAAAAGAATAATTCCCCGTCCTTGATATTCAGTAAGAAATAATCCTTTGCGGCAAGAACATCATTTTCCGCCAGATTTTCTCTGGCCAGTTTGACGACAGAATAGTCCGGCGACTCAGGTGGGAGACTGTAGGGCCGGTAACCGGGAATAACAATCGGCGCAGTTGTTGCGGAGCCGGCAATATGGTAATACCGAGCCCCGTTGGACGCTGTTCCGGAGATGGAGGTCTCTACGATATCAAATATATTCTTTTTTACGTTTTCGGCCTGCCATCCTGCGACAAAAAAGAAAAAAATGATCACCAGAAAGAGAAACTGAACAAACTGAGGTATGCTGGATTGAAAAAGACTTGCAATGCGGAGCTTCCGTGCAAGGCTTGCGTGATTATAGATCAATACTACCGGAATTTTTACAAGCAATGCCAGAAAATATAGTTTTATAAGCAGATGGACATATAAGGGAATTACATACCATGTCGTGATCTGACGGTGAGTCAGATTTTCAAAACGGTCAAAACCGGAAGGATCATCAATCAGGTTAAAGAGGAAGAGAAAAATGAAGAAGTATATCCATAACTCACGATGGCTCAGACTCTCCAACCATGTCGTTTTGTTCAGAAGGGCAAACACCAATATAATCTGCAACAGATAAAAGTAGATTTCCTCATTAAACCCGAGAAGGATATGAGCAAGCCAGCCCAGAAAAAAATAGAATACCAGTGTACGCTGACGGTAAGAAAAAGCCCCCTGCGAATGACTGAGCAGAAGATCCCTGTTTATCGGGTGATTGATGATCAGAATAAGTCCCACCAAATAAATCAGCATGGCTTGAAAAATATCGGAAATCGGATCGAGTCCCATGGTGTTGACATGTTCTAATCGGTAATTCAAATAGAGATATGCGGGAAAATAGATTAGTAGAATCAAGGCAAGAAGGTACTGGGTCCGCAATCTCAGTCTATCGAGTATATACCTGTTGCTGCGAAACCAGAAATAGGCATTAAAAAGCAACCAGACTGTTTTCCAATTGGTATCAGTTTCAACAGAAATGAAAAACAGATAAAAAGATATCAGCCATCCCCCCAGCAGAAACGCCAGTCTTCCCGGCTGCAGCTGAGACAGGTTTATTTCTTTCCAGGTTGCTCTTAACTTGGTTTGCCAGCTGTTCTTTTGGTCGGTCATAAGGGGCATCATCTGTTAAATATTTTAATATACGGGAAATTAATATAATGTTACGAAAAAATCATCCAAGACAAAAAGAAGTCATTTTGCAAAATAGACCGGTAATGACTAATTTTCCTCTTAGCAGACAAGGAAATCCGAGAGCATGTCCTGGAAAGTAATCGTAACCCACAAGATACCGAATGCCGGCACCGATCTTCTGCATGAGCACGGTCTGCAGGTTGAGATTCTGGAGTCAGGTCTTTCTAAAAGTGAACTTGCACGGCCAGGCTGGTTAAGCGATGCGGAGGCTTTGCTCTGTCTGTTGACCGATTCGATAAGTGCAGGGTTTATTGATCGCACCCCCCGGCTGAAGATCATTGCCAACTACGCCGTCGGATATAATAATATCGATGTAGCAGCCTGCACCCGGCGTGGCATTGCGGTAACCAATACACCCGGAGTTCTGACCGAGGCCACGGCGGATATGACCATAACCCTGCTGCTGGCTGCAGCGAAGCGCATAGTGGAAGGCGACACTTTCACACGAAAAGGATTGTTCAAAGGCTGGGAACCGATGCTCATGCTGGGAGCCGATTTCAGTGGCAAAACGCTGGGTATCATTGGCGCCGGGAGAATCGGTCAGGCTGTGGCAAAACGTGCTTCGGGTTTTGACATGAAAATATTATACAGCGATCATAGCCGGATTGAAGAATTGGAAAAAATGTATGGTGCAAAAAAGGTTGAGGTGAGGAAACTATTGAAAGAATCAGATTTTGTCACTCTGCATGTACCCCTTGACGACACAACCCACCATTTAATCAATGCCGGGCATTTGGCCATGATGAAGCCGGGAGCCTTTCTTATCAACACTTCGCGTGGACCGGTGGTCGATGAAAAGGCTTTACTTGAGGCACTAAAAAAGAAAACGATAGCAGGTGCCGGTTTGGATGTATATGAAAATGAACCGGAGATCACCCCCGGACTGACTGATTTACCCAATGTCGTAATGCTTCCGCATCTTGCCAGTGCGACGGTCGAAACGCGTGATAAAATGGCCAGGATGGCTGCAGAGAATATTGTTGCTTTGTATAAAAATCAACGTCCTCTGAATCTGGTCAATCCGGAAGTGCTGAATAGAAGGTAATACAGTGGCACTTGAACCCGAAAAACTGTACCGGATGATGTATCGCAGCCGGTATTTTGAACATGCTGTAGCCGGCCTCTGGCAACAGGGGAAGATCTCAGGTGAGATGCACCTTTCGATGGGAGAAGAAGCGATCTGTGCCGGTATCAATGATCATTTAAAAAAAGGGGATGCGCTGGCCCTTGATCATCGCGGAACAGCACCATTATTGATGCGGGGTGTGAATCCGGTTTCTCTCCTCAAGGAATTTCTCGGAAAATCTGACGGCATTTGCCGGGGCCAGGGCGGTCATATGCATCTGTTTGAACCCGATCTTCTGGCTGCCTCTTCGGGAATCGTTGGGGCAGCCGGTCCTGCAGCTGGCCGGATTTGCCCTTGCGGCAAAATATCTGCGCAAGGGAAATATTGCGGTGAGTTATTTTGGCGAAGGTTCCGTCAATCAGGGGATGCTGATGGAGTCATTTAATCTTGCTGTGGCCTGGCGATTGCCGGTCCTTTTTGTTTGCAAAGACAATGGGTGGTCAATTACCACCAAATCGGAGTCGGTTACGGCTGGAAAGATCCTTGACCGGGTGCGTTCTTTTGGTATTTCCGGAGATGTAATAGACGGAAGTTCCGTGGCCGACGTTTGGGAAGTCTGCTGGTAAAGCAATAGACAAAATTCGCAGGCAAAGTGTTCCGGCATTTATTCAGGCCCGTTGTGTGCATCTGGAAGGACATTTTCTGGGTGATCCGCTGATCGAAATGGGACGAAAACCGATAAAAAAAATTAAAGACCTTGGTGGTCCCTTGATAAAATCTGTATTAAATCCTACCGGTGGGAAATTAAAAGACAGAACCGGGGCAATTCAGACCATCGGATCGGTCATGGTGGAACATATGCGACCCAGTGTTCTCAATAAAATGGATCCGGTCCGAATTCTGAAGGAAAAATTATCTCTTCCGAAACAAGATATTCATGCAATAGAAAGTGAAATAAAAGAGGAAATAGACACGGCTGTTGCGCGGGCAACAGCCTGAGAGAAGAAAAATATGGGTCAAAAGTCGTTCGCTCAGGCCATAGAAGATGCGGTCGCTACTGCTATGAAAAAGGATCCCAGGATCATCATTATGGGAGAAGATGTCCAGATGATCCGGGTAAATCTTACGGCCCGTTTCGGTACAGATCGGGTTCTGGCAGCACCGATCAGCGAAGCTGCGTTTCTGGGAGCGGCAATACACGCAGCGATGGCCGGTATGCGACCCATCGCTGAAATTATGATTGTCGATTTTATCGCCGTTGCAATGGATGCTGTGCTCAACCATGCGGCAAAAATCAGATATTTCTCAGGTGACAGATGGCGGGTCCCGCTGGTCATCCGCGCTGCCTGCGGCGGAGGATACGGTGACGGCGGGCAACATATGCAATGTCTCTGGGGATGGCTGGCGCATATCCCGGGAATTTCCGTTGTTGTGCCTTCAAATCCTGAAGATGCAGCCGGGTTGATGTTAGGCGCAATTGAACATGAAGATCCCGTTATTTATCTCGAGCATAAATTACTGGCGGATTACTGGCTGGAGTTTATGGGCAAAGGCGGGCGGAATATGGTCCAATATGATGTCCCCGCGAAAGGTGCTTTTGGAAAGGTCAGCCGTTCATCAGAAAGAAGACCACCGGGTAAAGGCCCGGTTAATCAGGGAAGGATCTGACCTGACGATCGTCTCGGTCGGTGTAGGTGTGCATCGTGCGCAGGAGGCGGCAGAGATTCTATCCGATGAAAAAATTGAGTGTGAAATCATCGATCTGCGCTCGGTTGTCCCCCTGGATGAAGAAACAATTTGTGATTCGGTAAAAAAAACCGGTCATTTGCTGGTAGTTGATGAAGATTATCTACGTTTCGGGTTAACGGGCGAAATCGCTGCGATTTGCCTTGAGCAGGGATTGCAGTTCAAATATGATCGTGTTGCAACAGAAACAACAATTCCCTATGATCATCAGCGGGAACTGGAGACGTTGCCAAACCGGGAGCGTATTTGTACTGCGGTCCGTATATTGGCCGGGACCAAAGGGGTGAAATGAGATCAATGAAAATACTTGAATTGTGTCTTTCACCGGACTTTGGCGGTCTTGAATTATATATGCGCGATTTTTCGCGCTGGCTGAGTAATCGTAAGGATGTATCCCTGTATCTGGCTTTACGCCAAGACAGTAAGCTGGACGATGCCCTGAGGGATCTTGATGTCCCTAAACTTTATGCACCCGGATCCCTGAGTCCGTTCCCACTCAAACATGCCCGGCAACTGGCCCGGTTTATCGCAACACACCAGGTCGATGTGGTGCATGTTCATTGGAAAGATGATCTGTTTGTGACTGCCCTGGCCAAGAAACTGAGTAATCATCCTTTTGCATTTTTTCATACCCGTCAGATGATGGTACCGGGAAGGAAATACGATCCCTACCACTGGTTTGTTTATAGAACTCTCGACCGTTTTATCGCGATCACCAGGCAGATCGAGCAACAGGCGCGGGACAACCTTAACCTGCCATCGGAAAAGATTGCTCAGATCTACTATGGCGTAAGACGGTCACCCAGGCTAAAACCTGAAGAATTAAAGCGGGTTAAAGAGCAATTCGGTATAGGTCAAAAGTTTACGATCGGTTTGGTAGGCCGGATCGATTGGTACAAAGCCCAGTATCTCATTATTGAAGCAATGGCTATTCTAAAAAAGAATAGTGTCGATATGGATTGTGTAATAGTCGGTCATGCGATGGATGAAAATTACCTCGCGGAACTCAAACAAAAAATCATTGATTCGGATCTCTCGGATCGTATCCGTTTTATCGATTTTACCGATAAGCCTCACGAACTGATGCAGTGTTTTGATGTCCTGGTACTCACAACCCATGTAGAAACTTTCGGACTGGTCCTGGTGGAGGCAATGTCACTGGGTATCCCGGTGATCGGAAGCAATGCCGGCGGTGTACTGGAAATTATCGATCATGAAAAAACCGGACTGCTTTTCAAAACCAAGGATGCCGGTTCGCTGGCAAATGCGATTGAACGAATGCAAAATGATCCCAAGTTCCGGCAGCGGCTGGCAAAAGCAGGTGAAGCGAAGGCAAAAAAAGAATACGACACGAATAATCAACATGAAAAAGTACTTGCATTGATGTTTGAATCAACCGGAATTATCCGGTCAGCTTGAGAAGGACGAACTAAGACCGGGTTGTTACAAACTGGAAAGTATTTTAAGGAATTTTCAATTATATTAACGTTTTTTGAAATCGTTGGATTGATCTTTGGTAACCAGGATTTTTAAGTACTCTCAACATTTAGATAACATTTATATTAATAGCACGTTTTAGGATATATAGAAGATGGGAATTGCGGCAGATATCGTGATTATCGTTCTGGTCGGGCTGGTTGGCGCATATGTGGCTAATCTTGCAAAACAGCCGCTTATCCTGGGTTACATCCTGGCGGGTGTTCTGGTCGGGCCGTATATGGGTGTTTTCCCGGTATCAGCAATCCATGACATTGAAATGCTGGCTGAAATTGGCGTTGCCCTACTCCTTTTTGCCCTGGGATTGGAATTCTCCCTTAGCGAACTGAAATCGGTTCGAAATATTGCTATTTTTGGTACACCGGTTCAGATGATCCTCACCATTGCTTATGGCTATTTTATTGGTCATATGTTTGGCTGGGGTTGGAAATCTTCGCTCTGGCTTGGCTCATTGATATCTATATCCAGCACAATGGTTGTTTTAAAGACCCTCATAAGCAGGGGGTTGCTTGGTACACTTTCGAGCAGAGTCATGATCGGCATGCTGATTGTGCAGGATCTGGCGATTGTGCCTTTGATGATAATTCTACCGCAGTTAAATGACATTAAAACCGGTCTGCCGGTTCTTGCTATTGCCTTTCTGAAAGCGTTTATTTTTCTAATTTTGATCATTTTCCTCGGGACAAAAATAATACCCGCCCTGATGAAATACATTATGCGCTGGAACTCCAGGGAATTCTTCCTCTTAACGATTACTGCACTGGGTCTGGGTGTAGGTTATGGGACGCATCTGTTCGGTCTTTCATTTGCCCTCGGCGCATTTGTTGTTGGTATCGTGCTGAGTGAATCCGACTATGGATATCAGGCACTGAGTGATATTATTCCGCTGCGGGATATCTTCGGTTTACTGTTTTTTACTTCCGTGGGGATGCTTCTGGATGTATCGTTTTTGATCTCAAATTTTAAGATAGTAATCGTACTGATATTGCTTGTGGTGTTTGGTAAGGCTATTATTTTTGCTTCCCTAAGCAGATTGTTCGGATATGGCAATGTCATACCGATCGCCGTTGGGCTCGGTCTATTTCAAGTGGGAGAATTCTCGTTCGTTCTGGCACGGGTTGGACTCAACAGCGGTTCAATTAATGCCGAATTGTATTCTCTCCTGTTAACAACAGCTATAGTAACCATGTTCCTCACACCATTTGTGTCCAGTCTGACAAATCCCTTATACAATCTGAAAAAATATCGGTCTCAGCGGGAACAGCTTGAAACCATGAATATCCCCGAGACAGGATTAAAAGAACATATTATTATTGCCGGGGGAGGTGAGGTTGGCAGCAATCTTGCCAGAATCATCCAGCGTCTTGATCTGAAATTTGTCATTATCGAGCTGGATCATCACCGGGTGGAGCAGGCAAAAAAGGAAGGTTTTCCGATCATTTACGGCGATGCTGCTCAGCCGGTTGTCCTGGAAGCAGCAAGGACCGGTGACGCAAGATTACTAATCATTACCACGCCATCCGTGGTTATTTCGGGATCAATTGTCGATCACGTTCGGGCAATTAATAGAAATCTCAGTATTGTCGCGCGGGCAATTAGCAGGGAACACATGTATGCTTTGCATGAGAAGGGGGTATATGAGGTGGTCCAGCCTGATTTTGAGGTCAGTCTTGAATTGACCCGCCAGGTTCTGATCCATCTCAATACGCCGTTAAGAAAGATTCACGATTTCACCGATATCGTCCACAAAGAGTCTGTATGCGCCATTATACAACTCGGAACAACACTACAGTACAATCGCAAAATTGAAGAGTGTCTCAAGAGGACTGGACCTGCGGTGGTTTAATATTCCGGAACACAGTCATTTTATTGGAAAGAGCATCGGCAAAATGCATGTAAGGGGGGAGACCGGCGTTTCGATTGTGGCAATTATCAGGGATGATCAGTTCTTTCCCAATCCGGAGACGGATTTTATTTTTCAAAAAATTGATCTGATTGGGGTCATCGGAGAGTACCGGCAGCTGGAAAAGTTTAAATATTATATGGCGATCTCTTCCTCAAATCCTTCAGTTGCCTAGACTGACCTGTTCTGTAACCACGGAACGACAGGAATAAACTAATTAAATTATTTACATGAAACTTCTGAAAAATAACAATATATGCCCAAATGTCATTCTAAACTTGGCTCAGAATACAGAAAACCGACCCTGAAATAGTAATGTCCTGACGACAGGTCAGAATTCAGGGTGACAAAATGGCGTTGTAGATTTACGTTTTTCAGAGGTCTCTATTGATCAATTCTTTCGAGAATCCTCCGTAAATGTTCCTCGTAAGCCGGCAGATTTCCATCTGACGCTTTCCGGCCCTTTTCGATCGCAATCCTATATTGCTCGGCTGCTTCGGCCAGGAGACCGGCGGCTTCCAGACCTTCGCCCAGGCTATCGTAAACGTTTGGTGATTCGGGGTATAATTCAACATTGTACCGGAACATGCGCAGCGCCTCGGCAATCGGGCCATTCGCAATGGTCTGGTAGGCCAGAATATTGAGCTGGGTCTCCGGAACCGGCTGCTCATAACCATAACGTTCCGTAAATCGCTCATAATGGGTAATAACCGAGTCCAAACTTTTGCGGGCGAGAGTCTCCGGAACCGGCCAATCGTTAAAAATAAAAGATAGGCCATCCGGAATAGCCTGCAGTGGAGAAGAATCGTGATATGCTTCAGGATAATGTTTTATTTGCCAGGTCAAATTTGATGAAGATGAAGTGGGAAGTTGTTTTTCCAGGCTCCCGAGAGGCTCCATGTATTCCGGTTCATTCCCAACGGTTATAAACAGAAATCGGTTCCCCGGATAAAACGGAATATTATCTTTTCGCTCAACCATCTTTAACAGAAAAAAATCGTTATACATTAGATATGGGCTGATAGCGACATAACCCTGAAAGAGATCGCCGTGTTTGAGCAACTGATAAAGAGTGAACATGCCGCTCAGAGAATGCCCGATCAGGATCCGGAACGGAGCGGTCCGGAAATTCTGGTCAATATTGGGCAGCAATTCATTACGCAGGAAAGCGATAAATTTCTCTGCACCACCGCTGGTCGGATACTCCAGAGATCGGGTTGGGGTGAAATCCCGGTTGCGGTCGGTATTGGGAATACCCACAACGATCATTTGCGGGATGCGTCCAACGCCGGCCAGGAAACCGGCGGAGCCGATGGTATGCAGAAAATGCTGCTCTCCATCAAGCAGGATAATCACAGGATATCTTTCATTGGTAAGATTATACCTCGGTGGCAGATAGATATCGATAGGACGCTCTTCATTGAGTATTTTTGAAGCGAACGGAATTGTCCGGGCCACGGTAATGTTTGATCCGGACCGTTGAGCAAAGGCCACACCCAGAAAAAAAATGAGAAATATCAGGATTTTTGTATACATGATGATAATCCTTTATTTCAATCAATGGAACATCAGTCTAAAAAACGGAGGCATTTCAATTATGACATTCTATTTGTTAAGGTAAACAATATTGATGTTAATATCCAAAACGAAAGAAGGTCCCGATGATATATGTCTGTTTCAAAAAGGAAAAATATTTGTTTTTCTTTATGGTTTCTGAGATAACAGATGATCTTTTAGGGCGAATATTATATTGTAGTTGTATTTGATTAAAACCATCGAGATTACGAAATGTTCAAAACAAAGCAAATATCAAAAAGTCCGGTGAGAAGAGGAATAACCGGATAATTAAAAACCCTGGCTATTTGAACACAATTGATAAAAATAACCAGGGCTGCAAATAAAAAGAAATTATATTGATGAACTTATTTCATCTTTTCCCACTCGGCGATGGCGTCCCGGTTAAATTTAACATACTGTTGATTGCCATCTGCTTCAGCCTGTTTCATGCTCTCCTGAGCGGTGACTACGGCAGCAGAATAATCACCCATCGCAGCCTGGATCTGTGATTTCAACCGTACGTTCCAATAGGCATCTCCCTTGATCTCAAGCGATTTGTCAATCCAGACCAGCGCTTTTTTAAGATCCTTGCCATTGTCAAAGTAGTAGCGGGCAGCAGAACCATAGACCCCGGCATCATCGGCGGGCGGATTCTGCATGATCTCATCGATCTGCTTCATCACGCGTCCTTCGGTATCGGTTTCCATTTTGAATGAAACAGCGGTGCGATCCCATTCCAGAACAATATCAGCCGAATTATCGGTAATATTGGCTATGGTTATGGTAAAACGCTCGACGGGTTCGGTCAAAGCCCTGGATTTTACTTTGAACCGGGCCACGTCACCCTCTTTTTTGTATTCATTGACACCCCAGGCGACATTCCTGCTGAGTACAATCTCCCATTCATTCTTTCCAGGAACCGTGAACAGGGCATATTCTCCGGCCGGAACAGCATTTCCATTGAGGGTAACATCGTCGGTAAATTTTAATGTGGTTGAAGCATTGGCTCCGGTGCGCCATAACTCACCATAGGGCACGAGGCCACCAAAAATCTCACGTCCCTTTACACCGGGACGGGAATAGGAAACCGAAACTTCCATTACGCCCACGGCCTGGGTAAGGGTTGCCTTCGGGCTTGGTGCCGGGGTCTGTAATTTCTGCGCATTTGCAGATTCGGGTATAAGACCGATCGCAGCAAAAGCCAATAAAATAATAACACTGATGGTTCGCATATACAACTCCTCCTTATTGGTTTATTCTAACGGAGATCTAAACTATGAAAGGGGGGCAAATATTTCTGAAAACTGTGGAAGTATTTTTGAATCCTTTATTGATTCAACGGCGAAAAATCAATTTTCTCTTCCGGATCGATATATATTTCTCCGGCACGTCAGCTCAAAATGAAGATGCGGACCCGTTGATACACCGGAACTGCCGACACTGCCAATAATCGTTTCAGTCGTGACCTGATCATCCGAAACGACCAGAATTTCGGAGAGCTGTGAGTAAAATGTAGCGAAACTATCGGTATGTGCAATTATGATATAATTCCCTGATTTTTCATGATAGCCGGTTTCAATGACCACGCCCGGGGCGGAGGCATAAACAGAGACCGCCTGCTTTGCGGAAATATCTATCCCCCGGTGAAATGCTTTTTTTCCGGTAAAAGGATGGATCCGATCACCATAGCGACTTGATATATGCCCCTCGTGTATGGGAAGACTAAAATTGGTATTGGGATTACGAGCCTGAATATCACTGAAAAGGAAAAGAAAAACCGTGATGAGGGGAACTATTATTAAAAACCGGAAACCATAAATTGATGCTGAACCTTTTTGAGTAATCATTTTGATTCTCCTTTTAAACATATTTCCGGAAAATCCATTGGCCAGAAGGATTGATTCCCGGGCATGCATGGCATAACGGACAATTATTTCCTGATAGGCGAGTTTGTCGACCCCGGTGTTTAAAACATATTTATCGGCCAGGTATTCGTGAACTTCACGGATTGATTTCCGGTATAGCCAGATTAACGGGTGGAACCAAAGGATTATGCAGACCAATTCAACGAGTATGATATCCAGACTGTGTTTTTGATGTATATGCCCTGTTTCATGTAGCAAAATATAGCGGATCGATGGCTGTTGTATATTAACCGGGTTGAGATATATTCGATTTAAGAAGGAAAAGGGCGTCAGGTTTGAGGATGAAACAATTATTCGTGTCCGGCCGGAAAGCATGTCACTGTAGTCTGCCGAGATTGAAAATAAGTAAATCAGGCGTGTGCAGAAAAAAGCGCCGAGAACAAGCAATGGGATAAAATATATCAGAGCCAGACTGGTATGAAAGCCGGAAACCGACTCCGTGATGATGGAAACATTTTTATATGTTGTTGTTGGAAAAATCCAGCCCAGGGTGCGTATTGGATTATTGCTCCGGGATGGGTTAAAAACCGCTATATGGATCAACGGAAGTGCAAAGGCAAAAAACAATGAAGATAGAAGATAAGCGCGTTGTAATGTAAAAAAGGAATTGTTGCGCAGCATGATCAGATAAAATACGAAAAGTACCGTGAAGACGAGACTGACACGAAAAAGATAAATAAACCAGCTATCCATTTTTTTTCTGTTCCCGGATTTCGGTCAGCATTTGTTCCAGTTCATCAAGATCCAGTTCATGTTCCCTGGCGAAGAATGAAACCAGTTCCTGATAGGAATTTTCAAAGTAATTATGCAGTATAGAACGCATATACTGACGGGTGTAGGCCCTTTTTTCAACCCGGGGAAAATATTCATGAGTATTACCGAAAACGCGGTGATCAATAAAACCTTTCTTTTCGAGAATACGAACGGTGGTTGAAACCGTATTATAGGAAGAATGCGGGGCTGGCATTTGTGCCATGATATCTTTTACATATCCTTTCCCAAGACGCCAGAGGATATGCATAATTTCTTCTTCTTTTGGGGTGAGGCGTTTCATGCAGCAAATTTAAAACTAATTTTTTCGTTTGTCAACTAAAAAATTAGTTAATATCTTTTTAAATCATCTCAAAAAAGTTCAATATTTTTTTAATACACCCGCTCGGCACAAATTTCTAAAACGCACTATTTACAATCTCCTGCGCTTCAGCCAGTATCTTCTGCAGATGGTCTGTGCCTTTGAAACTCTCTGCATATATCTTATAAATGTCTTCTGTACCCGAAGGACGGGCAGCGAACCAGCCGTTCTCCGTCACCACTTTCAATCCACCAATTGGGGCATTATTACCAGGGGCACGGGTCAGTTTCTGCTGAATTTTTTCCCCTGCGAGTACATCAGCGTGGACCATCTCTGGTGATAGCGATTTGAGGGTATTCTTTTGTTTTTTATCGGCCGGAGCATCCCTTCTTTCATAAACTGGATTTCCAAACCATTCGGTCAGTTTCTGATAATGCTCGGAAGGATCCTTCCCGGTTCGGGCGGTAATTTCAACCGCCAGGAGATCCATGATAAAACCGTCCTTATCAGTGGTCCAGGTTTTTCCGTTGTGCCGTAAAAATGCGGCACCGGCACTCTCTTCCCCTCCAAATCCGTAAGTGCTGTTCATGAGACCGTCGACAAACCATTTAAATCCGACCGGTACTTCGGCCAGAGGCCGTTTCAGATAGGCGGCCACCCGGTCGATCATTGAGCTTGATACAAGTGTTTTACCAACTTTGGCTCCAGAGGGCCATTTCATCCGATTCTGATAAAGATACCAGATAGCAACAGCAAGATAATGATTCGGATTCATCAGTCCGCCGGATCGTGTAACGATACCGTGCCGGTCGTAATCGGGATCGTTTCCAAATGCGATATCAAACCGGTCTTTCATTTTGATCAGTCCGGCCATAGCGTAAGGCGAACTGCAGTCCATCCGGATCTTACCGTCTTTATCATAGGTCATAAAACCAAAAGTCGGATCGACCAGCCGGTTGACCACTTCCAGGTTGAGTCGGTATTTTTCGGCGATCGGTTCCCAGAAAGCAATGCCGGAACCGCCCATGGGATCAACACCAATTTTCAATTGTGCAGCTGAAACTGCCTTCATATCGATTACATTTTTCAGATCATCGACATAAGGCGTGATATAATCGTGTGATTTTATATACTCTGATACCTCAGCCCTGGACAGTGGTATCCGTTTTACATTTTTAAGGTTTTCTTTAAGATAAGTATTGGCATTTTTTTCTATTACCGATGTCGTTCCGGTATCTGCCGGTCCTCCAGTCGGTGGATTGTATTTAAATCCGCCATCGCCCGGTGGATTATGGCTGGGTGTTATCACAACCCCGTCTGCCTGTTTTTCCGGGTTTTTTGTGTTGTATGTAAGGATGGCATGCGAAATAACCGGCGTTGGCGTATAGCCACCGCCTGCATGGATCATGACATAAACATGGTTCGCCGCGAATACCTCAAGAGCGGTTGCATGTGCCGGTTCGGATAAGCCATGGGTATCCATTCCGAGAAAGAGAGGTCCGCGTATGTTTTGTGCCTGGCGATATTTGCACACCGCCTGGGCTATCGCAAGGATATGATCCTCATTAAAAGTTCCATTCAGGGAACTTCCACGATGTCCGGAAGTCCCGAAACTCACGCTTTGAGCTGATTGCGCAGGATCAGGCTTCCGGTTGTAATACGCTGAAATAAGACGTGGAATATTAATCAGTTTTTCCCGATCAGCTGGTTGACCGGCTCTTTCATTCAAGGCCATTATTCCTCCGGTTGCTTTTCACTAGACCAACAAAACTAAAGACTTCAACATACTTTTTCCAGTAAATACTTAATTTGCCGGTAATTGATTTGAATTATAAGAAACAGGACTCATCGAAACCAATCCAATCCCCAAATGACAAATCCCAATTTTCAAACAAATTCCGATCTTCAATTTCAAAAATATACAATAGAATATATTTTGCGTCTTGGTATTTGATATATGTTTGTTATTTATAATATGGAAATTGGTCTTTAACCTTAAAAGGTTTTTTCCGGAATTTTAAATTTATTCCGGTGGTATAATTGCTTAAATTAACTATTCTTTAAGAAAATACCAGGGATTTATGGCACAAAAAGAAGAGCTTACCCGCGATCAGATTGAGGATCGCCATAAGTGGCGATTGGAAGATTTATATCCAAGCGTTGACAAATGGCGTGAGACCAAAAGGTTGGTGGAAAAACGGATTGAAGGCCTTGATAAATATAAGGGCAAACTAACCGCTGACGCTAATACCTTTTATGTTGCATTTGTAGATTATGATTTGCTTGAAATGGAATTAATGCGGTTGTATGCCTATGCGATGATGCTTTCTGATCAGGATACACGTGAATCGCTGCCACTGGGTATGAAGCAGGATATGATGCAGCTGCATACCAGGCTGAAGAGTACGGCCTCTTTTTTTGAACCTGAAATACTGGCACTTTCTCCCGCCCGGCTGATGACTTTTTTTGCCGAAAAACCGGAATTAGATAACTATCGTCAGGCAATTGATGATGTATACCGGCGGAAGACACATACCGGTTCACCGGAAACAGAAAAATTAATTGCGCAAGCCGGACTGATGTCTGATACGGCCCATGAAAGTTTTAATATTCTCAGTAATGCCGATCTGCCCTATCCAACGGTCGAATTATCCGGCGGTGAAACGGTTAAACTTGATCCAACACAATATGCGCTTTACCGGATAAGCCCGGTTCGGGAAGATCGTAAAATTGTTTTCGAGTCATTTTTCGCGGCTTTGAAATTATTCAGCCGGACATTCGGCACCCAATTGTATGGGGAGATAAAGAAGAATGTCTTCTATAAAAATGTACGCAAATACAATTCATGTCTGGAAAGTTCCCTTGACCGTAATAATATCCCTGTTTCGATATATGATAAGTTGGTTGAGAGCGTAAATTATAATCTTGGGACTCTGCACAGATATTTTGATTTACGCCGCAGAATGCTGAATCTGGATGTGTTGAAATTCTATGACACTCATCCCTCGCTGGTCAAAGAAGTGGACCTTACCTATTCATACGAAGAGGCAAAGGATGTCATCCGTGAAAGCCTGCAGGTCCTGGGAGAGGAATACAGCAAGGCGTTGGACATGTCCTTTGCGAACAGATGGATAGATGTATTCCCGACACCAGGTAAAAAGTCCGGAGCCTATATGGAAGGGATAGCATATGATGTCCATCCCTATATCATGATGAACTACAAAGGCAAGTATTCGGATGTGAGTACTCTGGCCCATGAGCTGGGTCATGCCATGCACAGTTTTTTTTCCAATAAATATCAACCGTATGTAAATTCTCAGTATCCAATTTTCCTCGCCGAAGTAGCCTCTACCGTAAACGAAGCATTGCTTATGGCATATACGCTGGAGCATACGGATAACCGGGAAACACGCCTGGCATTGTTGGGAGATGCACTGGAGGGTTTCCGGGGGACACTTTTCCGGCAGACCCAGTTTGCTGAATATGAATGGGCAATTCATAAAAAAGTTGAAGCTGGAGAATCTCTTACCGGCGATCAGTTTACTGAAATATATCTGGAGATTTTTCGGAGGTACTATGGCCATGATCGGGGGATTATGACCATAGAAGATCTGTATGGCCTGGAATGGGCTTATATTCCTCATTTTTACTACAACTTTTATGTATATCAGTACAGCACATCATTTACAGCGGCCCAGGCCATAGTGGAAAAAATCATTGGTGGTGAAAAGGAAATTATCCCGCGATACATACAGTTTTTATCAAGCGGACGGTCAGAATACGCGATCCCGACCCTCAAAAAAATTGGGATAGATATGACCGGCGATGAACCCTTTTCGATTACCATTCGTAAGATGAATGAAATAATGGATGAGATTGAGCAGATCAGGTCAACAGACAGTAGGCAGGAAGCAGTAGGCCGTTGAAGACGATTCCCAGTCGTCCGGACGAATGGTATGTAAAAGGCGACCCGTGTGTCGGTCAAATGATGAATTAGCAATAATATGTTAATATAGAAATTACTTAAATAAATACTTGATAACGGATAAATTAAGGCGTTACTTTGTGTCTTTGTGCTTAATCAGCGCAAATTCATTATGCGACGGTCAATAAATATTTAATTTATATAAATGATTGAAACTTAAATTGGAGGTATTATGAATTTCAAAAGAGCTTTAACATTTACACTGCTTTGTTTAATAACCGCGGGTGTGCTGTTAAACCCGGTAATGGCGGCAGATGAGGGTAAGACGCGGGCCGATATTCCCGATAAGTACAAGTGGAATCTGGGAGATTTATACGCTTCTATGGATGTGTGGAAGAACGCTAAAGATGCTGTTGCTGCCAGATTTAACAAAATCGGTGATTTCAAGGGTAAACTGGGCAACTCTGCTGCCGATTTACGTGCAGCTCTGGATTATTATTTCGATGTTCATAAAAATTTCTACAGTGTTTATATTTATGCTCGTATGACTTCCGATCAGGATAAACGTGAGTCGGGGCCACTGGCAATGGAACAGGAAGTAAATCAGCTTGCAACACAGTTTGGAAAAGTATCTGCTTATATTGAACCGGAAATTCTCGCAATCCAAAATGAAAAGCTGCAGTCATTTTTCAAGGAGGACAAGGAACTTGCCAAATATGCGCAATTCATCGATGATATCCAGCGGCGCAAGGTGCATACCTTGAGCGAAGCAGAGGAAGCCCTGATTGCTGAAGCTGGCCGAATGGCGTCAACAGCCCAGGATATTTATAGTATTCTGAGCAATGCGGATCTGCCCCGTCCGACCGTCACCCTCTCGGATGGGAAAAAGGTACGGCTTGATGCAGCCGGTTACACTGCTTACCGGGCAGTATCCAACCGCGAAGACCGCATCAAAGTATTTGAGGCTTTTTTTGGTGGTTTGAATGACTTCCGTAGAACATTCGGAACCCAATTGAGCGGCGAAGTCCAGAAAAATATATTTTATAAAAATGCCCGTAACTATAAGAGCTCACTTGAACGGGCACTTGACCACAATAATATCCCGATAGCGGTATACCACAAATTGATTGAAAATACCAATAAAAATCTTTCGACCCTGCATCGTTATTTGCAATTAAGAAAAAGAATGCTTGGTGTCGATGAATTACACTATTATGATATGTATCCTTCACTGGTAAAAAAGGTGGACCTGACCTACACATACGATGAAGCGGCGGAAGTGATTAAAAATGCTCTTGGTGTACTTGGGGATGATTATGTGGCCACTCTGGACCATGCATTTAATGATCGGTGGATTGATGTTTATCCTACCACCGGTAAAGTCTCCGGAGCCTATTCTGATGGTGCTGCGTATGATGTACATCCTTATATCCTGATGAATTTCAATGATAGTGACGAGGAAATGAGCACCCTGGCTCACGAATTGGGTCACACCATGCATAGTTATTATTCCAATAAAAATCAACCTTACCCGATGGCTGATTATCCGATCTTTCTGGCCGAGGTCGCATCAACCGCCAATGAAGCGATTTTGATGGATCATGAGCTGAAAAAGACTGAAAAAACCGGAGGAGCGCCTGTCCCTGTTGGGAAGCTACCTGGAAAGTTTTCGGACAACCCTTTTCCGTCAGACCCAATTTGCCGAGTTTGAATTGCGTATTCATGAACTGGCCGAAAAAGGGGAAGCCCTGACCGGGGATAAATTCACCGAAGTCTATATGGATATTCTAAAAAAATATTATGGACATGATCAGGGTGTCACCGTCATTGACGATGTATATGCCATTGAATGGGCCTATATTCCCCATTTCTATTATAATTTTTATGTATTCCAATATAGCACATCATATCTGGCATCACAGGTGTTCAGCTGAAAAAATGCTGAGTGGTGAGAAGGGTATGGTTGACAAATATCTGGCCTTTCTTTCAAGTGGAAGTTCCGAATATGCCATACCGACCCTTAAAAAAGTGGGCATCGATATGACTACCGATGAACCGTTCGAGCTTGCCATGAAAAAGATGAACAAGATAATGGATGAGATGGAAGCTCTTTTGAAGCAGATGGAAAAATAATAACGACCAGACAAACAGGCCCCCTTTCATATGAACTAAGGGGGCTTTTTTTTAGTTCAAATTTTATCCCGCTGCTTCAAATTTTGGTATATTATTCCGGAATTTCAAAGTAAAATATATGCTGCAACTAAAAGACATAAGTTATGAAATCGCCAATAAACTGCTATTCAGTGGAATCAACTGGACGATTTCCGACAGAGGCCGGGTCGCTTTGATCGGTCCGAATGGTGCCGGCAAAACAACACTGTTGCGGATTATCCTGGACCAACTCAAATCATCTACCGGAACCATCCAGACACCAAAGAACTTTAAGATTGGCTATCTGCCACAGGAAGAGATATTGATGGATGCAGGTAAAATCATGGATCTGGTCATTTCCGGTAATCAACACCTGGCCAATATCCGCTCCCAAATGGAACAACACCGTACCGATCTGGAAAACAATCCGGAAAATTCCGGATCCGCCACCCTATTGGGCCAAGCTGGAGCATGAATTTAGTGTACATGGTGGTTATGATCAGGAAGCACAGGCCAAAAAAATATTAGCAGGTCTCGGTTTTACTGCCGACCAGTTCGAACAGTCCCTTTCCGCATTAAGTGGCGGCTGGCAGATGCGTGCCTATCTTGCCCGACTGCTTATTGCTGATCCGGATCTACTTTTACTGGATGAACCGACGAACCATCTGGATCTGCCATCGTTGGAGTGGCTGGAAAATTATTTACTGAATTTCAGAGGCGCAATCGTTTTTGTTTCCCATGATCGCTATTTTATCGATCGGCTTTCAGAAGAGCTTGCCGAATTGTGGCGGGGCCGCTTGACAATGTATCCGGGGAAGTACCAATTGTATCTGGAAAAAAAACAGGAAGAACGGGAATCTCTGATCAAGAAAGCGGATGAACTAAGGCAAGAACGTGAACGCATCACACGATTTATTGAAAGATTTCGGTACAAAAACACCAAAGCACCACAAGTTCAGAGCAGAATAAAAATGCTCGAGAAAATGGAAAGCGTTGATATCCCGCCAGAACGAAAAACATTTGGATTCCGTATCACAGCGCCGGTGAAAAGTTATAAAGATGTTTGTACATTGCGATCTGTTGGTTTTTTTTATGACACGAACCGGGTTTTACAAAATATCGACCTGAATATTTATCGTGGAGAAAAAATCGCACTGGTTGGCGTCAATGGCGCAGGGAAAACAACGTTAACACGATTAATAACAAATCAGGTGACACCCCAGGAAGGAGAGATTATCCTTGGAGAACGGGTGGTTACCGGTTATTATGCACAACATCAGCTGGAAGCATTGGATTTAGAAAATTCGGTTTACCAGGAAGTGTACGCATCTGCCGCCGATGTGTATCGTACAAAAGTACGAGACGTCCTGGGTATATTTCAATTTACCGGTGAGGAGGTCGAAAAAAATATCGCGGTGCTCAGCGGAGGTGAAAAAGCCCGGGTCTCGTTAGCAAAGATTTTGATATCGCCGGTAAACTTCCTGATCATGGATGAACCGACCAATCATCTTGATATACAGGCGAAAGAGGCACTCGAAAAGCTCTCCAGGAATATGACGGTACGTTATTAATCATCTCCCATGACCGTTATTTTCTGGATCGGATTGTTTCAAGGGTAATTGAACTCAAAGCTGGTCATTTGGATCTATATGAAGGAAATTACACCGATTATCTAAAGTACAAGGAGCAGAAAAAACACCCCCCAATCGCCGATATTGAATCTCCGCCTGACAGCGAAAGTGGTCTTAACCGAAAACGGCAAAAACGGCTAGAGGCGGAAGCCCGGCAACGGGTCAGTGGAATACGCCGGAAACTCACGCATAAAATTGCTGATCTCGAGGCTGAAATCGAAATGCTTGAAGAAGAAAAAAAACACATTGAAACCAAAATGAGTGATCCTTCTTTTTATAAAAGTGATGTCAGCGCCGCTGAGACCGGTCGAAGATATCAGGAATTGCAGTTGAAAATACCCTCGTTAGTTCGTCTATGGGAAGAAGCCCACATCGAAATGGAAACGATCATATCCTCCCTTGATAAGGGAAAATAACCCCGTCTATTTAGCGGAACCTATTGTGATTTTTATTTAAATGGTTTAGGTTTAAATCACGATTTTGATAAAAAATGGAATGTATCATGAAAACCTATGGTCATATGCTTTTTATTTTTATCCTGTTGACCGGTTCAATTTTTGCAGACTCGAAAACAACTACGCTGGTCGGTCCCGGGGTTAATTTTCATCATGAAATACTTGATGCTGGTCCCTGGCAATTGTTTGTTCTGGAGATTGAAAGTAATAATAGCTGGTTGCAGTTTGAAAGTGCCAAAGCCGGTGACCGCTTGAATGCTTTAGAAAAAACATCTTCAATGGTCTTAAGACATGATATGGAAGAACACAGAGTTATCGGGGCGGTCAATGCCGATTTTTTTGAAGCAAGTGGCCTGCCGGTTGGTGCCCAGATCCTGAACGGGATGCTCCTTAAGAGACCTGTCAGCCGCTCCGCCTTTTCGATCGGGGAAAATAAAAAACCACAGATTGACATTTTTTCATTTATCGGAAAACTAATAACTACAGATCAATCGGTGAGCACAATAACTGGTGTCAATGAAACGAGAGTTGATAATGGGCTGGTGGTTTATAATAAATATTTTGGTACGTCAACCGGTACCAATCAATATGGAACAGAAATTATAACGGAATTTGTATCCAGTGGCCCAACGGTTAACGACACAATTCGCCTACGTGTTACCGATAAAGATAGTACGATGTCGGCCGGGTCAGGCAATAATATGATTCCAACAAACGGTCTCATACTGTCCGGACATGGTAGCGCGAGTAATTTTCTTAATCAGCACATTTTTCTCGGTGATACGGTAAACATTTTACTCACATTGTTGCCCAATGAAGGGGAGCTTCGACAACTGGTCGGAGGCACTCCACGGATTATCCGGAATGGCACTAAAAGCGTTGAATATGCACAGGAAGGTATTGGTTCGGCTTTTGCCAGTGACCGCCATCCGCGAACGGCAATAGGCATCTCAGCAGACTCCAGCAAGTCATATTTTTTCGTGGTCGATGGCCGTCAGACAGGCTATAGTGTTGGCATGTCGTTATATGAACTGGCAGATTACATGCTGCAGTGGGGCGTTTATCAGGGTATTAATCTTGACGGCGGTGGATCGAGTACCATGATTGTAAGAGGAAACGTGGTTAACAGCCCTTCGGATCCTACGGGTGAGCGCTCCGTATCAAATGCAATGTTGCTCATCAGCAGCGCTCCAACCGGGCCACTGGCGCAGCTCACCATGGAGCCCAAAAAGGTGTTTTTACTTGCCAATGAGCAACTCCATTTCACAGCAAAGGGATTTGATCGGTATTATAATCCTTTAGATCTTAATCCGGATTCACTATTCTGGACTTGTGATTCCGGTATTGGTAATATAGCATCAGATGGTGTATTTACCGCCGGGATGGATCCGGATTCAGGATATGTCTATGTCACCAATAAGTCTGTCCGGGATTCGTCGCTGGTTTATGTGACGGTGCTGACACAAATTATCCTGGAGCCTGATCCGGTGATTCTCAAAGTTGGAGAGGCACAACAAATCACGCCCAAGGCTTTTGACTCTTATCAAAATCTGGTCAGCCTGGAATTGTCAGACTATCAATGGCAAGTTTACGATTCTATTGGAACGGTTACGCCAACGGGATTATTTACTGCCACCAAACAGGGACAAGGGATTGTCAGCGCTACATACAATGCAATTTCGGGTACCACTGAGGTATCGGTCGGGGTATCGGCGGATATTGGTCTTGATGATTTTTCTTCGACCGACAAATGGACATTAACCGGTGTAAGAATCGATCTCGCCGGGTGCCGTTTCGTCACCGATGAAACCATTTATTTCTCTAATCCAACTTCCGGCAAATTAAATTATAGTCTTACCACCGGAGGAACTTCGGCGCTTTATCTGGACTGCAATATACCTTTGTCGGGATCGCCGACCGCTATAAGCCTTATGGTGTATGGTGATGGACGCGGCCATTGGTTGCGGGCCGAGTTCCAGGATAACGATGGCGAAAAGTTCCTGCTTAACTTTACCGAAGCCACACCCGGGATAGACTGGGTGAACGGTTGGAGAGAATTAAAGATTCCACTTCAGAATGCAATTGTACACTGGTCCAATCCGGGGGCCGTAATGACTTTTCCGCTATTATGGAAACGAATTTATCTGGCTGAAACCGATGAGGCAAAAAAGGACAGCGGTACAATTTATCTGGATGATTTTAAGGCTTATTATATCACCACGGAAATTCCTGAAGAATCTCAGAATCAACCGGTGAATTTCCAGCTCGAACAGAATTTTCCCAACCCGTTTAATCCCGAAACCACAATCGCCTACAGCATTCCACGATCCGGCAGAGTTCAGATTGACCTGTTCGATATCAATGGTCAAAAAGTAGAATCACTGGTCGACGCCGATCGTGTCGCAGGTTCGTATCAAGTCAAATGGCAGGTAATGAATGTGTCAAGCAGTGTATATTTTTACCGGTTCAAATTTAATGACCAGGTGATAGCAACCCGAAAAATGATCGTATTAAAATAAAATTTGTAAAATCATTCACCTGATTAGTTTGTAACATCCCTAAATTCTGGGCAACAAATGGTTTTTGCCACTCACGTGAGCAAAGCCATCGCCATAGGATCATCCCCTTTCAAAAATCAGATTAGGGAGAAATAGGAATGGGGTAATGGAATAAAATAAATATATTAGTTGTCTGCTGGGGTGTGTTATTTAAGTTTGTATATTTCAGTTTATAAAATTCAGGGTAGTTTATCCTGAGCGATATTGTCTGTATGCCGGACACCAAGCATATTCAATATATCATTTGGGAGTTAAATATGAAAATATACGTCTATTTATTACTGATTTTCTTCCTGATGGCAGGTGCGATTCTGAAGGCACAGGATAAGGAAACTGTGGTGAAAAAAGTCTGGGAACATATTGGTGGCAAGGATACTTTTTACATGGCCCGCTATCTGGAGTTTACCTTCCGCGTGGAAAAGGGGGGACAGATATTATCCGAAAGAAATCATCTATGGGATCGCTTTACCGGCAATTATGTCTACGAAGAAGACCTTCCTGAAGAAAATGGATCTGTCAGGGTCGTTTTTAATGTGAACACACGTATCGGAAAAGTATATAAAAACCATGTGGAAATGGGGTCTCAGGAAAGTGACGAATGGATAAAAAAAGCTTTTGGCCGTTATATCAATGATACTTATTGGCTTCTGGTACCGACAAAACTCGAAGATCCGGGTTTGAATCTGGAATTTGATCAGGAGAAATCTTCTGATAGCAATATGTCAGTGCTCCATCTGTCGTTCGAAAATGTGGGTCTGACACCGGGTGATCAATACTGGCTCTATGTTGAAAATAACGGACGTATTGGGAAATGGATATTTAAACTGGAATCCGGCCATGAAGGGGAATACGACTGGTTGGATGAAAAAGACTGTGGAGCCGGTATAATCCTTGCAACGCGTAAAATAAGCCGGGATGGATTTCGTTCAATCTCGTTTCCGAACACCCATTTTAGCGTTGAGATGGATATCAAGCGATTTGAATAAACAAAAAGGATAGAACATTGACTCAAAACATAACACGACGCGATTTTAACCGGACGGCAAGTCTTGCCGTTGCCGGATTTCTGGTAGGTTGTACTTCACGTAATCAATTTGATCTGATTATCCGAGGTGGTATAATAATGGATGGCAGCGGTTCCACCGGTTATATTGCTGACCTCGGGATCCGTGATCATCATATCAACGCAATCGGCGATCTGGCTCAGGCTTCTGCTGACCGGATCATCGATGCTCGGGGCCTGGCTGTTTCTCCCGGATTCATTGATATCCACACCCATACCGATACACAATTATTGGTCGATCCACGCGGTATGAGCAAACTGATGCAAGGGGTAACAACGGAGGTTGGTGGAAATTGTGGCAGCACGGTATTCCCTCTCAATAAGAAGGATCGATCTGAATTAGATATATATCTCTTTGAAAGGTATGGTATTCATGCTGAATGGGATGACATTACTTCTTTCCTGGATCTTCTGGAAAAGAAAAAAACATCAATAAATTATCTCACTTTTACCGGTCATGGTGATTTACGTGCATTTGTGGTAGGTAAGAACGACCTGCAACCATCCGCGGATCAGTTAAACGAGATGAAGAAAATTCTGGCTTCTACAATGGAAGCCGGTAGTTTTGGTCTTTCGACCGGTCTTGAATATGCTCCGGGAAGCTATGCCAGAACGGAAGAACTGGTTGAGTTGTGTCGGATTGTTTCTGCCAGAAGCGGCGTCTATGCAACCCATATGCGCAATGAGGATGACCGCGTTGAAGAAGCGATCGATGAAGCGCTTGAGATCTGCCGTCTTGCCGAAGTTTCAACGCAAATATCCCATCTGAAAGCATGTAATCCGGCCAACTGGAACAAAATTGACCGGATTCTTGATAAACTAAATGGTTCAGTCAAAGAGGGTCTACCGGTGCTTGCAGATCGCTATCCATATATCGCCTATGGAACCGGCCTGGGTACTTTTCTACCTCTCTGGGCACGGCAAGGGGAACGTGAGGAAATTCTATCCCGATTGCAGAACACAAATTTACTTCCGGATATTGAAGTGTATGCGAACAGTCGTGGTACTCGAATTGGAGGTTGGGACCGGGTCATGATCAGTTCAGTTCGTACCGATGAAAATAAATGGTGCGAAGGTAAAACCATCTCTGATTGTGCAGGGGAAACAGGTGAATCCCCCTTTATGTTCATCAAGAATTTATTAATGCAGGAGGAAATGAGGGTTGGCATGGTGGGGTTTGCCATGAATGAGGACAATCTGAAAAAGGTTCTGCAATCGGATTTGGTGATGATCGGGTCGGACGGCAGTGCAATATCCCCGGAAAGTAAACTGGGAGCTGGTAATCCACACCCCCGTTATTATGGTACCTTTCCGAAGGTTCTGGGAAAATATAGCCGTGAATCTGGCTATTTTGATCTTCCGGTGGCCATTAAAAAAATGACTTCCATGCCGGCCGAAAAACTCGGTTTGAACAAGCGTGGCCGGTTAAAAGAACATTTTTATGCAGATATAGTTGTGTTCAATCCGGATATAGTCCTGGACCGCGCAACTTTCGTCGCTCCCCATCAGTTTCCGGTTGGAATTGAGTATGTCATTGTAAATGGAAAGATATCGGTGGAGAAGAATCAGCATCAGGGTATTTTCTCAGGCAAAATTCTCCGGCATGCTTCAGCCTGAGATCGGATTGGCTTAAAATGACCGCCCTTGTTCTTACGATTATTTGTTCCAGCAGCATAGCGTGTTCTCCTGAAATTCAACGAAAATCGACGGGGACCGGCTTTAGTCCTGCTGGCAGCCAATTATTTTATGGCCACGATTATATGTCTCATCCTGTTTCTTTTTCAGGATGTACGGGTTGTCTCAAAGGAGTCTGTATTATTCGGTCTGCTCCTCGGAAGCATTTTTGTGTATTCATTTTTTTTATTTACCATTGCCGTGCGTGTCGCCGGAACCGCGTTAGCCACCGTCAGTTCAAGACTTTCAGTTATTGTTCCGGTTGTACTTGCCATGGTCATTTATCGTGAAATTCCGGGGTTTCTGCAATTTTCCGGGCTGATACTTGCCTTTATTACGATATATCTGTTTTATCGCTCGTTGAGGAATAATTCAGACGGGCAACTTCATTTAACCGAATATCTGACCCTGATTCTACTTCTTACCGGTATCGGGATAAATGACTTTTGTATGAAATTATTTCAGGTGTGGCGCCCGGAAAGCGAAAAACCTGTCTTCCTGCTGAGCATTTTTTTTGCAGCATGGTTATATTCGTCTGGTTATGTGGTTTTGAAAAAAATAGCGGTTGACCGAAAGACGGTCCTTTTAGGACTACTTTTAGGGGTACCAAATATATTCAGTTCTTTTTTCCTGATCTCAGCCCTTTCGGAAGTCGAGGCGATTATCGTTTATCCGCTGGTCAATATTGGTATTATCCTTACAACCGCTGTGGCTGCATGGATAATTTGGAAAGAAAAACTAAACCGTGCAGGCTTATGGGCTTTAACTACAGGAATTGCAGCCATTGTATTTTTAGGTATCACGGAGTAAGAGAGGAAAAAGCATGAGAAAATGGATAGTCGCACTATATATGTGCGTTGTAATTCTGATCTTTAACGCCTGTAAGCAGGAAAACTATGATATCCTAATCAAAAATGGTACCATCGTTGACGGTACCGGGGGGCAGGGATTTAAATCTGATATTGCCATCCGTGACGGTCGTATCATTCAAATTTCACCGGAAATGGATATATCGGCAATGCATATCATCGACGCCAAAGATCTGGTGGTCGCACCCGGTTTTATAGACATGCTTTCCTGGGCTTCCGGACCGATCGTGTATGATGGTGAAGTTCACAGTGTTATCCGGCAGGGTATCACCACAGCGGTATTCGGCGAAGGTTGGTCGATGGGTCCGGTGAATGATCGGATTAAAGAAGCGATGCAAAATTTCTGGCCTGAATACAGTATCACATATGAATGGCATACACTTGCAGAATATCTTCGCTTTATCGAGGAAAAAGGGATTTCCATCAATGTCGCATCCTTTGTAGGAGCAACCACGGTTCGCCTCTATGTAATGGGTCATGATGACCGCAAGGCCACATCGGAAGAAATGAACCAGATGTGTCAACTGGTTGAAAAAGAAATGGCTGACGGAGCTTTTGGCGTTGCCTCAAGTCTGGTATATACACCGGCTTTTTATGCCGATACAGAAGAATTGATTGAACTGGCAAAAGTTGCCGCTGCGTATGATGGAATTTATGCGTCCCATATACGTGGGGAAGGTGCGGATTTATTCACGGCGTTGAACGAATTAATTGAGATAAGCGAAAAAGCCAATATTCGGGCAGAAATTTACCATTTCAAGGCAGCGGGTAAAGATAACTGGTCAAATCTTGGGAAAGCGATTGAAAAAGTCGAACTGGCCCGCGAAAACGGTCTGGATATCACGGCTGATATTTATCCCTATACCGCAGGCGCCACCGGACTGGATGCTATGATTCCGCCCTGGGCAAAAGAGGGTGGTGATCATGCCCTGGTTGAGCGTCTGCAAAATCCGGCAATTCGACAGAAAATAAAGAAAGCGATCCTCAACGAGAAGGAAGGATGGGATAATTTTTATCAGATGGCAGGTGGGGGGGCAAATATTCAGGTCAGTTATCTCTCCTCTGATCGCAAGGTACTTCAGGGAAAACGCATTTCAGAAATTGCGGAGACACAGGGAAAGGATGAATTAGAAACCGTTTTTGACCTTTTGATTGCTGAAAATGGTGGAGGGGGCGGGATATATTTTATTATGTCTGAAGAAAATGTAAAGAAGAAGATGCGGCTGCCCTGGGTATCCTTTTGCACCGATGAAGACGCTTATAAACCGGAAGGTTTGATGGCCAGCCGGAATCCACATCCCCGCGCCTATGGAACTTTCCCGCGGATACTTGGCCATTATGTTCGAGAGGAAAATATCCTTTCTCTGGAAGAGGCGGTGCGCAAGATGACATCACTTCCCGCCGCTCGTCTGGGACTTCATGATCGGGGTGTGATCAAAAAAGGTATGATTGCGGATCTTGTGATTTTTGATCCTAAGACAATTCTCGATCGTGCAACCTATACTAATCCGCATCAATTCCCCCAGGGCATACCATATGTTCTGGTAAACGGAAAAATTGTCATCTCTCAGGGAAAGCACACAGGCGTGAAACCAGGAAAGGCACTTTTCAAAAAGAAATCAACGGCGCAGGAATCTTAGTATTTTCGAAAACGTACCTCGTCCTGCGTAAGAAATGCCATAAGGTAAATCACATTTCCGGCAGGTCGTAATTAATTCCGGTTGTTTTGTTGCCAGCGCGCGGCGCAATTGCTTCATTTGCTCGCCATTCCAAATGTCTTTTTCGATATCCTCACATTCGAGTATATTACCCAGAATATATTCACTGCGCAGATCTCTGCAACAGCCCACTACGTTTCCCTTATAGTCAACGACGAGTTCTATCCAGGGATGATGACATAGATTATAGGTTCTATCTTTTAAGTGATCGCTGGAAGACAGGACGATCTTTGCTTCATTAAAAGAATTGTGCATCATCGCCGGATTTATCGATAATCGATCGGCAGGATACGCAAAAAGATCCTGCATTGCCCTAAGACTTTCCTGTACTTCTTGTTGATTTTTCAGATCAAAGGAATTGAGGTCGACAAGAACCAGATGGAAACGCCGGTCGTGCGCCATGGCGTAATCGAGCAGTCCGCGGTAGCCGACAAGGACCTCCTCCCATTTACCACCCACACGCATGGATTCATATTTGGATTTATCAGCGCAAAAATCACCTTTTACTTTAGTCAGGCCACTATCGATCAAACGGGAAATTCGATCGGGGGAAAAATACGATCCGTTGGATCCGATGGTAATTTCAAGTCCTTTTTCTGAAGCGTACGTGATAAAATCCTCCAGCTGAGGGTGTACCAGCGGTTCACCATCTCGCGTGAGAATGATTTCTTTCAGTGCCCAGGAATCCAGGAGCTTATCGATTATGGTTGTATAGTCATCAAATGACATTTTACCACGGCCGAGGATCTTGAAATGTTCCTCAGGTACACTTTGAGGACAGTAAACGCATCGAAAATTACAGACATTGGTTGTTTCAATATGAACATTTATCGGCCCGGAATGAACGATTTCTTTCCCAAGACCATATGAATAACCAACTTTCCAGTGGCGTCGGATTATTTCATATACCTTAAACGGATTAATAATTTACCTCCGGTGCGATCGGTTTATTCTTCATACTTTTTTTAAGCCACCGTGAAAGTTCAACGCCAGTATACGGTTTATGGGAATTAAAACTCAGGCTGTTCAGAATAAACAGCCTTTCGGCCTTAAAGTTCCGACTGAGTGTCGCCGGTATCATATCGGTTGAGTCTCTGCTATGCGAGCGGATTAACCAGATACGATTATACACCTGGATCTCTTTTGCAAGGTCGGCGGTATCCACCGGCATAATTTTAAGATGTTGAGCTGGAAATGATCTAATCGTCAAATCTTGCCGTTGACGGTAAAAATCGATTGCATTCTCGACACAAAATCCGGCATGAACCAGGATAAGATCTTCCGGTTCGGCAGATTTTTCCAGTATCTCGACTGTTTCCCGCCAGCGTTCCTTGTGAGACTCGGTGTAATAAGTTATCAGATTGGCGCAGGATAATAGCAAAATATACAAAAGGATTTGAGATCGGACAAAACGATTTGAAATTTGGGCCAGACCGTAGCCGGCCAAAATGTAAAAAGGTATTGAAGCGACGATGGTGATACGGATGATATAAATCGGTGCGTACAGAAATGAAATTAGTAATGGTAATGCAATCGGTACGCACAACCAGGATAGCAGTAGAAGATATGTATCCCCGGGGATTTGTCTTGTTCGGATTGCAATAATGATCAGTATGGTGAAGATGATTAAAATTGCGATTCCAAATGGCGTATATGTTCCGGCATATATCAGAAAGGTTTTTGGAATTTCCATCAATGTTATCGGAGGCAGCCAGAAAGAACCCGGTAAATCGGCTGTACGCTGGAAAAGAAACGGCACCCAGGGTGAGAATAATACCAGGATGGTAAGCTGAATTAATATCCAGGAACGCAATGAATGGTTATTTTCTGATCTTGCATAACGCGCAAAAAAAATAATATTCTGGGCAAGTATCACCGGGATGGCAAGAAAATGCGTATACAGCAAGAAGACTGAAGACACCAAATAAAGCAGAATTTGTATTAGATGCCTGTCTTTGAGCAAATTCAGGAAAGCAAAAAAAGAAAGAAGAGTTAAAAATGTGGCCGGTGCATATGTCTTAATTTCCTGGGAATACTGGATATGAAAAACGGAGAGGGAAAAAAACAGGGTAGCATAGAGGGATGTATCTTGATCGAAAAATTTCCGGCAGATGAAATATATCATAGCGATGGACCCGATACCAAGCAAGGCAGCCGGTAAGCGGCCGGAATATTCACCGGTACCAAATATTTTTATCCAGAAATGCAGAAAGAGGTAATATATTGGTGGATGATTATCTTGGGCATTTTCATCGATAATATTTTCGACAGACATTTTTGCCAAAGCCATTGAGCGGCCTTCATCCACCCAGATACTTTCTCCGGAAAGATCAGCAAGTCGCAGTATCGATCCGAGGATGAGGATTGCGATAAAGTATTTATGTAGCTTTAAAAAGCGCATTGAAATAATGGTAGTTTCAATTTGGTAAAGGTGGGTAGAATCAGACAAGCATGCAGGATTATTTATCCTTTAACTGTTTAAGCACATTCATACGTTGTTCAATTTCTTGCTCCAGTTTGGTAATCTTTTCCTGTAGTTTTTCCTGTTCTTTCTGCTGGTTGATTTTATTGTTTTCAGCCAGGACTTTGTCAATTTCTTTTTGTTTGTCATCCATCTGTTTGTTTAAATCCTGGATCTCTTCGACCAGCAGTTTTATTGCCGGATTATCCTTTAGAGCTTCTACATCATTTTTCATCAGATGAGGGAAAACGGCATCGCCAAGAATGGTTAGTTTTTTTTCAACATTTGAGCCGGTTTGGCGTATTTCAAAGCGAAGTTTATTGATTTTTCCGAAATCTTCCGCTTTTTCGATGATGGTTGAAGCACCATCGCGAACAATGTCATAACTTTCTTCGATGGTATTACGAATATGTTCAAGTAATGTAGGCATTTTTGTTTCCTCCAGGGATATTTATCAATATCCAAATCTAAATTATTTTGTCAAGTGATACAAGGTTTACTCAAATTGTTTCGCACAGGTAAAATTTTATATATATTATAGGTCCTGTTCGGATTATGTGCTTACATTCTAAATTAAAATTAATCATAGATATTTTTTTTAAGTGAAGTCAATAAAAGTAAAGTCGTGTTTCCGGGACTCCATTGGTGGACATGTTTCAGAATCAACGCCCGGGTTTTTACTCATTAACACTTGCCAAGGTCATAGATTTCGGAAGGACACAATAAGATCGTAATTTAAAATAATAATTATTTTGTAAAAACAGGTTCAAGACAGTGTATATTATGGTTTTCGTTTCTGAAATTGGGACAAAAATTATCCCGGAATAATTTGTTTTTTCTTGAGTTTTGATGCTATAACCAGATAAATAAAGGGATCCAGATGAAAGAATCCACGGTTTGGATTACAAAAAAGTTTGAATTTTCCGCCAGTCATCGCTACTGGCGTGAGGACTGGAATACCGAAAAAAACGAGTCCGTTTTCGGCGTATATACCAGTCCATACGGTCATGGTCATAATTATGAGTTACATGTGACCGTGACGGGTGAGATTGATTCTGATACCGGTATGATCATAAATCTCTCTGAACTCAAGAAAAAGGTGAATTTAGTTTTAAAAGATTTTGACCATAAATTTTTGAATCTTGATACGCCGTATTTTAAAAATCGTGTACCCACGACAGAAAATGTGGGTCTTGTATTGTTTCAGCAGATCCAAAAAGAATTGAGCGGTGATAAAAATTTTCAGGTCCAAAAAATCCGGCTTTATGAACGTGGTGACCTATATGTCGATGTATGGAGGAAAGAAGCATGAGTTTGAATGTGAGTTTCAGCCGGGTTTACCGCTTCTCCGCTGCCCATCGGCTTCATTCAGAGAAGCTGAATGAAACTGAAAATATCATGGTTTATGATAAGTGTAATAATTACAACGGACACGGACATGATTATACCGTTGAAATATCGATCTCCGGTGAACCCGATCCGGAAACGGGCATGATCATCCCATTGGCAGAACTTGACGGGAAGGTGCAGGAAATACTTGGTGAACTGGATTACCGTCATCTGAACAAAGAAGTTCCGTTTTTCAGAGATCATCTATCTACCGGGGAAGTGATTATTCAGTATCTGTGGGACCGTTTTAGTGAAAAATTTGCAGGATATATGGTCAGTCACCTCAAAGTATGGGAGACAAATAATAATTATTTTGAAATTAGTAGAGATGGAGCAAATAGATGACATTTAATCAGAAAGACATGGAGAATGCGGTACACAAGATTCTGGAAAATATCGGGGAGGATCCAACCCGTCAGGGTCTTGAAAAAACGCCGTATCGCGTCGCACAGATGTTTAGAGAGCTTACCCGCGGTTACCATGAATCGCCGGAAAAACTCATAAACAAAGTCTCATTTTGATGTGGATTATGATGAGATGGTGGTTGTGACCAATATTGATTTTTACAGTCTGTGTGAACATCATATGCTGCCCTTTTTTGGCATGGCCCATGTGGGATATATTCCAAAGGGCAAGGTTGTCGGCTTAAGCAAAATTCCCCGGATTGTTGATATGTTTGCCCGGCGTCTTCAGGTGCAGGAAAATATGACCCAGGAGATTGCCACTGTGCTCAATAAACACCTGCAACCCGATGGGGTTGGGGTCGTTATCGAAGGATATCATATGTGCATGATGATGCGCGGGGTCGAAAAACAAAAAGCAAAAATGATCACCTCCACACTGCTTGGATCTTTTAAAGAGGATCAGAAAACACGCACGGAGTTCATGGAATTGATCCGGAGTGAGCGTAGTGCCCTCTAAATTGGCATTGATCACCGGAGCTTCCAAGGGAATCGGACGGGCGGTTGCACAGTCACTGGCAAAGGAAGATCTCAGATTGCTTATAACCGGGCGTGATGAGCATGACCTGCAAACGCTCAAAGCGGAAATAGAGGAGCAAAAAGGATCGTGTGAGTATGTGGTTGCCGATCTGAGCAGAGATGATGCAGCTGAAAAACTAATTCATGAAATCAAAGCAAACGAAAAATTTATCCATTTAATCGTGCATTCGGCGGGTATTGCCAAGGTGGGAAAGATTGCCGAGATCCCCCTGGAGGACTGGCGGATAAATTTGACCGTAAATCTGACAGCACCATTTTATCTGACCCAGAAATGTCTGCCGTTTATGGCGCATGGTTCCGCGATTATTTTTATCAATTCAGTCGCCGGCAAAAAAGACTTTCCGGAATGGTCGGCTTATTGCGCGGCTAAGGCCGGTCTGGCAGCTTTTGCCGAAACACTCAGGCAGGAAGTGCAGGAACAGGGGATAAAGGTTATCTCCATCTTTCCTGCTTCAGTCGATACACCCATGCAGGACAAACTCCCATATAATTGGGATCGTTCAAAAATGCTAACCGCTGAGCAAGTTGCAGAAATAGTCAAAATCGCTTATTGCCAGCCCGATAATGTGTTATTAAAGAGCATTGAATTGGAAAGCATCACGGGTATTTTTTAAAGAATATCCCATTTGGGTCGTAAAATATCAGTATGTTTGGTGCTCCAGCATAAGAAGAGTGATCTGTCCCGCCCCGTAACTATTATCAAATTCTGCGAAAGCCAGATCAATCCCGCGCTTTTAAAGTCGCTTCTATATATAACTTTATTTAGATATTACGGTTAAATTGTAAGATTTATTTTGTCTCAAATACGGATATTGTCATATATTTCACAAAACCGTATTTTCATGGTGACCTTATAATTAAGGAGGTATGTTATGTCGGAGTTCCGTATGGAGAAGGACTCAATGGGTGAAGTCAAAGTGCCCAAGGATGCCCTGTATGCGGCCCAGACGCAAAGGGCTGTGGATAATTTTCCAATCAGTGGAATCGGGATTCCCCGAGCCCTGATCCGCGCATTGGGTTTGATAAAACAAACTGCATCGGATGTAAATCTGGATCTTGGTCTCCTGGACAAGAAAAAAGCCAAAGCGATACACAAAGCCGCCAAACAGGTATCAAAAGGGAAATATGATGATCATTTTCCGATCGATATCTTTCAGACCGGTTCAGGCACGAGCAGCAATATGAATGCCAACGAAGTGGTGGCTAAACTGGCCTCAGAAATTTCGGGTGAGAAAATTCACCCTAATGATCATGTCAATATGGGCCAATCCTCGAATGATGTGATTCCCACCGCGATTCATGTGGCTGCGTATCTGGAGACCAAAGAAGTGCTGCTGCCGGCCCTCCAACATCTGTACAAGGTAATCACTGAAAAGGCAAAGAAATACGACAAAGTGGTGAAAACCGGACGTACCCATTTGATGGATGCTATGCCAGTCCGGGTCAGCCAGGAAATGTCCGGTTGGGCGAGCCAAATCAACCATGGTATCGAAAGGATAAAGTCCTCACTACCGCGGGTCGCTGAGCTGGCACAGGGAGGTACAGCGGTTGGTACCGGCGTCAATGCACATCCGGAATTTGCAAAAAAGTTTGCTAAAAAACTGGGTGAGGAAACCGGAATACCGTTTAAGAAATCAAAGAATTTCTTTGAATCCTTGGCTACCCAGGACGCCATGGTTGAACTCAGTGGCCAGTTGAGGACTGTAGCAGTGAGTTTAATGAAAATCAGCAATGACCTGCGCTGGATGAATAGCGGACCGATAGCTGGCATTGGTGAGATATCACTCCCGGCACTGCAGCCCGGGTCATCAATAATGCCGGGTAAAATAAATCCGGTAATTCCGGAAGCCGTAACAATGGTGGCCGCACAGGTAATCGGAAATGATGTATCCGTGACCATCGGCGGGCAATCCGGCGTCTTCGAACTAAATGTTATGTTACCGGTAATTGCCCACAACCTGCTTCAATCAATCGAGATATTGGCCAGTGGATCACGTGTTCTGGCCGATAAGGCGATCAAGGGATTCATCCTGAATGAGAAAAAAATTACCGACCTGGTTGATAAGAACCCGATTCTGGTTACAGCCCTCAATCCGATCATCGGATATGACAAAGGCGCCAAAATCGCTAAAACCGCCTATGCCGAAGGTAAATCGCTGAAGGAAATCGCACTGAAGGAAACGGATCTGACGGCCGAAGAGACTGGATAAAGTTCTTGATCCTATGAAACTGACCAAGTAAAAAGGTTTATCCGATCAGGATGACAACCAGGCGCTTTGGTCCGTGGGCACCGAGAACCAGTTTTTTTTCAATATCGGATGTGCGTGATGGTCCGGTTATGATGGTAACGTAGCTGCTGTCTGGTATATCTTTCAAAACGGCGTCGAGAGAAGGGACAAGTTGGCTCGCATAAGCCAGGACGATATGAACCGGTGGTAAAACCGACAGACGCCTTCCACCGGCAGTAGCTGCAGAGAGAATGATGCTACCCGATCTGGCAACCAGATAATCGGCACGGGTAATGCCTGCGGCATATGTGGAAAATTCAGGCGATTTTCCCGATAATAGAGCATTATCTGCCAGCCGGGATGCAATCTCAGGTTTTATGGCGGTGAGTTTTTCCATTAACCCGGGAGCATATCCAAGGCAGGACTGGGCAGACATATCTTCGATGATCCGATACAGTGCACCGGCAGCTTCGGTTTCATCCTTAACGGTAATTAACTCTCCGTGTAATTGTTGTAAACGTTCGGCGAATATTTTTCTCTGTTCCGATTCCGATAAAGGATAATCGGCGTAAATGCCGGAATCGGATTTTGTGATATAACCGGTTGATTTTTCTACTGGAACTGAGCGGATTAATCGCTTCAATATTTCATCACGACTGCTCATTTTCCCTCCAGAGGCTGGAAAATGTTTTGGCCGGAATAGACGGAATCCGTTTACGTAAGCCACGTGGCAGAAACGGACGAATAAATGGTAATTTTATCCGTCCGATAGCTCTGAAAAATTTTAACCTGGCACGGCTTTCAAACATAAACGCCCAAAATTTCAATCCGAATCGCCAAATAGAACCGTTGTTATTAATTTTAGCTGATTCCCAACGATTTTCCAACAAAAGGGTATGCAATTCAATTTTGACCGGACAGACAGAGGTGCAGGCAGCACAAAGGCTGGAGGCAAAAGAAAGATGCTGCCAGTCTCTCATTGGCTTCAGATGCGGTGTGATCACCGAACCGATAGGTCCCTGATACGTGGTTTGGTAAGTATGTCCTCCAATGGTACGGTATACGGGGCAAGCGTTTAGACATGCGCCACAACGAATGCACCGGAGGCTCTCACGGAAACGTTCCCGACTATAAAGATCCGAACGTCCATTATCCAGAAGTATAATGTATAAATTATCCGGACCATCGACCTCATGTTCTTGTTTCGGGCCGCGAATAATCGTGTTGTAACAGGTCATCTGCTGTCCGGTGCCGCTGGTAGCGAGCAGTGGCAGGAAGAGCGGCAGGGCGTCGAGAGAAGGTAAGATCTTTTCCAGACCGGCAATAACGATATGTACCGGTGGGCATGACATGGTCAGGCGGGCATTCCCCTCATTTTCTGTTAGTACAACAGATCCTTCGCTGGCGATCAGGAAGTTTGCACCGGTAACGCCGATATCGGCAGTTACATAGGCATCGCGCAAGTACCTGCGTGCAGCCATTGTCAATTCCTCGGCACTGTCGGTCATTGGGGTGCCCAGTTTTTCGTGGAAGAGTCGGGCGATTTCAGCGGTGCTTTTATGCATGGCCGGCGTTACGATATGATAAGGTTTTTCACCCGCCAGTTGAACGATCATTTCACCCAGGTCGCTTTCCCAAACCTGCATCCCGGCAGATTCTATCGTCTCGTTTAGGGAGATTTCTTCCGTTGTCATGGATTTCGATTTGATTACTTTCCGGGCTTTATGCCGGGTACATATCTCCAAAAAGTGTTTTTGTGCTTCAGCAGTATCACGGGCCCAGATCACCACCGCGCCCCAGGCAGAAATGTTTTTCTCGAATTGTATAAGTAAATCCGGCAGATTTTCCAGGACATGGTTTTTAATATTTTTCGCCTGATCACGTGCGGAATTCCAATCCAGGAACTGAATGGATTTCATCGCCTCAACCTTGCTGTCGTGTGTTGACACAGCCTTAAGAATTTTGAGGAGATGGTTCCGATCCTCTGCTTTCTCAACAGATTTACGTATAAATGTTGAATTCGTACTCATGAAATCTGCATTGCCTTTGCCAGAAATTCGGTCAGATGTAAAATTTTGATATTAATACCCCGGTCAATTGCTTCCTGCCGCATATGCATGATACAACCCGGATCATTGGAAACGATATAATCCACACCGAGCTCAGTAAACTGGAGCAATCTGGTATTTGCCATTGAAGCGGCAATCGCATTGTATTTTGCAGAAAATAAACCACCGAATCCACAACAAACCGGTTCACCGGATGGTTGACGCACTTCCACGGATTCAATTTTTTTTAAAATTTTTAAAGGAGCTTCATGGATGCCCAGTTCGCGATAACTGTGACAGGAATCATGAAAGCCGACAACAGCCGGGAATTTTCCGGAAATGCGCTCAATAAGACTTTCCTGGACACAGAATTCAGAAAACTCCAATATTTTTAAACCCAGTTTACGGGCTGTATCGCACTCATGATCATCATGAAATAACACCGGATAGTAATTACGGACCATTGCGGTGCAGGAGCCGGAAGGTCCGACAATTATTTCCGCTTGCTCGAATACCCGGATAAAAGAGCGTGCCACCTTGCGTGCCTCATCACGATATCCGGCGTTAAATGCGGGCTGGCCACAGCAGGTCTGACGGGGATCATAGGTTGTATCGTAACCAAAATGCCTTAATATTCGGACCATGGCAAATCCGATTTCAGGATATACCTGGTCTACCAGACAGGGGATAAAGAGGGCGATTTTTGAAGCTGTTGTTTTCATCCGGCTACAAATTGTTAATGATTCCTAACATACGATAATTGAGTATTTTAATCAAAATTCAACTGGTGTCACGGTTCAATCTTCTGTGCTTTGATATGTAGGCGATGTTTTCTTCGCTCTGCTGCAGCTGCAAACATTTTTGCATCAGTTTCAGTCTCAAGTATAAGCCTGGGCACGGGTGTCGGTTTACCGTGATCGTCAAGGGCAACAAAAGTAAAAAATGCCTCATTTGCCAGCTGAATTTGCCCGGTGAATGTATTTTCTGCATGAACGACGATTTTAATTTCCATCGAGGTTCTGCCTGTCCATGAAACAGCGGCATGCAGGTTTACGAGTTCACCCAGCTTTATCGGGCGATGAAAAGTAAGATTGTCTACCGCTGCAGTTACAACGGCATGATTGGAAAAGCGGGATGCCGACATACCTCCGGCAATATCCATCCAGTGCATCAGCCGGCCGCCGAGCAGATTTCCAATAAGATTGGTGTCATTTGGTAATACCAATTCGGTCATTTCAACCCGCGAAGCGGTTGAAGATTTTTCCAAAACAGTCATTTATTTTATATCCTCCAAATAATCCAATAAATATCTGAATAGCTGTCTACGCTTGTTAAATGGCTGCACGGTCTCAAGAGGGAATCCAATAATAACCGCTTTCCCGCCGCCGATATGTTTTTTACCACCGCTGGCGGTTTTGCCATTCGGATATCGCATCATTTCCGTTCCATTATCCAGGATTTTGAATACGTCGGGATAACTTACCGGGTAGGTTCTTCCGAAATAAAATGATTCGCTTTCTGATGCATTCGAAACAAGATAGATCTGATCGGTTCCGGCATTGTCATCGATAAAGTGCACGCCAAACAATTCATGTAAAAACAGACTGTCCGTAATCGTCTGAGCCCTTGCTTCCAAATCCCATCCAATTTCAGACCCGGAGACAAGCAACCGACCACCGTGCATAACATAATCGCTTAAAATTTTTTGTTCCTGATTGGTAAAAGTATGACCATTACTGCTTTCTTCCCCAAGAATCCAATCGATTAAATCATATCCGGAAAGACTGACGAGACTGTCAAGAACAGCCTGATTGGTTACCGTATCGTAACTATAGCCGAGATCCTGCAAAACCACAGTATGTTCGATGATAAAATCCCTTTTATTAGCAGGCGTCCGTCGTTCAAAACCATCGACGATTAAAATACTCGGTTTGTCTCCGGGTTTTATGTATCCGGAAACGAGGGGCGATGGTTTTCCGGCAAGACCTCCGTTCAGTGCCTGGAGTCTTAAGAAACGTGGCCGCTCAACAGGCACCTCGATAGGATTTTTCGAATCCAATGTGTCAGACCGGATGATCGCACGACTGGTGTCATATATGGTACAAATAACTTGATCTGTTATGCCGGAAATTCGGTATAGTATTTGACCGTTAATCAGGGCAATGCTGGTAATAGGTTTTGATGGTTCAGGGGTTAGAGGGCCATCGTCCGAGATACTCCGGAACAGTTGGAGAATTGAAGTGAGACCTTGATCAGGTTCAACGTCGCCGAGTGAAAAGGAAGCAGAAAATACAGTTGCAATACCAGAAGGAGTTTTATTTTTCCGATAAGCGGTAATTATCTGTCCACTTTTATTTGAGATGATCGGCCGGATCGCCTGATGAAATGCGAAATGAGGCGGAGTATCCGGTTTTAGTCCAAGCAATTGATACCCATTAATGCTGAATTGGATATCCTTTAAACTGTCGGAACCTGAGATTCCCAACTGGCTTTCACCGAAATCAAGATCGTTTCGGTTACCGTTTGATGCACCAAATTCAATTGCTACGTTGTTTCCGGACAAGAAGAACTTACCACCTTCATAAATAAAATTGTTGATCCATTTTTTTTCCAACGCATCGATTAGTTTGGCCGGGGCATTTTCATTCCCGGTGAGCCAAAGAATATCCCTATAGACCTCAGGATATACCAATTCGTCCAGTATGGCGCGGTTGCTGCACGAAGAAAACGGCCGGGTGATAAGGCCGGATATGGAGGTTAGCAGATCCGAATCCCGTATAAACAGGAATTGATCAGGTTTAAATCCACGAAGCGGTCGGCCAAGGCGTCGATTCTCGGCATGTACGATCAAAAATTGATCGGTTGAATCGGAGGGGGCCGAAGCAAGGTTAAACGGCGCAGTAAGAACTTTCCCCGAAATGCCGACGGTTTGTAATTTGTAATCGCATCGATGATTTGTGTAATGAAAGAATGAATCACTGGTTTGATCGATTTGCGATTCATCGGCAAGCAGATACCAATCTTTTTGGTTTTCTGAATACCATAATCGATAGCCGGCTAGATGACTGTTTCTGGATCGTTCCCAATAGATACGCGAACCGTTTTTTTCTGATGCACAATACAGCAGCTTCTGCAGCGGTAAGATCTATATCGGGAAGCGGTAGTTTTTTTAAATAGCGACCATAAGCAAATTCACCCCGGGAGACATCATTATGATATTTATCGGTCGGCTCGATGATGACTTTGGGAAGCTCATCTATAATCGGCAAAGCATGAAAACATTCAATGCCCAGTGTTCGAAGAGAATCACGCATCTGCTCCGATAAAACCCGAGTCCCTCCTTCTGGCGTAAATGTATTAAAAAAGTATCCCTTTTGCTTTAATACCCAGTTATAAAAAATATCTTGTTGACCATAAAATGAATCCCACAGATGCACGGATTTTATGTGCGAAATGAGTTCGGGGGGATTTGCTGAAATATCCATTGCGGTGATTAAATAACCGCCGCTGAATGAATTGAGATGTATTTGACCAAGTTTTGCTTCGTCCGATACGATCCGTTCATTTCTAAGGAATGCACACACCTCTCCGATAAATGCGGCAAACATGCCATACCGGCTAAAACGGCCGGCACTGCTGCTTGCCCGATCTCTGGCGGCCTGTGGCATAATCAGGATTGCATTCTTACGACTTTCGTAAAGTTGATAGGCTTGCCGGTGGAGTTCCGGATAGGAAGATTTCTCTTCGTTTTCGGGATCAATAATGGCACCATGTCCATGGTGATCAACGATCAGATCAATTTCAGAATAGGGCTGATATCCATCGGGAATAAAAATAAACACAGTACTACTATTGAAACCGGACAGAGAAATACTGGTATCCGGAAAAGGAGTATGTTCAAATCTGACAACAGCCCATTTACCATAATCTTCTGTATGCCATTCGGCAGGTAGCAATTGAAATAAAAGGAAAATGAATAGTATCAGACCCGAATACCACATGTCTAATTTTAGGTAAAAATATATTGCAAGGAAAATAAATTATGGTATAAAAAAAGCCCGTCCGGAAGGACAGGCTTTTATGAGAAATATTATCAAATTTACTGACCTGGTTAATTCATAAACCACAGATAGCACAGTGTTAACCTTTTGAAATTATTGCAGTTACAGTTAAATTATAAATTTAATCGTATATAATCAGATACACTTCAATTATTCTTATAACTCTATGTTTTATATAGTTTAATTATACTCTGTGTCCTCTTTCTTGAATTATTAGGCCTAATAACTGATGTTCTGATATATAATTTGTCCATCTGCGCCAACATCTTTGACGGTAATCGTTACGTCATGCACAGTGGATGAACCGCCGGATAAAAACTCTACCAGATAACTGTTTGAGAGTGCTCCGGTGACGGGCAGATCAAGCAAATTCAAATCGGAAGCATCACTTGCGATATATTTAACCGTACCACCCGTACATTCTGACATGCGCCAGGGTCGTTCATCATAGAGATCCTGCCAGTAATAATAACTGCTATCTTCACTAAAAACGGTATGAACGGTTCCCTTTCCGAGCATACGGTCGCAAAGATTTTCCGTGCTCCAGAAGTAATAGCCACCGGGTTGGGTTGGCTCATCGGTGAAATTTACAAAAACCCGCTGGGCCCCCGCCCGCCATGAGAACATGGTATCGGCAAAGAAGATTCCAACCACACCATTTTCGCCCCATATTTCTGAAGCATAGGTCCATGCGGTCTCTTCCAAATGTGCACTATCAGGACCGGAAAAACCGTAGGTACGCCAGGTTCCTGTATAATAGGATCCCCGGTTCAAATATTGGGTCAAAGTTTGTTGGGTTGTGATATTTAAGGCACCGTTTACCTGGCCGTCATAACCGACACATCCGAAACGTACATCGAGGCCACTGCTGGCCAGAACCTGTGCAAAATCGACAATTCTGGCTGCAATGGAATCGGCTTCCTCGGACATACTGCCTGAATTATCAACGGCAAAAATAACATCAGCCTTTAGTACAGTACTGGTGCTGACCTTTGTTAATTTTACCCCCTTTACGATACCATCTTCCTGAAGATAAAAATTGTGATTTCCACCGGAATAATCAGCGAATAAGGTAATCGGTGTCTGTGTAACCGGATTAACCAGGCCCAGTAAATTTACCTGAATTCGGGAAGGATTACCGCTGGCCGGTGTAAATATTGCCGATGGTATCAAGTTGTTGATTAGTGTCGCCGGAACCACAATATCGGAAGGATCTTGCGGAATATCCGAATTGTTGACCGATGGCTCGGTTGAAGTGTTACACGCAACAAACAGAATTAAAAATAATGCGATAAAAACCGATAATAATTTTTGCAAAATAATTCCTCCGTAATTAAATGAGTGGACTGAAAGTGAAATTAATTTATAACCGGCATATGTTTTTGAAAAGCCTTCTTTCTGAAATCGTACTGCCAATTATTTTACTTGATGTAATCGGAACATAAATCAGAAAACTAAAGGTGGGAATACAAAAAAGTAATTATTCCGAGGAAATAGGATATTCAACCACGATAAAACCATCCGGTTGATAATATTCAATAATTATTCCGGCTGTATCGGGATTTAACTTATACCGTAAATACCATTCACGGATAGCAGGATAGGTTTTATAGGCTGCGATGGCCGGATTGGCATCGATAACGGCCCTGATAGTTTCCCGTGGGGGTAATACCAGTAACCGATAAGGGGGATCAATCGTGATAGAATCTGGGAGAACAAATGCCGCACGAGAGGTAACCTTGGGAAGGGGGGAAAGCAAGGGATCGTCGTAAAGCAGTATGGCTGGCTCTCCGGCTGGCAGGGAACTCCGTTCAATGTGGGCCTTCAAAGTATTGAGATCATTCATGGTATTCTGATATGTACCCTTCCCGGAACTCGTGATAAAATATTTTATCGGATTTTCCACCTTGGATACTTTAACCGTGGCAAAAGCACCCAGATACCAGGCTGCCCCTATAAGCGAAAAAAATAACAGGGTGGTGACGATAGCAAGAACAAAGATAATTCTTTTGAAAATGGCTGACATGGCTTATCTTATATAATATATCTGCCAATATAATCCCACAGGCGGTTTTTTGCAACGGAATGCAGGTTGTAAATTATGTTGGTTTTTTTGTACATTCACATTGTATGACAATAATAAAAGGGGACTGTCATGCGAACACATTATCCAATAATTTTCTTATTTATCTTAATCACATCTTTATCTGCTCAGATCAAAACAGATACTCTGACCTATACGCACGGTGATACATCGCTAACTGCCTTGCTGATTTACGATCGTTTACTCAAGTCTATCCGACCTGGCGTCGTCATATACCATGAAAATCCGGGTTTTTCTACGCAGATCAATGAGCGTGCCGAAAAACTCGCTGAATTTGGGTATGTCGTTCTTGTTGCCGATTTATTTGGAAAACTTGGTAAGGAACAATCAATCAGCGATCTAAAAGAAACATTATCTGAAAAAAACGGATATTTACGTGAAAGGGCCAGATTAGCATATGATCTTCTGGTTCAACAAAAACGTGTTGAACCTAACCGTATCGGTATCGTCGGTTTCTCCCTTGGTGGTATGGTTGCATTAGAGCTTGCCCGCACAGGCATTAATTTAAAAGGTGTTGTCGCTTTTTATCCCACGGTTCACGGCCGGAATCCTGACGAACTAAGAAATATCCGGGGATCGGTTATGTTGCTTTATGGCAGCGATGATCCGCTGATTCCACACGAGGAGATCAGAAAGATGTGTGATGAAATGAGCACAGCCGATCTTGACTGGCAGATAATCGTATACGGTGGGGCGGTGCATGGATTTGCCAATTCTGCTTATGGCTTTGATACGGAGGATGGTATCGGTTATAATTATAATGCTGACCTGCGTTCCTGGGATGTTATGAAACTCTTTTTCCAGGAGATCCTGAAATAATGAAACACCGGTAGGTGCGCATTGAAAAATCTCTTGATTTTTTAAATGACGGAAGTTAATTTGCCTACTATATTGCAATAAATTTCACAAAAGGATGGCCAACCAAATCAAACCATCTACGGTTTTGTTAAACATCGATAAACAATTTACAACTCTTCTCAGGGATGAATGTATTTGAAGGGAATTATCTTTCAGCTGTACCAGCTATTTCATCTTCATCAAGAAAATAAATCAAAACAAGTGGAGTTTTGACTATGATGCCTTTTTCTAGAACCATGGTATCTACACTGGGTAAGAAAATCTTCATGGGAATAACGGGTCTGGCCTTAAGCGGTTTTATCGTTGTTCACCTGTTAGGAAATCTTGCCCTGTTGAATCCGGACAAAGACCCGTTCAACAAATATGCACATTTCTTACTTAGTTTAGGTACATTGCTTTATCTTGCAGAATCAATACTTGCAGCAATATTTCTGATCCACTTTATTTATGCCCTTTATGTAACTATCGGAAACTGGCGGGCACGTCCGAAAAGGTATGCGCTGGTCAAAAATGCAAAATATACCAGCAAAAAATCAATTGCATCGATTTCGATGATCTGGACCGGTTCACTAATCATTGTCTTTACAATACTGCATCTTCTGCATTTTAAATATGGTGAGATCATTATGTATACAACGTCTGACGGCGCGGTTATACGAGATCTTTATACACTGGTCTACCAGTTCTTTTCAAATATATGGAATGTTATTTTTTATATCGCGGTAATGATTGGGCTGGGCGTGCATGTCAGCCATGGTGTTTGGAGTGCTTTCCAGTCGCTGGGGATCAATGGACAGCGATTCACCCGTTTTGCGCAGGGATTTGGGTATGTTTTTGCATTTGTTATGGGTGTCGGTTTCTTGTTTCTGCCGGTATGGATTTATATTGTAACTGGAGGTTTATTATGAGATTAGACGCAAAAGTACCTGCCGGACCCCTGGCTGAAAAATGGGATCGTCACAAGTTCGAGATGAAAGTTGTTAATCCGGTAAACAAGCGGAAATTTAATCTTGATTGTGGTTGGCACAGGCCTGGGTGGTGCATCTGCTGCTGCTTCATTGGGTGAACTCGGTTATCAGGTGAAAAATTTCTGTATACAGGATTCTCCCCGACGCGCGCACAGTATTGGCGCTCAGGGCGGAATTAATGCCGCAAAGAATTACCAGAATGATGGTGATAGTGTCTGGCGTCTGTTTTATGATACGATCAAGGGCGGAGATTACCGGGCACGCGAAGCCAATGTCTATCGGCTTGCCCAGGTCAGTAATAATATTATTGATCAATGTGTGGCCCAGGGTGTTCCGTTTGCCCGTGAATATGGTGGGCTTTTTGCCAACCGTTCATTTGGCGGCGCGTTGGTTTCCCGAACATTTTATGCGCGTGGGCAGACCGGTCAACAATTACTTCTGGGTGCTTATAGTGCACTTAATGGCGCAGGTGGATGCGGGGACGGTTGAAATATTTCCTCGCCATGAGATGCTTGACCTGGTTTTAGTGGATGGGAAGGCCCGCGGAATTATTACCCGAAATCTGATTACCGGTAGCTTATGAAGCTCATACTGGCAGATGCAGTAATTCTGGCAACGGGCGGATATGGAACAGCATATTATCTTTCGCACTTTGGCAATAAATTCTAATGCCACTGCCATTTGGCGTGCCCATAAAAAAGGTGCCTTTTTTGGAAATCCGTGTTTTGTCCAGATCCATCCAACCTGTATTCCACGATCAGGTGATTATCAGTCAAAACTGACCCTGATGAGTGAAAGCCTAAGAAATGATGGACGAGTATGGGTGCCCAGAAAAAAGTGATGATAAACGTGCACCGAATGAGATTCCGGAAGAAGATCGGGATTATTATCTTGAACGTAAGTATCCAACTTTTGGAAATATGGTGCCACGTGATGTGGCCTCCCGAAATGCCAAGGATGTTTGTGATGAAGGACGCGGTGTTGGTGATACCGGACTGGCGGTTTATCTTGATTTCAATGACGGCGATCGAAAAATTTGGACATGAATACGATCGAAGAAAAATATGGCAATCTCTTTGAAATGTATAAACTGATCACCGATGAGAATGCCTATGAAAGTTCCGATGCGGATCTATCCGGCGGTACATTATACAATGGGAGGCTTGTGGGTCGATTATAATCTGATGAGTACGATACCCGGTTTGCATGTACTTGGGAGAGGCCAATTTCTCTGACCATGGTGCCAACCGGCTGGGCGCCAGCGCATTAATGCAGGGTCTTTCTGATGGATATTTTGTTATTCCATATACGATTGGTAATTATCTTGCCGGTACAGAGTTGAAAAAAGTCTCGGTCGAGCGATGATGAATTTAAAAATGCCATTGAAGCATATGAAGCAACGTGATCAGAAACTACTGTCCATCAAGGGTAATAAAACCGTGAAAGAATTTCACCGGGATATTGGCAATCTCTTGTGGAATTATGTTGGGATGGGAAGAGACGAAAAAGGATTAAAACATGCGCTATTGAAGAAATCCCGAAATTGACGTGAAGAGTTCTGGCAAAATGTACAAGTTGCCGGTTACGCGGACACCCTGAATAAAAATCTTGAATTTGCCGGACGGGTTGCAGATTATATGGAATTGGGGGAACTGATGGCCCGGGACGCCTTGAACCGAAAGGAATCCTGTGGCGGTCATTTTCGTGAAGAAAGCCAGACGGAGGAAGGTGAGGCTCTGCGTGATGATAAAAACTTCACCTATGTTGCTGCCTGGGAGTTCAAAGAGATGGGGAATTGGAAACTGCATAAAGAAGCAGTTGGTCTTTGAAAATGTTACACCAACCCAGCGCAGTTATAAGTAAGGAGAACGGAAATGGAAAAGAAAAATATGACCATACATCTGAAAATCTGGCGTCAAAAAGATTCGCAATCAAAGGGTAAGTCTGGTCCCATATACGGTTGAAGATGTCAATCCTGATATGTCCTTTCTTGAATTACTGGATGTTCTGAATGATGATATAATTAAAAAAGATGAAGAACCGATTGAATTTGATAATGATTGCCGGGAAGGTATTTGCGGAATGTGTGGCTTGGTGATTCAGGGTACGGCCCATGGACCAAATCCGGGTACAACAACCTGTGAATTGCGCATGCGTGAGTTTGAAGATGGGGAAACGATCACGGTAGAACCTTGGCGGGCAAAAGGATTTCCGATTATCAAAGATCTGGTCGTTGATCGAAGTGCCTTCGACCGCATCATTGCAAAAGGTGGTTATATTACCGTCCGTACCGGCGGTGCTCCTGAAGCAAGTGGCTGTCAGGGTGCCAAAAGAGGATGCCGATTTGGCCATGGACTATGCCGCATGTATCGGTTGTGGTGCATGTGTCGCAGCCTGTCCTAATGCCTCAGCGGCTCTTTTTGTCGCTGCAAAAGTATCCCATCTGAGTCTTATACCACAGGGTAAACCGGAAGCAGAACGCCGGGTCGCACGTATGATCGCTCAAATGGATGAGGAGATATTTGGCGCATGTTCAAATCATGGCGAATGCGAAGCTGTTTGTCCCAAAGAAATACCGATAACGGCCATTGCCCGTATGCGGCGTGAATATTGGAAAGCCATAATCAGTCTAGAATAACCGTTTAGTATCACGTAACGATTTTTATAATAGAGCGTATACCTTAAGAGGATGCGCTCTTTTTATTTTACCGAAGATGCAATTTGCTTAAAAATTTTATAATTTCTGACGGTTATGGGAAAATTTAACATATTATTTCAACGCATTATTTGCCTGATTTTTGCCACTGCATTGATGGTGGGATGTATCAGAGAAATACATCATACGGAAAAGATTCGGATCACGGACGGAAAATATGACTCGGAATACCCACAGGAGCCATCCGCTGACAAACTTCAGGAAATAATGGAAACCGTAAAGCTCGTGAGTACACTCGCGTTTTATGAAGGATATGAATTTTCAGAAGACAGTTATATTGAAAAATCACAGATTTCCGAAGACTTAATTGAGCAAAGGGCGGCACAAAAGTTCCATTTTAACCAACCGGCTACCGGAACGGCAACGGTTATTTACCGGGCCGGAAGACAAATTGCACTCTTGACCTGCGCGCATATCATTGATTTTCCCGATACGATGATTACCTTTTTTCGCGACGTCGAAGGCAAACTTACAAATTATATTCAAACCGTTTCCTTCAAGATAAGACAGAACATCAACGTTATCGATTCTCATCTCGGGAGCAACTTTCGAATATTGGCCAGCGACCGGCACAGTGATATCGCGCTGATCGGAAAAGAATTGTCAATAAATACACCCTATATAATTCCTGTATTTAATTTCGGACTGGGGAATGCTGAAGAACTTACCTGGGGTAACTTTGTTTATACCATCGGTTATCCAAGGGGTGAAAAAATGATTACTACGGCAATCGTCAGCCGGGCGACCAGAGATAAGGAGGCGACGTTTATTATTGATGCTGTCTTTAACAGGGGTTTCAGTGGCGGTATTGTCCTCGCGATCAGGGATGGCGTTCCGAATTTTGAGCTCGTAGGTATGGCAAAATCGGTGCCAGCGGAAACAAAATATTATCTTGCTCCGGATAAATCATTTAAGCAGCTGGAATCCACTCTTCAGGATGTCTATAAAGGGGATCTGCGAATTGAATCCTATGAAAACATTTATTACGGAATTACCTATGTTGTATCGGTCAATAAGATACAGGAATTTATAAATAATAATTCCGTTTTACTCAGGCAGGAAGGTTATAAAATTGATCAGTTTTTTTCACCATTGAATTGAGCGTAGAATAATATTGTGACGAATATGAGGGAACTACTCAAAGATCAATTTGGCCGTATATTCAATTACCTGCGTATTTCGCTCATCGAAAATTGTAACTTCCGTTGTGTATACTGCATGCCCGAGACAGGTATTAGATTTGCGGCACCGCGCGATCTTATACAAAGCAATGAACTTATCAGAATACTTAAGGTGGCATCTGGTTTGGGGATTACTAAAATCCGGTATACCGGAGGTGAACCCCTGCTTCGTCAGGAACTGACCGATATCGTTCGCGAGTCGGTGAAGATAGAAGGAATAGATTCGGTAAATTTGACGACGAATGGATTACTGTTGCATGAGAAAATTGATGCCCTAAAAAAGGCCGGTCTGAAAGGAATCAATGTTAGCCTGGATACGCTGGATGCTGCAAGGTTTGTTCAAATTACGCGCCGGCAGGGGCTGCAGCAGGTAATCGATAACCTGACTCTGGCCATTGAAAGTGGATTTGAATCGGTAAAGGTAAATATGGTTGTTCTGCGTAAATTTAATGATGATGAGTTGTATCAATTTGCAGAAATGACCCGTAATAAATCTGTAACTGTTCGATTTATTGAATTAATGCCCTTTGACGCGCATCAAATCTGGAAAACCGGACACTTTATGGGCGTTGAACTAATGATTGATCGATTTCGGGAATTATATCCTGATCTTGATCCGGCAACCGGTTCTTATACAGAAAAACATGTATACAGAATTCCGGGATATAAAGGAAAGATCGCTTTAATTCCTTCCTATACCCGCAGTCTTTGTGATAGACTGTAACCGAATACGATTAACCGCTAACGGTCAGATCCGTAATTGTCTTTATGCAGAGCATGAATATGATTTGCTTGGACCACTACGCAAAGGCGCCCCGGATGCGGAATTGGCCGCAATATTTAGAAAAGCCATGTGGGAAAAAGCACGCGATGGTTGGGAAGCACAGCGCCAGGTTACAGAAAAACGTCGTGATAGTATGACACAAATTGGTGGATAAACTAAAATTATGACAGATTTTTCGCATATTGACGCGCACGGAAATGTGAACATGGTGGACGTGTCAAAAAAAACAAAAACAAAGCGCGAAGCAATTGCAACCGGAAAAATTGTGATGCGACCGCAAACCGTCAAGGCGGTTATGGATCAAAAAATCCCCAAGGGAAATGTCCTGACCACAGCTCAACTAGCCGGTATTCGAGCTGCGAAGCATACTGCAGATCTGATTCCACTTTGCCATCCACTTTCGATCGACTGGATCGATGTCCAGATAAAGACGGAACCCAATGGTTTCATAATCGAAGCCTGTGTGCGCGCGAATGATTCCACCGGTGTGGAAATGGAGGCGCTCACTGCTGTTGCTGTATCTGCTTTGACACTTTATGATATGTGCAAAGCAATGGATAAATCGATGAAAATTGGTGAAATCAGATTGCTGCATAAGACAGGGGGAAAATCCGGAAGATGACCTCCCTGGGTATCAGCCATGAATTGCTCTGGCTGCTAGCTGGTGTATTCTTTCTGGTTGCGATGCTCTACTCCAGTGTAGGATTGGGGGGTGGATCAACCTACACGGCGGTGTTGACGATAGCAGGGGTTTTTTATACCATAATACCTACGATTTCTCTGTCACTGAATCTGATCGTCACTTTTATTGGTATGATCAATTACTGGCGTGGGGGACATGTAAAATTTCGTCTAATTGGCCCCTTTCTGCTGGCATCGATACCTATGGCCTATTTGGGTGGGACTCTCCGCCTATCACGATCTGTTTTTCTATGGTTACTGCTGATCACATTGGTTTTTGTTGCCATCAGGATATATTTTGGATCCGATCTCTCATTTAGATTTACCCTTTCACGTTCTCAGAAATTATTATTTTCATTGATCTTGGGAGGTATTCTGGGGTTTGTTGCGGGAACAGTAGGTATTGGAGGGGGTATCTATCTTGTGCCACTTTTGATTATGTTTTCTTTGTCCCAGGCTAAGGAGGCTGCCGCTGCGGGTTCAGTTTTTATCTGGTTAAATTCGCTTGCAGGGATCATTTCACGCGCCCAATGGACAAATCTTGCGTTGGTCGATCTTTTACCATTTATGATAATGGTTTTAACCGGAGGTTTTGTCGGCTCCTATATGGGCTCATTCCGGTTTAAACCGATCGTGATTCAAAAAACCCTGGGAATTGTCATCATTATTGCGATCTTTTTTATTGCCCAGAAAGTCATTTGAGGAATCGTCTTATGGATAAAAAAATAAAAGTAACCGTACGTTTATTTTCACACGCCAGATACATTTTCGAGAAAGATGAGCTGGAGCTCGTATTACCGATCGATGCTTCGGTCTCAGAGGCAATCTCGGCACTTAAGGCAATGGGTGGTGAAAATTTTAAGCACGTGCCATTTCGAATGGCCTGTAATCATAAGTTTGCGGTCGATACCGATATCATCCATGATGGAGATGAACTGGCGTGTATTCCTCCGGTACAAGGTGGATGACAATGAAGATAGCGTTTAGCGAGAAGCCAATAATTCTTACAACGGATAATATTTCTATAACCGATTCGGGGGCAGAATTGATTTTTATCGGCCGTGTGCGTGATACGGAAAACGGAGTTCCGATTGTAGCCCTTGATTATGAGTATTATCCCGTGATGGCCGAAAATAAACTAGAAGAAATTGCCAGAAAAGCGATGGATCATTTTGATATTCAGGATCTGGATTGTATTCATCGGATCGGAAGCGTACCAGTGGGTGAAGCTTCCGTAAAGATCGCGATCAGATCGCGGCATAGAAAGGCCGCCCTGTTGGCAATGGACTGGTTCATTAATGCACTGAAGAAAGACATCCCAATCTGGAAGTGGGGTATAGCCAGTGATGGAAAACGTTTTCCATCCAAGACAGAATAATTATATTGGGTAAAAAGCTATTATGACAATTTTATGCTTTGCCGCACACCCGGATGATCTGGAATTTACCTGTACCGGAACACTTTCAAAATTTAAAGACCAGGGCAGTAGAATTATCTATGTCATTGTAACAAATGGAGAGAATGGGTTTAAAGAAGATAATAAACTGACTCCTGAAAAAAGAACCAAAATTCGTTATGCAGAACAGATGGAAGTGGGCCGACGACTTGGGGTTGAGGAGGTGATTTTTCTGGGCTATCGCGACGGTTTTTTGGAGTACACGGAAAAACTGCGTTCCGAACTGGTTACTATTATCAAAAAATTTAAACCAGAAATTGTTTTTAGTTTTGATCCTGCAAACCGGGATTTTGATAATTTAAATGTTCTTCACCGGGATCATCGGGTGCTTTCAGAGGCTGTTTTTGATGCCTGTTTTGCGGCAAAAAATCTACTAATGTATCCCGGGGCACGACATAAAATTAAAAAGATCTATTTTTTTGGCAGCAATCGACCGAATCACTTTGAAGATATCACCGACCGCATAGAATTTAAACTCGATTTACTTGCCTGTCATATATCACAATTTCCAGATTTTTCAAAGATAGCTACTTATATCAAAGAGAAAGTTTCTAGGAATGCGGATTCTTTTAAATATAGTGAAGCTTTCAGGGTAATGGTTGTGGAACAGGTCTCGTAGGGGATTTAAGATCAATTACGCTTTGCTCATCACCCACCACCAATCATGTATTATTCATATAAACGCCATCGATGGGGTATCCGCAATTCCCACATTTACCGGCTTTTAGATTCTCTGACGTTACTTTGTGCCACTGCGCTCGATAACGATCGTTTGACAGGATGGGCAGACAGTCGATTGTCCTTCCCGGTCAAGAATATTTCCAACATAACAGTATTTTATCCCTGCTTGCAAGGCTATTTTTCTCGCCTCGATGACGGTCGCTGACGGTGTGGCTTGTCGGTCACGCATTTTGAAGTCGGGATGAAAGCTGTAAAATGTAACGGCGTTGCATCGCCAAGGTTCTTAAGGATCCAGTCGCACATCCGGGAAAGCTCTTCCATATCGTCGTTTTCACCGGGAATTAGTAGTGTTGTGACTTCTATCCATACACCGGTTTCCTCGCGCAGCCATTTTAGAGTATCCAGGATATCTGCTAAATGGGAAAAAGTAAGTTTATGATAAAAGCGCTCGGAGAACGCCTTAAGATCAACGTTTGCAGCATCAATATATCGGTAGACATCTTTTCTAGCCGTTGGATCAATATAACCGGCGGTCACCATTACTGATTTTATCCCCTGCTCCCGGGCCAGCTTTGATATATCAATGACATATTCACCGATAATAGTAGGATCGTTATATGTATATGCTATAGAGGGAGCATGATGTTGCATTGCCAGCTGGACGACGGCTTCAGGGTCGACATTAAGTGCTTTCCGATCATCAAGACGGGCTTTACTGATGGACCAGTTCTGACAAAATTTACATCCCAGATTACATCCTGCGGTTCCAAAACTCAGAATAGAGGTACCGGGAAGAAAATGATTAAGTGGCTTTTTTTCGATAGGATCAAGCGCAAAACCCGTTGGGTGGCCATATCCCAGGGTTATCAGTTTACCTTTGTGATTCTGGCGGATGTAGCAGAATCCGCTTTGACCCGGCCCGATTTTACAATATCGGGGACATAGGGTACATAAAATTTTGCCATTATCGAGTGGTTTCCACCACTTGGCAGGGATATGCATAAAAATCAGGATTTATAATATGGATTTTTTCCGTCCGCATGATCGGTTATATCGTATATGGCAGTTATTTCGGGAATCGCGCGCTTCAATGAGACCTCGATGCCGTCCTTCAGGGTAACATTGGCCATACCGCATCCCTGACAACCACCCCCCATCTGGATAATCACGTCTGTTCCTTTAACATCCACCAGTGATACAAAACCACCATGTCCAGCAATCGATGGATTGATTTCTTCATCGAGCACTTTGACGATCTTTTCGGCAATTGTCCCTTCGTATTCCTTGGGGATCCTGGGAACGTCGAGAAATTTGAATCCACTACCCTGCATACCGTCCTGAAAATCGAGTGTGATGCCTTCGACATGTTGTATGATGTCCTTTTCAATATATATATCAAATCCGTCAAAATTTACCACATTGTCATTGTCACCCGCCCCTTTTTCGGTCACGAAAGCAAGACCGTATTGTACCTGAAAGGGTGAACGGGCCTGAGCCATTATACGAATGCCGATCACAGGATCTGAATTGCTTTTAATGGCTTCCCGGATCTTTTGCTGAGCGGTATCGGTTAGATTTATCATATATTTTTCCTCCTCGAGGCCGGAAATTATATAAATCCGACAGGTAGAAAAGATTTGCTTTTTTTGTTAATTTTGATTTTTTCGCTTTAATTCGGCAATATAAAGTAAACATCGCCATGAGTAAAGAACTCGTTTCTATTTTTTTTGTTCCGATTATTTTCATAACAGGTAAAATGTGAAAAGGTTATCCAGCGAAGAAATTGAACGTTATAGTCGGCATATTGTTCTACCGGAAATCGGTATGGAGGGGCAACATAGAATTCGCAATGCCTCGGTGCTTTTAGTCGGAATAGGGGGATTGGGATCCGCTCAGGCAATTTATCTTGCGGCAGCCGGTATTGGAAGGATTGGTCTGATCGATGACGACCGGGTAAATTTGTCAAACCTGCAAAGACAGGTCATCTATAAATACGGAGATGTGGGCAACAAAAAGGTTAAATCTGCAGAGCAACACCTTAAAAAACTAAATCCATTAATTGAAATTGAACCTTATGAAGCACGGTTGGAAAGTAGTAACGCCATGGATATCTGTGCCCGGTATGACATTATTATTGATGGTAGTGACAACTTTGCATCTCGTTACCTGATCAATGATGTTTGCATTTTATTACATAAACCGAATGTCTATGGTAGTGTTTACCGTTTTGATGGGCAGTTTCCGTTTTTGGTTTATCGGGTGGTCCATGCTATCGATGTCTCTATCCATATCCACCGGTACCGGGTCAGATTGAAAGCTGTGCAGTTGGGGGTGTCTTTGGCGCCTTGCCTGGTATTATTGGCAGTATGCAGGCGCTCGAAGCGGTCAAATTGGTATGTGGGCAGGGGACATCCTTATCCGGGCGACTTGTCCTGATCAATGCCTTACAATGGAAATTTGAGGAGATTAAAATTGATCATGATCATAGACTGCCCGGTTTGCGGCAATAATCCGGTTATCAAAGCACCGATTGATTATGAGGAATTTTGTGGGATAAACACAGATTTGCAAATTATTGAAGACGCCAATCGCTTTAGTATTTCACCAGAAGCATTGAATCAGGCGCTGTTATATGGTAAAGACCTGAAATTGATCGATATCAGGGAGCCGGCTGAAACGCAGATATGTCATATAGCAGGATCCACGAATTTTCCCTACAGCCGAATTGACCAAATGTATTCTTATATCCGGCCGGAAGATCAGATCGTTATCTTTTGTCGAGCCGGTATCCGGAGTGCCCGGGTAATTAATCAAATGGTGGATAAAGGCTATAAAAATATGCATCATCTTGCGGGGGGGATTCTGGCCTGGATCGATTCGATTGATCCGGCCCAACCAAAATATTAAAGGGAGCGACAAGTCATGAAAGTTATTATGGACATAAGTATCGTGCCCATGGGTGTTGGTGTATCCGTATCGCGTTATATTGCCGCCTGTGAAAACGTATTGCAAAAGGGGGGTTTAAAAACTTTTTTACATGCATATGGGACAAATGTAGAAGGAGAATGGGATGATGTTATGGCTGCTTTGAAACGCTGCCATGAAGTGGTACACGAAATGGGTGCCCCGCGTATATCAACCACGATCAGGTTAGGTACAAGGACAGATCGGGAACAGTCCATGATCGATAAGATCCGGAGTGTTGAAGAAAAAATAACGAAGAAATAGAGGAAAAAAATATTACACATCGGAATTGATTAAAAAAAATTTACCTGGCCCGGTGAGCATTTATACCGGTTGAATTTTTGGTGACAATTAAGTAATATAAAATTTAATAATTTCCTATTTATTAAAATAATTATAGCAGGGAGATTAAAACGTGATTAAAAGAATTTTGCTTCCTCTGGATCCTTCTTCCTATACCAAAACCGCCACTTATATTGCCTGCAAGATTGCGCAACTTCATCATGCTGAAGTAACCGGATTGGTGATTCTGGATTTACCCGGAATAGAACGATCAATCGGTCCGATTCCGATGGGCGCACTTCACTATGCTGAAAAAATCGAACTGGCCAAAAAAGTCGAGGCCAGTCAGCGGATTGAACAGACTTCTTGAAAAGTTTAAGAACATATGTGAAGCGGAAAAGGTACCATATACTGAAGCGCATGATCAGGGGTATCCGAGCAACGCCATCATGCAAGCGACACGATTTTATGACTTGATGATCATCGGAATGCGAACATTTTTTGATTTTGAAACAGGTGATGCCGACGGGATCTCGCTCAACAAATTGCTTGACAAATCAATTACACCGATCCTGGGGGTTCCCGCTACGTATAAAGTGCCGAAAAATTTGAAGGTTCTCGTTGCATATGATGGAAGTTTACCCGCTTCCCGCGCATTGCAACGGTTCGGACAATTGCGTAATCCTGAAGCGATGGAAATTACACTTTTGAATTCTTCAAAAGATGAAAAAATGGCAATGTACATACTGGGGCAGGCAGAACAATACCTGCATACCCATGGGATGAAAAAGATCAAAAAAGAATGGACTTCCGAGCATATCCTGGATGTTGTGGAGAAGCGATATTATGAACAGTATGATTCATTCGTTGTCGGTGCCCATACCCGTGAAGGAATTTTTGATTTTATGCTGGGTAGTCTAACCAAATTTTTGATCGATCGGGGAGAAAAGCCGGTTTTTATCGGTCAATAATCTCCCGGGATCAGGACATTCTCTTTATAATTGTAAATCGATTGAATTATTATTCGCCTGATTTATGAATCTTCTGTTTGTGATTAATAAGAATTAAATACTTGATTCCTTTTTAAATATCTGAATTCGAGGTTTTTTCCGGTAAAGGCCTTGAATTTTTGTATAACTACGTTTTATCAGCACCAATCCGCTTATTCAAATATTCTCAGAAAATCTAAAAGTCACTCCCGCCCGGCAATTTATTGAATAAAAATCGGTTCATTTTGGAATTTTCGTTTCAGAAAAAAGAAAATATGACGATTACCAGTTGAGAAACAATTTAAGAGCTGAATTTAAATAGATGCCGAAAGTACTCGTAATTGAAGACGATATATTATTGCTTGAATTTCTGTCCGATTCGCTTAAACGCATGGGATTTGAAATTCTTTCCGCTCAGGATGGAAGCACCGGAGTTGAATTAGCCTTTACTGGACATCCCGATATAATCATTTCGGACATTAATATGCCTGTGATGAATGGGTTGCAGGTCCTTGAGAAGCTACTGGAGGATCCTGAAACCTCTGAGATTCCGTTTATCTTTTTGACCGGAAAAGTCGAGATGGAGGATCTGCGTACCGGCATGCGTCTGGGGGCTGATGATTACCTGGTTAAACCGGTTGAATTACAAGAGCTGGTTGCTGCAATAAATACACGGTTGGAAAAACATTCAAAAATAACCCAATACTATAAAGATGAAATTGATCGGACCAGGCAGAGCCTGGAAATGACGATTAACTATGATATGACTACCGGGTTGCCCAGAACAGCCATGCTTGAAAAACAGGTTAATGAGATAAAGGAGTGTGAAAATCCTGATAAAATGCTGGCATTGATGGTAGTAAAGTTGGATCGTCTCAGAGGTATTCTCGATGTCTTTGGAAAGAAGGACTATGATTTTATTACCAAATTGATTATCGAACGAATTGTGGATGTATTACCTGACAGTCAATCACTGTATGCTCTGGAGAATGACCAGTTTGGAGTTCTAATTGTGGAGACTGAGGAAATCTATGATGTCACCGAAATTGCCGAAGAAATTCTTCAAAGTATCAGACGTAAGATCCGTTTTCAAACACAGGAACTTCACCTAACGGCCAGTATCGGCGTCTCCTTGACAACAATTGCCGATTGCGAATTTGAGGAGATCTATGATCAGGCAGAACTGGCATTGAATTATGCTATTGAGCAGGGGCATAACAATTATCAGGTATTTAAGCCGGCGATAAAAACACATGTGTTTGAGCGTATTCAATTGGAAAATGCTTTGCACAGGGCAATCGATCGCAATGAATTTGTTCTGGTATATCAACCGAAGTATCAGGCTGAAAGATGAACAGATTGCAGGAATAGAAGCCCTTGTAAGATGGGAGAACAAAGAATTAGGAACCGTTTCACCTTCCCAATTCATACCGATCGCCGAAGCGAATGGATTGATTGTCCAGCTCGGGGAGTGGATCACCGAGACGATTTGCAAACAGGTTGTGCATTGGAAAAGTCAGGGATTACGGGTTCCGAGAGTGGCGATAAATGTATCCGGAGTGCAAATTAAGGACAAAGACTTTGTAGAACGAATGTCCTTTATTATTCATAATTCAGGTGTTAACGGCGAAGATCTCGAATTTGAACTGACTGAAAGCATCCTGATGAAAAATTCTGTGGAAACCGCTGAAAAACTGATGACGTTTAAAAATTTGGGTATTAATATCTCCATAGACGATTTTGGAACCGGATATTCCTCCCTGCAATATTTAAAAAATTTTCCCCATGATAAAATAAAAATAGATCAATCCTTTATCCGGGACTTAACGCTTGATAAAAACTCAGCCTCGATTGTCACAACAATTATCTCAATGGCCCATAAACTGGGAGTAAAAGTAATCGCCGAAGGGGTGGAAAATAGGGAGCAAGTAAATTTCCTTCGAGAACATGCCTGTGATGAGATTCAGGGATTTTATTACAGCAAGCCCGTACCCGCCGAAAGTTTATCCAGATTAATCGCAAATTAATGGAAGACCATTAACTTACCTTTCTTCCCCGAATTATTAACAAAGTCAATCTGTTTTCCGATAATAAGAAATAAGCCCGTGTTATTATTTAGCTGAAGTGTGGCATTAGCGTGGTGATATTAAAGAGAAAACGGGGATATTCAGGTTGCAAAAAAAAGAAAAATCAATTGGGGTCGATGAAGGTAAGTTCCAGCAACTATTTTATCATCATGATACGGTGATGCTCATCATCAACCCCGCCACCGGAAATATAGAAGAGGCTAACTGCGCAGCAGAAAAATTCTATGGATTACAGCACAAGAATTTTATAAATAAAAACTATGACGAGCTCTCTGCATCCAATGAAGAAGAAAACAAACATCTGATCGAAGGTAAGAAAAATTTTCAAATTCAAAATCATCGGGTTTCAAATAAAAAAATTAAACCGGTCGAAATTCACGCCAGCAAAATAGTCCTGCGCAAGAAAAGTCATACACTATTGATCATCCATGATATAACGCAGCGAAAAAAAACAGAAGAGATGCTCGCCTACCGTCGAAAGTATGAGCAGTTGGTGTCGTCATTGTCTACATATTTTATCCGTCCTGATCATCATGAAATTGACCAGGCCATAAAGCATACGCTTCAAATGCTGGCTGAATTCATGGACACGGAAATTTGTTTCATAATTCTTTTTGCCGATGACCAGAGTACGTTAACAATATCCCACCTTTGGGCCCGTAGTAAGGATTTTGAAAAATATCAGGGCTCCATCTATCCAATCGACAAGTTTCCGGAGACGCTTTCGGTGCTTTTTCGCGGTGATCACATTGAAATAAAGGACATAACAGAAAATTTGAAGCGTGGGTCTTTAACGGAAAAATTAGTTACGGAAACATCTATCCGTTCGCTCTTATTGGTACCCATAGTTTCTGCAGGACTGGTAACTGGTGGGATTGGATTTGTATCGACAAAAAAATACCGTAGTTGGCCGGAAGATGCACGAAGTTTACTCAAGGTTGTAGGTGAAATGGTAACCAATGTACTTGTGAGGAGACAGAGCGAACATGCACTACGTGAATCGGAACAGAAATATCGAAAATTTTTTGAGGAAGATCTTACTGCCGATTTTATTTCTTCCTCAGATGGCGTCATAAAATTCTGTAATCCTGCTTTTGTACGCATTTTTGCCTTTGACTCTCAAAGCATTGTACTTCAGAGTAATCTAAAAGATCTTGATGGATCCGAAGGAAAATTGAAGGATGCACTTGCTCAACTGCCAGAAAAAAAGATGCTTCAGAGTCAGGAATTTGAGCTGCGAAGGTGTGACGGTGAGATCGTGCAGGTTATCGGAAATATTCGGGGTATTTTTGATGAAGATGGGAATATGAAAGAAATATTGGGATATTTGTTTGATATTACAGAACATAAAAAAGTAGAGGAACAATTTCGTGGTGCCCAGCGCATGGAAGCGATCGGACGTTTGGCCGGAGGCGTGGCGCACGATTTCAACAACCTCTTAACCGTCATTAACGGATATTCAGATTTACTGCTCAATGATAATAATCTTTCACAAATGTCACGTAGTAAAATCGAACAAATAAAAAATGCCGGTGAGAGGGCGGCTTCCCTGACGGGGCAGCTCCTGGCATTCAGCAGAAAGCAGATTGTTAAACCAAAAATAATCAGTTTGAACCAGGTGATCATAGATATCGAGATGATGCTTCGTCGCTTGATTGGTGAAAATATTGAAATCATAAATATTCTGGACGATTCCCTTGGTAATATTGAAATTGATCCCGGGCAGATTGAACAAGTAATCATAAATTTGGCAGTTAATGCACGGGATGCTATGCCGGAAGGTGGAAAGTTAACGATCGAAACCCGAAATGTCTTTTTGGATGAGCAATTTTCGAGAACGCATCATCCGTTGGAACCCGGATCGTATGTTATGCTCGGAGTGCGTGATACCGGTATTGGCATGTCACCTGAGACCCGGGTGCACATCTTCGAACCCTTTTTTACCACCAAAGAAAAAGGAAAAGGTACCGGTCTGGGATTGTCTACTATTTATGGTATCATAAAACAATGTCAGGGGTATATTTGGGTTGAAAGTGCCCTGGATGAGGGTTCCTTCTTTTTTATCTATTTTCCTCGTTTGAACGGCGTTCCCGATGGTATTATAAAACAAAAATCTGATCTAGACTGTCTGCGTGGCAAAGAAAGTATCCTGGTTGTGGAGGATGATTGTTCGGTCCGGCAACTAACGGTCTCATTTCTGCAGAAATTTGGCTACCAGGTTTATGCGGCAGAAAATGCCTATCATGCGCGTGAAATATGTATTAAACAAAAGGGTCAAATCGATCTATCTGTAATCGATGTCATTATGCCGGATGTTTCCGGCAAGGTCCTGGCAGAAAAACTTGTTACACAATATCCAGGTATGAAAGTACTTTTTATTTCGGGTTATACGGATGCCGAAATTGTCCACTATGGTGTTTTGAACTCAGGGATTGAATTTTTGCAAAAACCATTCGATGCCGAAAATCTTGGTAAGAAAATTCGACAAATGCTGGACTCCCGGACCGGGTAATTATAAATTTATCCATGGGGAATAAAACGAATCTCAACAATGAGTGGGTGCCGATGGATAAGGACCCACAACGCTTAGCTCGTGAAAAACGTAAAGCAAGGGAACTACGCAATTCCCAATGGTGGAAGCACGAAATCACCAAAGGTATCTGTTATTATTGTGGGAAAAAATTTGATCCTCAAGATCTGACGATGGATCATATTGTTCCGCTGTCGAGGGGGGGGAAAAGTAATAAAGGTAATATTGCCGTTTGCTGTAAAGACTGCAATTCAAAAAAAAAGTATATGACACCCGTAGAACTGGCCTTGCGGAAAATTAAAATTAAAAAGAAAGACTAACCGTTCTTATCCCCGATAATCTCACATTTAATTATAAACTCTCAATCAGTTTGGGAAGAATCTCAAATGCATCACCCACGATACCATAATCAGCAATCTTGAAGATGGGCGCTTCCGGATCTTTATTTATCGCGACAATATATTTGGACGAGGACATACCGGCCAGATGTTGGATAGCTCCGGAGATTCCAACGGCAATGTATAGTGATGGTGAAACCGTTTTACCTGTTTGCCCAACCTGTTCAGAGTAAGGCCGCCAACCGGCATCAACTACCGCACGGGAAGTGCCGTGAGCGGCACCGAGTTTTTTTGCCAGAGACTCAATCAGGTGAAAATTTTCGGGACCTTTCATCCCGCGTCCACCAGATACAATAATATCGGCCTCTGTTACATCCAATTCTTCTGCATTTCCGCTTACAATATCTCTTGTCCGACTGTTCAGTTCCCCGGGTTCCGTATTGATATTGGAAAATTGCGGCTTTGATGGGGCTTCTTCGGCAACCACTACATTCGGCCTGACCGTGAAAATTTTAAACTTTCCTTTCAGTCTGATCGTCGCACGAACCTTTCCGGCATAAATTGGCCGGATAATCTGAAGATCACCATCGATCCAGTTCACGGCGATGCAATCGCTTGCAACCGGGCATTTGAGTTGTGCGCCAACTCTTGGTGCAAGATCCTTGCCCATTGCGGTTGCGCCCATGATCACAATGTCGGCCCCCTGATCATTTATTGCCCTGGATAATACCCTGGCATATCCCTGCCCATTGTAAACCGCCAAATCTGCATGGGAATATGCGATTATTTTTTCAGCGCCAAACCGTCCCAGATTATCGGCTAACGAAGAAAGATCCCCTTCACCAATCAGGACCGTTATAATTTCCGGATTGCCAAGTTGCCTGGATAGACTCCGGGCAAGAGTAATATTCTCATAAGCGATCTTTTTTATTTCATGATTCCGTTGTTCCGCAAATACCAGTATTTTCCCCATTTGATTCTCCTCCAGGAAAGATGAATTAGGTTAAGAAAGAACTTTCGCTTCCTCGCGCAGTAGTCTGATCAATTCCGGAACTGCCTCCGGACCTTCACCTACAATTTTACCAGGCGGTTTCTGCGGCGGATAATTGAGCTCCAGGATATCAATCTGATTCTCGGATAGAGAGACAGAACGTTCTTCTATCTGTATTTTTTTTGCAGCCATGATCCCTTTGAGCGAAGCAAAACGGGGTTTGTTCAAACCACGCTGGGTTGAGATTATCGCCGGCAAGCCGGTTTCGACTATTTCAAATCCGCCTTCGATCTGGCGTTGAGCAGTAATATGGCTGTCTTTTATCGCAGACTCAGTCACAACCGATACGGCCGGTATACCGAGTATTTCGGAAAGCATAGGTGCAATCTGAGAATTATCATCATCAATTGCCTGTTTACCCAGAAAAATTATATCATATTTACCTTCACGAAGAATCTGAGCAAGTGCTTCTGCTACCACGAGGGGATCGTCAGGATTGTTTTCAGTTTTAATATGGATAGCTTTATCCCCCCCCATCGCCAGGGCATTCCGAATGGCTGATGTCACCCTGTCCGGACCGAGTGTGATGATCGTAACTTCGCCGCCATTTGCTTCCTTTGTTTTGATCGCCTCTTCTATGGCAAATTCGTCGTACGGGTTCAGGATAAAATTAATGTCACGTTCATCAACGGATTTCCGGTCGTCACCGATACGAACTTTTGTCTCGGTGTCGGGAACCTGTTTTACACAGACAGCGATATTCAAATTATTTCCTCCTTAAACTTATATTTATATTTAATTTATTTGAGAACGTCGTGATATTGATACTTTTCCTGATCAATGATATAATCGGCGATGGCCAGCATTGCGTCGTCATCGTTTTTATCGATCATAAGAATATAACGTCTTACCCGACGCCAGGCTTGCTCGCAATAGGTATTACACATCAGTAGTTCCTGACTACAGGCTTCAAGACCATACTTTTTGATATTTGTATCAACCCTTGAAATACATGCAATCATTCCCAGAAGATCCATCACGGCATTTGCAAGTCTTTCCTGGATAATTTCCTTATCAATAATTTGTTTTCCGTATTTGATTAAAACACGTTCAGCGGTTATATGCAGATTTTTAGCCCAGCGTTCAAATTCATGTTTTGCTCCGGAAAGATGATTATCTACATCGGGCAGCCGATCGGTTGTCAGCCGGTCTTTCATATAATGAACCGCATAATCCGTGATTAATCCAAAGCCTTTAATCGGGTCTTTTATCGCCTTCCCCATTTTTTTTAGATACTCGCCGCGTTCCTGCACTCCGGCGAGAGCGACGAAAACACGCAAAATTTCGTTGGTTCCCTCAAAAATAGTATTTATCCGCGCATCCCTGAGATTTTGCTCATAGGGGTACTCCTGACTATAGCCAATACCACCTGCCATCTGGAGACATTCATTTACATTCTCCCAAAGATAATCGGTGGCTTTTATTTTACAGACGGCAGATTCCAACGAAAAATCGACATTGCCTTGATCAATCATACCCGTTGTCAGATAGACCATCGATTCGGCTACAAAAATATGCATCGCGATCTGTGCCAATTTTTCTTTGATCAGTTCAAATTTATTCAAAGGCCGGCCAAATTGTTCTCGTTCTTTGACATAGGCCAGAATCTGGCGAAGCGCACTTTTTGAACCACCCACACAACCACCAGCGAGACCCACCCGTCCCGAATTGAGTATTTCCATCGCAATTTTGAATCCCTTACCACGTTCGCCGAGAACATTATCGAACGGGACTTCGGTATTTTCAAAGAAAAGCGCGGTGGTTGATGAACTGCGAATGCCGAGTTTCTTTTCTTCTTTTCCTGATTTAACACCCATATCTCTGGTTACCAGAAATGCGGTGATCTTATCCTTGGTGCTGCCGTCAGGCATTTTTATTTCCTCGCGGGCAAAAACCGTAAAAAAGTCGGCCAGACCACCGTTGGTAATCCACATTTTCGAGCCGTTAAGAATATATACTTTGCGTTCTTCATCACGTACTGCGCGTGTCTTTATACCCCCGGCATCTGATCCGGCTCCTGGTTCTGTCAGACAGTAGGCCGCCATCATTTCGCCCGTTGCCAGTGTGGGCAAATACTTTTGTTTTTGTTCCTCTGTTCCGAACAGTAACAGTCCTTTAAGACCTATAGATTGATGTGCGCCAAGCATTAATGCCGTGCTGCCATCAACGGCGCCAACCGCTTCTAAAATCCGGACATACGAGGTGGTACTTAAACCGTACCCGCCATATTTTTCAGGAATGATCAAACCGAAAAACCCCAGTTCTTTCCACCCGTTGATTACATCTTCCGGCATTTTTTCATCCCGTTCAAACTGCCTGGAATCGACATAACTATCCATAAACTTATTCAATGTATCGAGAATGATCTCCAGATTTTCGTTTTCATCTGCTTTTTGGTGGGGATACGGAAAAACCAGATCATCGTAAATGAAACCACTGAACAAAGATTTAGAAAAACTGGGCAGATCTTTTTTTCCAGTCATCTTATATATCTCCTTGAAGCGACATGATATTTTTATGCATAATAGGTGTAAAATGTTTTATTGGTATTGGCTATTTTGACCAAAGCTTTTGCCGGTATGAATCTATCTCCGAAATTAGCACTGAAACGGGAGAGTGTGTCGGTGATCTTACCCAATCCTTGCGTATCTGCGATAAGTGAGCAATCCGCCGCGAAAGGGTGCAAATCCGGTCCCAAAGATCATTGCCAAGGTCGATTTTGTCGGGTGTTGAAACAATTTTTTCCTCAAGACAGCGTGCCGCTTCATTCACCATGGGATAAATCATTCGCTGAACAAGCTGATCATCATTCAGATCCGTCTTGTTTTTTATCTGAATCAGGTCGACTGCTTCAGTTGAAATATTTTTCTCCTTACCGCTATAATTGTAAAATCCACGGCCATTTTTCTTGCCCAAACGTTCTTTTTCAATCAATTGGATAAGCAGATCAGATTCCGCCATCCGGTCCCCCATATCCCGTGCAAGAATTTTCGCCACCTTGTAAGCGACATCGATTCCCACTTCGTCAAAAAGTTCGATAGGTCCCATGGGCATACCGAAATTTTCCATAACCGAATCAATACGTTTGATACTGTAGCCCTCTTCAAGCAGTGATATGGCTTCAACCATATAGGGAACGAGAAGGCGATTTACAAGAAAACCGGGTCCGTCATTTACAACAACCGGTGTTTTACCCAGGGTTTTTGCCAACTGAAAAGTTGTTGATAATGCCTCTTCACTGGTGTGTTTGCCCCGGATTATTTCGACTAGCGGCATCCGATCTACGGGATTGAAGAAATGCATTCCGACAAAACGTTCAGCGTGTTTGAATGCTGCGGCCATATCGTTGATTAAAAGTGAAGAAGTGTTGGAAACAACTATGGTATCCGACCGGATATATTGTTCGAGTTCACGGAAGGTTTTTTTCTTAATTTCCAGATCTTCCACGATCGCCTCTACAACAAAGTCGACATTTTTAAAACCACTATAATCAATCGTACCAGTAATGTGCTGCAGGATATGTCCGAATTCCAGTTTGGAAATACGACGACGTTTAAGTTTACCTGCCAGCACCCGGGATGCCTGCTCATAGGCCTTTGCAACAGCGTTGAAATTTATATCTTTAACACGTACCGGAATATTGCGACTTGCAAATAGTTGAGCAATACCGCCACCCATTACCCCGGCCCCAAGCGTTGCTGCCTGTTTGACCGGAACAGGAACGATACCCTCTGCAGCCGTACCGGTCTCTTTTTTGACGGTTTCAGTCCAGAAAAAGATCTTGATCAGATTTTTTGATATCGGAGATGCGATAGATCTGACCAAAATATCGGGCTTCAATTTCAAATCCTTTGTTCAATGACTTTTTATATGATTTCCGAACCACTTTCAGGGCATCTAAGGGGGCCGGATAATGGCCTTTTGTGCGCTTTAGAATGGATTTACGTGCTTGAGAAAATATAAGCAACCGGCCTATCGGATTTTTTTCGAGCAAGGCATTGACCGGGCCCTTTAGTTTACGGCGTGAACGGGTGAGAACATTTTTATCCGAAATCACATCATGGGCGAAAATAAGTGCTGCCTGTTCCACAAGTTCTTTGGGAATCACTTTATCGATAATCCCTGATCGATAGGCACGCCTGGCATCGAGATTTTTTCCGCTCAGGATAAGATCAAGACTGCGTTGCAGTCCGATAAGCCGGGGCAACCGTTGAGTCCCACCCCAGCCCGGGAAAATGCCAAGATTAACCTCCGGAAGGGCGATTTTTGTTTTATCGTTGTCGGAAGCAATACGATATGTGCAGGCAAGGGCGAGTTCTGTACCTCCGCCCATACATGCACCGTCGATAACGGCAATGGTCGGAAAAGGTAATTTGGCAAACCGGTCAAAAATCTCCTGCCCGACCCGGGAAACCTGATATCCATCCTCTGGATTTGTAATCGTCAGAATTTCATTGATATCAGCCCCGGCAATGAATATACCTTTTTTCAGGGAGCGCAATAGCAGGCATTTGATCTGGTTATTTTTCTCAAGATCGGAAATCTGTTCTTCCAGTTCATGCATGACCTTCGTCGAAAATTTGTTTACCTTCTCACCCGGTAAATCAAAAGTCAGAATACCAATCTTCGACGCTTTGAGTTCAAAACTAAACGCATTTGACATGATCGTAGTCCTCCGGACTAAATACTTTCCAATACAAATGCCGCGCCCTGTCCCCCACCTACGCATAAGGTTGCCAGGCCCAGTTCTACTTTGCGCCGGCGCATTTCTTTGAGCAGGGTAATAATCAGTCGGGTCGCCGAGGATCCAACCGGATGTCCAAGAGCGATTGCACCGCCGTTAACGTTTAACCGATCCGGATCAACTGCACCAACCGCTTTGTCACGTCCAAGATATTTATTAGTCAGTGAATCCGAATCAAATATGCGTAAATTTGCCAACACCTGTGCCGCAAATGCCTCATTTATCTCAATCAATTGAATGTCCTTCATGGTAACACCGGCACGTTCGAGTGCAATGGGAGTGGCAAAAGCCGGACCCAATCCCATACGGGCCGGATCGAGGCCGGTAAATGCAAAGGAACGAATACGGCCCAGGGATTTAAAACCCAATTCTCTCGACCGTTCTTCTTCAATAACCAGTACGAGAGCCGCCCCATCGGTTATCTGACTGGCATTGCCAGCCGTAACAGTACCATTTATCCGGTCAAATACGGGACGCAGTTTTCCCAGGGCTTCCATGGATTGCCCGTTCCGGATGCCGTTATCCTCATCGATCATGCGATCAAATTTCGGAGGTACAGGAACAGGTACAATCTCCTCACGTAACCGATTCTGTTCGGTGGCATGTTCAGCTTTGTTATGACTTTCCATAGCAAATTTATCCTGTTCTTCCCGACTGATGTTGAATTCTTTCGCCAGGATCTCAGCCGTTTCACCCATATTAAGTCCGCAGTAGCCATCGGTAAGGCCAAGCTGAAGGGCAATTACCGGATTTAGAAACTTGAATCGAAATTGCAGAAATGCTGCCAGTCTTCTGTCCGGCTGTCTTTGCTTTTGACAACCGGCCAAACCATTTGGTTGCCGCATCATTGAATAATAAAGGGAATGCGGCTCATTGATTCCACGCCACCGGATAAATAGATCTGTCCATCACCAGCCTGGATACGGTACCAGGCATTGGCAATTGCTTCCATACCGCTTGCACAATTCCGTTGTACACTGAAAGCCGGAATCCGTTGAGGAATGCCAGCCTGCAGCGCAATGATCCTGGCAACATTGGCCGCTTCTGCCGGTTGGGCTATGCTGCCGATGATCACTTCATCAAGCAATTCAGGTAAGAAGTCGTTACGTGCCAACAATTCACGGGCGGCAATGCTACCCAGATCCTGGGCAGGGATACCGCTGAAATCGGTCCAGGCTTTTGTAAAAGCGGTGCGCAACCCATCTGCAATCACTACGTTTTTCATTGAGAAATCTCCCGGGATGGAACCAATCCTTTAGTAATCATTCCAGCCAGTTCAACGGCTGTTTCCATTAGATTAAATTTTGGTTCTTCATGAAGAATCCACTGACGGGCAATTTCGTCAAGCGCCCCGAAGATAGCCAGTTTCAGCGTGTTTATTCTAAAATCCGGCCGGAAAACACCGGATTTCTGCCCCTCATGAAGAATATCACCGATAATATTCAAATAATCGATAAATTTCTGATTGTGATAGTCTTTCAAAAATTTAGATGATTGACGAAGTTCAACCTGAAATACCTCAGCCAGGTTTTGATCCTCTTCGATCAGTCGGAAATGTAGCTGGATAAAATGAAAGATTTTCTCAATGGCCGATTCCTTCGTATTAACGATTGTCTTGAAACGGTTCAGGATTTCTTCCATTTTGGTTTCGAAGAGGGAGATCAGGATATCATCTTTGTTTTTGAAGTAGAGATAAATAGTGCCGTCTGCAACACCTGCCTTTCGGGCAACATCGGCAACCTTGGCATTATAGAAGCCTTTTTCAGCGAAAATCTGAATAGCCGCGTTGATGATCAGATCTTTTTTATGATTTCGTTTGACCATATTGATTAATGAATGAATGTTCATTCAATATACGATAAATCTATTTAAATTCAAGATAATTTTGTTAAATCGATTACTTTTTTGCAATTTTAGACCTGATTTTAGGACCCAGGTGTATGAATAAGATAAGCGAAATGGTTGTTTATGGAAAACAGCCTGTAAAGGAAGCCCTGTTATCTGGCCGCTTCATCAAGCAGATAATTCTTGCCCGGGAGATATCAGAACGAGAGCGTGCCCTGTTCCTGCGTCTTGCCGTGCAACGTCAAATACCGGTTGAATTAATCGCAAAATCAGAGCTTCAGAGATATTGTGGCCCGGTTGTTCATCAGGGTATTGCCGCGATGATGGAGGGATACCACTATACCGATGAAGATCATTTATGGGAGCTGATTAAACGGGATGAAAATCCATTCCTGCTTATTCTGGATCAAATCCAGGATCCACAAAATCTTGGCGCGATCCTGAGATCAGCCGAAATTGTCGGCATAACAGGCATCATTTTGCCAGATAAAGGCAGCGCCGAGATAAATGCAACGGTTGCAAAAACATCCGCCGGCGCAGTTTTTCATCTTTATGTTCACCGCACAAACAGGTTGATCGGTCTTCTTGCCGGGTTGAGGGAAAAGGGAATAGCCATCGTTGCATTGGCACCAGGGAGATCAGAGCATATTTACCGGTTCAGACTCGATTGTCCGATTGCTCTGATTATTGGTAGCGAGGGACGCGGAGTACGAAAAAATTTACAGAAAATGGCTGATCATATCCTATCCATTCCCCAAAGGGGCAAGACCGGATCCCTGAATGCTTCTACAGCAGCAGCCGTAATACTTTTTGAAACGCTGCGACAGAGAAATTTTGATGTTTAGAGGGGCTCAAACATTTTTTGAACGGATCTGTTCTCTGGATATCATCTGAAGTTATTAAGCTAAAAATGGATCATGAGGTCGATATGAATTATCTTGTAATAGGTGCCGGCAGAATGGCGGTGGGGATTATTTTTGATCTTTTAAAATTTGGCAATGCCAGAGAAGTTGCCGTTACGGATATATCCTCGGAAGCTTTACAAAGTATTAAGAGGCGATTTCCGGATAAACGGGTAAAAATATTTCAATACGGTGCGGATCAAAAACCGGAAATATCCAAATGTATGGATCAGGCCGATGGCGCGCTCAGTGCTGTGCCGTATGAGTATAATATAAATCTCACACGGTGGGCGATTGAGAATCGGTGTCATTTTGTTGATCTGGGCGGAAACAATAGCGTTGTGGATGCACAGTTTGCGTTGAGTGAGAAAGCCCGAGAAAATGGGGTAGGTATCTTTCCGGACTGTGGACTCGCGCCTGGAATGGCTTCAATCGTTGCCGCTGAGCTGATGGAACAATTTCCTGAGGCGGACTCGCTCGGGATCCGGGTGGGCGGATTGCCGGTCGACCCCAAACCGCCGTTAAATTATATGCTTGTATTTTCGGTCCATGGACTGACAAATGAATATATCGAGCCGTCGGTTATTATCAAGAACCGCAAATTAAAAAAAGTTCCCTCCATGACTGGCCTGGAAGATCTCGTCTTTCCTGCGCCGTTTAACCGAGCTGGAAGCTTTTTATACATCCGGCGGCACTTCTACATTACCATATACGTTTAAGCAACGATTACAGAATCTGGATTATAAAACCATTCGGTATAAGGGCCATTGTAATATATTCAAAGCGATGATCGATCTCGGTTTTACGGATGATAAGATCTTTGCAAGAGGAATGACACGGCGCCAGGTCTTCGAGGAACTTTTGATTGATCCGCTAACGTATCAGAGTGAAGATGTGGTTCTGATCCGGCTTACAGCAAAAGGTATGGGTAAGCGGCTCATTTATGAGGCCATCGAATATGGCGATACGGATAATGACCTTACGGCAATGATGCGCACAACCGCATTTCCGGCAGCGATTATCCTGGAAATGATCGTAAATGGCAAGATCACAGATCGCGGGGTTCTGCACCAGGAGCGATCGGTACCTTCCGGGGAGTTCATGGGAGAATTGGGTAAAAGGAATATCCGTTTCAAAATCCGCAGGGAGAACAATTAATCCGCATGCATTATTCTGAAAAACTAATTGCGGGTAAACTTCTTAGACGATATAACCGCTTTCTGGCTGATATTGAACTGGAAGACATGACAAAAATCACAGCTCACTGTCCCAACTCGGGAAGTATGAAAACTTGTGCGGAACCGGGGTGGCAAGTTAGGCTTAGTGAGCAGGCCAACCCCAAGCGGAAATACCGGTATACCTGGGAGATGGTCCACAACGGAACGTGTTGGATTGGAATCAATACAGGGGTGCCAAACCGAATCGCAGAAGAAGCGATTCGAGCAGGGACGATATCCGAGTTATCCGGATATTCTGAGATTGAGCGGGAAAAAAAGTATGGTCAGAACAGCCGAATAGATTTATTGTTAAGCAGACCCGGTCAGCAATGTTTCGTTGAGGTGAAGAATGTATCCCTGGTTGAAGCGGATGGTTGTTACTATTTTCCCGATTCGGTTACCGAACGTGGGCGCAAACACCTGCATGAGTTGATGTCCATGATTGATATGGGGCATCGTGCCGTGATGCTTTTTATCGTACAACGAAGTGATGGTAGTTATTTCCGGCCTGCAGCACATATTGATCCGCAATACGCTCAAACATTACGGGAAGCAAATTTATACGGTGTTGAAATCCTTGTTTACCGGGCCGAGGTTTCGCCTGAAAAAATTGAACTGGTTGAATCTGTACCGTGGAAAGCCGTTTAACGATCGAAAATGGTAAAAAACTACGGTTTTGCTAAGCCATTTTTCATAAAAAATAAAAAATGATAGTCCAGAGCATTGGTCCAATAATTCCAGGTATGCCCACCAGGCCGCTCTATATAGTCATGCGCAACTTCCGAATCTATTAATAATCGATGCAGTTTACGATTACTTTCAATAAATGGATCGCTGATACCACAATCAATCATAATACTTTTATTTTTGCTAACCAGACTATCCGCCAGCGATACACAGGAATAATCAGCCCATCTCCACGCATACGAATCATACGTTCCAAGAATTTCGTCTATGCCGTAGCGTTGCGCATTCGGTGTAAATTCCATAAGACCGCTGATACTGCCCGCCATCGAAAAGATGTGGGGATATTTTATCAGCAGGAATAGTGCACCGTACCCCCCCATACTCAATCCGCAAAGGGCCCTTCCGTTGACGGTCGGCAAGGTCCGATAATTTTGATCGATATAATTAACCACTTCCTGGCCGATATAGGTGGCATACCGGGAGTTCTCATTCACCGGGCTGTCAAGATACCAGCCTGCATATCCGCCATCCGGACATACGATCAGGACATTATGACCGTCTGCTAGATTTTGCAGGTCGGCTTTATCAAACCAGTTACGATAATTTCCGCTCCAACCATGCAACAAATAAACTACACCATATTTTGTGTCTGATTCGGGATAGGATTTCGGTAAAACAACGACGGCTTTTGCTGATATGGATGATGTCCGGCTGGCAATAAAAATCGTATCGGCTAAACCTGCCGTGGCAACTACGGGAATACATAAAATAGTGACAAAAGTCTGGATGAGAATTTTACGTATCATTACAATTCTTTGTAAAAATAAAAACCGGCGTCAAAGATGCCGGTTTTATTGAACATAGGATAGTTTACATACCTGCAGTATAGACGTGTATTACCCCTTTGACTCTCTTCAATTCCTGGATGACACCCTCGCCAATCTCAGAATCAAGATTAAAGATATTCAAAGCAATTTTTTTCTCTTTAATTCTCCCCAGAGAAAGGTGCCCAATATTGACTTTATAATTGCCCAAAACAAGGCCTAGCCTGTCCCACGACGCCAGGAACATCGTTGTTTTCGATAAAAAGCATATTACCTGCAATATTAGCATCACAGGTAAATTCACCGCATTCTGTGAGATGTAATTGGTCCCGCGCAAAAACCGTCCCGGCAAAATGATAAAATCCGGTATCTGTTTTAAAATCACATGCGATCAGATTGGTATGACTGGTAAGTGCAAGATCTTTTTTAGCTATCTCGATACTAATGCCCCGCTCGCGACAGATACTCAATGAATTGACCGGATTGATCAACTCTGTCTCGGCCCCTTTCAGAGCACCAACCATAAGATGAGCTGCAATCGGTTCAACCGGAACCTGCAAAATTTCACCATAGAAGCGGACGGCAACTTCCTGTAGTCGTCCTTCCCGGCACTGGTTGAATATCTGACCGAGACGTCGGGCAAGATCAAAGTATGGATTAATTTTTTTTTGGATTTCGGGTTCTAAGGAAATAAAATTTACCGCATTTCGGGCAACGTTTTTTTCAAAATATTCACACATTTGAGCTAGGATCATATCAGCAACTTTGACCTGAGCTTCCTGAGTTGAGGCTCCAAGATGCGGTGTTGCAACCACATGGGCATGTTTGACCAAGGCGAAGTCGGTGGGCGGTTCAGAGGAATACACATCAATTGCGGCACCAGCGACTTTACCGCTCATAAGAGCAGCCAGAAGGTCCGCTTCATTGACAATGCCACCCCGGGCGCAATTCACGATAAACACACCGTCCTTGCAGAGTTCTATTTTTTCTGCATTTATCAGGTTAATGGTTTCAGGCATTTTGGGTGCATGAACGGTAATGATTTCCGACTTTTGCAATAATTCATCCAAATCGACCAGCTTTGCACCGACCTGATCAGCCACTTCTTTGGTAACAATCGGATCATACACCAACAGACTGCGTATCAAAAGATTTCAGTCGTTTTGCCACTTCAAAACCAATTTTGCCCAATCCAAGAATACCGATGGTTTTTTCATACAATTCACGTCCCATATAAGTCTTTCGGTCCCATTTCTCATCGAGCAATGAAAAATTGGCTCTTGGTATATTGCGCATCAATGCCAGCATCATAGCAATGGTGTGCTCGGTGGCTGCGATCGTATTACCCCCCGGGGTGTTCATAACGATTATGCCCTTTTGAGTGGCCATATCGGTATCGATATTGTCGACACCCGCTCCTGCCCGCCCGATCACTTTCAATCTGGTTGCCGCTTCAATGATATCGGAGGTTACCTTCGTACGACTGCGCACAACAAGACCATCATACCCGCTGATTTGTGAGATCAGATCCTCCTTCGAAATTCCGGATTTGTTATCAATATTAACATTTTTCAACTGGTCATATTTGCTGAGGATATCGCTGGGTAAGGAGTCCGCAATGAGAATTTTGAACATGATGAATTCTCCCTATCGATAAATTATGGTGAATCAAATTACAGACATACAAAATTTATGTCAAGGTGATTCAGGACTCCTAATCGGGAAGGGGCAAGCCGGGTATTTGAAATATTGCCTGGAATTGTTATTTTCTGTATAAATGGAAAACTTCAGGATAGAATTACCAAAGATTTTTTCGTTCCAAAGCACCCTTCATAGTCATGGCTGGATTGATCTGCCCCCGTTCTTTTTTGACCCTGCTACCGGTGTACTGCAATATTATTATTTGGATATGACGGAACGTGAGATAGCGATCAATATAAAGTATAATGGTAATCACTTTCTTGAAATTCAGTCTACCGCGGATGATCTGGTCTTTGTAAAGAAAATCATTACCCGCATATTCAGATTGGATGCGGACGTTTCAAAATTATACCGTCTGGCAGCCAAAAAGCCGCAACACCGGTGGATTATCACCAAGGCAGCCGGGCGGTTATTATGCAGTGGTAGTTTATGGGAAGATATGGTAAAAATGATCTGCACAACAAATTGCAGCTGGACGATGACGAGAATTATGGTCACAAATCTGATCAAGGAGATATCATCAGGAAATGCATTTCCCTCACCTGAAATGGTTTCGAGCTGCGATGAGCCTTATCTCCGGGAAAAAGTACGCCTTGGGTACCGTTCACGTTATATTCTTGAACTGGCCAGGGATATTTGCACCGATAGAATAGACCTGAACGAGATCGAGAATTGGAAAAATGGTGAAAACACGCTCTACCGTCGGCTTTTGCAAATCAAAGGAATTGGTCCATATGCAGCCGGAAGTTTACTAAAACTACTGGGACATTACCGTCACCCGGCCCCGGACAGCTGGTCGCGAAAAAGATTTATGCAACTATATGATTTGAAAAATCAGCCCTCAGATAATGATATTATTAACTTTTATAAACGATATGGATCATGGGGCGGTCTGATTTTCTGGCTCGAAATGACCGAAGAATGGTATTTGAAATTACCAGGTTAAAATTAAAAGCGGGGATTATGTATGCTGGAAGAAGAAAAAACCGTAAAAGTTATGACCCTTGAACGGAAGCATGAATATCTTGTCCCTCTGATCGGGGAGGTGTTTGAAAATAATGGTATATCATTTACCATACGTGAAAAATTCGACAGCGCTTATGACGGGATTTTTATTGGACAAAAAGGTTTGGGCGACCTGTATGTATTTGAAAAGGATGCTGATGCGGCGAAACGGCTTCTGGAAGAAATACTTGATACCTGAAATCCATATAGGATCATCCGGTTTTACGTGCAAGATGTGTTTTTTGAATCAAATCAAGAATTGTTCGTACATATGAGCACTCACATTCTTCGGGACAAGGTCGAAGAACGGATTTGTGCAAACAATACCCGGGACATTGGTCTGATCCGGTCAGTCTTTTTTTATATATTGGTCCCTCGTACATATCTTTAAAGTTCATTGCTTCGAGGGCCAAGGTGGTACGGCATGAAAGATGGTTAAACAGTAGAAGACCCAGTTCAAGATTTTTAAAATTGGCCTGGTATCCAATTAGTTTTATTTCCGGATCATTCAGAAATTCAGACCGGTCTGGCCAAACATTTTTGCATTTTGAACATTGTTTAAACATTCAGTTTTGAACCATTTCTTGGATTGCTACCCAATTTATTTTGGTGAAAAAACCTATGATATATTTAGATTGAATCGTTTTACAGCTGAAAAATTGTTCCCGGTAAAATTCTACCGTATAAAAACGATGGATTCGTCATAATATTCCGTAATTTGATATTCCCAGATAATTTTTAACCGCCATAAGCCCTGGCCCATATCTTTCGTGGAAATCCGTTGCTGGTTCCTTGAATCAGCGCGGATATACTCAAATATGTCCTGCGAGGAATCTGATGGTCTGAAAAAATGAATTTTACCATGGATCTTATCGCTGGTGAAAGAATCGGGAAATTGGATTGTGATGATTTCACCCTTGCGGTCATAATCCCAGGTCAGTGGTCTGGTGAGACTTTTGGACCTTTTTATGCGGTCTATCTGTTCCTGATAGACTAGTTCCTGTTTGTAATAGTCATTTGAGACAAGATCTACGGTATTAAAAGAGGAAAATATGAGAAATCCGATCAGCGTCAGTACAAAAGCACCGTAAATAATTCCAATGGCAACAGGCCAGTGCGGGTATTTTAACATAGTGCATTAATGTTTTGTGCGTGGGTCAGGTCCGATAAATGAGGTGGTAATCTCATCGATAAGCTGATCCTCGCTGTAGATATCGAGAACAATCGGTGTGCGGACAAAACGAATTTTCTCAACGGGTATTTCGACAAAAAAGGCCGACTGAAAGACGCCGTTTTCCGGTATATTGGGGATTCCTCCTATGAGTTTTATTCTGCCGCTCGGTGATTTCAACCGGAGATCTATTTTTTTATCCGCGGAGGTTTTATTGATAATCTTTAAATTATATAAGTTTGTCAGAAAACCGTCTTCTGTTTCCTGATACATCATACCTGGTGTACGCAGGATCGTAATATCCAGCGGCACCCGGCCGGTAAGCAGAACTGTGGACAGGGTAAGCAGCATGATGAAAACGGCGGAGTATCCGATGGTACGCGGTGTGAATCGCAACGACTTCCCGGTTTGGATACTATTATATGAGGCATACCGGATCAAGCCCGTTGGCCGCTTAACTTTTTTCATAACCGTATTACAGGCATCGATGCATGCCGTACAATTAATACATTCCAGTTGAGTACCGTTTCGAATATCTATTCCGGTAGGACAGACATCGACACACTGATTGCAATCGATACAATCACCGAGATCATTATCGATTTGACCGCGTTTTAATTTGCCCCGGGGTTCGCCACGTTTAAAATCATACGCCACAACAACTGAATTTGGATCGAGAAGAACCCCCTGCAAACGACCGTAAGGGCAGACCATTGTACAAACCTGTTCTCGGAAAAATGCGAATACCCAGTAAAATACAGTACTAAAAAGGATCATGATAACCAGGCCGGTAATGTGCTGTGAAGGTGGGTCCGTTATGATCTCGTATAAACGATCTGTGCCAATCAAATAAGCGAGAAATATATTACCAATAATGAATGATATAAAATAAAATACCAGGTGTTTGGTACTTTTTTTTAGGAACTTCTGAAAAGTCCAGGGACTACGATTGAGTTCGATCTGATTACGGGCATCTCCCTCGATCCAATATTCGATTTTACGAAAAACCATTTCCATAAAAATCGTCTGGGGACAGGCCCAACCGCACCAGACACGACCAAATACAACGGTAAATAAAACAATAAAAACAATCAATGCCAGTGTTGCCAGGACAAAGAGATAAAAATCCTGGGGCCAGAACACCAGGCCAAAAATAACGAAGCGACGTTCCAGGATATCGAACAATAATAAGGGTTGTCCATTCAGACGGATAAAGGGGGCCAGAAACAGAAAGGCCAGTAAAATAATGCTGACAAATCCCCGGGCGGATGTGAGCGGGCCGGAAGGTTTTTTGGGATAAATCCAGATCCGCCGGCCTTCTTTATCAATGGTGGAAACGTTGTCTCTGAAATTTTGGTCTGGTTTAGTTTTGGTCATTAAAATCATTCTAACCTGATAAATGAATAAAAATTAATACAAAGTCGTCGAGCTGAACACTGGTCTGTCGCCAGGACAGACTTGTTTCTCCGAAGGAGTACTTTGGACAGGGTCTCTGACCTGACCTATTCATAAACCACGGAATGACACGGATAAGTGAATGAATTTTTTTTAATTTATATATGATAAAGTTGCGGTACTCTAATATTTTAGTCTATTTGGTAATATTAGCCTAAGTACTTTAATTTTAATAGTCTGTGTTATTCCGTGGTGAATTATTCAGGCTTATTAATCCGAATTAGTTCATTGCATCAATCTTCTCACCCTGGGGAGCCTTTGCATTAGGTGGATTGGTGCCGTGCAATGTTAAAATATAGCTGGCTACCTGTTTAATCTGATCTTCTTTCAGAATGCCACGCCAGGAAATCATACCTTTGGCAGGAACGCCATTGACAATAATTTTTACGGTGCTGGCCATACCCCTCCCGTGAAGGTAGTAGTCGTCTGTCAGATTGGGTCCGATGCCACCCTCACCGTTTTTTCCGTGACAGGTTATACAATTGGCTTCAAAAATTTGATGCCCGGAAGCAAGACTGCTTTCATCGGTCAGTGGTTCGATTTCAACTTCGGGTTCAACCGGCACTACCGGTGTCGACGATGGTTTATCCGGTTGGGGTGATTGATATTTGGACCAGATTTCGGGAAAAGCATTCTTTAGTTTTTCCATGTCTTCCGGATTTGAAATCTTCATCGCAGCGAGAATTAATTGCTCAAAGTTTAAATTGCTGACACCTTCTCCCCGCTCTAAATGCTCTATAGCCAAAAATTTAGCTGCGGCTTCTTCTGCCTTTGCTATCTCAATGCGATGACGGGGTGTAATATCTTCCGGCCCATAAAACGGGGAGGTATATCCAATGGAAAATCCGGTGGATGCCCTGGAGGAACTCCAATTTGGATCCAACTCTTTCATATACTCTGCATGGGATAAATCGCCCATACCAAGCACGTGATAGTAAATAAGATAACCGATTCCCCATATAATCGTAATGTAAAATAGATATAACCACCAGGGGGGTAGTTTATTATCCAGTTCTTTGATCCCGTCATAATCGTGATCAAGCAAAATATCTTTATCTTTCTCTCTAGACATATTAAACCTCTCCGGTGTTGTCCATTTTTTCAAGAGGTAATTGTTTCATATAATTAATATAAGATCGGTCGGCTACTATTGCCCAAAAGACAATACCCAGGAATACCAAAAAAAAGAAAAACATGCATGCTATTGCGATGATCTGATGACCTGGTACCAGTGAAACGAGATCTCTGAACATAATAATAATCTCCGTTATTTGTCGGTTGTTATATCCGTACCGAGACGCTGCAGATAAGCGATCAATGCAATGATTTCTTTCTCTGGTGGCGTGTCGATCCCCGATGTCTTTAGACTAATTGCTATATCCTGGGCCTGTTTATTCAGATCAGCAAGTGCTTTCTGGTCATATCCTGATGGATAAGGCACGCCGATCTGTTGCATCACACGAATCTTCTTGGCGATATGCCCGGTATTGAGATCATCTGAAATTAACCAGGGAAATGGCGGCATCAGAGATCCGGGTGACATCGATTCCGGCTCAAACATATGATTGTAATGCCAGGCATCAGGATATTTTCCACCTACCCGGTGCAGGTCAGGACCGGTCCGTTTTGATCCCCACTGGAAAGGATGATCATAAACAAATTCGCCGGCTTTGGAATATTCACCATACCGTTCTGTTTCCGATCGGAAAGGCCGGATCATCTGTGAATGGCAGGTATAGCATCCCTCGCGGACATAAATATCTCGGCCCTCCAGTTCAAGCGGCGTATAGGGTTTTACACTGGTAAATGGTCGGTATATTTGATTTGATCAGAAATGTCGGGATGATCTCGACCAGACCGCCGATAAGACCGCAATGACCGATAGCAATTAAAAACTGTACCGGACGGCTTTCCAGCCAGCGGTGATGAAAGGTTTCTCCCTTCGATCGCTTTGTCTCGCTGAACCAGCGCCGGTGCCTGAGCTTGATTCTTCAGGACCAGTTTGCCGCTTTTGATTGTTTTATACAGATTATAGAACATAAAGAATAACACCGAAGAAATAGATGGTGCCCCCAATCGCGCGTATAATATACATGGGAACAATCTGCAGAACGGTTTCCAGAAACAGCGGATATTGCAGATAGCCTTCCGCCGGTAAATTCTTTCCACATCAGACCCTGGGTTATACCGGCCCAGTACATGGGTATGGCATAAAATATCATACCCAGTGTGGCAATCCAGAAATGAAGATTTGCCAGTTTTCGCGAATACAATTTGTGTGTTATATAGTCGTGGGATCAGCCAGTAAAGAATGCCAAATGTCAGCAGACCATTCCAGCCCAAGTGCACCGATATGTACATGCGCAATGGTCCAGTCGGTATAATGCGATAGGGCGTTAACACTTTTTATTGAAAGCATCGGGCCTTCAAAAGTCGCCATACCATAGGCGGTAACTGCGACAACCATAAATTTCAGAATCGGATCTTCACGAACACGATCCCAGGCACCGCGCAGGGTAAGCAGTCCATTGAGCATGCCACCCCAGGATGGGGCAATCAGCATGATCGAAAAAACCGTTCCCAAAGATTGGGCCCAGTCAGGCAATGCCGTATATAGCAGATGATGCGGTCCGGCCCAGATATAGATAAAGATCAGGGCCCAAAAATGGACAATGGACAAACGATATGAATAAATCGGTCGATTGGCTGCTTTGGGTAGAAAATAATACATCAGTCCCAGGTAGGGGGTGGTCAGAAAAAATGCGACCGCATTATGTCCATACCACCATTGGACCAGGGCATCCTGCACACCGGCATATACCGGATAACTTTTTAAAAAACTTACCGGGATTTCGATTGAATTGAAGATATGCAGGATGGTCACGGTAAAAAATGTAGCAATATAAAACCAGATGGCGACATACATGTGCTTTTCGCGGCGTTTCATGATCGTACCGATCATATTGATCCCAAAAGCAACCCAGACTAACAGCGATATAACAGATCAATCGGCCATTCGAGTTCAGCATATTCTTTGCCTGCGGTAAAACCAAGCGGCAGTGTCATTGCGGCTGCAAGAATGATCAGCTGCCAGCCCCAAAAATGAAATTTGCTCAGCGCATCACTAAACATCCGTGCTTTACATAACCGCTGCAGAGAATAGTAAACACCCATAAAAATACCATTACCGACAAAAGCAAAAATAACCGCATTGGTATGTAACGGACGTAATCGGCTGAAGGTGGTATATGGTATGCCAAAATTTAACGCAGGCAAATAGATCTGAAAGGCAATGATGACACCGACCAGCATACCAACTGCACCCCAGATCGTTGTGGCAAGGGCAAAATTTCTGACAATCCTGTTGTCATAATTAAAAGTCTCAACAGCCATAAATCAGTTCTCCCTCGGTTCATTCCGCTTATGCTTGGTTATTTTTTTTATCTTTTTTGTTGTCGAGTAGCATACGGATCGATGGTGTATAGCTATCTTCAAATTGACCACTTTTTACCGCCCATAAAAAGGCGATCAAAAAGCAAACCGCTACAAACAAACTTGCCAAAATCAGAATAAACATAACGCTCAAGTCTTTATTCTCCCATCGTGCATATTTGTTTTAAACATATGTATCCGTCGCGCATAGAAGCTTGTCACTCCGGTTGTGAAAAGCACAACCGAAATCGAACTAACCGGCATCAGGATTGCTGCGATCAAAGGAGAAAGCGTACCTTGAATGGCAAATGAAAGTCCGATCAGGTTATATAAAAATGATATCATAAAACTTGCAATAATAATTTTAATACTCAACCTGGAAAATTTAAGAAAATCTGATAATTGAGTAAAAGAATTTGCATGTAAAATTGCATCAGAGGCCGGTGAAAAGCTGATGAATGTCCTCAGAAAGTGAAATACCAATGTCACTTTCACGCAAGGCACCGGCATCATTCAATCCATCGCCGATCATTAGGATCCGTTGCCCCTTTACATGTTGACTTTGGATGTAGGCAAGCTTATCAAAGGGAGATTGGCGAAAATGAATATCTGTTGTACCCCCGAACATGCGCTGCAGGTTTTCCCGTTCTTTTTCATTATCGCCCGTTAATAAAGCCGTTTCATATCTGGTTTGCAGTTGTCTGAGCAGATGATTCAAACCAGCACGATAGTGGGTGCTAATGGAGAAATATCCCCGGTATCGGCCGTTGATGCTGATGAATACCTGACTCGCTGAATCAGCCGAAGTGGCCCCTGATTTCTGGCCAATATGGTCATATGATCCGATCTTGATTTTAATCCCACCAACTTCTGCCGATATGCCATGGCCGGGAACTTCATTGAGATCCTGTATTTTTAACCGGTTTTCACTTTTTATGTGATCGGTTATATAGCGGCTCAACGGATGAGCAGATTGACTGGTAAGCGTCGTGATTAAGGCCCTCTCCTGCGGTGTCAGGCGCGATCGTTCTCCGGCGGCCGGTATAAAATTAAGGCGGGATCTTTCAGACCTGGTCAAAGTTCCGGTTTTGTCAAAAACGATCTTAGTAACACGGGCCAGAGATTCGATGACTTCCGTATTTTTCAGGTAGAAACCGTTGCGGCCAAAAATGCGCAGTACATTCCCCAAAGTAAATGGTGTTGAAAGTGCCAGGGCACATGGGCAGGCAATAATCAGTACAGCCGTGAAGGCATTGAGTGCACGACCCGAATGCTCCGGAAGCCAGTAGAATACAGCCAGCGTTGCGACGAACAGTACAGTCAATGTAAAATATTTACTGACCCGGTTTGCCAGCGCGGAAACATCATGCAGCTGTTCCCGGGGAGCGTATCGGTATTCCAGAGTTGGGTCAGATAACTCTGTGAAACATCCTTGATAATTTCGAGTTCGATCGTACTGCCAATCTGTCTGCCACCGGCATAGATCAGATCTCCTGACCCCTTTTTGACCGGTTGGGCTTCACCGGTTACAAAACTGTAATCAATATGACCCTCGCCACGTATTAATACCGCATCGGCCGGGATCAACTCCTGATTGCGGATCAAAATACGATCGTTGATCTTGAGTGTATAAATCGGAACGCTCGCATCGCCCTCCTGCTCTTTTCGAATCACAGAAATTGGAAAATAGGACCGGTAATCCCGCTCGAAGGAGAGCGATTCATACGTTTTCTTCTGGAATAATTTTCCAACCAGCAATAAAAATACCAGACCGGTGAATGAGTCCATAAAACCGATACCCGTCGAGGTGAGAATTTCGTAACTACTGCGCAGAAAAAGAGTAATAATACCGAGTGAAATGGGCACGTCCATATTAATTGATTTTTGTTTCAGCCCGTTAATAGCCGATTGAAAGTACTCAAAACTGCTATAGAGTAAGACGGGCAGGGACAAAATCAGGCTCAACCACCCAAAAAACCGAGAAAATTCGGGCGGGACTGTATCCTGCCAAGCAAGATATTCAGGAAAACTGAGAAGCATTATATTGCCAAAGGCAAATCCGGCTATGCCGATTTTCAGATAGAGACTGCGGGTAGTTTCATTTTGTACGTTCTTTTCGATCGTTGCCAGATTGATTTCCGGCTCATATCCGATGGATGCAAGCAGTTCTACGATAGCGCGTAAGCTGACTTTCCGGGGATTATAAGTGATCGTCACTTCTTTGCGTAGAAAATTTACCTGAGAAGAATCGACGCCGTCGTTCACTTTGTACAGGTTTTCAATTAGCCAGATACAAGAACTGCAATGCATGGCTGGAAGTTTAAATGTGACTCTGCTGATACGTCCGTCATCAAAATCAACAATCTGACGGATTAATTGTGGATCATCCAGGTATGCAAATTTTGTTTCAACAGCCGCCTCCAGAGGTGATATACCGGGCGTTTTGGAAAGATCATAATATGCGCAGAGGTCATGCTCAGATAATAATTCATAAACCAGCTTGCACCCGCGACAACAAAATACCTTCGCCCCGATCGCAATAGTATCATCGGAACAGTAATCACCGCAGTGGTAACAACTAAGGGGCAGCGGCTGAAGATCGGTATTTTCTTGTCTCAGGTTTGTTTTCAAGCGGATTGGATCCTCTTTTTTATCTGGTGCCGACCAACAAGTTGCTCCAGATTCCGGGCGTTCAGAAATTGGCGGACTTCAATTTCTAAATCTTCCCAAACATCGTGCAGTACACAATAATTTTTACGATCGCACCCATCATGATGGAAAACACAGCGGTGCATACCCAGATTCTCTTCGATGGGGATGATAATATCAAGTATCGAAATTGATGCTGCCGGTCTAGCCAGTGAGATTCCTCCCTGGTTCCCGCGGGCAGTATAGATCAGGCCTGCTCTCTGTAGTCGCGGAATTATTTTTCGCAGAAAAGATTCCGGGATATCTGCGTCCCTTGAGATTTGGGCGATCGGAACAGTCGTACTGTTTTCTCCCTGAGCCAGCTGCATCATGGCCCGCAGTGCGTAATCACTGTTCATGGTAATATACATAAAACTCCGGCGATAGATCAGATGGGTCATTGCGTTGCAAATGTAATGCCAAATAGGACAAAATTTATCATATTTGAACAGGTGTTATTTATACTCTTATAAATATAATAAAATAATATGGTTATGGTTATACACAAAATCCATCAACATGATCTGGGTAGAAATATAAGTCTCAAAATTTCCCAGATTTAAAAACCATTTACTGTCTATGGTAATGATTAAACCAGCCAGTAAAATTTATACCAGCCCAGGCTATCAATCCCCCGCAGAATCGTTATAACGGCTAATGCTATTACCATAACAGCTGCCAAACGAAAGAGTCGGTGACGTAATTTATTGGAAATCAAGTCAACCGTCAGGCCTGTGAACATCATAGCAGGGAAAGTACCGAGTCCAAAGAAAAGCATGGTCAATGCGCCCCCGACGAGACTTTGGGTTGCAGCTGCCTTTGCACCCGCGACATAAACCAGCCCGCAAGGGATCAATCCCAGTATCATGCCAAGAATGAATACATTTTTCCGCTTGACCGACTGAAACAATGTATTCACGATTTTTTTAAAAAGACGGGTACCGGGAAAAGAACTGCTACCGAAACCTGACATCCAGCCGGCCAGATCAAGGGCAATCAGAATCATCACAAAACCGGCAAATAATTGCAGAACCCCTTGTAGGTCCCGAATAGCGAAAATTACACCCAACGTCCCGCCCAGCAATCCGAATATTTCACCCAGAATCGTATACGTGAGTACACGACCGCTGTTATAAAGCAAATGTGGTGTAATTATTTGCCAGCGTGTAGTGGCAGTGACCGGATCATTTTCTCTGATTTTCAGGGTATAGGTCATGACGAAGCCACCGCACATACCAATACAGTGACTAAATCCACCAAATAGGCCGATAAGAAAAACAGCAATGTAATCAAATTCCATAATGAACAAGGCTTATTATCAGAAATAATTTAAACAATAGTTTAAACAAATGCTTTGTTTGAACAATGTGAATTCTTAAATTTTGAATTCAGTCGGGCCATAGGGAGATGAGAATGAAGCGACAACCAATGTTTTTCTTTTTTACTGTATCGATAACCTGTTTACTCACTACCTGTTCTCCGGAAAAAGAGCTGCCTAAAGGCATGGCTTCAGCAATTGACAGTATCAGGACCAAATGGGTTCCGGACCGACGTACAGATATTTTTGACGTGCAGACTGTTTATCGGGATGGGCAATGGCTGATAACTGCTGAAACATCCGTACCGGAGGCAAAAATTGCGCTTGAGGCAATTATTGATCGTTATTTGGATTCTGCCGACCGGCAGGTGCATATCGATTTATTGCCTTTGGCCGGGTTGGGAGATTCTGTATATGCACTGGTAAATGTCAGTGTTGCTAATCTAAGACGATCACCGAAGCATAGTGCTGAGATGGTTGATCAGGTCTTAAGCGGTATGGTCCTGAAAGTCCTTAAACGCAAAAGTTATTGGTTTCTGACACAAACACCGACCGGATATATCGGATGGGTAACGCGTGGAAGTTTATCAAGAATCAATGCGCAGGGATTGTCGGAGTGGGAAAAAACACGCAAAGTGATGGTCGGTGAAAATTATGCGCGTGTATTCAGTCGCCCGGATGAGCAGAGTGCGGTGCTCTCGGACGCGGTACTTGGATCGGTTTATAAATGGGTTGCAAAACGAGGTGAATGGACACAGGTAATGCTGGCGAACGGGCGGGAAGGGTATATGAGGTCATTGCTACTGCGACCTTTTCGTATTCCGGATGAATCGGCAATACCTGAATCGGAAACCATTGTGGCTCGTGCAAAAAGTCTGCTTGGAATCCCGTATTTATGGGGGGGACACTCCTCCAAAGGATTTGATTGCTCAGGATTCACCGGTACGGTTTTCAGAATGGAGGGCCGGCAACTCCCGCGAGACGCAAATATGCAGGCAGAATTGGGCCAGCGGATCGAACCGGACAGTAATTACAGCAATATTATACCAGGTGATCTGGTATTTTTTGGTTCGCCGGAACGTGTAACCCATGTGGGCATTTGTCTCGGAGGGTCGTATTTTATCCATTGCAGTGATGATGTCCATATTAATAGTCTGGATGAATATGATCCCTTATTTAACGCATACCGGAAGGGGACATTTCGCTTTATCAAACGTTTGCAGTAACCTGGGGAGATATATGGATCGGAAAAAATTTATAAAAGTGACCGGAGCATCTGTAGCCGGGATGGCAATATTGAACAAACTTCCCGTGCCGGTGCTAGCAAATTCCACAGAGAGCAAAGGAGCGGCAATGATTGAGATTAAAACAAAACGACTTATTTTGGCGCATACCTGGACCATTTCACGAAACTCGAGTGATTATAAGGATAATGTGTTTGTAAAAATAGAAAAAGACGGCATAATCGGATATGGTGAAGCCGCACCAAACGTCCGTTATGGGGAGGATGCCCAAAAGACCACTGACCGGATTAAGGAGATTAAAGGTCTCATCGAAAAGTCGGATCTCTGGCATTTTGTGGATCTGAAGGAGCAAATCTTCAAAAACATTATCGATCAGAATTGTGCCCGTTGCGCGCTGGATATAGCAATCATGGATTGGGTCGGGAAAAGTCTGCGGGTACCGCTTTACAAAGCTTGGGGTCTGGATAAGTCGAAAACACCGATTACTTCATTCTCGATCGGGATTGATACGCCGGACATCGTAAAACAAAAAGTACGTGAGGCTGAAAGCTATCCGGTACTTAAGATCAAGGTGGGACGTGAGAATGATACCGAAATCATGGAAGCTGTTCGGAGTGTTACCGATAAACCGGTTCGGGTTGATGCCAACGAGGGTTGGAAAACAAAAGAAATAGCCCTGGAAAAAATAAGATGGCTAAAAAGTATGGGGGTTGAGTTTATCGAGCAACCAATGCCGTCAGAGATGCTCGAAGAAACCCGTTGGTTGCGGGATCGGGTCGATATGCCAATCATAGCAGATGAAGCGGTAAAAACCGCGGCTGATATTCCGAAACTGGCTGAGGCTTATGACGGAATAAATATAAAATTAATGAAAGCAGGTGGACTTCAAGAGGCCATGAGGATGATCCATCTGGCCAAATCCATGAATATGAAAATCATGCTCGGTTGTATGATTGAAAGTTCCATTGCCATCTCAGCCGCAGCTCATCTTTCACCCCTTGTCGACTGGGCCGATCTTGATGGGAATCTGCTTCTCAAGGAAGATCCCTTCAGGGGCGCGCTCGTGGAAGAAGGAAAACTGATCCTGAATGATGAACCGGGATTGGGGATCAGTGGTGAATTTTAATAAGCAAAAGCGTGTATCACACGCCTTTGCTTATTTGATTAAGGTCAGCCAGTGATCAGGCACTTTGCGTTTGCCGTTAAATATGGCAAAAAATTCTTCCTGTACTTTCTCGGTAATCGGGCCCCGTTTACCTGATCCTATAGGAATCTTATCGATCGAACGGATCGGTGTTACCTCTGCTGCGGTACCGGTAAAAAACACCTCATCGGCAATATAAACGGTCTCACGCGGGATCGACGTTTCGATGACTTCGAATCCGAGATCCCGGAGAATATTAATGACGGTGTCTCTTGTAAGCCCGGGTAAAATTGACGCGCTGATCGGCGGTGTCAGGATTTTGTTATCACGGACGATAAAAATATTTTCTCCACTCCCTTCAGAAATAAAACCATTGGTGTCCAGTGCGATTCCTTCTGTGTAGCCGTTTGAAAGTGCTTCCATTTTGATCAGCTGAGAGTTCATGTAATTGGCACCCGTTTTAGCCATAGCCGGGAAGGTGTTAGGTGCCATACGGTTCCAGGAAGAGAAACAGACATCCACACCTTTTTCAAGCGCTTCCGGTCCCAGATATTTCCCCCACTCCCAAATGGCAATATAGGTTTCTATCGGATTTGGCGACGGATCAACCCCAAAGGTGCCAAATCCGCGAAAAATCACCGGCCGGATATAACAGGCGCCCATATTGTTTTGAATAATTGTATCCACGCAAGCCTGACACAATTCATCAACATTCCATTTTACACCCATACGATAAATTTTAGCAGAGTCTTTCAGCCTTTTGATATGATCTCTGAGACGAAATACAGCTGGTCCAAGATGTGTGTCATATGCTCTGATGCCCTCGAAAACCGATGAGCCGTAGTGTATAACATGTGACATTACATGGATTTGTGCCGCATTCCAATTGATAAATTTACCATTATACCAGATATGTTCACCATATTTCACCTTCATATATGCCTCGCATCTATATCTTATAAATTTTCAAGATCAATTTCTTCAAATGATTTATCAAGAACGGGATACGCTTCATAACCGATGAGGTCATAATGCCACCATTCCGTTTTTATCGAACTAAAACCGTATTTGGTCATGATTTCTTTCAACATAGTACGGTTTGATATAATATTTTCCGGCAGATCGGTATAATCCTGTCCCGCTTTTTCACTGAAAGCATCAAATTCTGTTGGCATCTCAAGGGCATTGCCGCTTGAATCAACCAGGGTAACATCTACGGCAGCCCCCCGATTATGCCGTGAGCCTTTTTCCGGATTGGCAACATACCGGTCATCAGGGAGGATCTCCCACATTTTGCGGGTTACAGAAAGGGGACGATATCCATCAAAAATCTTTAAGCCTAATCCCCTGGTTTCTAATTCTCTTTGAATGGAATCAAGACGCATAGCAACCGGTTCCAGAACAAAACACCGTGCTGACGGATAGATAGCCTCATTTAAAAAATTATTTGTTGTGGCATATCGTATATCAAGTACTATATTTGGATTCACCTGTTTAATATCGACCAAACGAACCTGATCGTTTGGTGAAGGTGAACAGGCGATATAAATAGTGAGTAATAAGATATGATATATCTTATGCATAGGTATTTCCTGTTTTTCGGGTCTATAAATTTCATTTTAAGCAACCCGTCAAATAGAATCAAGAGGTTCAAAATCCTATTTATTGCCTTATGTTGATAATTTTATTAACATTTATGTCTTCTAACAATCTGGAGAAGACCGCATTTGCGATCCACTCAAATCATATTACTTTTCTCGATTCTAAATTTGATATGTAGCCTGCAATCCCAAACGGTAAATGAAAACATAACATATGGTGATCGCCTGAAACTGGGCTATGTATATTCAAAGCCAATTCATTTCAATCCGCTCATGGTTGAAACAACCTATGAAAGGGAATTTTCCCAACTCGTCTTTGGATTTGGGCTGTTCGGGCGTAATAATAGCGGTACAATAGAGCACGCTATCGCCCTCTCCAGCAGGCAGGAAGACGCGAGGAGCTGGATCATAAATATCCGTCAGGATATAAAATTCCATGATCAATCGATTCTGATGGCCGAGGACGTTCAGTTCACATTTAATCTCTACAAAAAATTTGCGTTGCAATCACCCGATCTATTCACGGCCCGGTTGATCAGCACCATTGATGTCCTGAGCCCAACCAGTCTCAGAATTGTTTTCAGACAACCCGTGGAGGATTTTCGTGAAACGCTGGGATTACTTCCGATTCTTCCGCGCCTCCAATATCAACTCTGGAATAGGTATAACATGATTTCAAGTTTACCTCAAATTGAGCCGATTGGAACCGGATATTTCAAATTTATCGGACCTTTTCCCGATGGTGAAATTCATCTTGATGCTAATCTGGATCATTATCAAGGTCGCCCGTATCTGGATGGCATCGATATTGTCTTCTTTGAAACCTATGAGGCTTTGACCAATGCATTCGTTGAAGAAAAGATTGATCTTCTTGAGATTGAAGATGAAAATGTACATCGTAAAGTACGTCAGATAAGTGAATCGGTGAAATTTTCAATCAGCAAACGTCCTGAAATAAAATTATACTATATACAAATGAATATACAGAAACCTCCATTTGATGAGGTTAATATTCGTCGTGCTTTAAACTATGCCGTTAACAAGGATATTTTGGTTGGCAGACATCTTCAGCGGGAAAGTTACGTCGCGGGAAATGTTTTGGAAGAGAGTGCCGGCGAGTATTTACTGGATGACAGAAACTCATATAATTATGATCCGCTACGCAGTTTAAATATTCTTGGGTTTGCTGGTTACACGCGCGGTTTAAATGGCATATTGTTCAACAGAAATCGCGAATTAAAATTCGAATTTTATTTTCAGAAAGGCTCCGTTTACGAAGAATCTATTGCGCGTATAATCGCCATTAACCTGAGGGAGATCGGTGTCAACGTGGTTCCCCGACCGTTGGTCGCGATCGAAATTGAAAACCGACTAAACACCGGTGATTACCAGGCCGTACTGAATTCTTTCACCTATGATGGTGGTCAGCCGGAAGAAGCCCTTACGCAAATTTTATTATCACGAACTGAATCGTCCGGACCAGTTCAGGAACTTTTACAATCGCTCAATAAATCAACTCTTTCAGAGGGCAGAAGGCACCTTTCGCGTGAACAACTTATTCCGAATCTTCAGCGGATCCAACTGCTAATCAATCAAAATGCACCATGTATATTTTTGTTTTTCGAAGGACGTGTTTATCTGGCGATTGATGACCGCTTTGAAAATACACGTTTCGAATATACCGAGAGGGGCAAATATTTTTACATCATGAAACCCAAACAGGAATGGTATGTTCCAGGTCAGCATCGTTATTAAAAAATGGACCGAATGGATAAGACAGCATTTACAAGGCCCGTTGTTCAGACGGTTAAATACCCGGTTACTCTTTACGCTGACGGTCCTGGCGGCGCTGCCTCTGGTGATCGTTGGCGTATTTATGACCTCGGTAGCCCGCGAGTCGATATCAGAGTATATCAAGATCCAGCACCAGGAAATAGCCCGTCGCGCACGCAATGAAGTAGATCTTTTCATTGAAGGTCCGCGAACTATTTTGCGACTTCTGGTTGAGACAAAAGATATTTCCGAAATGAATCCGTTCACCCAGAGTCTGCTTTTAAACAAGATCAAATCTACCTATCCCATTTTTAATAAGATTGTCATAACCGATACACTCGGAAACGAAATCACGTCATCTGAATTCGAGGAACATATCACCAATTTTCGTAGTGATCCTTCATTTGAAGCGGCGATGGCCGGAAATAGTTTTTTCTCTGCGGTCAAGTTCAACCAGCTGGAGGAACCCTATGTGCTTTCCTCAATTCCGATCCGCCAATTTGATGCGATTGTGGGAGCACTGATCGGAGAGATCGATTTAACCAGTATCTGGAATCTGGTAGACGAGATCAAGATCGGTGAACAGGGCCGGGCCTTTATAATCAGCGGAAAGGTGAATTGATCGCGCATCCGGACAACCGTAAGGTTATCCAGAAAAGCCGGGTGCTTGCACCTGAGATCCTGCACAATCTCGAGCAGCATTTTGAAACATCACGCGTGTTTACCTCCATTGATGGGCAAGAAATGCTCGGTACATTTGCCTATCTGGAGACATTTGACTGGGTCGTTGTTATTGAGCAACCGGTAACGGAGGCATATGAAGTAGCCACGCGGATGTTGTATCAGGTTTTTGTTTTTGTCGGGCTGGTGATTATTATCGCGATTCTTTTGGCATATCTTTTGGAAAAAAGAATCACCGCACCGATAAATACACTGGTGGATGGCGTAAAAGATATGGGGAAGGTGATCTGGACTTTCGAATATCATATCAATAAATATGAGGAAATATGCCGTGCTTGCGGAAGAATTTAATGCGATGGCGGAGAAATTACTCGAAAATCAGCGCAAATTGCGTCAGGGTGGAGCGTCTCGCGGCAATGAGTAAATTTGCCACGCTGGTCAGTCATGAGATTCGTAATCCGCTAAACAGCATGAATATCAATATGCAGATCCTGAAACGTGAAATAGAACGTCCGAAAGGGGATGCTGAAAAGAAACGAAAATATTATGATATTATTATTTCTGAGATACAACGAATGGATAATCTGATCAATAATTTTTTGATGATATCCAGACCGCCACGTTTTGACTTTTTACCGAATGATCTGCACGATGTTCTCGATGAAGTTATCCTTATGCATGAAGTAAATGCCCGTCAGCAAAACGTGCATGATTACAAAGAAGTATTGCGAGCAGAAAATCCTGGCCAATGTTGATCGAGATCAAATGAAACAGGTTTTTCATAATATTATGATCAATGCATTACAGGCAATGCCCGGAGGGGGAACACTTGAAATCAGCACAAAAATAGGCAAGGTCAAAGGCCGTTTCAAACGAAAAGTCCAGCCTTTCAAGTTGAATTTTATCGACACAGGAGTCGGAATCCCCTCGGAACGATTGAAGGATATTTTTGAGTTTTACTATACATCAAAAAAAACCGGGACCGGTTTGGGACTGGCGATTGCCCGTCAGATCGTTGAAGGCCATTCTGGAACTATTGAGGTGGATAGTACGTAGGTCAGGGTACATGACTAAAGGTAAGTATACCGCTTCGTTCACAGACAAGCCGGTATTAAAGAAAACCGTTATGCCGATATGAGGTAATAAATGGATAGAATTTTACTGGTTGAAGATGACCGGAATACACTTGAAGGACTGGCAGAAATCCTCTCGCATGGAAAAATATGAAGTGACCAAAGCCCCGGATGGTCATACCGCTTTAAAGGAACTTAAGAAATAGTAATTTCAATGTGATGCTGACCGATCTGTTATTGCCGGATTATGATGGTCTGGAACTGGCCAATCAGGCCTGGAAGGACCAAAGCGATCTGATCGTGGTGATGATGACTGCCTTCGGTTCCGTGAAACATGCGGTAAGCGCCATGAAAAAAGGGATCTACGATTATCTTACCAAACCGATCGATATTGATGAATTACTGATCGTCATTGCGAAGGCGATAAAAGAGCAAAAACTTAGACAGGATTATATTTCGCTAAAGGATAAGATCGAAGAAAAATATCAATATGAAAACATTATCGGTTCAAGTGGTAAAATGCAGGAAGTTTTCCGAAAAGTAAGTAAAATTGCCCACAGTGATGCAACCATATTAATCCGTGGTGAAAGCGGTACCGGTAAGGAATTAATTGCCCGTGCCATCCATTTCAACAGTTTACGAAAACAAAAGGATTTGATGGAAATAAATTGCTCTTCAATACCAGAAACACTGCTGGAAAGTGAACTTTTTGGCCATGAAAAAGGATCTTTCACCGGCGCACATAAGATGATCAAAGGTAAATTTGAAATTGCCGATGGCGGGACTATTTTTCTGGATGAAATCGGTGATCTTGCACCGGGGGTGCAGGTAAAATTGCTTCGCTTTCTGCAGGAAAAACGATTTAACCGTGTTGGCGGAACGTCATTTATCACGGTCGATGTACGATTGATTGCGGCAACCAATGTGGATCTGGAAAAGGCGATGCATGAGGGTAAATTCAGAGAGGATCTTTATTACCGACTGAATGTAATACCGATCTTTTTACCGGCACTAAGAGAACGCCGGGAAGATATCGGCCCATTGGTTGAGCATTTTATCGAAAAATTTTCAGTAAAAAACAGCAAAAAAATCAACGGAATAAGTCCGGAAGCGTTGAATATCTGTCTGGCCTACACCTGGCCGGGAAATGTACGTGAGCTCGAAAATGCCATCGAAAATGCCGTCGTACTTACCGAATCAGAAATAATACAACCGGAAGACCTGCCCTCCTATATCCAGGTACAAACGAAAAACAAGGATTTACAGGAAATGGCTGCACCGGAAGGTCTGAATTATAAAGATCAACTGGAATTTGCCGAAAAAATGATCATTAAGAATGCCCTGGATGAAAGCAACGGTAACCGCACCCATGCGGCCAAACGTCTTGGATTCAGTATCAGGACAATGCGCAATAAAGTAAAAAAATATGATCTTTAGTTCTTTTTTATCTTACGCGAAACAAGGTTTAAAAATGCCTGTATTCCCTGCAAAAATCCACCCAATGTAGCGGCGGCTTCCAGTAGAGGCCGCTTAATTTCCCGGCTCATTTTCTGCTCCAGCTCGGCAATATCGCCTATAGTATCTGAAATCTTTTCACTGGAGAAGGCCGCATTATAGGTCAGGTCGCTGATATCAACCATGATATCGGGAAGATCTTTGTTCACGGTATCCAAGGTATGGCTTAGTTTAGAAAGCGTCCGGTTGAGGTTCAGTACGGTTGGAATCAGCAGGATCACTAAAACACTGAGTACCAGCAGGAATATCGCAAGCGCCATTTCCCAAATCATATTATCTCCCGCTCTTATTTTTCAGATTCAGATTTGCTTTTACGGGTTCTGCGCTGGGCGGTCCGTTTGCGTGGTTTAGGTTTCTTCTCTTCCACTTCCGGTTCTTCGGCTTCGGGAACGAAAGTTTCCAGAATACGTTCTTTGCTTTCGTCGAATGCTTTTAATGCAGCCTTTTTGGCGTGTTCCAGATCTTCGCGTGCCTTGTCCAATTCTGCGCTGAGATCGGCACGCGTATCCCGCCCGCTTTTTGGGGCGAAAAGAATTCCCAATACTCCGCCCACAAGCCCCCCAAGGATAAAACCCTTAAAAAAATTATCGCCTTTATCAGCCATAACACACTCCTTATATCTTTCAAAATTGCTGAAATTTATACTAGATTAAAGTAATTATAAAATGGTATAAATACAAATCGAATGAAATTTGGTAAAGTTTAGTTTTAATTCAAATTATCAGTCGTTGTTGTAAAAAGAAAACTTTTTTTGGGGAAAGTTTTTTTTAAATTCCGATTGTTACCCATATTTTGAATTATAGGAGTTATCATTATTCTTTCAAATTATGACTCATTGATTAGAAATGTCAGAAGTGTGCAATATATTGTTATTTTGCTGACCTGAGATCTGTCCATTTGTAAATCTTCTGCCCGCGCAGGACTATTGCATGCATAGGTTGGTTCCACAAAGTGGCCGGCACAATGTTCAGGCAAATCAGAGATCGATAGATGTATTACACTATGAAATAAATCTAGCCCTACAGCCTGAAAATAAATATCTCACCGGATATACACGCCTCAGTTTCGTTGCGAAATCAGACATTTTAGACAAGGTAGATCTGGATTTTATCGGCCTGACGATCGATTCTGTTTATCATAATGAAAACATTACCACCTACGATCGTCAAAATGATATTTTAGTCTGTTAATGTCAGATCCGTTATAAATACCGGTGATAGTTCAGTTATTACCGTTTTTTATCAGGGGACACCTCAGCGTGGTGTTTATTTTCGACAAAATAATGCCGGTGAAACAGTGGTCTATTCGCATAACGAACCCTATGATGCCCCTTTCTGGATCCCGTGCAACGATAATCCGGCGGACAAAGCAATGCTCACTATGACAGTCCATTTTCCGGCCGGATACCAGGTTTTGGGAAATGGTCTTGTGACTGGATTGAGTAGCGGACCTTCGGGGACGATTTTTGAATGGAGCGAGACATATCCGATTGCAACCTACCTGATCTCAATCGCAGCGGCCCCATATCGTGTGATTGAAAAGACCTATCAGGATACCGAAGGTACGATCTTGTTACAGTATTATGTTTATGATAAGGATCAGACCCGTGCGGAAAATGCTCTGAATGTCACGGCTGAAATGATGCAATTCTTCGGTCAGCTATATTGCACCCTATCCGTTCAGAAAAGAAAAATATGCCATGGGTGCGGTTCCGTTTCGCGAAGCGTCAGCCATGGAAAATCAAACGGCTACGACCATGCGTGACGATAGAATAGATGATGAAGGTTTAATTGCTCACGAGCTCGCGCATCAGTGGTGGGGTGATGCCGTTTCGCCGGAGGCGTTCGAACAGATATGGTTAAATGAGGGCTTTGCCAGCTATTTTGATGCGTTGTTTACTGAGCATAAGTATGGTAAGGCGGCATTCGAACAGCGTATGCAAGAATACAGCGGTTATATTTTCACAGATGGATCGCTGGAATATCCGATATTAAATCCTCCACCACGATATCTTTTTGGCCGGTCGGTCTATTTTAAGGGGGCCTGGGTACTGCATATGCTGCGCAATAAGGTAGGTGATGAGGTGTTTAAAGAAATATGCCGGCAGTATTATCAGATACACGCCTACGGAAATGCGGTCACAGAGGATCTGATCTCCGTCAGCGAAGGGGTCTCTGGAGAACCGCTCTCCGTCTTTTTTGACCGGTGGCTGAACTATGGTGGAATACCCTTTCTGATTGGTGCATGGTCTCAAAATGGTCGCTCGCTTACAATTGAATTGCAGCAAACGCAGGAAGAAGTGATGTATGAGCTTGATCTGGATCTGAAGATTGAAGGAATTAGTATGGATACAACCATTCAGGTAGCTTTAAATGCCTTTTCGGGGGCCTGGTTGATCGACTTTCCGGAAACCGTCAGACGGATTGTGATCGACCCTGACAACAAGATTCTGGAGCAAAACAACGGCCCGCTTTACAATATCCCCCTCCAGACGGGTTTAAAACGTATGTATCCCAATCCGTTCAACGACAAGATTACCATCGAGTACCAGGTCGGGATTACGGAAGAGATAACGATAGAAATTCTGAACACACTGGGTCAGAAAATTTTATTACTGGAAAAGGCGCAGAAAAATAATGGTGTTTATACGGTAACCTGGGATGGCAGCAGATTTGCTTCAGGTGTTTATATCTGCCGTTTGATATCGAAAAATCAGCGTGACCAAAGGAAGATTGTGTTGTTAAAATAAAATGCGGGATTAAAGATGAAAGGGTAAAGGGAAATAGTTGCTGCTCTATCGGGAACTGCTCATGATACTATTTCTTAATGGTCAGTATTAGAGGAGGTTGATTTTTTTCAGAAAAGCCGGAGGAATGTGCACAGGTTTCTGGGCCTGGTAATCAAAAAAAACAATGCCGGTTTTGGCGTAAGCAATGATTTTATTTTCTCTTTTTGACACACGGTAGAAAAGATCACAGTCTTTTTTAGAAATATCGGTGACGGCGACAGTGCTATCTTGAGGATATCCCCGTAATAAGACTGGGATTTATAAATTATGGCAGCATCCCCCATTATGATGCCGTAGCCTTCGATATTGACTTCCGTGTATCCCAGATGACCCAGGAATTGTATACGGGTTTCATGTAGGATTGATAGCAAGGCGTCATTGGCCAGATGGTTACCGTAGTTCAGATCGGTAATCCGAACCGGTATTTCGGTATGAAAGTGAAATTTGTCTGGCAATTCAAGTTTAATCCGGGGCATAGGCTAATTTGAGATCTGTAAATCAAAAAGTAAAGGCAAAAGTTATCGGTATGGATGTTTTTATTTTAAATTAATAACAGGTTGTTTCTTGGATGAATATCCCGTATTCTAAAATACTGCTAAATCTGAGAGACCCAAATACATGAAAACATTATTTGTTTTACTGATCTTCATTCTGTCTTTTTCCGAATTATTTTCGCAGGGTAAAGTCTACCTGGTGCTCGGCTCTGATACCGGTATCTGGAGCGGCGCAAGCACCTCTTCACTCCATTGTTATTATAATCAGGACCTTTATACCGATCCTGCAAGCAACACCTATGCGGTGATGGATCAAACCTTTCGGGAAAAAATTACCGGTTCAGACGGCAAGCCGCTAAAACTGACCTGGTGGATGCATGGGGGTAATATGTTCCGGTACGCCCGGAACAATAATGTTCCTTACAGCAATACGATCGCTCTGAATTTAATGAAAACCTACCATGGTGAAGCGATCGAAACCTATGGAGATGAACTGACCCTTCATTACCATACATGGGATTGGACGGATTATGACGGGGATGGCATTTACTACTGGAATCAGACGCCGACGTTTAGCGCTTGTCGTGAGGATTTTGACTGGACGCTGGCTCAATATCTTCTGGAAGAAAATGTGTTTCCGGTATCGTTTCGCAGCGGCTGGCATTATATGGATAATGACTGGCAGAATTATCTTGATGAACTGCTGCCGTTCTCGCTGCACAACGATTATCCAAATAAACATATCGACACGGTGGAGCCTTTAGATAATCTTTATGACTGGTCCAGGTGCTCTCCCTATTTTGTACCATTTCACCCTTCTCCGCAAGATTATCAGGCAGTCGGAGAGACTAAAGGCTGGAATGTGCGTTCGATTTACATGAAAAGTGTCACCCCGGAAATATTAGCACAGATTTTTCAGCGCGCCCGTGACGGTATTAGATCAGGTTGTCTGTATATGGTCACATTTACCCGAAGCCGATTTTCCGGAACAGATTCAAACGGTTCATGACCGGGTGGTTGCGGCGCAATCACAATTCAATGAGGTTGAATTTTACTATTATACGGCGGTTGAAGCCATGCAGGCCTGGTTGAAGACAACCGATTATCAGAGGCCCGTTCTCGAAACAGACGAAAAAATTGGCGCAAATGCCGTGAATATCACGATTCAAACCGATGAACCTATTTTTCAGAAAAAGCCGTTTGTGGCAGTTAAAGATATTTATGAGCAGTATCTGATACTGGATTGTACATCATCCGGGATAAACCGGTGGGAAACCGTTGTACCGATGTCCTCCGATAAAATTGTAAAAGTCGGCATCGCTGTGACGGACTCCGCCGGCAACCAGAATATCAAGATTCTGCGTTATCTGCCCGAGGATATTTTTATTGACAATTCACCCGAGGGCATCACGCCTGAAACAGATAACTATTCTCTGATATCAACATCGGCCTGGGGCAGATGCCCTGCAGTTTACAGTATCGGGTGGTGATTCAGCGGTAGTGGCAGCCGATCTGAAGGTATCAGAAAAAAGAATATACCGGCTGTTTACGCAATTTGCTCCGGTTACGAGTCCGGTTGATTCCTTTGAGTTAATGATCATCCGGGATGGTCACCTGCCTATCCGGAAAACCATCACAGACCGTATAGAGAGCCGGACCTGGGTGTATCTGACCAAGGTCGAACTGGATCCGGCTTCCGAGTCGATACTATATCTAAAATCCAGGAATGAGAGCGCTATATCCCATTATTTTGCCCCTGATGGGATAAAAATAAGTGCAATGATCCCGGAGCGCAATCTGATTACCGGACCGGCTGCGCTGGATTTCGGGTCGGTCAGTATATTTGATACGGCCAGGGTAACCTTAAAACTGGATAATCATGGAGAATTTCCGCTTACGATTAACGATTTGCAGATAAAATCAAATCACATAAAATTCGATCAGGAAACCCCTTTTGAGATCGCACCCTATGAACCGCAGGAAGTACATTTTTCATTCATTTCGAGTGAGATTATGATTCTGGAAGATACCCTCCGGATTTACAGCAATGACCCGGTCAGACCCATTACCATTGTCCCGGTATCGGTAAAGGCGACCGAATACTTTGAACTCATCGACAATGAAGATGCCGATAAATATTTTGAATATGGTAACTGGCAGACGTCCGTCGCACAGGCATACGGTCCGTCCAGCAGATTTGTGTATTTGTCTGAAGGTCCCGGAGTTTATGCGGAATTCACCACCCCTCTGATGCTAAATGGTATATATGATATCTTTGAAATCGTCCCCCAAACGATAAACAGCACCGACAAGGCTTTATACGAAATCAGTATCGACAATATACCCATCGATTCGGTCTATCTTGATCAGAACAGCAACAGTGGTTCATGGTGTACAGTCGGCCGCTATTATTTGCCTGCCGGTGGTCCGGTCAAGGTGCGGGTTGTGAACACCGGATCATCTACGACCGGCGTTGTATTGCGTGCAGACGCATTGAAAATACAATTAGTTCGGGAAATAACCGAAATCACATCCCGCGGAAACGGGAATCTGCCGCTAACGACCCAATTGCTTCAAAACTATCCCAATCCTTTTAATCCGATTACCACGATTCGCTACAGGATCGCTGAGCACACCCGTGTGCGGGTTGAGATACTGGACGTGATCGGAAGAAAGCTCGAGATCGATACATGACGGGTATGTGCAGCCCGGTGACTACAAAGTGGTATGGGATGGCAGGGATGCGTCCGGCAAACCGGTTGCCAGCGGGGTGTATTTCTGCTATTTAAAAACCTTTGATTCGGAAGATGTCAGGAAGATGATTCTAATCCGATAAGGAAATATTTCCGGTAGAGATTGCGTAAAAATGCAGTTTTTTGCCATCTTTTTTGCATGGCAGTTAACAGGCTCGTCGTACGGTCGTTAGTTCAATGTCATCCTGAGCATGTCTCGGATCTCAGTGCTCTCAGCTTACCCGGGTGGTGAATGATCCAGGAAAGTGACCTCCGGCCGGCGAAAAATTGATCTCTTCTTAGAAAATAAAATCTAGTTAACCCTGTTATCCTTTTAGAACTAGGGAACATATCATCATATGCTGCAAACTTATTGTAAACGAAGACGTCTGCTGGAAAACGGTAGCTTTTCAGGGATACGGTTCAGTAAAGTCAAATCGGATGGAGGGCTGGAAGACGGGCGGTTCAGTTCAGTAACTTTTCCAGTTTTTTAAGCACTTTTTCCCGGCAGGCGGGTTTTATGGAAATTTCCTGCCCGTCATCAAAGAAAATGTAAATTTCACTGGGGCCGGTCTTGTTCTGGATTTGCGTATAGATGGTTGATTCCAGACCGTGAAACTTATCATAATTTTGGATTTTCCGGTCATCAATTGAAAAATCGGCATAATAATCCTGATAGCGCTTTTCCAGATCCATCTTGGACTGATCATATTCGATTCCCGGATGTTTCCATTTCCATTTTTTCAGCGATCTGAGCAGTTTTGTTTTGGAGCGGGGTAAACGCCAGGTAAGCCAGAGCGCCGATTTATAATAATAATTACGGTATCCGGGGACCAGTTCATCATTGATCAGATAATCGCCCCGCTCACATATTTTTTCTTCGATATGATAGTAAATACGTGCGCGAACCGGTTTCGCCATGACAGCTACCTCCCAAAATCGAGATTTCTATATATGTATCATCGGTGCTTTTTTGGGGTGGCTTTATTTCCGGGGCAGATATGATCGGAATCCGATCACTTCAGGGACGTAATATCATTAGGCCCCCGAATCATTCGCTCTGTTCACTCTGCGGGGCAGGCGATGGTCTCAGCGAACGCTTTTATTGATAAAATTTATTTCAGGTAAACCATTTTGCGAACTTGCTGATATGAGGCTGTTTGCATTTTATATATGTATACACCGCTGGCCAGTGAACTGGCATCCCATTCTATATTATATGATCCCGCCGGTTGTTTGGCAGATATCAGCGTGGTCACTTTCTGCCCGAGGATGTTGTAAATGCTTAATTCAATATAATTAGTAATTGGTAATTCGTAATTGATTGTTGTAATTGGATTGAAGGGATTAGGGTAGTTTTGGGATAGTTTGAATTTTTTTAATATTACTTTTTTTTCAGATGGAATAGCCAATATATAATTCAAAACACCATGAAGGTCAGCGCTAAATTATAGGATTTTGGACCTCCATATGCGCCAAGGTCGTTTCTTACACCTTTCATTGCCGGCCAAACTGCAAATCCGCCATTTTCGATATCATTAAATATGCTGTTATCATATCCGGCATCAATACATAGAGATCCTTCTGACAAATAATAATTTATTGAATCTGTGAAGGCGGGGTCTGAATTCATATTACCATAACCTTTATCCCAGCCGCCCTGGATATCCGTGTAATAAATTTCAGCACCTCCATATTTATTGGGCTCAACCTCCTGAAGCCACCATGGCTCGTCACCTAAGAAAATCTCTCCCCATACTGCATTTTGAGGATAATCGTTCCATAAAATATTGTTCATCAAAAAAGGAATATCATTCATTATATAGAACCCTGAACCATCCTGTGCGGTATTGTCAACGATGGTATTGTTGATGAAGGAAGGTTTCGGGACATAGTTCCCGGCAGAAGTAAGGGGCCGGCCCGGACTTCCGATAGGGTAGAAGGTACGCCAGACGGAAACGCCTCCTCCTAAATGATCAGAGTGGTTTCCATAAATTAAATTATTATAGATATATGGACCTGGGTCATTGTCTTCCGATCCGCTGCTTATGGATTCCCTAAGTACAATATACATACCCCCACCAAAACTATGATGTGCTGAAGAGACATTATTATCACAAACAGCCTGATTATTGCTGATAATATTATTTCTAATAATTTGCGTGCCCTCGGTTGGAAGAAAGAAAGCGAGAGATATACCACCGCCCATTGCCTTCCACTCGTCTGTATTTATAACCGTATTGTTTTCAATTATGTTATCTTCAACCAGGTAATTCATTTCTCCACCTACAAGGTCATTTGAAATAATTATTCCCCCTCCATTGCTCATTTTTCCACGGATTTCATTCCCTGATATAAGATTACCTGATATCTCAAGTGTTAAACCGCTGGTAACCATTGCACCCCAAAATATACCGCCCCCTACGGTACCGAGAGCCTGTGGTTCACTAATAATAGAATTATTGATGATATGGTTATTTTTTATTATGGCGCTGGATTCTTCTATATATATTCCTCCACCAATTTGGGTGTAGCCACCAGGGAAAACCTTTTTCCTGCCTGTTCCACCAGTAAGAGTAAATCCACAGATTGTATTTGGTACTTGTGTGTTCAATATCATTATTACACCGGCGTTGTCTGTATTAGCGGGTTGGCTGCCGTCGATTATGGTTTTGGCAATATGTTTAGTATCTTCATCCATTAAAAAGTAACTGGCCAAAGTCACATATTTTGAAGTGATGGTTAAATTCTCATAATAGGTACCATCAGCGACCAAAACTGTATCGCCATCATCTGCGGCATCAATCCCAGCCTGGATGGTTTCGTAATCATCGGGAATCTGGATAGCCGATAAAAGTGGGTAAGCACGGGGATTTTCTAAAGCGCCGATATCAGGCCGGCTGCCTTCCGGATCAGGTCGGGGATTTCCTTCAATATCATATCCGGGAGCATCAATAACAGTTCCTGAAAAATTGTGTGATGCGATTCCCGCGCCAATACATCTGCTCGAATGGGATAGATGGAAGAGCGTGTCTGTAAACATCGGATCAATATTTATATTGCCATCACCGGCCCAGCCATCCTGAATATCTGAATAGACAACATTTGCACTACCGCCGGTTCTGTAAATCTGTGCGCCTGTAGGTGCCGTACTGTTCCAGATAATTGTATTCATGACATTCAGTGTGGAATTTCGGGAATAGATCCCACCGCCCTGGCTGGAGGCGCTGTTGCCATAAAAAGTATTATTAACGACTTGCGGATTACTTGAATTGTCCAGAAAAAGGCCAGCGCCATAACGGCCGGAGTTTTCGTGGAAAATATTATTTTTAATTAATGGAGATGAATTATAAAGAGCAATCCCGCCGCCATAATAGGCGCCATCCAATTGATTCCTGATAAATAAATTGCCCTCGATTACATGCTGTCCATTCAGCAGACTACCAATATATAAACCACCGCCGCCGGAATACTCTTTATGACCTTTGGCAGTATTAGAAATAATTTCATTATTTCGTAATGTAATCCGGATTCCGGCACTCATGACCGCACCACCGATAGTCTGTCACTGTTTTCAGAAACCGCCTGATTGTTGCGAATTATATTATCTTCAATCAAACAAAACCGCGCGCCATAGTCTGCCTCAGGGCAAATCAGACGTATCGCACCACCTACCACTGTGGTATTAACAGAATGCACTGTATTACTGCTGATTGTATTATTACAAATACGGCCATTACTGCCAAAAAATATGGCACCACCCTGAGTATATCCCAATTCTCCGGATATCATGTTGTTTCGGATACATTATTCTCGATGATATTGTAAGTACTAAGGATTGGTTCGCCGGCTAAAATTCCGCCACCAAATAGCCATATCATCGGTCGAAACAGTATTGTTTTCAATTATATTCCAGCTAATCCGCGATCCTTTTTCTGAGGCGATATAAATGCCGCCTCCCGGCCGGCAATTTAAAATCTTACCATTGATCATTGGATTTGAAAGTGCCTGTCCCGCCGGTAATGGTAAAACCTGTTAAAACCGAATTGTATCTTCTCCGGACATAAAATAAACTACCGAACCACTGTCCGGATGACTGTGCTGGCTGCCATCGATAATCGTGGCGGATATATGTGAGGTATCCTGATCAAGTATAAAATGACTTGCAACGGTGATTGCTTTACCTTTGAAATTGATATTTTCCAGATAGGTACCTTCAGCCACCAGCACCATGTCGCCATTTTGAGACGAATCGATTGCTGCCTGAATAGACGAATAATTTAGCGGTACATTTAGAATATCTGCCTTAAGCGGTAGGGATAAAATAAATAATACACAAGATAATAGTAGGGTTCTCATCATTATTCTCCTTTTTGTTGATTAGGTTCTTATCAACTCAGGAAAATAATAGGCATAATCCTATCTAATATCTAACACAGATCACGCATTTATTAACACAAATCACGCATTATACCCGAGTGTTTTGTCGAGTTAGTCCAAGACAAAATACTTAAACCGAAGACAACTTTTTTCTTTGTCATTGCGGCTAAGGAGCCGGAATCTCAAACAAACAATCGGAGATAATCTTTCAGGCATCGTTGTATTTTATATATTCCGATGGCAATTGCCCAAACTGTGCTTTAAAACTGCGTGAAAAGTAGGATAAATTATTAAAGCCGCATTCGTAGGCAATCTGAGAAATATTGCCTGCCTGGTGATCCAGCATTTTTTTTGCCTGCAGCAGACGATGAGAGCGGATAAAGCGTGACGGAGGCATACCGGTCAAAGCCTCCAGTTTGCGGGTTAGTTGGGAGTGACTGTAATTCATTTCGCGGGCGAAATGGCTGACATTAATCTGCTCATCCGACAGGTGTTGTTCAATAAACTGAACAGCGCGGTGGAGAAAGGTCTGATTTAGGGTCAGGTTGCTTTGTTCATGCGGATTCAATTTCAAATGTTTGGCAAAGTAATCCCGCAGATTTTCACGTTGGCTGATCAGATTCCTGATGCGTACCTGCAGTTCACGGGCTTCAAAGGGTTTGATAAGATAGTCATCAGCACCGGTTTCCAGGCCGTCGATCTTATCATCTAAGGCGGCGCGGGCAGTCAGCAGGATCAATGGAATATGACCGGTCCGTTCGTCGCTCTTGAGTTTTTTACACAGGGCAAAACCATCCATCCCCGGCATCATCACATCACTGATGATCAGATCGGGAATTTTATTTAGTGCTTCTTTCAAACCTGTTTTGCCATCAGCCGCTTCGATAATCTGAAAATCCCCGTCCAGATGACTGCGGATATAAGTGCGCACATCAGTGTTGTCTTCAACAATCAGAATCAACGGTGATTTTTTCCCGGCAGCTGGCTTGTCACCTATCTCTGTTTCGGTATCATCTGTGGACAAAGAAACTTCCAGTATCTTTGACTCCGGTCACATCCAGTACGATTTGTTCATCACTGAGATGCGTGTGACCCAGTGGCAGTTGAACGTTAAACGTAGTTCCATTTTCTAATAGTACTTTCAACATTGATCTGCCCATGATGCAGTTCAACCAGCTCTTTAGTAAGAGCCAGTCCGATTCCACTGCCTTCATGATTGCGTGTACCGGAATCATCTGCCTGGTAAAAACGGTCAAAGAGGTACTCGATTTTATCGGGTGAAATAACCTGGCCGCTGTTGGTGACGGTGATTTTAAGGATTTTGGAATTTGGATTTTGGAATTTGGATTTTTCCGCATTTTCGTCATTGCGAGCGGAAGAATGGAGCGAATCAATCTTTTTAGGGATTGCCACGTCGTCCACCGCATGGTTGACTTCTCGCAATGACGAGGTAACATTTATTTCTCCCCCCGTGAGGTAAACTTAAAAGCATTGGAGAGCAGGTTGTAAAGGATCTTTTCATATTTATCACGGTCAATAAATACGGGAATCGTTTCAGGTTCTGTTTTAAAGTCAAGTTTGATCTTCTTCCGTTTTGCCAGGGATTCAAAGGACTGCACATAGCCGCGGGTGAGTTGGACGATGTCCAGTTCGCTTGCCAATAGTTTCATCCCACCAGATTCCAGCCGTGACAGATCAAGTAACTGGTTGATCAATTGCAGCAGACGCCGGGCATTACGCTGCATCATCGTCAGTTCATTTTTTGTACCTGATTGACGGCTGCTGGAAATCAGTTTATCCAGCGGGCCAAGGATGAGGGTCAACGGCGTGCGGAATTCATGTGAGATGTTGGCAAAGAAATGTGATTTCAAACGATCAACTTCTTCAAGTTTTTCAGCATTCAACTGTTCTAATGCCAACTGTTGTTTTATTTTGAGTCTGTTTGTCTGAAATCCGCCAGGTTAGCGAAATAACCAAGCCAATAAGTATGATGTAAGTAAAATAGGCGAAGTTTGTCCGCCACCAGGGTGGGAGAATAAGTACTTTTACGGAAGTCCCTGCTTCATTCCAGATATTGTGGTTGTTGGAGCCTGTGACATGAAAAACATATTCACCCGGATCGAGATTTGTGAAACTCGCTGTACGTTGATTAGCGATATAAATCCAGTCGTCGAGAAAACCCTCCATTTTATATTTATATTGGTTTTTTTCAGGATTTGTAAAATTTAGGGCAGCAAAATCGAAGGAAAACGCATTTTGATCGTGAGATAGAAAAATCGTTCTTTTAAATTGAATCACGGTATCCAGCGTAACGCTTTCATGATAAATTTTAAAATCGGTTAAGATGATCGGTGGAATGTTAGGATTATTTGTGAGCTGATCTGGTATAAAACTCAAGGCGCCGGAAACACCGCCAAAAAATAAACGCCCTTCAGGACTTTTAGCGGCATTTTGGCCCAGATTGCTAAAATCAGTAAAAGGCATGCCGTCACCTTTGCCATAACTTTTAATTTTACCGGAATGCATCTCATAAACAGAAAGACCATTTATTGTTGCACACCAGATGTTTCCAAGATTATCCTCGAGAATTCTCAAAACGAGATCTGACGCTAATCCAGCGCTATGAAAATAATGAGTAAATACTTTTGTTTTTAAATCAAAACGGTTAAGCCCGATATTGGTCGCAATCCAAAGCGCATTGGTATCAATAACCTGTGGTTGAATAATATCTGATACCCCATTATTGCTTAAACTGGTTTTTTCTTTAGGATTGTGCCGGTAATTGTTAATATCTATAACTTTATTTCCATTTGTTTTTAAACTGTACATGCCCGAATACATTGTTCCGATCCACAATACGCCATTCCTGTCTTCACATAGAGCATAAATAGTCTGATTTCCTTCTGAACCTTTACCCAGACTCATAGGTGTAAAATAATCCGGTTTTTTGTTCATAAAGTTGTATTTTCCCTTCGGCAGTAGCTATCCAGAAATCACCATTTGGTCTTTTCAACACGCATTGAATCGCATTAGATATTAATTTTGTCGCCTCATCTCCATTATGACGTAAATGATTAAATTTTCGGGTTTCCGGATTAAGGATATTGATGCCACCGTTTCTGGTAGCAATCCAGAAGAGTCCTTCATTATCCTCTTTAATAGCAGTAATATCGTTGTCATTCAGCCCTTTCACTTCTTCTGGAACAGAATAGTAATGAAAATATTGATCTGTTTCTGGGTTGTAAATATCTAATCCCCTTGTACCAAATAAAACTTTTCCGGATTGGCCTGCACAAATAGCGGATACATCAGAATGGGTGAGGCAGTCCGGATATTTATCCGATCTACTATAAAAGGTAAATGAGTTCCTTTGCCGATCGATCTTGTACAATTCCATACCAAAAACCCCGATCCATATATTATCGAGCCTGTCTTCATAGAGGGATATTATCATATCACGGGCAAGATTTGTATGGTGTACAAATTTAGGTTCCTCTTTTAATACTAAATCCTGAATAGAGACGGAATTAAGATAATTATCAAAACTTCCGATCCATAAGGTTCGGTTATGATCTATTAACAAACACTAATCGTATTTGAACAGATTGTAGTTTTTATCAGATTTTTCATGTACAAAATGTTTAAATTCTCCGGTTTTTTTATTAAACATGTTAAGACCATTACCATGTCCGGGAGGAATCATTGGGTGCCCTGTTCCAATCCATAGATTGCCGGAGTCGTCTTCAGCAAATACAACTGAGCGTATTAGAACTAATACTTGTGGGATTATCGGGATCGTGTTTGTATTTTTCAATCTCTTCGGTTTGTGGATTAAACTTTATTAAACCCTCTGCGCCTGAAGCAATCCATATGATACCTTCATTATCTTTATATATATCTAAAACAGCATTCGTTGATAGATTCAGTTTCGTGGTAGTTTCATCAGTTAATGAAAAATTAGTAGCCTGAAATATCCCGCTTTGGTCTTTTCTAAGTAAAACCAAACCATTGTTCATACTCCCCAGCCATAGAGATCCGTTATCATTGACCACTATTTTACTTATAATATTGCTCATATTATCCATTGAGCGACTATTGAAATGGGTGAAAATTTCAGTTCTGCGGTCAAAATAGTTTAAACCACCGCCAAATGTTCCAATCCACAAATTGCCGGTTTTATCTTCATTAATTGCTATTACACAGTTATTCGACAGCGAAGTAGAATCGAATGGGATATTTGAATATTGTTTCAGATTATATCCATCGTAGCGCAGCAATCCACCATAGGTACCAATCCAGATAAATCCAAATGAATCATGAAAAACACAACGGGCCGTAACGACCGGTAATACATCAAAATTCAAATCTTTAGAATGAGAATTCAGTGGGAAGGAAATGATTAAGAATATGAAGGTATAGATTATAATTTTTTTAAAAGAATTGGCCATTGGATAAAATCCCTGATTTGTTCACAGTGTGAATCAAATGATTACAGCCAAAAAGGTGAGAATGAGGATATATTGAGAATAGTAATAATAATATAAATAACTAACAAGGTAAATATAGATATACCATAACACTAAGTAAATAGTAAACCTATTGAAGGGGAAATTGAATAAAAGCGATCCGGACCCCGAATCGTTGCTTGGCTCACTCTACGGGGCAGGCGGCGGTCTCAGCGAACTCTTTTGATTGATACTATTTATTTCAGGTAGATCATTTTGCGGGTTTGCACAAAATTTCCCGCTTCAATTCTGTAGTAATAAACACCGCTCGCAAAACCCGTGGCATCCCATTCCACCTGATAATTGCCTGCTGGTTGTTTTCCAGAAACGAGAGTGGCTACCTTTTGTCCTAAAAGATTAAAAATACTCAATTCCACGTCAGTCGTAATTGGTAATTCGTAATTGATTATTGTTTTTGGATTAAAGGGATTGGGATAGTTCTGAGCCAGATAAAATTGCTTCGGAACTGCCGGCGATTTTTCAGAGAGGGCATTTAACGGACCGTGCTCATAAGCACCCATGTCGGCATTTGAGTCCTGCGGGTCGGGTCTTTTATTACCTTCAATATCCGATAACGGGGCACAACGCCATTCCTCACCCAGAATCAGGCAATTGATACCGCTATTAATACACGGACTATTGTCCTGCAAATGAAAATCTGATTGTTCGGCGTCAACGAAAAGGGGATCGGCTGAAATATTGCCTGTACCCCAGACCCGCACGGACAGAGAATCGGAAATAGTCAATCGAATCGGGTCCGAATTCAATATCACAGTAGTTCAGCGTAACCTGACTACCGACTGTGTCAGCCGGTGTCAGGGTTATTATGCGGTGTGGCGCAATCCCATAAAATACAGTTGGTTAAACTGACCGATGCCGCGCTGCGAATGGTCATGCAGGAACTGACATCATCATCAGCCCGGGTGAAACGTGCAGTTAAAAAATTCAATGTCGGCGCCCTGAATGACACTGGTACTCGGGGCGCCATGATAGGCCGTAGAAAAGGCAGTTTTCCACGCGCCCGTTACAACTATTTAAAACAGCATCGGCGCTCTGAGAAATGGCAATATTATCAGAAAACAGCGAATTTGAAAGCAGGATATTATCAAAGTTGCCTAAGATCCGTAGGGCAGATATTCTGCTGGCCTGATTCTCACGGAATTCACAGTGATCAATTTCTATATCGGCCAGGGAAGTTTCAGAGTTATACTGATCGATCTTCAGCCCGGCGCAGGCACTCTGCGATATGTTTTTATAAAAATCAGTCTCTGATATCTTTACCTTATAGACCGATTCAAATTGCACCGTATCGGCCCTGAATTCCAGGGCACCACCGGTCTCCAGACTATGATTCTGTTCAAAAATGACAGCTATCGACGGCCAGATCGGAATTTTCGATATGCATGCCCACACCGGAATTTGCCTCGTTATCTACAAAGGAACAGTTATCAATTTGTATCTGGCTGAAAACGGCATGAAAACCGGCACCGAAAACGGCACGGTTATCATTAAATTCAGATTTATTGACCGTCACCTGTGAATGATCGGCATGCAAGGCACCGCTGCCCCAGGCCGATGAATCATTATTAAAGACACAATTGCTGATCTTGAGAGTAGAAAAATCACCGGCAATGCCGCCACCCCACGTTTCTGCTCGGTTATCCTGAATAGTGCAACTGTCGATGTTCAGCGTACCGCCACCGACACCAATGGCACCTGCCCATTGACTGGCTTTATTGCCGGAAAAGTTGCTGTTTTTGATTTCTAACTGACCGGAAAAATGAATGCCGGCACCCCATTGGGCCCGGTTGCCGCTAAAAGTGACATCGCTGCAGGTAATCAGAGAAGGTTCTCCAAAGATCAATCCGCCACCCTGCATATCGGCCTGGTTATTAATAAATTCATCGTTGCTGAAAACAGGAAAAGAAGTACCCGCCGACTGAAACAGCACCACCGCTGACAGCCTGATTATCGGTGAATACATTCTCGATAAAAATCGGATTGGATTCATGGATGGCAACGGCGCCGCCGTCAGGGGCGCGGTTCAGCGAGAATGTATTGCCGATCAATTCAATATCGGCAAAAGCCAGATAAAGTGCTCCGCCGCCAGGTCCTTCCATTACCGGACCACCGGCACGATTACAGGTAAACAGGCAATGGGAGACCATTACTTTATCGAAATTTGTGATGCAAAGCGCACCGCCGGAATTGTCCGGCCAGACATCAGCCGACGGCTTTGCCGTATTCAAAGCGACAATAGACGAGTCGAGAGGAGTCATTATCAGCAGGCGTATCGATAAAACGGATGCCGTTCCAGCCGCCGAGAGCATGTGTCCGGATCATTAAAACCGCTGGTATCATTAACGGTAAAAATGATCTATCAGTCACTGTTCCAATCGCTAATAATCTTCCCTGAATTTCCAGGGGAATAATGACCCTGAAATTCTATCCGCACACCCGGTTCGATAATCAGAGTGGAATCATCGGGAACAGATATTATCCCATTGATCAGATAGGGAGAGGCCGCTGCTGGTCCAGAGACCATAGACTTCGCCGGAGTTAATGATTGTGTCGGCACGGTTTTGCGCGAGCGAAAAAATAAAAATCAGGCTAAACAGCCAGAAGAAGAAAGTTGAATGGTGATAAGTTTTCAAGCGAATCTCCTTTCAAAATATAAAGCATGGCATAGTGCTATGCTGAAACAATCTATAATTAAAAGAAAGTGATTCGCTTATTTATAATGATACGTATGTTGTGTCGGCAAAGATAATCGATTTTCTGTAAATTGCTGTATACAGATACGTGCACCAAAGTCGATTCGAGATCTTATCTATAGCTACGGGAATGAATACAAAAGAATTATACAAAATTATTCTATTCACTAACAAGCAAAAAATAAAATTGCATAGCCAGCAACGGCTCATAAAAAAAGGGCTTTGAGGACTTTCCCAAAACCCTTGGCGGTCCGGATCCCGATATCCTCGCGGTGCTCGCTATCGGTGCAGGCTCTGGTCTCAGCGAACGCTTTTGATTGATACGATTTATCTTCAATAATTTCACAAATTATTTAATAGTTCCAGTAAACAGGGTAAAAGCGAATTTATCCGGTTTTAAAATTAAGATCAAAAATAACATGGATATATTAAAACTTGACTTTTAAAATATCCATGTTATATTAAAGATATGTTTGAACGATGGCTTAAAATAGAACAAAAAAGAGTGGTCTTATAATTGGTCCACGGAGGAGTGGCAAGACAACACTATTAAAAATGCGTTTTCCGGAATACAATTATATCACGTTGGACAATCTCGATTATTTAAACTGGGCGAGTAGGGATGCAAAAGGATTAGTTGATCATCTTGGTCCGAAAACTATCATTGATGAAATTCAGCGTAAGCCGGAACTGACAATTGCCGTAAAATATGCAATAGATAACCAAGATGCCCATATACTCATGACCGGTTCAAGTTCAGTTGGACTTACTCGGTTCAATGACTGACACCCTTGCAGGTAGAATTCAGATATATTCGCTACCAACAGCCTGCTGGGGAGAAAATATTGGTCCTCCGTCGAATAAATTATTTGAAATAAATACAAATCCTATTCTTATAAAACAAGGACAGAGGTCATTGTCTGATGCCTTAAATTTTGGATTGTTTCCTGAAATATTAATGCAGGAAAAACCGGAAAATAAAAGGGATCTGTTACAAAATTATCGTGATACATATTTTACCAGAGATTTGATGCAATTATCAAATATGGAAAATATGGAAGGTCTTCTGGCGATATTTCATCATCTGGCAAGATCTATCGGGTCTCATCTTGAGGTGTCTAATTTTGCACGGGAAGCCGGGTCTGAGTCACCCGACAACAAAAAAATATTTAAATAATATGCACTATTCACAACTAACCTTTCGGTTATATGGATATCAATACGGGCCGGCAAAAAGATTTATTAAGGCTGCGAAAACCTATTATTCAGACAACGGTATCCTGACAAGTCTGAATATTCCGCTTAATGAAGGTCAACTTTTAGAGAATTTTGTGATTTCTGAATTTGAAAAAAGAAGAAAACTAGGGTTAATAAAATGTGATCGCTTATATTACTATAAAAGTGCTGCAGGCAGGGAAATTGATCTGATAATCGAAGAAAGAGATGAGATTCATGCCATTGAAATAAAAAATTCTCTCCGCCCCTCTAACAGAGATGTTAGTAATCTGCTTGATATTTCCAGAAATATGAAAAAAAAGGTCAATATGTATCTCTTCTATCCGGGGGATGAATACGGCTTGATTAATGATGTTCACATTATTCCAGTGGCAGGATTATACAGAGGACAATAATAAGGAAGCCATGAATATGACTTCTCATTCCCAAAAATCTGGCGGTCCGGACCCCGAACCGTTCGCTTTGCTCACTCTACGGGGCAGGCGAGACTTCCCGATCGAAGATCGGGACAACTTCCTGCATCCTTTCGCGGTCCGGACGAGACTCGAACTCGCAACTTCCTGCGTGACAGGCAGGTGCTCTAACCAAATTGAACTACCGGACCACAAATAAATGAACGCATAATTTAAACAGCTTGTCTACATCTGTCAAGAGGGTTTTTTGTTTAGCGATAACAAGAGCGGAATCGTTTTCCTCAAACCGGTGTGATTGTCCTGCAGTGAAAACAGAAAATAGTGCATGAGTGAAAATGAGAGAAATGGGACTATATTTATACGTTACTGATTGTGGCGCATCAAAACCTGCTGTTATCACTCCCTTTTATTTTATATATTTAGTCGGAACGGATGTGCTATTTTTCCGTGAAAAAAGCGACTCCACTTGTATATCATAGTGAAGCAGATTTTTGCTTTTCGATACAATTACGGTACTACCAAAAAACTTCGATGATTAAAATTATAAGGACCAATTCTGACAATCGCGACTTTGTTGAGCTCGTGAAACAACTTGATCTTGAATTAGCCGCAAGAGATGGAAATGAACACGCATTTTATGCACAATTCAACAAAATTGATAAGATTAAATATGCCGTTGTTGCTTACCTGAATCGTAAATCCGTTAGTTGCGGCGCCATAAAACAATATGGCCCGAAAACCGGTGAGATAAAACGAATGTACACCTTGCCTCAATACAGAGCCAGGGGAATAGCAACCCGGGTTTTGGCGGAATTAGAACAATGGGCTTTCGAACTTGCATATGAAAAATGCATACTGGAAACCGGCAAGCGTCAGCCGGAGGCAATCAGACTTTATGAGAAAAACGGATACACCCGCATTCCGAATTTTGGACAGTATGCTGGTATTGAAAACAGCCTATGTTTCGAAAAACCGATTAAATAATGCGTAAGCCCTGAACATGCAATCAAACGAACTCCCGGAATCGCAACCGCTTATTGTCGACAGTCAGGCAGCACTTCCGTTTATTGGGAAATAGAGTAGTGGATAATTCTCTGGGATCAATTTAGTATAATTTAGGTGCATGATAAATCTTTCTTGTATAAAAATTCCCATGGTCAAATCTTATCATGGAGCTCATTAAACCGATTGATGTGAAATGATCCGGATCAAAACGCCCCGCTTGCAGTGCGCGCACTCAACACCAGGGATGCCTCGTTTATTCTTAAACTGGTAAATGAACCGGCTTTCCGCAAGAACATTGGCGATAAAGGGATAAAAAATTTATCGGATGCAAGGCGTTTTATCAGGGAGGGTCCCTGGACCTGCCAGGACAAACCAGGCTATGGCCAGTTTCTCGTAGAATTGATCGAAAACAGCGAGCCAATTGGTATATGTGGACTGCTCTATCGGGCGGAACTTGATCTTACCGACATCGGATTCGCGCTGTTGAAGAAATACTGGGGAAATGGATATGCTTATGAAGCGGCTTCTGCGGTCATGGATTATGGTCAGTCGAAATTAGGTATAGATCTTATCGCCGGACTAACTTCCGGAGGTAATCAGGCATCCATCGGGTTGCTCGAAAAACTGGGATTGAAATTCAAAAAAATCGTTAAAACATCAGAAAATGATCCGGGTACACTGATCTATTCAAATGAAATCATGTAGCATATTGAAAATAAACTCAGACCAGGATCATTAAAAAAAAAAATATACGAGGCAGTTTAAAGGGGTCTTTCGGGTTAAATTTTACGATTACTTCAATTAAATTTTGTCATACGAATATTTATACCAGACCGGGAATAATACATGATATAATAAAGTTTATGCAAGTAATTTGGGCAAACTTAGTGAATAAAATAATTTGAATAGGTGCAATATAATTTAATATTATTTGCTAAATTCAAATATTGAGTAAAATATAAAATGCCCATTAAAAAGGTATACATGAAAAATTATCTCCAACTAACAAAACCGTCAATCATGCTGCTCGTGATCATCACCGGTGCCACGGCACTGATTATCGAAGGCAGCCTGCTTAATCATCCGCTAAAATTTATGCTGGTCCTGCTGGCACTCTATTTGACAGGCGGTTCTGCGAATGCCCTGAATCAGTATTTCGAGCGGGATATCGATGCAAAAATGTCGCGCACCAGCAAACGACGTCCGCTACCTCAGGGTATTATCACGCCAAATAGGCCCTGATTTTTCCGTATTGATCGGTATTACCGGTGTTCTGATCTTCGGTCTGGTGTTCAACTGGTTTACCGCCCTGCTGTCCCTTGCAACCATTTTGTTTTACAGTTTGTTTTATACTCTCTGGCTTAAACCGAACACCACGCAAAATATCGTTATCGGGGGTATTGCCGGTGCCATGGCCCCCGTCGGCGCCTGGGCAGCAGCCACAGGACGAACCGATATCGTGCCCTGGATTTTGTTTCTGATCGTTTTTCTCTGGACGCCTCCTCATTTCTGGGCTCTGGCGTTGTTCTATAAAGACGACTATTATAAATCTCAATTACCCATGTTGCCGGTTATCAAAGGCGATATTATTACCTTGAGACAAATTGTGTTCTATTCAATTCTGCTTGTCATAACCAGTGTCCTTTTATTTGTCTTTAAATCCGGCTGGTTCTATCTTGCAGTCAGCATTGATCATGGGCAGCCGGTTTATTATTAAATCGGTCCAGGCCCAAAAAAACCGGACGGAGAAACATTTCCGGGGATTATTTGGTTTTTCGATCGCTTATTTATTTATTTTGTTTGTCGCGATCGTCGTAGATGATTTTATCCAGCGCGCAATGTTATGAAAATCAGGGAAGATTACAGGGTTTAAAAATATCTCATAATTGGGTTGAGGTATTGAAATAATCTTTTTATTTTATCGAATCCTGTCGCCTGAGAGGGAGTCAAAATTCCAGTAGTGAGATCTCCCTAAATTATACATTTCCGGTTTTTTAACAAATCATAAAAAAGTGAAAAGTTTAGGAGCAAATTCGTGGCTCAGATCTTTCCCAAATGGTCCAATCGACTCCCGCCAATCCTGGCCGTTGCCGTGGTTATACTTCTGACGGGTGTGGTAGGATTTTTCTGGTATTACGGTTCCCCCAAATATACCGATGTCGGCTACCGTCCGGAACAGCCGGTACCTTACAGCCATAAGTTGCATGCCGGCGATCTGGGTATGGATTGCCGCTACTGTCATTCGGCCGTTGAACTATCGGCCCATGCAAATGTCCCGCCAACCCAAACCTGTATGAATTGCCATACTCTTATTTTAACCGAGAGTGAAAAACTATTATCGGTACGCGAAGAGCTGGACCAGTGGTAAGCCTATCGAGTGGGTGCGGGTGCATAAGATTGCCGATTATGCTTACTTTAATCACAGTGCACATTTACGCGCTGGTGTCGGCTGTGCCAGTTGTCACGGCAATGTGGCGGAAATGGAAAAAGTAATGCAGGTTGAACCGCTCAATATGGGCTGGTGTTTGGATTGTCATCGAAATCCTGATATGCATTTGCGCCCGGTCGCTGAAATCACCAATATGAAGTGGGTTCCCCCTGACAATCAATTGGAATTGGCCGAAAAAATTAAAAAAGAAAAAAATATCGCACCCCCCGTAGATTGTTCAGGATGTCATCGATGAAAAAAAACAAAATAAATTCAAATGGAAAATCATACTGGCGAAGTTTGAACCAACTCGCTGATACCCCCGAATTTAAATCATTTCTGGAACGGGAATTTCCGGAAGGCGCTTCGGAACTACCTGATCAGATGAACCGCCGGAAATTTCTGACACTTATGGGCGCATCAATGGCCATGGCCGGACTGGTCAGACTGCCGGCGACCGGTAGAAAAAATTGTTCCCTATGTTAAGGCGCCGGAAGAAATTATTCCCGGGATCGCAAAACATTATGCCACGACAATGCCTTTTGGTACCAGCGCTTTTGGCCTCATCGTAGAAACGCATGAAGGGCGTCCGACAAAGGTCGAAGGAAATGCCAAACATCCGGCAAATCTGGGAGGTACAAGTGTCTTCATGCAGGCGGCAATCCTTGGGTTGTATGATCCCGACCGGTCACAAAACGTACGCGAAAATGGATCGGAAAAGACGTGGGCGGATTTTGTTGCCTTCTGGCAAACATTATATCCGGATCTGATCGGTTCAAAAGGATCCGGTCTGGCGATTCTATCCGATTCTTCAGCCTCGCCCAGTCTTTTTGCACAGAGATCTGATTTCCTGAGATTTATGCCCGGATCCAGGTGGTTCTCACATGAACCGGTATCCTCTGAAAATATGCGAACGGGTGTTTCCGCCATTGCCGGCGAAGAGTTGCTACCCCAATTTGCTGTCGAAAAGGCAAAGGTAATCTTGACTATAGATAGTGATTTTCTTGTTACCGAACCGGACAGTGTTTTACATGCCCGTGGATTTGCCGGGGGAAGGCGGGTGCTTTCGGAAACAGACGGGATGAATCGCCTGTATGCGGTTGAATCGGCTTTTACCATCACCGGTGGGATGGCCGATCATCGTGTAAAACTGCCGGCTGGTCAAATGATGGATTTTATGATTCATCTGGCAAATGCTTTGAAGCAACTCAATATTGACCTTAACGGTATCAGTTTACCGCGGGGTAGGGACGTGATCGATCAGAAATGGATCGAGGCCCTGGCGCAGGATCTGCTGAAAAACCGCGGTAAATCACTGATTGTTGTTGGTAGACATCTTCCTGCTGCTTTGCATGCTTTAAATTTTGCAATAAACAATGCTTTGGATAATACCGGAAAGACGATCATGTATCGCAAGCCCCGTTATGAAATTTACGAGCGTGCTGCTGATATCAGGAGCCTGGTCGATGACATCAATAACGGTAAAATTGAAAAACTCGTCATCCTCGGAGGAAATCCGGTTTATACCGCACCCGCAGATTTGAATTTCGCCGAAGCTCTGAAAAAAGTTAAGCTAACGGTTCATTTAAGTGAATTTTATGATGAAACGTCTTCGCAGGTTGCGTGGCATATTCCGCAAACGCATTTCCTTGAAGCTTGGGGTGACACACAGGCCGCGGATGGAACGCTTGGCATAACACAACCAATGATTGCTCCGCTGTTTGATGGTAAGAGTGGTATTGAACTGCTTAACTTCCTGGCAACGGGAAAACAAAAGACGGGGTATGAACTTGTACGGGAGACATGGCGATCCATATTGCCATCAGTGGATTTTGAGCAAAAATGGCGGGAGGTTTTGCACGATGGTCTGTTGTTGAACAGTCGTATCGTAAGACAAATTCCCAAATTCAATTATAGTGCCATAAATAGTCTGATCATACAAGAGCTCAACACCAACATATCATCACCTGAAAATACGCTTGAAGTTGTTTTTCGACCTTCTCCCGCTGTGTATGATGGCAGATATTCAAATAACGGCTGGTTGCAGGAATTACCGGATGGCGTAAGTAAACTGACCTGGGATAATGCAGCCCTGATCAGTCCCTCCACGGCAAAGAAGTTTGACGTTAAAAATGAAGATGTCATTGTTCTCGAAAAGGATGGAAGAAGTCTTGCCCTGCCCGTGTGGATCGTACCCGGCTTCGCAGAAGATTCGGCTACGGTATATCTGGGGTATGGACGGACGGCATCCGGTCGGATCGGTAATGATGTGGGATTCAATGGCTATCGATTGAGAACATCTGGTGAGGCAGGATATGCCCGTGGCGTATCATTACGCAAAACCATAGAAACCTATCAATTGGCCAGTACGCAGGATCATGGCAGTATGGAAGGGCGGCCGATTGTCAGAGAAGCCACTTTGAAAACCTACCAGGAAGACCCTGATTTTGCCCGTAAAATGGTTGAACATCCCCCACTCGAGTCACTTTGGAATGAGCACAGCTATGACGAAGGATATCAATGGGGAATGACGATAGACCTCAATGCCTGTACGGGTTGCAATGCGTGTACGATTGCCTGTCAAAGTGAAAATAATATTCCGATTGTCGGTAAGGAACAGGTCAAAAAAGGAAGGGAGATGCACTGGCTCCGAATGGACCGATATTTTACCGGTGATATTGAGCAACCGGAAATGGTTTACCAGCCGGTAGGCTGTCAGCATTGTGAGAATGCCCCATGTGAACAGGTCTGTCCTGTGGCCGCTACGGTTCACGATTCTGAGGGTCTGAATGTCATGACCTACAATCGTTGTATCGGGACACGTTATTGCTCAAATAATTGCCCATACAAGGTCCGCCGATTTAATTTCTTTAATTATACCAATGAATTGCCTGAAATTGTTAAAATGGTACAAAACCCTGATGTGACGGTGCGTTCACGCGGTGTGATGGAAAAGTGTACCTATTGTGTGCAGCGTATCAGTGAGGCAAAAATTACGGCTAAAAAAGCTGGTCAGATTCTCAAGGACGGCGAAGTTAAGAGCGCCTGCCAGCAGGCCTGTCCGACTAATGCTATTGTCTTCGGAAATCTTAATGATCCGGAGAGCGAGGTCGTAAAAATGAAAAAGGTTGAACGTAATTACGAGATGTTGGCAGAATTAAATGTTAAACCCCGTACCTCATACCTCGCCAAACTGCGTAATCCGAATCCGGGGATTGAAAACAGTTAAATCAAGTAAACAAATAAAATTCAAAAGGTTGCCGTGAGTACATCAGTTAAAACAATTGATACCCATTTGTTACATGAAGAGCCCCTGATCAAAGGTAATCCTACATTTGATTCGGTTACTGAAAAAATCAGTGCAATTGCAGAAGCCAAAACCCCAAAATTATGGTATGTGGCGATCGGTATTTCCAGTACGTTGATGCTGATGATGTTTGGCATGATCCTTTATTTGATCTGGGAAGGCATTGGTATCTGGGGACTGAATATCCCGGTTGGTTGGGGCTGGGCGATTGTAAACTTTGTCTTTTGGGTTGGTATTGGACATGCCGGAACGTTGATTTCAGCAATTTTATTTTTATTCAGACAAAAATGGCGTACCTCGATTAACCGGTTTGCCGAGGCCATGACTCTGTTTGCCGTGATCTGTGCCCTGATTTTTCCAGGAATCCATGTTGGTCGCATCTGGGTCGCGTACTGGATGATTCCAATACCCAATCAGATGTTGATGTGGCCGAATTTTCGTAGTCCGCTATTATGGGATATTTTTGCCGTCGGAACCTATTTCACCGTTTCCCTGCTTTTCTGGTATACCGGTCTTATTCCCGATCTGGCAACCATGCGTGACCGTGCTAAGACGAAAATTCGTCGTATTGTATTAGGTATATTTTCTTTGGGCTGGCGCGGCGGTAACCGTCAATGGCAGCATTATGAGATGGCTTATCTGCTTTTGGCCGGCCTGTCAACACCATTGGTACTTTCGGTACACAGCGTGGTTAGTACCGACTTCGCAACCAGCGTCATACCAGGATGGCATACAACAATTTTTCCACCTTACTTTGTTGCGGGAGCGATTTTCTCGGGTTTTGCCATGGTGTCAACATTGGCCATAATAACACGAAAGATCTACGGACTGGAAAATTTCATCACCGTCAACCATCTGGAGAAAATGAACAAAATAATGCTGGTGACCGGTTCGATGGTTGGATATGCCTACGGTTGTGAATTTTTCATTGCCTGGTATGGCGGGAATGAATATGAACGTTTTGCCTTTCTCAATCGCGCATTTGGACCTTATGCGTGGGCCTATTGGACCATGATCAGTTGTAATGTTCTGGTCCCACAGATATTCTGGTCCCGGAAGATGCGCACCAGTATTCCGATCATGTTTGTTGCTGCGTTGTTGATCAATGTTGGCATGTGGTTTGAACGGTTTGTAATTGTTGTGAGTTCATTGCACAGGGATTTTCTGCCGTCCAGCTGGGATTATTATATCCCCGACCATTTTTGATATTGGCATTTTTGTCGGTTCGTTTGGACTGTTTTTTACCCTGTTTCTTGTGTTCCTGAAATTTGTTCCAATCATCGCGATGTCTGAAGTAAAAGGGATTTTACCGCAGGCCAATCCACATCATGATGGAGGACACCAATGAAAACAACACCATCCAAGACCGGCATGATGCTGGCTGAATTTGAGAATCCGGCCCAGCTGCTGGGTGCTGCACAAAAATTACACGATGCCGGCTATAAACAATTCGATTGTCATTCCCCGTTTCCGATACATGGAATGGATCAGGCCATGGGGTTAAAACGTTCACCTCTTGGGTATATCGTATTTGTTGTCGCCATGTTGGGTCTCCTGGGCGGGATTACGCTCGAATGGTGGACAAGTACTATCGATTACCCGCTGGTCATATCCGGGAAACCATTCTTTAGCTTACCAGGCCTATGGGCCGGTGGCATTTGCCATTATGGTATTATCCGGCGCATTTATATCTCTTTTCGGCATGCTGGCCCTTAACAAACTTCCGATGTTCTATCATAAAATATTTAATTCGAAGAATTTTGAGCGTGCCATGAATGACAGTTTCTTTGTTTCTGTCGATACCGGGGATGTAAAATTTGATCAGAAAATGACCGCTAAATGGCTGGAAGAAATTGGTGGTAAAAACATAGAAATAGTGGAGGCGGAATGATACGACATTGTATTCCACTTTTTCTGATCCTGATGATCGGCTGTTATCAGGGGAGCCCTTCAGAAAATCCGCCAATTCATCTAAATCCAAACATGGATAATCAACCGAAATACAAAGCCCAGGCCAAAAGCGAGTTCTTTGAAGATGGCGCAACCATGCGGATGCCGGCAGCAGGAACCATAGCCCTGGGTGATATAAGAGCGGATCACGTCTACTATCAGGGAAAGAACGCCGACGGCTCCTTGGTCCTTAAAATGCCTGTGGAAATCACACTAAATTTGTTACAAAGAGGCCAGGAACGATATAATATTTATTGTGCGCCGTGCCATGACCAAACCGGTTCGGGACAGGGCATTGTCGTAAAAAAAGGATTTCTGCCGCCACCGTCATTTCATCTGGACCGCCTGCGCGAAGCTCCGGACGGACATTTTTTTGATGTGATCAGCCATGGTATCAGAAACATGCCCGCTTATAACCATCAGATACAGGTGGCTGATCGCTGGGCCATCGTTGCTTATCTTCGTGCTCTGCAGCGTAGTCAGAATGCCCGGAAATCAGATGTGCCAGAGGAATTGATCAACCAGATAAATTAGAGATTGGTAATGGAAAACACGGGAAATTTTTATACAAAAAAACAGGTTTGGATAAAGTCATCGATGATTACCGGTATTGCCGGTGTTGTGCTGAGTATTGCAGCGGTCTTTATAAATCATGAGCAGTTTTATTTTTCTTATCTCACCGCCTATATCTTTTGGGCAGGGATTATGCTGGGTGGATTATTTTTTACGATGCTTCATAACCTCAGCGGAGCGGTTTGGAGTGTAGTGCTCCGGCGTATAATGGAAAGTATGATGATTGCTGCACCCCTCATCGGTCTACTCTTTATCCCGCTAATTTTTGGCATACATGATCTATATCACTGGAGTCATGCTGATGCTGTGGCGGGAGATGCCCTGCTTCAAAAAAAGGCAGGTTATCTGAATCCACCCTTTTTTGTTATTCGATCGTTGGTTTACCTCGCCGTCTGGATTTTACTTGCCATTTTACTGTACCGTAAATCAATGAAACAGGATAAAGCGTTTGATGCAGCGGAACAGATGCAGACAAAACGGATCAGTGCGCCGGGCATCGTGGCGTTCGCACTTACAATTACTTTTGCTGCTTTTGATTGGGTGATGTCACTGGACCCGCACTGGTATTCGACCATTTTTGGCCTTTACATTTTTGCCGGTAGTTTTTTATCGGCCCAGGCATTCATGATTGTATTCGGCCTTGGTTACCGGAAAAAAAATATTCTCAATGATATTATCACGACCGAGCATTACCACGATCTTGGAAAGTTCCTATTCGCCTTTACGATCTTCTGGGGCTATATGGCATTTTCCCAGTATTTTTTGATCTGGTATGCCAATATTCCCGAAGAAACCATATGGTATCAATACCGATGGGAGGGCAGCTGGAAAATAATAACGATGATATTGGTATTCGGTCATTTTTTGATTCCCTTTCTTGGATTGATGCCCAGGGCAGCGAAACGAAATCTTACCTATCTAAAAGGCATGTCAATCTGGATATTAATCATGCATTTTATCGACCTCTATTGGGTGGTAATGCCAACGCTTCACAAGCACGGTTTCCGGTTTTCCTGGATCGATTTGGTCACATTTGCAGGGGTCGGCGGCCTTGTTGTCTGGTACATTGCCAGGAAGTATGCTTCCGGGGCATTGGTTCCCATCAATGATCCAAAACTGGAAGAATCGATACATCATATAAATTAATAAAGTGGGGTAGCATTCTGTGGCAGGTTATGAAAAGCGGGATATAAATGCCGGAAAAATAATCTTTTATTCAATGGCCGGTATTATCATTTTGGCAACGATTCTTTTATTACTTTACAATTATTTTCTTGCTGAAAAAGAAGAAATCGTTTTTGAAATGCAATTAAAACCCGAGTCTGTATTGTTACGTGATATCAGAGCCTCAGAGGAAAAAACGCTTACATCTTATAAATTATTGGATCCACAGAAAGGCATTTATCAAATCCCCATCGAAAGAGCGATGCAGCTGATTGCCGAAGAAAATTTTCAAAAAAGGATGCAATCGCGTTAGTCCCGCCGGGATCAGCAGGTCAGGTAAAAATGAACAAACAAATTTTTAACATCGGCTTATCCGTGCTTTTATGCGTTCTGAATTCGCGGATAAGCGCACAGATTGTCCAGAAAGAAGTTCCCGAACTTAAAAGGATCGATGTCATCGAACACCTCGGTGAAACAATTCCGTTAACTCTTTCTTTTTCAAATTCGAAAGCTGAAAAAATTGTACTTGGTGATCTGTTCAGGCAGGGGAAGCCGGTATTGCTGACAATGGCCTACTATGAATGTCCAATGTTGTGTACTTTTGTGCTCAATGGATTGAGCAAAGGGATTGCCGATCTGGATTTTATACCCGGGCAGGATTTTCAGATGATCACGGTCAGTATTGATCCTGATGAAACCTGGGAGCTGGCTGCCAGCAAGAAACGGAATCAAACCGGTGCGGTGGGGAAATCCTTTCCGGAGGATGGGTGGGAATTCCTGGTAGGCTCTGCGGAAAATTCAAAACGTCTGGCTGATGCCCTGGGCTTCGTGTATTACTATGATGCAGAGCGGGATGAATATGCACATCCGGCGGTCACATTTGTCCTCACCGATCAGGGAATGATTACCCGCTATTTATATGGAATAGAATATCGTGAACAGGATCTACGGTTGGCTTTACTTGAAGCATCTGAAGGCAGGATCGGCAACACGCTCGACCGATTTTTATTGTATTGTTACCATTATGATCCTGACGCGGGTGGATATGTTATCTTTGCTGGAAATGTTATGCGTATCGGAGGCGTTGTAACAATGCTGATCCTGGGTATTGTACTGGGAGTTCTATGGCGTCGTGAAAACCGAAAAAAATCCCGTCTTGCCGATGGATAAAGTCAATGAAGTAATCGTAAGGGATAGATAATTGATGGACGAAAAAGGAACGTTATATTTACCACCACCAAGTTCAACGATCGCGGGTGACGTTGACTCACTCTTCTATTTTATTTTTTACACCTCGCTAGTTCTTTTTGTTTTGGTCATAGGGGCAGCGGCCTATTTTATTCTACGCTACCGTCGGCGTGGTAAACCAGAACTTACTTCAGGTGTCGCCCATAATACCAAACTTGAAATTGTCTGGACTGTTATCCCGACAATTCTGGTGTTTATCGTTTTTGTCTGGGGATTTAAAACATATCTGAAGATGCATGTTGCTGCCCAAAGACGCCCTCGAAATTAAAGCGACCGCTCAAAAATGGTTCTGGACCTTTGACTATCCAAATGGGGCCAACAGTCTCAATAATCTTGTTGTTCCAGTCGGAAAACCGGTACGTCTGCTGATGTCATCACAGGATGTTATTCATAGTTTTTATGTACCCGACTTCCGTATTAAAATGGATGTTCTACCCAACAGATACACGATTACCTGGTTTGAAGCCACCGAACCGGGAGAATATGACCTATTTTGTGCGGAATATTGTGGCAAAGGTCATTCTGAAATGCTCGGAAAGGTAATTGTTAAGTCGGAAGTTGATTATAAAGTCTGGCTTGAACAGTCGACAGTTGATATTCCGGAAGGTATGTCACTCGAAGAAGCCGGAGCAAAATTGTATCAGTCAAAAGCATGTATTACCTGTCATTCGGTATGACGGACTCCTGGTGTTGCGCCAAGTTTTAAAGGACGATTCGGTGCAATGGAAAAAATGACGGACGGGCAAACGGTGAAAGTGGATGAGAATTATATCCGGGAATCAATTCTGAATCCCCAGGCCAAAGTAGTGGCAGGATATCAACCGGTTATGCCGACTTATCAGAATGTTTTAACCGATCGGCAAATCGATGCCCTGATCGCATATATCAAATCGATTCAAGAATTAAGGGTAAGATGAAAATGAATACATTCCCGGAACATAATTATCTCACTGAACCCAAAGGTCTGAAAATCTGGTTATTTACTCTTGATCATAAACGTATTGGTTTGATGTATCTTTTCGCGATCATGTTTTTCTTCATGATCGGCGGAATCTTTGCCGTGCTGATTCGTTTGGAATTACTTGCATCCCGGTCAAGATATTATGGAGGCCGATACCTATAATCAGTTTTTCACCCTGCATGGTGCGATCATGATCTTTCTGTTTATTATTCCATCAATTCCGGCCGCACTGGGGAATATTATCTTACCGTTGATGCTGGGAGCCAAAGATGTAGCCTTTCCAAGGCTCAATCTGGCCAGCTGGTATATTTATGTATTTGGTGCTTTGTTTGCTCTTTTTTCTATCGTGACCGGTGGTGTCGATACGGGCTGGACATTTTATACACCCTATAGTTCAACGACCGGAGGCTCGGTGATCTCGATGACATTGGGGGTCTTTATTCTCGGATTTTCGTCAATTTTTACCGGTTTAAATTTTATTGTCACGATTCATAAATTACGTGCCCCCGGTCTGACCTGGTTTAAATTGCCACTTTTTGTCTGGGGACTTTATGCAACAGCGATTATTCAGGTACTGGCAACACCGGTACTGGGTATTACCATGGTTTTGCTGATTCTGGAACGGCTGCTTCGGCATCGGCATCTTTGATCCGGCAATGGGTGGCGATCCGGTTCTCTACCAGCATTTCTTCTGGTTCTATTCACATCCGGCCGTTTATATCATGATCCTGCCCGGAATGGGTATTATCAGCGAACTGATTTCGGTTTTTTCCCACAAAAAAATATTTGGTTATAAGGCGATTGCTTTTTCAAGTCTTGGGTATTGCTTTTATCAGTTTTCTGGTCTGGGGACATCACATGTTTACCAGCGGTCAATCTGAATTTGCGGCCATGATATTTTCATTCCTGACTTTTCTGGTCGGGATTCCTTCAGGTATTAAAGTTTTTAACTGGATAGCCACGATGTATAAGGGTTCGATTACATTCGAGGCACCCATGCTGTATGCCTTGTCGTTTTTGTTTCTGTTTACGATTGGCGGACTGACCGGCATTTTCCTGGGTGCACTGTCCGTGGATGTTCATCTGCATGATACCTATTTTATTGTGGCCCATTTCCATTATGTGATGATGGGGGGTACTGTCATGGCCTTTCTGGGCGGTTTACATTACTGGTGGCCAAAGATCTGGGGGAGGATGTACAGTGAAAAATGGGCAAGAGTTGCAGTGGCACTGATATTTATCGGATTTAATATGACATTTTTTACCCAGTTTATTCTGGGGGGGCAAGGAATGCCGCGCCGTTATTATAATTATCTGGATCAGTTTCAACCACTCCATGCCTTTTCTTCCGTCGGATCATGGATCCTTGGACTGGGTTTTATTGTCATGGCCTTTTATCTGATCCATGCTATTTTTAAAGGACGAGTTGCCGGTAATAATCCCTGGGGGGCTCTGACATTAGAATGGACGACAACTTCGCCACCCGATCCGCATAATTTTGATGAAATCCCGGAAATTACCCATGGGATGTATGATTACGATAAAGTGATGATTGAAAGTACATTAAAATAAAATCAGAGAATCGAAATGAGTAACGCTACAACCCACGAGGCCCACGTGCAACACCATTTTGCTGATGCTGAACAACAACGCGAATCGGCAAAACTTGGTATGTGGATATTCCTGTTGACCGAAGTCCTGCTATTTGGCGGTCTATTCGTTGCGTACGGCATTTTCCGTGCGTGGAATCCGGAAATGTTTTATAATGCGCATAAAGCACTGGATGTTACACTCGGGACGATAAATACAATTGTTCTGATCACCAGTTCGCTGACGATGGCCCTGTCCATTCATGCGATGCAACTGAACAACCGGCGTCAGACCATCATGTATTTACTGATGACCCTGATATTTGCGGGTGTATTTCTGGTAATAAAATATTTTGAATACAGTCATAAGATCGAACTCGGTCAACTGCCCGGAAAATTGTATACCTTTAGCGGAATACCAGGTTCAAATCCACATATCTTTTTTAGTATTTATTTCGCCATGACCGGTCTTCATGGCCTGCATGTAATCATAGGTATGATTGTGATCACCTGGGTTTTGAAACGGACCATGAAACATGAATTTTCTGCAGATATTATACACCAATCGAAATGGTCGGACTATATTGGCATTTGGTTGATATGATCTGGATTTTTCTTTTTCCCTTACTATATCTGATAGGATAACACGATTATGAAAACACACACCGTGCATATTACTCCGGCAAAATTATATATTGCCATCGGTATCAGTTTGTTGGTTCTGACCGGGCTCACCGTCATTATTTCATTTATCGATCTCGGACCCTATAATGTTACCGTTGCCCTGTTCATCGCTTCGATAAAGGCGCTGCTGGTTGCCTTATTCTTTATGCATCTTTTTTGGGATAATAAACTCTATTTGATCATATTTGCCGGTTCCCTGCTTTTTCTGACAATTTTTCTGACCCTTACCATGTTTGATACAAAAACCCGCGGATCAATTTATGAGGAAAAAGCGGTTCCGATCAAAAGCGAAGCACCAATGTATCAAAAAAAATAGATCCGCCATAAAATCTCCGATCATAATGAATGTAGCCCGGCGGGGAAAATCTGTTACGACAGAAAAGGCTTCCGGATAAAAACACGTGCATAAATTTTCTGAAGTATAAGTGATACAATTAATATAAACAGAGATTTTCAACCGGTTTTTTAGTGAATAAATTATCAAAGATGGGAGGGAAAATTGTCCCCCGAAATTAAAAATTTCCACAGATGGGCTTTGGCGGCAAGTATTGTCACCTATTTTCTGATTTTTGTCGGTGGGTTGGTCAGGGTTTCCGGTGCCGGTCTAGGCTGTCCGGATTGGCCAAGGTGTTTTGGCAGCTGGATTCCGCCCCTTGGCCGTGAACAGGTGCCTCCTGAATTTAATGCCATTACCTTTAATGTCGTCCTTGCATGGATTGAATATATCAACCGGCTGATTGGTGTGATTGTGGGTATTCTTATTGCCGGTACCGCTATCCTGGCGATTAAAAATTTTCGTTCCGAGAAGAGTATTTTAATACCTTCGGTTATTGCAGCACTTCTTGTTGCATTTCAGGGTTGGTATGGCAGTGTCGTTGTTGGGAGCAAACTCATGCCGGTTGCGGTTTCGGTACATCTTGTTCTTGCGCTCACGATAGTTAGTTTACTGATTTACGTGACTCAGACAGCATATTACCTGGCAAATGATCAGAGACCATTGATAAAAAAACAAATGCCGGATTACGTATCTGGTGTTTTGCTGCTCTGGATTCTGGCGATAGTGCAGATTATTCTTGGGACCCAGGCTGCGCTCAGAGATTGAACTGATCCTAAGGGAATTTCCCCTGCTTTTTGAACATGAAGTTCTGACCGTTATCGGACCGATGAATTATATCCATAGTATTGTGGGCACGTTGGTCACCCTCATCGGTTTTTTGGTGGCATTTAGGCTAATTCCAAACAGCGGGAGAAAAGCTCCCATCTGCAAAGTTATGGGTGGAACAGCGTGTGCTCTTGTTGGTGTTACAGGTTATGCTCGGTTCGGCACTTGAAATATTCGGCATCCCGCCGATCCTGCAGGTTTTTCATCTCTGGATAGCCAGTCTTTTCATCGGCAGTTTATTGGTGTTATACATTGAACTTGCTTATGCGAAGGGAGCCTGAAATGAAATCGGAAAAGATTTATCGCGGTCTTTTGTTTGGTGTTTCCGGGGCTTTTATTTTGGCACTGATCGGTTTATTGGTAATCGAAATGGCCGTTGAATCCCGCCGGACATTGGATGAACTCGGTATGGTACCCGAATTTTCTTTTGTTGATCAGAACGGTAAACTCTTTGGACAAGCACAAATGCTCGGCAAAATAAATATCGTAAACTTCTTCTTTACCAGTTGCCAGGGACCTTGCCCTTTTATGAATGCCAAAGTGGCTGAACTGTATCAAAAATATTCAACCACTGATATGGTGAGATTTATCTCAGTTTCAGTTGATCCCGAAACGGATTCACTTAACGTATTACGTGATTATGCCGGCCAGATTTGGTGTAACCGATGATCGTTGGCTGTTTTTACGTGGACCGATCGATGACGTTCAGAATCTCACGGAAAATGGATTTCATCTTGCCGGAGAATTACCAAATCTGCACAGCACAAAACTTATTCTGGTTGATCAGGATGGAACCATCAGAGGTTACTACGATTCATTTGATGACGTCAGTCTTGATTTGTTGACGGTTCATACCAGAGAATTGTTGAGGGAGATGAAATGAGTATCACCGATCTGCCGGCAATAAATGCGCTGTTGAATGGTATAAGCGCAGTATTACTTATCTTGGGCTATCGTGCTATTCATGCCAAAGAGCGACACATTCACAAAAAATACATGATATCGGCATTGATAACTTCTGCACTCTTTCTGATATCTTATGTAGTGTATCATTATCATGCCGGATCGGTTCCCTATAGGTATCATGACTGGACCCGTATCGTTTATTTTGTAATATTAGTGCCCCATATCATTTTGGCCGGAGTAATGGTCCCGTTTATTCTGTCGGCGGTTTGGCTGGCTTTACATGAAAAATACGAACAACATGTTCGTCTGGTACGCTGGGTATGGCCGGTATGGATATATGTGTCGATAAGCGGAATACTAATATATCTGATGTTATATCAGCGTGGAAACCTATTCTGACATTAATTGCGGAATTGTGATCAGGTTAAAGTTCTGAACATTCTCATAGCCGGTCTGCTGTAATTTTTCCTGCTGCAGATTGAACTGATTAACCAGATATTGAATATTGCGCTTGTAAAATTCAGATTCCTCCACTGTTCCGGGCGTTATTGTACTGTTGCGGGCTAATCTGATGGTAAAATTCATGGCCTTCCCCATAATATCCATTTCTTCTGCCATGATTGCAATAATCTCGTTCTTTTGGTTCAGTTGATCCTGAAAATCCTTGTTTGCATTGGCTAGTTTGACGTCATTCTGAGCAATTGTGGCTTCAAATTGGGCAATCTGAACCTGATAATTTTCGCGTTCACCGGAAAATTCAATTTGTGCATATCCGTAAGTTATAATCATTCCCACAATAAATCCTGCAACCAGAGTTATCGCCGGTATAATATACAGAGCATGTTCTCTGAACCAAATTTTGCGGCGTGCAGCCAGATTCATTTTGCTGGTTTTCTGATCTTCATACAGAGATTGCAGGACCCCGGGGCTGATGGCTTTATTGCAGTGCGGGCAGACTTCGGTTATTTTGGTCAGGAGTTCTGCACAATGTGGACAATAGTTCATGATAGCCTCGTATTAATGATATACTTGCTTAAAAATAGACTTAATGACGGCTTAAGTCAAGAATTGTGAAAAAAACGAAATTCATAAAAAGGGGTCAATCAAAGGTAAGGATCAACCCCTTTTAAGGGATCGTAGACAAATATAATTTTACTTTTTGGCCTTGATCCGGGTTGCTGACCAGTACATATATATACACATTATCAGGAACATGGCGAAGCCAAGCATTTCACCACCCGCGGATTCGGCCCAGTGCTCCGTCCCGATGGCTTTAAGGATTGTCCAGTCATCATAGATAAACAATTGACCCATTAAAACAATCAGTAGCGCAAAAACCCCAAAGATCGCACCACCGGCAACGAAACCGGAAGCGATCAGTGTTCCGCGTTCTTTACGTTGGTTAGCGAGGTCCTGATCGCTGCTGCTTTTTCCGACAAAGTGGGCAATGATACCTCCAGCCAAAAGAGGTGTATTGAGATATATGGGCAGATACATACCGAGGGCAAAAGCCAGCGGTGGAACACCGACAAATTCAAGGACGATTGCCATGAAAACACCGGCCATATAGGCGAGCCATGGTGCCGGCTGATTGGACATCAAGGGTTCAAGCACGGCAGCCATTGCGGAGGCTTGAGGCGCTTCAAATCCGGTACCCGGTCCGAATCCGGCGGTACGGTAGATAAGAAGAATCACCAAGCCTACGGAGAAGGAGGCAAATAGTGTCCCCAGGAATTTCCAGCGTTCCTGCGTCCGCGGTGTGGTCCCCAGCCAGTAGCCGATTTTCAGATCGGTAACAAATGCACCCGACATGGAAAGCGCGGTACAAACAACACCACCGATGATCAGGGCGGCAAGCATTCCCGTACTACCGGAAAGTCCGACTTTGAGAAGTATTACCGAGGAGAGAATCAAAGTCATCAGCGTCATTCCGGAGACTGGATTTACGCCGACAATAGCGATGGCACGGGCGGCGACGGTGGTAAAAAGAAAGGCCACGATTATTACAAGTACGAGTCCGGTAATCGCATGAAGTACATTAAGATTGACGACGCCAAAAAGGAAAAATAAGAACATACCGATAAACACAAGGAAGAGAATGATAGATATCCATTTCATTTTAATATCAATCTGCGTTCTGGGTGTATCTTCGGTAACTGTCTGTGTAACAGAACTTCCGGACCCAAATATTTCACCAAAAGCCAGTTTGAAAGCTCCGCCGATAATGCGTGATGACTTGAGAATTCCGATAATACCGGCAGCCGCAATACCGCCGATTCCAACATGCCGGACATAGTCACTGAAAATTTCCTGTGGATCCATTTCGGCGATTGGCCTAACAGACTGTAAGATCGGTTCAGGTATGTATTGACCGATTGAATAAACCAATGGAATTAACACCCACCAGGCGAGAAAGGAACCGGAGGCAATGATCAAAGTATATCTTAGCCCGATGATATACCCAAGTCCGGTTACTGCTGCACCGACATTAATTTTGAATACCAGTTTTACCTTATCTGCCAGAACGGCTCCCCAACCAAATACCTGTGTGGACACAACTTCCTTCCACAATCCCATACCGGCTACACAAAAATCGTAGATACCACCCATGATTGCTGCCGAGACCAATACTTTAGCCTGCTCGCCTCCCGACTCTCCGGCAACAAGTACTTCCGTAGTTGCGGTTGCTTCCGGGAATGGAAATTCACCGTGCATATCTTTTACAAAATATTTCCTGAACGGGATCAAGAAAAGAATACCCAGAAAACCTCCGATCAGAGAGGCCAGAAAGATCTGATAAAATTCAGCATTCACCTGTAAAATATAAAGACCAGGGATCGTAAAGATGGCTCCGGCGACAATTACTCCGGATGAAGAGCCGATCGACTGAATAATCACATTTTCCTGAAGTGCATTTTTTCTTTTGAGCACGGTTGAAAGACCAACAGCCAGAATGGCAATCGGAATGGCTGCCTCAAAAACCTGGCCAATTTTTAATCCCAGATATGCCGAGGCCAGGGTGAAAAGCACGGCATAAAATAATCCCCAAAAAAGAGAGTAACCGGTCAATTCGGGAACAACTTTTGCAGCCGGGACGATCGGTAAATATTCCTCACCCGGTTTGAGTTTGCGATAAGCATTCTCAGGTAATCGGGTACCCTTGCTCGATGCATGTTCCATTCAACCTCCAAGATTAAAATTAATATCTATAGTATGCGTCGCTGTAGCACCTGCGATGCGATTGGTAATGCTTATTGTTTCTGAATCTGACTCCGTACCCAGGCTTCCAGGCCGCCGGTTACGATTAATTCCTGGGCTGCTTGTCCAACCGGATCTATCTTGAAGATCTGCTGATCCGCCTTCAGCTCGGATCGTTTGTAATCGATTTCAGATAATATACCCGTCCGAAGTGTTGGTTTTTTTGTGCCGAAACGGTCTTTCAGGTAAATAACCAATTCGGGCAATTCTATAATTAAAAATCCGTTATTCAGGGCGTTTCGCTTATAGGTTTCTGAAAAAGAGCCGGCAATTACCAATCGGATACCCCTATATTTCAAAGCGGTTGCAGCCTGTTCCCGCGAACTTCCTGTTCCAAAATTAAAACCGCCAACAAGGATATCACCTTTCCGGACAAGTTTTTGAAAATCAGGATCATAATTTTCCATGGCAACCGTTGCCTGCTGTTCAGCGGTAAAATCGTCAATATAGGTGTATTTTCCGGGATAAATGCCATCGGTGTTCATATTGTCCTGGTGGCAAAAAATCAGTTCACCGGATATCTTCGGCTCAAATCCGTCAATAATATCTATCTCAGCAGCATCTTCCGAAAATTTGGTATTGACCTTTATCTTACCGTCAGGCACCGCACCTTTCCAATTTCCGGGAAATGTAATCTTTCCCGCAAGGGCAGAAGCGGCTACGACTGCCGGCGATGCAAGATAAGCATCCGCATCGCGTGATCCCATTCTCCCCTTAAAGTTCCGGTTCGTTGCTGAAATCCCCACCTCACCGTCCTCAAGTAATCCTGCGCCCAGTCCGATGCAGGGACCACAGCCGGGAGGAAGCGGAACTGCACCCGCATCCAGCAATGCCTGCCAATCACCCTGCTGCTCACTTTTCAGTTGAACCTCGCTTGATGCAGCAGCGATATAAAAAGAGACGCCTTCAGCAATTTTTTTTCCACGCAAAACCTCGGCGGCGTCATGTATATCATCCAGACGGCTGTTTACACACGATACGAGATATGCTTTTTGAATGTGAATGTTTTTTTTGTGCATCTCTGAAACGGGTGTCATCACTTTTACACCGTTTGGGCCGGAGACATGAGGTTCAATTGATGCCAGATCAAGTGTCAGTTCTTTTGCATAGAAGGCCTTACTGTCGGCTGCAGGTAATTGTTGTTTTAATTCATCGATGCGTTTTGCATTAATGCGGGGGTGTTGACCTCCTCCATCCTTATCTGAGGGTACATCCGCGAGTCCGCGCCCACGGATAAATTTTTCCCGTGTATATAGCCAATTGAAAGTTTCCCGGTCAACTGGAAAAACCCCCGCCAGCGCCCCCCACTCGGTGGTCATATTGGCAATTGTTAACCGCTGGTCGATGTTTAATGCTGCAAGACCATCACCCGCGAATTCAATGGCATGGTTCAGTACTTCGTCCTTATTAAAGAATCCGCAGAGCGCAATAATAACATCTTTACCGGTGGCACCAGGCAGAAGCCTGCCGGTAAGACTGACCCGGGCAACGGGCGGAACCTGCCACCAGGTCTGACCGGTAGCCCAAATGGCGGCCGCATCGGTTCGAACAATCGGTGTTCCCAGACAACCCAAACCACCATACATATTGGAATGACTGTCTGACGCGACAACAAATGTACCCGGCCAGGCATAGCCTTCTTCACACATAATCTGGTGCCCGATACCTCTTCCAGCCGGGTAAAAATCAACCCCCATCTCACGGGAGAAAGTCTTCAATTTTCCTATACTTTTCAAGGTTCTGTTCGCTTGTGTCCTGAATATTATGATCCAGAGTATGCACCACTTGGCGTGGATCAAAAATACGCGTCGCACCAATGCTATGGAATTTTGGAATGACAGCTCCGGTATTATCGTGTGTCATGATATATGCCGGCTTTATCGTTATATAATCGCCACTATGGACTTCTTTTCCCGGGGGAAAATTTACCGCAAATTTTTGAGCAATTTTTTCGATAAGATTTTGGGGCATACGAACTCCTGAGTTTAGTCAAATCTGATATTATTCTTTTCCCGCCACCCATTCAAAATCTGATCAAGCACCCAGTTGGTTCGGGCAGCACTGATGCCGTTGCTAGGGCATTTACCGGATCCATTGAGCTCATCGACAATCGATTGAATGTGAGGCAACTGAATGTGTGCGGGATTCCTTAAATCCCACTGTTCTTCACGATCTGGTGTGACAAGCCGGACCGGATCTGCCGAGAATGTGGAAAAAACAATCTTGCCTTTTTCACCGATAAACTCAATTACATCGGATTTCTGTGCCGCAGTGAAACACCAGATTCCAGTACCGGCAATTCCGTTCTCGAACATGAACGCACAGGTAACGATATCCTCCGCCGGATAAAGCCCGGCATGATTGTCTGCATAGCCCTCTACCTTTCCTACAGGTCCAAAATAAAAATCGAGAATATCGAAAGTATGGCTTGCAAGATCGACAAAATATCCCCCGCCGGCAATATCGGGTATGACCCGCCAGGGGAGCCGGGTTTTATGATGATCTGCTTCAAATGGCGGCTGATAAAGTTCAATTCTGACAAATCTAATGGCCCCGATCATACCGTCTTCAACTAATGATTTTACCTTTAAAAACCGGGGTAAACTCCGGCGGTAATAAGCGGTGAACAGGGGCACAGATGAACTTTTACAGACATCGATCATGGCCATACATTCTGAATGGCTGCGGGCCATCGGTTTCTCCACGTAAACCGGTTTACCAGCCCTGGCAACCTGCAGTGTATAGAGCATATGACTTTCAGGTGGGGTAGCGATATATACAGCATCCACCTCGGGATCATGGATCAGTTTTTCCGCATGGGTGTACCAGCGGGGAATGTTATGCCTTTGAGCGTAGTCACGAACCTTTTGCTCACTCCGGCGCATGACCGCCACCAGTTCAGAATTTTCCGCCTGCTGAAATGCCGGTCCGCTTTTAACTTCGGTAACATCGCCGCATCCGATGATGCCCCAGCGGATGGTTTGCATGGTTTTGCCTCCGGTACAGAGAAGACAACAATATAAATGATACATACAAAAATCTCAATATTGCCGAAAGATGTTCTTTTTAATGTAAAATATTGTCAAAAATTTAGGAATTATGATAAAAATATTTATTTTTTAAGGATTTTATCCGATCAATACAAGGAACAATTCAACAGGAGAATCTATATGAAAAAATCTTTGCGATGGTTACTATTTCTTTTATTGGTGATGCCTTGTACTTCGAATGCCACAACACATCTGTGGTTTTGGGTTAACGGGGACACTTCTCATACACTTACCCAGGGTGATGATTTTGCCTGGGAAATAGATCTTGCTTCACCGGGGAATAGTATCGGTGTCGAGATCTATCTCGACCTGGATGCTTCAAGAACCATTACCCAGGATGACTTTTTCTTTGAAACGTTAACGCTTATGGATGGGGAGCAAGGGGATGGCCCGTCAGACTCAAGCGCTGTACCGGATGGGATAATCTATCTGCAGTTTGGTCCCTTCGGATTTGCCCCTGAAAATTATATACTCAGGATCACCGATGAAGACGAAAGTACGGTAACAAACTGGTTTGAGATCCAGACGATGTCAAGTCCACCTGCTACGGTCTCCGGAAATATCACAATCGAAGGTATTGGGAAGCCCAATTCGAAATACGAACATGTTATGATCGGCGCAATGGGGGAAAATGGAATATTTTCCGGTTTGACCGATATCAACGGTGATTTTGTCATCAATCTGCCGGTCACGAATGCCCAATGGCAGATCGGGACCATTTTTGACAATACCCTTCCGGGCTACATAATGGATCCGAGGGGTTATGAACTCAGCATTCCGGCCGGAAATACCGGTTCACTCAACTTCACATTCAGCCTGCCTTCTTCTTATGTTTATGGGGCGATATATGATCAGGAAGGTGTATTGATCGAGCGTGACGGTTATGTCTATCTATACAATGAGACGACCGGCGGTGAAAATGAGTCAGTGGTAAGCAATGGCCATTATACAATTCCGGCTCAGGTGACAATACAGGGTTCTGACTCGACAAATACCTTTCAGATCAGGACAGATGACAACATGTTTATCCCTGATTATCTCAGACCGCCTGATAATATGCAGTTTGAGTTGACCTGGGGTGACAGCATGGAGTATAATCTGGTTGCCTATCAAACCAATGCCAGGATTTATGGGTATATCACCGAGAACGGCCAGAATCCTTCTAAAATGTATCAGTTTGGTGCCTGGTCGGATTCACTTGGTCAGACAATGACCAAATCCGATCAATCAACCGGGTACTTTGAATTATCGGTCCGTGAGGGAAGTTTCTATAATGTCTGGCTGCAGGATGATCCGCAATGGGGAACCCCTCCGCCTCCGGGATTTGTCATTGAGCAAAACTGGCAATGGGCAATGCCCGGTGATACGGTCTATTTTAATCTGATCCCGGGAAGTTCGGCTCTTTCTGGGAAAATTAGTTTTGACGAAGGAGATCCGGTAGATCTTGATTATGACCAAAGCAGGGTAACAGCCTGGGAGACCAGTTCTAATAACAACTATTCGTCGGCGATTGATGACTCAAATTCATATTTTATTCAATTGCTGGATGGGACATATAATGTATCTTTAAATCAGGATAATCCGGAATATCTGGCCATGCCGTTCCAGTATCCGAATGTTATCGTAAGTGCTGATACGATAGATACCTTGAATTTCGAATTAAATTACGCGCATGCTGTGGTAACGGTAAAACTCGTGGGTGATGTCCCTATTCAGCAGGCACAGTATTATTGGATTAATAGTTCGGGTGAATGGCCCTGGAATTATCAGGCGGGATCTGAACTCCGCCCCGATTCAATTTATCAGTTGCAAGTTTGTGAGGGTGACTGGCATTTCTATGCCCCGATCCAGGCGAATTCAGAGGAATATGTGGTATTTCCGTCGGATACCATGCTTACGGTAACTGAAAATGACAGCAGTTATTATATAGAGTTTACCTACCGGCTGCTGGCAGGTGTTACAAAAGCGGAAAAGGCACCCGTCAGTTTTTATCTGGATCAGAACTATCCGAATCCATTCAATCCGTCAACGACTATTGGTTACGGTTTGAAGCAAGCCGGTCAGGTAAAACTGGATATATATAATATTCTTGGTGAGAAAGTTGAATCTCTGGTTAATGGCCACCGGAATGCGGGTACCTATAAGCTGGTTTGGAATCCGCAAAACCTGGCATCCGGTGTATACCTTTACAGACTTGAGGCAGAAGGTTTTGTACAGACCAGAAAATTGATCTTAATCAGATAACGCAGAAAGAAATATTGGACAGGATAACAGGATTTATCAAGGTCACACGAAGATACGCGATGAACATAAAGGACCACGAAAATTTTTCAAAGATTGAGAAGCGGGTATTGAGAAAGTAGAATATTCTTAAGTTTAGTTTTTTTCTTATTCTGTTATCCTGTCATATTTAAAATTGGGATTAAACGGGAAGGGCCTCATACATAACCGGAATTTCGTCCAGTTTTCTCAATACTTCCTCAAGTGTGGTGTAAGTCATCAATTCCGCACGAACCTTGGAAATATCCGGCAAACCTTTGAGATATCCCGAGTAATGTTTTCGCATTTCAACCACACCGCGGTCTTCCCCTTTATATTCAACACTGAATTTGAGATGCATCTTGAGCAATTCGATTTTTTCGGAAAGCGAAGGATGGGCAGGTAATATGCCTGTTTCCAGATAGACCTTTGCTTGTTGGAATATCCAGGGATTGTGAATGGCTCCTCGACCGATCATCACGGCATCGCAACCGGTTTGGTCAAACATAAGCTTCACATCTTCAGGTCGGGTTATATCTCCGTTCCCGATGATTGGTAGCTCTACAGTTTCCTTGACCTGTTTGATCCACTGCCAGTCCGCTTCTCCTTTAAAACCCTGGGCGCGGGTCCGAGCATGCAGCGTAAGTGCTTTTATACCAACATCTTGCATCCGCCGGGCCACGTCGAGAATAACAATAGAATCGGTATCCCATCCCAGACGCGTTTTGGCCGTTACCGGTAATCGGGAATGTTTCACAACAGCGGCACAAATATCAATCATCAGGGGAACATCACGGAGTAGGCCGGCTCCAGCCCCTTTGAATGCTACCTTCTTAACCGGACAGCCAAAATTTATGTCGATGAAGTCGGGTTCCTTCTCTTCGGCGATGAGGGCAGCCCGTACCATGGCATCGATCCGGTTACCATAGATTTGAATCCCGATCGGATGCTCACCAGGGTGAATGGTCATTTTTTTGAAAGCTTTGGCCGCATCCCGTATCAAGGCTTCGGAACTTATAAATTCGGAGTATACCAAATCAGCGCCAAGTTGTTTGCAGATCATCCTGAAAGGATAATCGCTTACATCCTCCATTGGGGCCAAGAATATTCCACGTTCAAAATTTATTTTGCCGATATGCACAGCGATCAAAACTCCTTAAGCGGACGTCTTCCGCGAAACCCGCCGTCCAACGAATGCCAGAAATAAATATCGTCTTCATCATTGCGCCAGCAAAATAGAACCTCTTCACCATTCTCGCGCAAGGCGGGAAAATCAACCAGCCCTTCCTCAATACCTTTTATCAAAATACCATCATCCTGTAGGGTGGTGATGATTTCCGTGAGTTGTAAAAAATCGTCCGGAAACTCGGTCAATGTATCGGGATTAAAACCAGGGCGGTATTTTCGTGTGTAGATATTAAACCCGATCTTTTCCAGCTGATGTTTCAAATGATTCAGTTCTTCCATATCGTATCTTATCTTCGGTAGATATGAACGAGCCTCATCAAGTGTAAAATGTTTATTATATTGGTACATCAATCTCCTGATAAAGTAAAATCCGTTTTATTGAGAATATTATCGATCCGGCATTTATTTGTCGCGATAGGCCTGTGGCGGCAGCTTCAATCTTGCAGGAATACGGTCTGTACCATTTTGGACTTCGACATAGAGGCCGGTTTGTATCGAATACATTTTTTTTACATAACCCAGGCCGATATGGGTATTTGAGACCGGATTGAATATAGAACTGGTCAGGTGACCGACTGCTTCATCATCGATAAATAGCTCTAATGGTGGTGGCTGGGAGAGCTGGGTGCCCATTTCAATGATCATCAAATACTTTTGAACCTTGTCATAGGTATCCAAGCGGGCAATTACCTCCTGACCTGTATAACAACCTTTCGTAAAGTTAATGGCATTTGTGAGTCTGGCTTCATGCGGATTATAATCCTGGCTAATTTCGGTACCCCAATCGGGCATACCGCTTTCAATTCGGATAATTTGAAAGGTGGTGTCACCGATTAAATTCCCATTATAACGGCCCATTTTTTCGATCAGGCTACTGAATATTATTGGCGCCTGCTCCCGGGAAAAGCAGAAGTTAAATGCCGGTATCCTAAAGTTGCTGTTTTTCAGGGCAGGTAATTCGATATTGTTTACGTTTATCCAGTAGGCATCTTCGGCGTCGGACACCCGGTTTTCGATAAATTCAAAAATAAAAGGTTTTATTGAAGGACCTAATCCTGTCAGCCATATATAGTCATCACTGACATCGGTTACCTGGACATCTTCAAGGATGATGAATCGATTCAGCCAATCGATTAAATGGCCTACCTTGAAGAACGACCCGATCAGAAGAAAACCGTCACCGGTATTAATTACGCGGCAATAATCTATTAACCGGCCCTTTGGTGTGGCAAACACGGTATCAACCATTGTCCCGACAGCCAGCAATTGCAGATCGTTTGTAGAAATGCGGTTGAGCAGATCCAACGTATCTTTTCCGGTAAGTTTTATTTTGCCGATGTAACTGCGATCCAGGATACCGATATGGTGATCAATCGCTTCAAGCTCTGCCTTAATATCTCCGTAATCGGCTGGAATGCGACAATTCTGAATTTCTACAAAATGGGCACCTGCCTTTTCGTGAAAACGATGAAGTGACAATTTTTTCATCCCTTAAAATTCTCCCCGGAGACTTCATAGCGTCATATTTGGATCAAAATTCTTAAGGTTTTCCGCTACCCGCTGTAAAAACTGAGCACCCAACGCCCCATCAATCAACCGGTGATCAAATGTAACAGAAATATTCATCATCGGTCGGATGGCAATCGCATCGCTGATAACCACGGCCCGTTTTTCCAGGGCGCCAACCCCTAAGATCGCAACTTGCGGTTGATTGATCAGCGGGAAACCGATACTTGTTCCGTAAACACCGAAATTGGAGATTGAGAAGGTCCCCCCGGATACTTCATCGGGTTTCAGTTTACGGTCGCGGGCGCGCGCAGCCAGATCTTTTATAGACCGGGCCAGTCCGGTAATATTCAGACTATCCGCATTTTTAATTACCGGAACGATGAGCCCCTGCTCTGTCGCTACGGCAATGCCGAGATTAATAAATCTTTTTATAATGATATTATCTCCATCGAGCGAGGCATTTACATAGGGAAATTCCTTAAGCGTACGGGTCACTGCTTCGGAAATAAAGGGCATATAGGTCAGATTAATACCTTCTTTTCTTTTAAAGGTGATTTTATTATGCTCGCGGATCGCGACTACATTTGTCATATCGACTTCAATAAACAAACCGACGTGCGGGGAAGTGTGCACGGTATGGACCATATGTTCTGCAATTTTTTTCCGGATGTGATCCATCGGAACAACTTCAATGCCTTCCCTGGTGGTGCCGACGGAAGCCTGCGGGTGCAGCGGTTGCAGGGGTGGTCCGGACAGCCGGTTGTTGCAGAGGTGTTCCTGCAGAAGATTTGGTTTCAAGGTAGTTCAAAACATCCTTTTTGGTTACCCGGCCACCGACCCCACTGCCATCAATCTGATCAAGCACTGATGTATCGATCCCTTCAGTCCGGGCAATATTGAGTACAACCGGGGAATAAAAACGGGTACTGTCTTTTAACGGTGCTGGTTTGGGTTCTCCCATCGGAGGTGTGACGACTGGCTTAACAATCTCTGGTTCAGATGGCGCAGGTTTTACCGGCTCAGGCGGTTGTTCGGGCGGCGTTTCGGTCTTTGCCGGTGTTGAGGTTTCCGCATGGCTTTCGGCTTTACCTCCCGTATCAATCCTGGCGATAACATTACCGACATCCACGGTATCGCCCTCCTTGGCCAGAAATTCGAGGATTTTACCGGGAACCGGCGTTGGAATTTCGGAATCCACTTTGTCGGTACTGATTTCTAAAATTATTTCATCTTTTTCAACCACATCTCCCACCTGTTTCAGCCAGCGGATAATGGTACCTTCTGTGATACTTTCACCCATTTTGGGCATCACCATATCATGCTTCATGCGAACCTCATATGTTTTTGATAATTATAAATTAGTTATCATTAAACGCGATGTTTATCAGAATTAAGACCAAAAGTAAAATGCCTAAGAATCAAAGTCCCACGGTCTTTTTGCATATTAATATTCCAGTAATTTTTTCAACGCACTGATGACATCCTTGTTTTGCGGTAGTGTCACATCCTCAAGAACAGGACTGAATCCGATTGGTACGTCGAGTCCGGCGAGTCGCTGGACGGGGGCATCCAGATGCTGGAAAGCCTGCTCAGCAATCTGGGCCGCAATTTCTGCTCCAAAGCCCTGAAACAGAGTGTCCTCATGGGCGATCAGTACTTTATTTGTTTTTTTGATTGATTGGAGTACGGTATCCATATCAAGGGGACTGATCGTACGCAGGTCAATTACTTCAATTTGATATCCGTCACGTTCTAGCAGGCGGGCGGCTTCGAGCGATTTCTGAACGAGCGCACCATAGGTGACGACCGTTGCATCTGTTCCTTCCCGGCGTACGGCAGCCTGACCGAACGGCAGCAGAAAATCTGCTTGCGGTTCAGGAGCGGATGCATAACTCTGCCGGTACAGGCCCTTATGCTCCAGGAACATGACCGGATCCTGACCGCGAATGGCATATTTTAGCAGACCTTTAGCATCATCGGCACGACTGGGATAGGCAATTCGAATACCGGGCAAATGCGCAAAGATGGCCTCAATATTCTGGGAATGACATAATCCGCCATGAATGTATCCCCCAACCGGTACGCGTATAATCACCGGACAGGACCAGTTATTATTACTCCGCCAGCGTATGGTTGTCAGTTCATTCCGAATCTGCATCATGGCGGTCCAGATATAATCGCCAAATTGTATTTCAACAACCGGTTTCAAACCCCTAACCGCCATGCCGATAGCGACACCGATAATGCTTGATTCAGCCAATGGAGCATTAAAACAACGGTCGTTACCAAAGGTGGTTGAAATCCCTGATGTCGCGGTGAAGACACCACCCTTGCCATCGGCGACATCCTGTCCAAAAATGTACATATCGGGATTGATTTCCATTTCCTCTTTTAGCGCATGGTTTACCGCATCGACCATCACTATTTCTGATGCCGCGGATATTTTTTTAAGGCTGGATTGCGGGTGATCAATGATTGGCGAATATAAATAATTCGTAACCGTTTTTGGTTCCGGATGTGGGGCAAGGTCTGCTTCGTCGGCAGCCGAATCAACCTGATGCTTTAACGTTTTTCTGATATTTAGCAAATCATCCGCCTTCACCAGATTTTCTCTGAGCAAATAGGATTCAAACCGTGGAATCGGATCACGTGCTTTTTCCTGTTCAAGTTCCTCTTTTGGCCGGTATTTTTTATCCGAGTCGGAACTTGAATGCGGCATAAGTCTTACTGTATCTGCCTCGATCAGTGTCGGACCCTTGCCATTCCGGGCAAGCTCAACAGCCTTCCGGGCAATCTCATAGGACTTAATTAAATCCGTTCCGTCAACCTGAAAACGATTCAGACCTTCATAACCTAGACCAATTTTAAAAATAGAACCGCCGGCCAGTTGATCGTTAACCGGGACAGAAATGGCGTATTTATTATTTTGAACTAAAAATATGACCGGGAGCCGGTCCCGTGATGCCCAGTTGAGTGCTTCATGAAAATCACCCTGTGCCGTTGTCCCTTCACCCGAAGAGACATAAACGATTTCATCTTTGCCTTCTCTGACCGCACCGAGGGCACAGCCAACCGCCTGGAGAAACTGAGTTCCCGTCGGACTGGACTGGGTCACTATTTTTTTCTCCCGGTGTCCATAATGGTTGGACATCTGTCTGCCGCCTGAGGATGGATCCGATTGACGGGCAAGGAAATTCAGAAAAATCTCATAAGGTGTGACACCATATTGGAGAACGAATGACAGATCACGATAATAGGGATAGGCCCAGTCGTAGCCAGGTTGTAAAGCATATCCCAGGGCGGTTTGGATAGCCTCATGGCCCGAGCAGCCAATGTGAAAAAAACTTTTTCCTTGCTTCAGCATGATCATCATTTTCTCGTCCATCAAACGCGATAGCACCATATTTTGATAGAGATTAATCCATGTTTTTGAAGTCAAGTTTAGTCTGCCCTTTTTTGAAAAGGTTTTTACGGTCATTCGTGTATCATCCTGTCAACGGGTTGCTTTTTTGGCTTCCGGCTGGCTGCGATGCAACGCACAATGCAAAACCAACTGATCTTTAAAGTACATGACGGGGTCAAAATTGCCGTTTACCCGAACCTCACACGCTTTTACCGCTTCCATGCCGCGGGGGCATATTACATCGGGGAAAAGCGGGCAATACTGAAATTTTTCATCATTCATCTTTTATTCCTGATTTGTCATGGATGGTAGGGCGGTCGTACTTACAGCTTGTGGTATGGAAATACAGGATACTTCGAAAACCTGTTCAAATTGCCCCACAAGCTCTTTAATAACATGATTTATGTCGAGGTTATTTCCAACTAATTGAGAAATTGATGTTACCTGTTTATCATTAATACCGCAGGGAATAATATGTTTAAAGAAGCTGAGATCGGTGTTCACATTTAGTGCAAACCCGTGCATCGTAACCCAGCGGGTCACTTTTATACCTATGGCACAAATTTTTGCGTTATTTATCCAAACGCCGGTCAAACCAGGCACACGACCTGAATCGATATCAAAGACATATAAGGTCCGGATGATGATTTCTTCCAACATACGAAGATACCAATGTACATCTTTCTTAAAAGCAGTCAGGTCCAGGATTGGATAGCCGATAAGTTGACCGGGCCCATGAAAGGTTATATCACCGCCGCGATCTATCTCAACCAAATCAATATTCTGCTGTTCAAGATATTCGGGTCTAACCAGTAAATTCTTCTTCGTCCCGGATTTTCCAATTGTTATTACCGGATGGTGCTCAGTCAAAACAAGATGGTGAATATTTCTTTGTTTGGTGACGTCGTCGAAGAGTTCCTGCTGTAATGTCCACGCATCCCGATATGAACTGAATCCGTACTTATGGAGATATACCTGATTCAAAAAAATACCTTCTTCTTAAATATGGATGGCTGCACCGAGCGCATCACCTGCAGCTTCCATGATCATTTCAGATAAGGTGGGATGAGCATGGATGATTTTGGATAACTCTACCGGAGTACTTTCCAGCGCTTTTGCCACACCCAACTCGGCAATAAGCTCGGTGGCTTCACTTCCGATGATATGTGCACCTAATAGTTCTCCATATTTTTTATCAAAAATAAGTTTTACCAATCCTTCACGCTCTCCAATGGCACGCGCTTTTCCTGAGGCAGCATAGGGGAACCGGCCGATGTGCAATTCATATCCCTTTTCTCTTGCTTGCTCTTCGGTGAGGCCGATGCTTGCCACCTGAGGTTGACAGTAGGTACATCCGGGGATTGATTCATAGTCGAGGGGATGAGTATTGACGCCTGCTATTTTTTCCACACAAATTATCGCCTCATGGGAGGCTACGTGAGCCAGAAGTGGCGGTCCGACAATGTCCCCAATGGCATAGATGCCTTTTATATTGGTCTGATACCATTTATCCACCATGATAAAACCTTTTTCGACCGTAATTCCCAGTTCTTCCAGGCCAAGATTTTCCCAATTGCCCTGAATACCGATGGCAACAAGTGCTTTATCGGCATTAATTGTATCGGATTTACCATTCTTGGAAAAAGTTACTTCTACCCCTTTCCCTTTTTTCTTCACCGATTCTACTTTTGTCGACGTATGAGCTGTTATTTTGTTTTTCTTAAATGATTTGGCGAGAATATCGCTGATTTCCTTATCCTCGATCGGGAGCAACTGATCAAGCATTTCAATGATCGTTATTTCTGTCCCCATTTCATTGTAAAAATAGGCAAACTCCACACCGATGGCACCGGCACCAATAATTACCAATGATTTTGGTTGGTTCTCAAGGCTCATTGCCTTACGATATTCGATTATTTTATCACCATCAAATTCAATACCGGGAATTGACCTGGGTCGTCCGCCGGTGGCGACAATAATGTGTTTTGCCTTGATTTTTTCGGTTTTTTTCTCTTCGGAAGTTATTTCAATTATAGATGAACCGCTAATATGTGCGTTGCCTTTTATCACGTCAATTTTATTTTTTTTCATCAGAAACTCAACACCTTTTGAATTCATATCAGCGACCTTTCGACTGCGAGCAATGATCTTTGTAAAATCAGCAGAAACCTTTTCAACATTTAAACCAAATTCAGCGGCATGCTTTATCGATCCGAATAGACTCAGCACTTTTAAGCAAAGTCTTTCGTCGGAATACATCCCCAATTGAGGCAGATTCCCCCCAGATTTTCCCGTTCGATTAAGACGGTTTGCATTTTGAGTTGTGAGGCCCGGATTGCAGTGACATATCCACCTGGTCCGGAACCAATGATCGCAATATCGTATTCTTTTTCCATTGGTTCTCCTATTGTTTGAGGTATGACAGAAGTCAAATTTAAGATTCTGCCACTAAAAGTCAAGAAATGAACGGACGGTTAGATTTGTACCGGTTAATTTTAAAAAGAGGGTAAAATTTTGTAACTTTACTTCGTATTTATGGACAGAGTTGCACCAATATAACATCTATATTTATGGACAACAGAAAATCGGAGAAGATCATACTTATACCAATACAATGAATTAAACATAAGATAATTCTTCTATCATCCTATTCAAATTTAGTAACATTGTATACAATAACTAAAATAATTATAATGAACAACTTCTTTATTCTCTCGCCGCCCCTTGCAGGTTGATTAACATATACAGGTACGGGAAGATTTATCAAGAGATCAGGATCGGTATTTATCATGGGTACAAAAATTGATGACACACTTAAGAAGGCACGTAAGCATCTGGAGCAGAAGCAGTATAAAAATGCCCGATTAATGTATTTTCAGGCATTCAATCAGATTTCTGATCCTAAATTAAAGGCGATCATTTGGGCGGAATTGAGCTGGGTCTATTACTATGAGGGCGATTTTGATAAAGCTATTGAGGCATCTGAAAATGTATTACTCCATGACAAAAAATACCGGGCTAAAGATGATCTTTACCGGTTGCAGGGATATGCTTACCAGGCACAAAAGCAACCTGTACTGGCAGAAAGATATCTGATTCAATCACTGAATGAAAATAATACGGATGATAAACAGCAGTATGTAAAATATGAATTGGCTAAACTGTATTTTTATCGTGGCAGTTATGATTTGGCTTATCCGCTGCTCGAAGAGATTCTGGACTTTTTCAAACAAAGAGACACTGAATACGTATTGTCCATCTTATTTTTTCTGGGTTTTGTAAATTACTATCTAGAAAGTTATAAACGTGCCCGGTGGTGTTTTGAGCAAATTCTGGGTGAAAATTCTTCGTCTTCACGCAAAGTCTCAGGATTTTTCGGTTTGGCTTTTGTTGAATTCCATGATAAAAACTATTTAAATGTTATTTCATTATGTGAAAAGATCATGGATCTCGAGCCTGAATTCTTTGATCGTGAAAGCGTGGGCTTCCTTACCGCTGCTTCGTATTATTATCTTGGCAGAATCGATATTTTTCAGGAATATTATCACCTTTTGATGAAGACATTTCCTGAGGGACGATATATGAACGAATTGAAGACTATGAAGGAAAATCCCCTGCGATCAGATAAAAGTACCAACTGACGATGCTTCGAATAAAACAGACTCTATATAACAGTCCATCGTTCTGCAATTTTAAACTGCCCCAGTCACCCGGCGTCCCGCTCCATATTAGCGGATTAAAAGGATCATTAAAAGCCGTTTTTCTGGCTTATTTATCCGAAGTACTCAAGCATCGGGTGGTTTATCTCACGGCCAATGACGATGCGGCAGAACAGGTCAGAGACGATCTGGAATTAATCTGTGAAAAAGATCAAACGGTATTTTATCCAACGGTCGAAATTACCCCTTATGAAGATCGTGAATCTAATCCAAGTCTGATCAGATTGCGTCTTGAAGCGATGCAGAATTTACTCGATATTGATAACGGTATTGTGGTCGGAACCATACGTGGGATCCTTAATAAACTACCTTCGCCAGAATCATTTGTTGAACATCATCATGACATCAGGATCAGGGAAAAAATCGCCTTCGATCAACTTGTGCGCGGAATGGCGGATGCCGGGTATGAACGCGCGGAAACGGTTGAAGATGTTGGCCATTTTACGGTCCGGGGTGGAATTATCGATATCTATCCATGGACATCGGAAGATCCTGTACGGATTGAATTTTTTGGAGACACAGTAGAATCTATCCGAACATTCAATGTGGTAAATCAACGTTCAATAGCGGAAATTGACCGGGCAATAATTCCCCCGTACCAACATCAGGATACGCCGTCTGGCATTCTGGATTATATCACCGGCCGCACTGTTTTTGTGTTTGAGGATATCGCTCTGCTGAATCAGGCTGCTGAATCTTATCAATCGGAAATCGAGTCGGCTTATGAACGTCAACAGAACCAGAATGTTTTTCCACCATCGCCGGGAGAAAGATATCTGACCTGGGATCATGTATACGCGGGCCTCATGCGATATCCCATGCTACGGTTTGATCTGGTCAAGGATCCGGCCGCCCAGGAATATGCCTTTCAATCTGCCATACCGCCAACTTTTGCAGGCCAAATCAACCGCTTCTTCGGCTATCTCAAAAAGAACAAAAGCCAAGAAACCTCAATTTTTATTCAGTGTGATACCCGTGCGCAGCAAGAACGATTTGAAGAAATTCTTCACGATGAAGGATTGGAAAACGCCGTGTATTTGACACTTGGTGCCTTTCATGAAGGTTTTATATTTTTTGCGGAAAACCTGCATGTGCTCACCGATCATGAAATCTTTGACCGGTTTAAACGACGTAAAACCTATAAACGATTTAAAAACGGTGAATATCTCCGTAGCCTTACGGCGTTGAATCTTAACGATTATGTTGTTCACATTGACTATGGGATCGGTCAGTATAAAGGCCTTGAAACGATTGAGTCGGGCGGAAGTAAACGCGAATGTATAAAGGTTGAATATACCGATGGTGATATCTTATATGTTAGTGTTGACCGTTTAAACCGGGTTCAGAAATATGCTACTGAAGATGAAATTCAACCGAAACTGACCAAACTTCGGAGTGGCGAATGGGAAAGAGCCAAAACCCGCACGCGTGAATCGATTGAAAAGATTGCTGCTGAGTTGATTCAGCTCAATGCGACCCGAAAGCTGAATCAGGGGCATCGTTTTGGCCAGGATACCCATTGGCAGACTCGAACTCGAAGCCTCATTTCCCTATGAAGAGACCGAAGATCAAATGCGATCAATTCAGGAAGTAAAGCGGGATCTGGAAAATGATGCGCCGATGGACCGTTTGCTTTGCGGGGATGTCGGTTACGGCAAAACCGAAGTAGCCATTCGGGCGGCGTTCAAAGTTGTCATGGATGGAAATCAGGTTGCACTTCTGGTACCGACAACAATACTTGCACATCAGCACTATCAAACTTTTCGCGAACGCACCAGTTCCTTTCCTGTAAACGTTGAAATGCTCTCCCGTTTTCGTTCGCAGAAAGAACAGAGGCATATAATAGATAAAATGGCAAAGGGTGAAATTGATATTATTATAGGGACACATCGTTTGCTCTCGGATGACGTGCAGTTCAAGGATCTGGGACTATTGATCATCGATGAAGAACAACGATTTGGCGTAAAGCACAAAGAAAAATTGAAAAAACTGCGTGTAATGGTGGATGTACTGACTATGTCGGCGACACCAATTCCACGTACGCTGCACATGTCCCTGATGGGAGCGCGGGATTTGTCTCATATCGAAACTCCTCCGCGTAACCGTTTACCGGTGATTACTGAAATACATCAGTGGGACGACGATCTTATTCGGCGGTCGGTATTGCGTGAAATGGACCGTGGCGGACAGGTGTATTTTGTTCACAACCGGGTTCAGACCATTCAGGCAATCCGTCAGATGCTCGCGGAAATTGTACCTGAAGCACGGATCGCAATAGCACACGGCCAGTTGCCTGAAAAACAACTCGAACAAATTATGCTAAATTTTGTGCAAAAAACATATGATGTTTTGATCTCGACCATGATCATTGAAAACGGCCTGGATATTCCAAATGTCAACACAATTATTATTGATCGTGCCGATAAATTCGGGCTGGCCCAACTCTATCAATTGCGCGGAAGGGTTGGTCGCTCGAATGAACAGGCTTATGCTTATTTGCTTGTGCCTGGGGTGACCCGTTTGACCAACCTGGCACAAAAAAGGTTAAGGGCCATTCAGGATTTTACCGATCTGGGTTCCGGCTTTAAAGTTGCGCTTCGCGATATGGAAATAAGGGGTATCGGTAATATTTTGGGCAAAGAACAAAGTGGTAATATTCAGACGGTAGGTTTTGATTTGTATTGTAAACTGCTTGATGACAGCGTCAAACAGTTGAAGGCCCAGGCGGAGGGAATTGATGCTGTTATTGCAGAGGATCGGTATACCGATCCAAAATTAGATGTGGATTTTGACTTGATGATTCCCAAAGAGTATATATATAGTGAAATCGAAAGAATGACCGTATATCATAGAATGGTCAACTTCCGGTCACTGGAGGAACTCGAGCAGATGAAGGTTGAATTAAAAGATCGCTTTGGTCCGGTACCAGAGAGCGTTGTTCAGTTAATTGATGCCATCGAACTGAAGATTCTTGCCGGACGACTTTACGCCGGAAGATTAATTCTCAAGAAGAATATTTTAAGGATCGATTTTGCGAAAGAGGCGAAAGACGACGACTATTTTTTCACAACCATTTTACCGGCACTGTTAAATCAAAAGCAAGCAGCAGTTAATTTTCACGGTGAAGAGGAGAAGCTTGGCGTGCAGCTGATTCTACAGGGGAAATCGAAGGAGGAACAAATCAGCTTTGCCAAGAGTATACTGAAATCAGTAAATTAAGCAATTCTAATCCCCGGAGTATTATGCATGTATAAGCTATTTTGCCTCTTTTTGCTGTTAACGGTTTTCCATTATGGATGCCAGACCGGTCCGGATGAGGTTGCGAGGGTTGGATCGTTGGGTATATCGGTGGAGGAGATTAAATCTGCCCTGAAAGATCGTTATCCGTATAAGGAGGATTTTAAAGATCTGGATCTGGAAAAAAAGTATGAAATTCTGAACAATATAATAAAACAAAAACTAAAACTGAATGCTGCATTTGATCAGGATCTGGAGAAAAATAGTACGATCGTAAATAATGTCCATGCGTATGAGGAAAAACTGATCATTGGCCGCTATCATGAAAAAGCCGTTATTGATCTTCTCGTGCCCACCGAACAACTTGAAAGATTTATTAAGAATCAGGCCTATGAGATCAAAGTTTCTCATATTTTGATTGCCTACCGGGATGTAAATCCCAGAGTCGACCGCACGATGGAGGAGGCAAAAGAACTGGCTGGGGAAATCCATCGAAAATTAATTGAAGGGGCAGATTTCCCTCAGATGGCTGAGCAATATTCCGATGATCCAAGTGTCAGGGAGAACAAAGGTAATCTCTCTTATTTCACCTGGGGTACAATGGTGCCTGAATTTGAGGAAACGGCATGGGGATTGGGTACAGGCGGTATATCAGAACCGGTAAAGACAAGATTTGGGTATCACATAATCCGTTTGGAAGAAAAGCGTGAGCGTAAAGATTACAGGGAGCCTGAGACTGAGGAAGAGCTATTTTATATCAAACGCCGCTTATTTATGACGCATGGGGATTCCGGGAGCATAGTCTGGGAGAAACAAATCGGGCAATTAAAGGCCGATTATGATTTTCAGTTAAAAAAACAAAATATATTGACGATTGCGACAACGATCACACAAAAATTCAATGAGGGGGTTACCGAGTATCGGTCGTTTAGTGATGCACAACTGCAAATGGTTCTTGCCAGTTGGTATGGCGGGAAGCTTACAGTACAGAATCTTTTTGCCGGAAATCTTGACCGGCTTAACCGGCTGCTTGTAAGATATAAACAGGCACAATTTGTCGAGGATGATGTTGAATCCGAGGGAATCAGGCAGCTCATTCTGGCAGAAGCAAGTAGCCGTGGAATCAATGAGGATCCCTATATCATGAATCTGGTTGAAAAATTTCTCGAAACCAAGCTGCTTCAGGCGATTGAAAAGCGCGAAATATCTGATAAAGCTGAGGCCACCGAGGAAGAGGCACGTAGGTATTATGAAACGAATCCGGAAAAGTTTATGAAACCGGCCGAGCTTGAATTATGGGAAATTTTTTCAGAGAATGAGGAATTGGCAAATAAAATAGCTACCCGTGCCCGTGCCGGTGAAAATTTTGAAAAACTCGCAAAAAAATATTCACGTGATAAAAAATATCAACCCCGCAATGGATATATTGGATTTTTGTCCATAGGTGCCCGTGGCATAGTCACCCGCGAAGCGTTTAAACTGGGACCACAAAATAAAGTCGGCGGGCCTCTAAAATATCGTAACGGTTGGGTAATTTTCAAGACCGGGAGAAAAAAGGAATCTTCCATACGCCCATTTGATGAAGTAGATAACCGGGCACACAGTCTGGTAAAGCGGGATCGGTTGAACGATCTGCGCGTATCGTGGGAAGCATCCTTAAAAAACAGTTTTAAAGTTATCGTAGACTCAACAAAATTAAGTGAGATTTGATTGTGGGAAAAAAACTAAAAATGTTGCTACCCGCTTTTCTAATGCTTCTGACCGCATGTACATCAGAAAAGATGGATGATTTTGATATTGTTGCAAAGGTCAATGCGTCATATATCACCAATTCTTTTCTTGATGAAGCAGGTTCACAACAAACTTCTGAAGAAGTAAGGGCCGCTCTAAAACGCAAAATTATGGAAAAATGGATTGAAGATGAAATTTTATACCAGACTGCTATACAGGAGGGATTATCACTATCCACCTATGAGCAGGAACAGGTGAGAGCCTATCAAAAAAGGATACTGATTGAAAAATTTCTTGAGAAACACCTTAACCGCAGCTACCGGGTGTTGGATCAGGAAATCGAGGATTACTATAATCAGCATGAACAGGAATATGTCTGGAATGAAGACCATGTACAACTTATTCATCTGGTCCTGGATAATGACGATCGGGTCATTCGCACAGAGATCGGCAATTCAAAAGATTTGCTTGAAGTTATAAAGAAAAATTTCTTCGATCAGAAATCTACCCCCGAACGACCGATTGGGAACCTGGGGTATATTCCGGTGAGTTCTCTTCCGGAGAAGCTGGTCAGCAAAATTAAGACCATGCGAACCGGATCAATCCAGGGGCCAATCAAAACGGAATACGGCTATCATTATGTACAGGTGATGGATTATCAAAAAACAGGCCGGATCAAATCACTGGATATTGTTAAAAATGAAATAATTGAACGAATCAAGCTGCAGAAGCGTAAAACTGAGTCTGAATGACCTGGTGCGTAATTTACGCACCAATTTTACGATTCAGACGGATCTTTCGAAGCTTACGCAGCCATAAGGAATAAAATTTGTGATGAAAAAAATACTCGGATTTTTGATATATACCATGCTTATACCCTTTTCGCTTTGGGCACAACAAGGGCAATTAATTGAAGGTATAGCGGCTGTTGTGGGAAATGAAATTGTTCTGGTTTCTGATATTGAACAATATGTTCAGAATTATGTAATTCAAAACCGGATCAATATCAGAAACAACGAACAGATGTTGAAAAAACTGGAACGTGAAATACTGGACAAACTTATCGAGCAAAAAATCATGCTCACCAAGGCCGATGAAGATACAATTGTCGCCGATGACCGGGAAGTAGACCGGCGGGTGGATGAGCATGTCAATTATTTGATTCAGCAAGTAGGTTCGGAAGAGAAACTGGAAGAAGCCTTTCAAATGCCGATTAAAAAAATTCGGCGAAATCTGAGAACGGACGTTGCCGACCGGATCAAGATAGAACTGCTCAGACGCCAGAAATTTTCCGGGGTTAAAATTACCCGGCAGGAAGTGGAGACATTTTTTAAAAATTATCAGGATAGTCTTCCACAAATGAAAGAAACTGTGAATATAAGTCATATCCTGAAACAGGTAAGACCGGGTTCATCAAGTGCATCGGCTGCACGGGCTAAAATTGAGGAAATAAAAGCCAAACTCGATGACGGTGCTGATTTTGCAGCACTGGCCGGTGAATATTCCGAGGATCCGGCCTCTGCACAACGTGGTGGTGATCTCGGATTTACCAAACGGGGGGATTTTGTTCGTGAGTTTGAGGAAGTGGCTTATGCGCTCGAAGAAAATCAGATCTCTGATATTGTACAGTCCCAATTTGGGTTTCATATTATAAAACTGATCGAACGCCGCGGGGAGCAGATCCGAACGAGCCATATTCTGATCAGATTAACCCCAAGTGAAAACGATGAAAGAGAGATCATTGCCGAACTGCAACGGATCCGTCAGGAGATTTTGGATGGTGCTCCTTTTGACAGTATGGCCGTTAAATATTCCGATGATGAAAATGTAAAAGAGGATAAAGGGAATCTGGGTTTATGGGAAGTGGATAATCTGGCACTTCCGGCATTTAAAACCATTGTTAAAAATCTTAAACCCGGCGAGATATCCGAGCCGTTTAAAACGGAATTCGGCTATCATATTCTCAAGCTGAACACCCGTCAGGAATCAAGAAATCTTGCGCTGGATACGGATTGGGAGCAGATTCAGCAAATAGCACTTAATTACAAAATCGAACAGGAATACCTAAAATGGATAAAAGACATCAAAAAGGATATTCCAATCGAATATAAAATTGACTATAATTGATTCCATGCAAATTCCCACAATTATTTACCCACCGTTATCTCTAAAAAAGATGGTTTTTTGTACGAGAATATATTATAATTGATTTTCAGTAAATGTGCGCAGGTGGACAATAATGTTGTGGTAAATTATCCAATTGCGTGAGATACGTCACATTAGTTATAACGGAATGCGGCTATTATAATCTTATAATAAAAATATCTGCATTATCCAATACCCAAAATATGAGCAATATTCTGTCCAAACTTATCCGCACGGTTTCGCTAAATTTTAGCGGACAGAGCCGGTCTTTTTTATCCGATCTGCAGCTGATCAATAAATTTTTCACCATACATGAGACCCGTTTGTCATCGGGCGGTGAATATCATAATTATCTCGTAAAAGTTTTCATGGATATAGGGACACAAACTGATTTCAAGATACGTTTCTATTACCGCGAAGGTCGTTTGGAAAATGGGTGGATTGATGGAATGGATCGGAACAACAAATCGTACAAAATTCCTGCTATGGTCCATGCCAACATGCAATCGATCTATCGGCTACCGGTTAAAATGCATATTTTTAATCGTATTGAAGACCGGCAATATATCTCCTTCAGATTAGGCCGGGAGTATTTTTATTTAATCGAGTTATCCCGAAGCAAAGAGAGTGATTATATCGGTATGTATTTAATTCCGATTCTGGGTAAAGTGAATCGTCTGTATGAGGATGCTCAGGAACGTATGGCAATGAACAAACAATTAAATGATCTGACCAAAAAACTGGATGAAAAAGGGATAGCCTTGCAAATTGCAGAACGTGCCGTCCGGAGAAAGGTATATGATCTGCATAATCTGGTGGAAGCCAGTAATGAGATTTACTCGATTCTTAATTTCCGCCAACTGATTAATTCTGCATTACTGACGATCATCGGACAGCTGGGCACCCAGAGTTCATTTGCCATGATGTATGATGCTTCTAAACATATTTTTAATAAAAATTTTCAGAAGGGAATAAGGGAAAGTGAAGTACAGGCCCTGAAATTCAGTATCGAGTCTGAAATTGCCCGTTATTTTATCAAACATTCGGCTCCGGTCTATGTGGATGAAATTAAAGGCGGCCGCTCTCTGCAGGCCTTCGTTACAAAACTCAAAAAACTTAATATAAAAGTGGTTGCACCGGTTTTATACTCTGAGAGATTACACGGGATCATCGGGATTGGTGATAAACTCTATGCCAGTAAATTTGAACAGACCGATTTTGAGTTATTCCATGTTTTGGTAAACATTATTTCAATTTCCATAGAAAATGCCACACATTATGAAGAGGTCAAAAACCTTTCACTCACCGATGCGATGACGAATCTGCACAATTATCGTTATTTTTCCATTCGTCTTAAAGAAGAACTCAACCGGGCACGAAGAAATAAAGCCAAAGTATCTCTGTTGATTCTCGATATAGATCATTTTAAAAATTACAACGATACGCTTGGTCATCAGACCGGGGATGAAGCATTACGAACATTGGGACGTGTTCTAAAAAGCACGGTACGTGATGAAGATGTTGTCTCCCGGTATGGTGGGGAAGAGTTTTGTATCATACTACCGGGAATTTCAAAAAGCGGCATTATACCTTTAGGAGAACGTGTCCGAAAAATTATTGAATTGCATAAATTTTACAAAGAAACCGTGCAGCCTGGTGGAAAAATAACCGTCAGTTTAGGAGGAGCGACCTATCCGGATGACGCAAGAAATCCGGATGATCTTATTCAGCGTGCTGACCAGGCACTTTATAAAGCTGAAAAATCACGGGCGCAATCTACTGGTCCTGTATGAGCCGGTACAAAAAAAACAGGTTACGGTTAAAAATCGACCGGTTGAACACGATGCACCGGCATGACTTTAAAAGGGAGTGTTGAAAGATGCTATCCGATATAGGGTTCAATGACAATCTTGAAGTAGCGGGAAGAAAATTCCACTTTCAGACCGCGTCGCAGTCGAATAAAGGTAAAATTCGTACCGAGATATTCGAAAATGGACGAATTCTTTCAACCGCTGAAATTGATTTTGAACGTCGAAAAGGTACCCTGGAACAATCTTTGGAAGCCCGTCTGCGCACTGTGGTGGAATCGCTTCATCAAGAAATGATCGAAGAAGTTGAACTATTATTTAAAATTTCCGAGAAAGTGAATAAACTGCGCCACAGCCCTTCAAATTGTAAAGTTGGTCAGTTGTTTCTGCATCACAATCTCATTGAAGATGCGATACGGCAGTTCAAGATTGCCATGGAACATGATCCTAAAAGTGCAGAGGCCCATAGTTTGCTGGGACAAACGTATCTGCTTATCGGGGATTATAAAAAAGCGGTTGAAATCCTTAGTGAGGGTATCCTGCTGGATAACCACTTTACCGATATGCACAATAATTATGGTCTGGCACTTATGATGTCGGGGCGGTATGATCAAGCCCTGGAAGAATTTAAACAGTCGATCAAACTAAACCGGAATTACCTGGAAGCCCATTACAATCTGGCCATGCTTTATATCAAAACCACCAGCACCCATTACAATGATAAAACGATCCCACCCCCATCGATCAGAATTCAACGGGCCTTTGAGCATCTCGGGCAACTCAAAGAGGCAAAGATCAGGGTCTTTGACACCCTATACGCCAAAATTGAAAAACTGGCTGAAAAGCAGGATTTTGAATCAATCTCAAAACTTCTTGAAGAAAACCGGAAAAGGGTTTTTCCAGGCGATTTTTCACGCTTGATCTCCAATACTTTTTATTTGAAATTTATGTATGGCGGCAAGGGATTGGATAATGAAACGATAAAACGCTATGAACACCGCCTAAATATATCGCTCGAGGAAAATCCTGATTATGCTGATATTTGGAATAATCTTGGAGTAATCCATCTTATTCAGTGCCGGAATCTCTTCCTCCAGGCGCTTAGCGAATTCAATCGTTCCCTTGAACTGAATCCGGGATTTGAGAAAGCGATAAAAAATAAAAAATTGGTTGAAAACGACGGTAAGGAATTTCTAATCTTACTCAGGGCTATACTTAAATAATCGGTCCGGTATGGACGTTTGCTTTACATAATTCAATACAAATTCCTAAAAAATTGATCTATATATAACCTGGTTGTACCTTCCGGGCAGAATATTGAGTGTACTGCTAGCTTTATATATTCTATATTTTCCTAAACTTAATCGAAATAATACCGATTTTCATTTTTACATAGGGTAAAACACATTTTACCTGATATTTATGTGTTTTTTATCACCATTGTCCGTTGGGTGATGTGAGAAATTATATGCAATGTATGGTATGTTAGCGATTTTTAAGTAGGTTAAAGAGGAGTAGGATTAAAATGAGTAAATTCAGTATAGTCTGTCGTTTGTATAATTTTACCGCTTTTATTATCTGCCCAGGAAAATCTGCCTGTCGCTCAGGATGTTCAGTTTGAAGTTCTGACCGATACTTTAGTAAAAAATAGTAAAGCACAATCTCTGCAGGTTCAAATCAGTTGTAATGTGTCGTCGTCGGGGCAAAGACTGAATCTGAATCTTCAGGGCGTTTCGGGATTACCTGTCCTTGTGGCTGCTGAACGCGATGGAAATGCACTCTGGTTAATACAGTCATCAAGCGTCAGCGACAATGACATTGTGCTGGCCTGGCAAATACTAAATGATACACAACTTCAGCTATTACCAGGGAACTGGACGGCACCTTTTCAGCTGAATCTTGAAATTCAAATCAGTCTGAATAATCTTAAAGAGGTGCAAAATCTCTCCGGAACACAACTCGACCTGTCGGTAATAAGGAACAATAGAAATTACCGCGCTATGCCCACCGGTCGGGGGAATGAAATTGGTCTAAAATAATTTGTGAGAACAGATATTATGAGATTTAAAAAGCTACTGTATACTACCTGTATCATACTTGTATTCGGCGGAACAGCTGCTGCCCAGCGGGTGACCGACGGTCAGATAGCACTCTACCAGTTTGACGAAGGAAGTGGCAACACGGTGAATGATGTGTCCGGGTTTGGGACAGCGTTGCCTTTGCAAATTGATAATCTGGATAGTGTAACATGGCAAACCGGGTCGCTGCGTATTGACGGCAAAACGGTCTTGAAATCGGTTGGTCCGGCAACCAAAATTTACAATGAAGTGACCAGTAGCGGTGAATTTACTCTAGAAGCATGGCTGGAACCGGCAAATACAATTTATACGGTAACGGCAAGCCGAATTATTACCTACTCGCAGGATACCGGTAATATCAACATGGCCCTGCGCCAGGTATTAAACGATAATGAGTATGAAGGGAGAGTGCAATCTTCGACCACCGGTGCCAATGGAAATATCAGCCTTTTAACCAGCAATGGTTCCGTTACCACTGAGTTGACCCATGTGGTCATCACACGGGATGCCGCCGGAAATACACGATTGTATGTAAATAATAATGAAGAATCCCTTGTTACGCCGGGAGGGGATTTTTCGGTTTGGAATAGTGCCGACAGTCTTGTCCTGGCAAATGCCGCACAATGGCCCTGGAATGCTGCGGCAGACCGGAGTTGGTTTGGCACCTTCCATCTGGTATCGGTTTATAACCGGGCTTTGAACAACACAGAAATTGACTCAAATTTTGTAGCCGGTTTTCCGCAGGCCGATGATGCGCAGTCCAGTGTTTCCCCACAAAATGTCGTAAGGAACCAGGGTGCAGTAAGTTTTACCTATACGATAGATAATATTACATCGGGCAGCCCAACATTCGGAAGAGCCGACAAAGTTATCATTGCGAATCCCTTTACCACTGAAAATATATTTGTCAGCTCGGTGCGTGTTGACGGTGTGGAATATTTTATAAAAAACGATACCGTACAACCAACCGCATCAGGTTTTGCCACCTGGAACTATGATACGGTAAACGATTCATTATATGTCCGGACGGCCAATTTTGATATCAACAGCGAAATTGTTATCGAATTTATTGTCAATATCCCGGGCATCACACCCCAGACGGTCAGTTTCCTTTCCTGGATCGATGGTGTGCTTGATCCGACACCACCTTTCCCCATTACAAATCAGGACACCGATGTTCAGGTGGCGCCAAGCCAGATTGCCTTCTATAGTATAACCCCATCGACCGTAAATACGACAGTGGGTTCAATTATAAATCTCCTGATCGAAGCGCGTGATTCCGGCGGTAATATTGTTACTACGGACAACACCACCGATGTCCAGATATTGATCACGGGTACCAGAATTTCCCCTAATGATACGCTGCTTGCAACGCTGACTGCCGGTGTGATCAACACGGCATTTTCCGATTCAGCCGCTGAACAGATTGCCGTACTGGCATACACTTTAGGAAATCCTACGGTCAGTGGTACAAGTCCTCTGATCACAATAGCAGCGGATCCGGCAGACCATATTGTTGTCTTATCCAGTGTGAATCCGTTGATTGCCGGTGCTGAACGTCAGTTACGTATTGCGCTTGAAGACCGGTTTGATAACCGTATTTCCGGGACATCACTTACTTTAAATAGTCTGGAAGGCAGGGGGTATTTTCCGGCAAGTGGTCTTGCTACGATTAACAGTGTTACCGATGGGGATGGGGTGGCAGAAGCGCTTTTTGTATCAACCGATACATTGAATTTACCCGGATTTCCAGGTAGCGACAGCATTAATGTCTTCCTGGCCACGCTTATTGATACAACATTTGGTATTCCGCTAACTCCGGGACCACCTAGCTATTATACTTTCGTTCCCTCAGGATCCCGGATAACGACAGCCGGGACAACGCTGATCTATCAGTTACAGTCACGGGATCAGTTTGGTAATCTGTCCCCCAATACCGGTTCGGTAAATTTAACCGCTGTCGGCAGCAACAGTGTGCAATTCATTGAAGGCACCACCCGCAGTTTTGGAGGGGGGAGCGATTTTTCTCTATCCGTTAGGGATACAGTTACAGGCAATTTCACCATCAGAGCCCAGAATACGATCGCTTCCGAGATAATCGGCCAGTCAGGTCAGGTAACAATTAATCCTCAATCCGCCGATCATATTGTTGTTTTATCCGATACACTTCCCATTGAAGTGGGGAGTGCACGCCTGTTGCAGATAGCGCTCGAAGATTCATTTAAGAATAGAATCTCCGGACAGAACCTGTTGTTGAACACGGTTCAGGGTTCAGGATATTTTGTGACACCCGGAAATCCAGACACGACGATTCAAACCGGGTCCAGCGGCATGATACAGGTGCCGTATACGGCGAGCAGTACGCTCTCCACAGTTAGTGATAGCATAAATATCTTTCTAACCGGTTTGATCGATACGACGATCGGCTTCAGATTACGTTCCGGTAATGTCAGTTATTACCTGTTTGAACCGGAAGGGGCTTCGAGCATGGCGGCAGGCGATACACTTGATTTCACCCTGACTGCCCGCGATCGGTTCGATAATGGTGTGGTGAACAGCGGTACGGTGCTTTTGAGTAATGTCGGCAGTAATGTTACGTTTATCGGGGGCACTCCAAGGAGTTTTGTCAACGATAGTGTTCTCACCGTCAGAATTACCGCCACGCAGGCCGGTATTTTTACCTTCAAGGCGGTCAATTCAATCAATGGCAGTATTGTTGGCAATGGCGGCCCGATTACCGTTAATCCGGCTGTGAGAGATCATATCGCTATTCTGTCAAATCTTGGTCCGATTGTAACGGGTGGAGAAAGGCTCATTCAAATTGCTCTGGAAGACACCTTCAATAACCGAATCGGAGGTATCCCGATTACACTTACCACATTTAAGGGAAACGGTTATTTTGTACCGACTGGTAAAACCGATACAACCATCAATACGTCCTCAACAGGTCTGATTGAAGTAATTTATACCGCGAGTGATTCTCTTTCTTTCGTAAATGATAGTATCCTTGTGGAATCGGGTGGAATTATTGATACCACATTTGGTCTTCAGTGAAAACCCGGTTCTGTGAGTTATTATACGTTCAACCCTCCGGGAGATACAAGTTTTACTGCAGGCGGAAACATCGTTTATACCTTAACGGCTCGAGATCAGTTCGGTAACCCTGCACCCAATTCCGGAAGTATTTCACTCGCTGCCATTGGCGGAGTATCGGTCACTTTTGTTGAAGGTGTAACGAGATCATTTGGCGGGGCCAGTGCTATCACCATCACCGTAACCAGCACATTGGCGCAGAGTTTTACCGTCCGCGCTGCCAATACAATCTACCCGGATATAAAAGGTGCAAGTGATATTGTCACCGTGAATCCTGCCGCGGCAAATAGTTTTAATATCCTTTCCAGTTCAAATCCGATTACGGTCGGGACCGGGCGCCTCTTAAGGGTTCGCCTCATTGATCAATATAACAATCCAATTGATTCTGCATCGGTTTTATTTAGCGCCCCGGCTTTACCAAGTGATGCATTCCTTGGTACAAACCCGTTGACCAAGGATTCAACGGTTACAACCAATACATCCGGCATAACTCGAAGTATTGTTCACTGCCAGCAAGTCAATAGCATATAGCCCGGATATCATACAGGTAAGTGACGGGGGCACTACAAATACTTCGATCAACCTTAGCCTCCGGTCAAATGATGTTTCTTACTATACCCTGAATCCGGTTGGAGATCGCAGTTTCACAGCAGGTGCGAATCTCGTCTACACACTGACTGCCCGTGATCAATATGGCAACGGCGTGCTGAATACCGGAAGTGTTACACTTAGTGCTTTTGGTGGTACATTGGTGACATTTATCGAGGGAGCCAACCGTAATTTCAGTGGGGATAGTGTACTTACGGTTACCCTCACGAGTAACCGTACCCAGAGTTTTACTGTAAGAGTGGTGAATGATAGTAATGGCGAAATTAAAGGCGAAAGCGATCTGGTGACGGTCAATCCGGCAGCTCCTGATCATCTCACCATGATCTCCACCTCAGATCCGATCAATGTGCGTGGATCAAGGCTGTTACGGGCGGCCCTGGAGGATACATACAATAATCGAATTTCCGGCGGTTCAGTCACTTTTACGATCAGGCGGGGTAACGGTTACCTTAATACGCCCGGCAACACGGATACCGTTGTAGTGGTTGATACGAACGGTGTTTATGAAACTCCTTATACCGCCAGCGACGCTCTGACCTTTGTCTCCGATTCGATCGATGTAACCTCTGCAGGCGTTCCCCTCGTAGCGCTTGTGTTTACACTTCAACAAACTGAAGATAATGTAAGTTATTACACATTCACGCCCTCCGGTCCGCAGAACATTGCCGCAGGCGGAAATGTAATTTTTACGATTACAGCCCGTGACCAATTTGGAAATGGCGTACTTAATAACGGCAACTTACAAATCACCGCCGTAGCTGGTACGAATGTGAATTATACAGAACCTCTGCCGCTGGCCTTCAACGGTGACAGCGTTGCCACATTGACAGTGACCACCGATCTTTCACAGAATTTTACGATCCGGGCGGAAAATACCGGCAATGATCAGCTGGTCGGTCAGAGTGGTCTCATTACAGTGGGTCCGGATGCGGCGGATCATTTTGTAGTGGTGTCAAATACGGGTCCGATCACGGTGGGCACCGAACGTCTGCTGCAGGTTCGCCTGGAAGATCAGTACGATAATCCGGTTCCATCGATAGATATAACTTTTACGGCCACAACCGGTGATGCATATTTTGGGACACCCGGTACTACGGTGGCAAATGACACCACGGATGCTTCCGGTCTTGTGTCGGTTACCTATACATCGAGCAGTGATCTGACGGTGATTACCGATGTGATCGGGGTGAGTGACGGTGGTGTGGTGAATACGAATATCAATTTGCCGCTGATAGGCGCACCGGTAAGTTATTATACGTTTGTTCCGGCAGGAAATCAAAACATTACCGCCGGTGATTCGCTGGGATATACGATAACGGCCCGTGATCAATATGATAATGCCGTGGCCAATAACGATTCGGTGGATCTCAGCGCCATCGGAAGTGTGACGGCAGGATTTACGAATAACGGCCGGATATACTTTGGCGGTACCAGCATCGCCATCTTCAATGTGGCCGATACAACGGCAGGAACGTTTAACGTGCGGGCCACCAGCGCGACAAATCTAAACACCAGGGGTCAGAGCGGTCTCATTACAGTGGGTCCGGATGCGGCGGATCATTTTGTAGTGGTGTCAAACACGGGTCCGATCACGGTGGGCACCGAACGCCTGCTGCAGGTTCGCCTGGAAGATCAGTACGATAATCCGGTTCCATCGATAGATATAACTTTTACGGCCACAACCGGTGATGCATATTTTGGGACACCCGGTACTACGGTGGCAAATGACACCACGGATGCTTCCGGTCTTGTGTCGGTTACCTATACATCGAGCAGTGATCTGACGGTGATTACCGATGTGATCGGGGTGAGTGACGGTGGTGTGGTGAATACGAATATCAATTTGCCGCTGATAGGCGCACCGGTAAGTTATTATACGTTTGTTCCGGCAGGAAATCAAAACATTACCGCCGGTGATTCGCTGGGATATACGATAACGGCCCGTGATCAATATGATAATGCCGTGGCCAATAACGATTCGGTGGATCTCAGCGCCATCGGAAGTGTGACGGCAGGATTTACGAATAACGGCCGGATATACTTTGGCGGTACCAGCATCGCCACCTTCAATGTGGCCGATACAACGGCAGGAACGTTTAACGTGCGGGCCACCAGCGCGACAAATCCAAACACCAGGGGTCAGAGTGGTCTCATTACAGTGGGTCCGGATGCGGCGGATCATTTTGTAGTGGTGTCAAACACGGGTCCGATCACGGTGGGCACCGAACGCCTGCTGCAGGTTCGCCTGGAAGATCAGTACGATAATCCGGTTCCATCGGCGGTGGTGACCTTCACAGCACCGGCGTTACCAAGTGATGCCTATTTCGGAACACCGGGTACCAAGATCGCGACCCCATCAACCAATGCCACGGGTGTGGCGGAAGCCGCCTACACGGCGAGCAGTGATCTGGCCCTTAGTCCGGATGTTATCGGTGTGAGCGACGGTGGTACGGTCAGTACAAATATCAATCTAAACCTGCAGACGGCGAATGTGAGTTACTACACCTTTACGCCATCCGGGGATGTGAATTTTACGGCGGGCGGGAATACAATATTTACACTGAAAGCCCGGGACCAGTATGGCAATGCGGTGGCCAACACGGGCAGTGTAACGCTGACGGCTGTTGGTGCGGCGGGTGCGACGTTTACCGGCGGCATTACACGCAGTTTTGGCGGGTTGGATTCGATCAATATTCAGGTCAACGATACGTTGGCCGAGAAGTTTACGGTTCGTGCGGTGAACACGGTCAACGGCCAGATCAAGGGCGAGAGCGGTCTCATTACAGTGGGTCCGGATGTGGCGGACCATTTTGTGGTGTTGTCGGACACGGGTCCGATCACGGTGGGTACTTCGCGTCTGTTGCAGGTTCGGCTGGAAGATCAGTACGATAATCCGGTTCCATCGGCGGTGGTGACCTTCACAGCACCGGCGTTACCAAGTGATGCCTATTTCGGAACACCGGGTACCAAGATCGCGACCCCATCAACCAATGCCACGGGTGTGGCGGAAGCCGCCTACACGGCGAGCAGTGATCTGGCCCTTAGTCCGGATGTTATCGGTGTGAGCGACGGTGGTACGGTCAGTACAAATATCAATCTAAACCTGCAGACGGCGAATGTCAGTTACTACACCTTTACGCCATCCGGGGATGTGAATTTTACGGCGGGCGGGAATACAATATTTACACTGAAAGCCCGGGACCAGTATGGCAATGCGGTGGCCAACACGGGCAGTGTAACGCTGACGGCTGTTGGTGCGGCGGGTGCGACGTTTACCGGCGGCATTACACGCAGTTTTGGCGGGTTGGATTCGATCAATATTCAGGTCAACGATACGTTGGCCGAGAAGTTTACGGTTCGTGCGGTGAACACGGTCAACGGCCAGATCAAGGGCGAGAGCGGTCTCATTACAGTGGGTCCGGATGTGGCGGACCATTTTGTGGTGTTGTCGGACACGGGTCCGATCACGGTGGGTACTTCGCGTCTGTTGCAGGTTCGGCTGGAAGATCAGTACGATAATCCGGTTCCGTCGGCGGTGGTGACCTTCACAGCGCCGGCATTACCAAGTGATGCCTATTTCGGAACACCGGGTACCAAGATCGCGACCCCATCAACCAATGCCACGGGTGTGGCGGAAGCCGCCTACACGGCGAGCAGTGATCTGGCCCTTAGTCCGGATGTTATCGGTGTGAGCGACGGTGGTACGGTCAGTACAAATATCAACCTGAACCTGCAGGCGGCGAATGTGAGTTACTACACCTTTACGCCATCCGGGGATGTGAATTTTACGGCGGGCGGCAATACAAGTTTTACGCTCACAGCCCGGGACCAGTATGGCAACGGCGTGGTAAACAGTGCCAGTGTAATCCTGACAGCCTTCGGTGCGGCGGGAGCGACCTTTACCGGTGGAACTACAGCAACCTTTACCAATGACAGTGTGCTGACCATCGAGGTGAACGACAATGTGACCGAAATTTTCACAGTTAGGACAACAAACACGGTAAATAATCAGATCAAAGGTGAAAGCGGTCTGGTAACGGTAAATGCCGCTGCTCTGGATTATGTACAGATTCGCACAAAATCAAATAACGGCGGCGAAGAATTCGGTGATTCAACCTTTACAGCCGGTCAAAGTATAATGCTATATGCGGCCGGTTATGATACCTTTGCAAACTACCGTTCTGATGTTTCCGTAAACTGGACGGGGCTTGGATTAATAAATACCGTAAGTGGGAGTGGCAGCAGTTACCGGTTTGCACCGACAGTAGCGCCCGATAACGGAAATATTATTGCGACGCATGCCAATCCCTCAATCACAGCGGATACGACGGGTACATTGACTGTGACCGAAGCTGTGTTGGCCCGCATCGTAATTCAATCGGCACGTGGTGCCGGCCAGCCAGCCGTGCAAGATCTAAACGTGACCGCGGACGATACCCTGATTATCTATGCTGCAGGTTATGATACGTATGGAAATTATCTGGGTGACGCGAATGCCAATTGGACGGTAACCAATAATATTGGTCAATTTTTGACGACCTCTCCGCTGGATAGTGCTGTTTTTGATGCCCGGTTGGTTGGTGCCGGTGTGATACGGGCGACAAGCCAGGTCAATCCTGCAATCTATGATAACACCGGATCAATAACGGTGAGTTCGGGTGCAGTGGCATCCCTGATTATCCGAAATGCCCCGGGTGGTAGTGGGCAGGAAGTGACCACCGATACAATGATAGTCGGCGGAAATCTGAGTTTTTATGCAGCAGGATATGATGGGGATAATAATTACGTGGCGGAACAGGCAGTAAACTGGCGATCGACGGGTAATCTGACCGGATTTGGTGATACAACTGATACGTCTGTCCTTGAGCTCAACCCCGTCAATCCGGGTAGTGGAACTATTTTTACCGAAAACAGTTCCGGGTGGACAAACGATGTAACGGGCGTTATTCTCGTGCAGACCGGTGGTCTTAAACGAATTGTCATCAGGACTGGCGCCAACAATACCGGAGTCGAATTAGATACATTAACGCGAACCGCTGGCACAAGCGTTTCCCTGTATGCTGCAGGATATGATCTTGAGGATAATTTCCTCGGAGATCAAAATGTCGAATGGCGTGCCGAAGGTGATAGCATCGGTTTCTTCAACACCGATTCCGGCTTTTCAAACATATTTAATTTCAGAAAGGTAAACTCCGCCAGCCTTTAGAATACTGCTGGACACTTTTTCCGATAATAGTGGTATCGTTAAAGTCCGGGCTGCAGGTCCTGACAGTATCCTGGCTTTATCCGCGACATTTTTCAGTGGTGAGGCAGGCAGCATTGTTTCATCGGATCCGGAAATTCAGGTCTGGGATGCCTTCATGAACCCGGTCCCGAATACCACGGTAAGCTGGTCAACACCGACCGACGGTTCTTTAACCCCGGATGGTTTAACGACCAATGAACTGGGTCGCTCAAGTGCCACCTGGCTTCTTAGGAGCAGCATCGGGGCCGATTCGGCTTTTGCGGTCGTTCCGGCAATTCCGGATACGGTAGTATTCCGGGCACAGGTGCTCTCATCATCTGCCGACAGCATATCTTATATTTCCGGAAATTTACAGGATAGCACCGCTGGATCGGTCCTGGCTCAGCCTTTCGTCGTTTATGTAGAGGACTCGCTTGGTAATCCGATTCAGGGCCTGAATGTTGGATTTCAAGTTACTTCTCTGCCGCAGGGGGGTGGTGATTATCAATTTATCCCGCAGTCAAATGTACTTACCGGATCAGATGGTCGTGCTTCGGCAACGTTTCAACTGGGTTCAAAAGCGGGAGTATATAGTATAAATATAGTCGCAACCGGCGTCACCGGTTTGCCGATTAGCTTACAGCTACTGCCTACGCCGGACCAGCCAATAGTATCGTCGATATTTACGGGAAACAATCAGGTTGATACCGTTAGGTCAGGTTCTTCTTCAGCCGGTTGTGGCGCAGGATTTTTGATCAGTATCAGAATCTTGTTTCCGGTGCAAACGTGATCTGGCTGCCAACGGCTGATGGCGACACGTTAAATGCCACAACTGTTTCCGACGCACAGGGTCGTGTTCAGGCCTCGTGGCGATTACCGACTGTTTCAGGTCCCGTCCAGATTGGTGTCGGACTTTCCGGTGTTGATACAACCTATTTCGACGGTACGGGTCTGCCAGATATTCCCGCTGGAATTATCGCCCAGAGTGGGAATAACACCACAACTTTTGCGGGTAGCGGCAGACCGGTTACGGCACAGGTGTTCGACCAGTATGGCAATACGGTAGCCGGGGCCATCGTAAGATTCACCAGCACGAGCGGCCAGGTGGCAAACAGCAGTGTTAGTCACGAACGCGGGCGGTCTTGCAAGTACGATTTATACGACGCCGGCAAACCTTAATCAAAGTACAGTACGTGCCATAGCCAGATACAACACCGTGCCGGTTGACACAGTCGATTTTCTGGTTTACGGTATAACCTATGTGAACAATTCTCTAGCCCCGAAAGCAGTGAAAACCGACACCACGATCGATTTCAGTCTTTCCTACTATCATCCGGGTCTTGATGATATCAATTTGAATATTGGATCCACAACATTTTCGTTTACCGATGGCATAAGAACGGCCGTTGGGACACTCTCGTCACCTGCGACAATGGTTGCCGGAGATACGACAGATGCCTTATTTAATGGCGTAACGATCGCTGGCGATTTTAATCAGGGAAATTATACACCCATAACACGTTTTATCGGTGAGTCAGCAGGTGACTCGATTTCGGGTGTTCTTGCCACAAATCCTGGAAGAGCTGAAGCGTATCACCGCTGGTTTTACAATCGGTCACCCTGCCAGTAGGTATAGTAAGCCGCGGTGACACCATTAGAGGTGCCGGACTGGTGGTTTCCAACAATAGTTTAGCTGACCATCCGGAATCTCTCAGGACAGTTTATTTTCAATCCACCTCTGAATGTGCAGATCGTACCCGCGGGTTGTTTTCCGATTCGGTTCTGGCGGGTGAGTCGACAACTTTGTTGTATGATGTAGCCATACCGATGACCGCACCGGAAGGCGCATATGTGGTTGATGGCAGGGTCACCGGTAATCTGGCAGTAGCCGGAAACGACCTGGTAACCGCTGACGGAGCGCTAAGCCTGGCTGCATTAGATATCATATCGGCGGCACAGATGGAATTTCTGACACTTTCACCTGATACTATTTCCGATAACCAGAGCCCGGTTTTCACAATATCGGTCCGGAACAGCGGTTCGGCGAGTGTTCTTCTGAATCAAAACACGACGTCGGTGCAATTTGGAACCCAATCCTGGCTACTGGACGGTAATCAGGCCATCTCTCCCGACAATGCCACGAGCATTTTACGTTTTCGTGGGGACCTTAACACCCTGGCAGCCGGTTGGTATCCAGGTGTACTTTCATTGAGGGGAACCGAAAACAGCGTGCCCTATGATACAACCCTAAGTATTGACAGTCTGCAGGTTCAAAACCGCGCACAGTTGATTCTGGCCGGTGTTACGCTTAGCGATACCACCGTCGGTCAAGGCGAGACTGGACAGACGCTAACCATAGATTTACAGAATACGGGTGAAGCAATCGCGCAAATTGCGTCTGCTTCTGCAGTTACCATCCAACGAAACAGCACCTATTCATTTTTACCGGTAACCACCTTTCCAATTTCAGTAGCTGGCGGAGGCAACGCATCGATTACCTACAATATTATTGTCAATGTCGCTGCCACTACCGGTCCTGATACCATTACTGCTGTGATCGATTATAGCGATATCAACAGCGGTCTGATTGCTCAGGCGGTAAATGCAAATGTAAATGATATCTGGACGGTATTAAACCGCGGTGCTCTTAATATTGTTAATATAAATGCAGCAGCGTCCAAAGTCTCCCGCGGACAAACGGGTATCCCGGTCTCAATGGACATCCAAAATACCGGCGAAGTACCGATTGTTTTCGGTACAGGTGATGTCCGTCTGACATTTTCAAACAATACCCAAAATACAGTTTTACTAATAGCGCCCGCAATTCCGGATACTTTGCCGGGTCTTACAATACAACCCTATAAGCTTTCTCGTCGGCATCAGCGCTGCTGCTGCGACAGGTGTTGATTCGATTGGCGGTTCAGCGACCGGTACAGATCTTAGAACAGGGCAGAGTGTTAACGTCGCTTCGAGTGGACTTGACAGCTGGCTTGTGCAGACACAGCCATCACTACTCATCACCAATATACTGAATAATCGCAGCCAGGTGAACAGTGGTCAGCAGAACCTCGATGTACGTATGCGGATCGTAAATCAGGGCCAGGCCACAGCCGTTTTAGATTCGGCCGGATTATTTACAACCCCGATCGGTAATACGACCGATACTTTGCTAACGACATTAGATTCCCTGGCCGGTGGCGGCATAGATACTTTGTATTTTAATTCCGATGTTTCCCAGTTGTATTCGGGATCATTGACGGTTGATGGATTTGTCAATTATCTGGACGGAAATGATACCACGCGCTCATTTATCGCGAATGGCGCGGTCAGCCCGCATATCTGGAATGTCGACAATGGCGGTCAGCTGATAATTGATTCGGTTGTTACTCCGACCGCAACCATTTCCCTGGGACAATCCGGGGTATTGGTCAATGCCGTAGTCAGTAACAACGGCGGTGCGTCGGTAAAATTGGATTCGCTGCGGTTCCTGTTCGATGGGCAGATCAGTCGACCCCCAATGAGTGCAACACGTATATCACCCACAATATTGCCAACTCTGACACCTGGGCAAAGTTTAGCGGCCATTTATCGGATCAATGCTGCAGCGACACCTGTCGACAGCGGTTTAATCGCACTTGATTTACGTGCGTACGGGACAGATCAGAACACCCTGGCTGCGGTCAGTGTGACCGGTAGCGTCAAACCCGATTCGATATTACTTCAGACCCCAGCCAACATCCGGGCAATTGCAATCATTAATCCGACAGATGTGCTTCAAAATGAAGATGATGTGGCGGTGAACATGTCCATCCGTAATCTTGGCAGGGCAACGGCGCAGATTAATAATGTTTTTCTGGATTTTCTGAATGGGAATACATTCTACAACCGTGAAATTATCGTACCAACGATACCCTTTGACCTCACCGGGGGTGAGGATACAACCATTGTGTTCCGGGTGGATGTACTTTCCAATGCGCCGCTTGGGCCGGATACCCTGAGCGGAAGAGTGCAATACTTTGAATATAATCGCGGTCTGAGTTTGAACAGTTCTTCCGGCCCTTTATCGAATTGGAATGTTCAGGGTACGGGTGGCATCAGTGTACTCTCGGCGATAAGTTCCAGGGATTCGGTAAGCACGGGTCAGGATAGTGTTCTGGTGCGGGTGCGCATCGCCAATTCAGGCAGTAACGCGGTTATTGTAGATTCACTAAGTCTTTCCATGATACGCGGGACCTATAATACGTCTACCCTGATTCAGACACCGGGTACTGGTTTAAATCCGGCCTCCACCGCCACTTTTGACTTTTTGGTGGAATTGTTAGCTTCTTCTTCAACCGGTATCGAAACGATCAACGCTGCGGTATTCGGGCGGGACAGTTTCAGCGATGGGCCGGTCTCCGATCTTACGGCCGACACAACCGATACCTGGTTGATTCAGCGTGCAGCGAATATCATCGTGAATACGGTCACCCCAACACAGGTATCAATCGGCCAGACGATACAGCCGACGGTACAGACTGCGCAATACCGGCCAGGCGAAGCTGGTTGTAGATACCAGCATCACCACGCTTGTAAGTGACGGATTTACCCTCAAGTTGCAGGACAATATTGTCATTGAGGGCAACACGACCTATGATCTGAATTTCAATAATGATAACATCAGCGGCCCGGCCGGTAGGTATCCCTTCACATTGAATCTTTTTGGTAATGAAAATGGTTCGTTTTTCAACCGGAGTATAATCGCAGGTGATTCATTGCTGGTCCAGTCACCCGCCGTACTGGTTATTGATAGTGTGGTGGCGGCCCGTGACACGGTTTCCCAGGAGATGCAGGACAATCTTAATATTTATCTGCGCAATACCGGACAGGCAGCTTACAGGTCGATTCGTTGACGATCAATCCCTATGGCATACCCGTTGGTATTGTCCCGGCACTCCCACAGATTATTAACGGTAACAACAATCTGGTTCTGCAGCCAACAATTGATATCCCGGTGGATGCCACCACGGGTCTGATTAATTTGACCGCCCTGGCCAGTGGACGTGATTTAAACAGTACGGCACCGTTATCAGACGTTTCTGAATCGGTATCTGACAGCTGGACGGTTCTGAGCCGACCGCAAATCGTAATTGATTCAGTGTATTCCGACACAAGTGTTGCCTTGGGTCAAAATGGTATATTGGTAAAGGTTGATATCAGCAATAATGGTGAAACACCGGTTGATATAACCTCTCTGACCGTAAACCGGCAAATCGGGCTTTATACCCATCTTGGGCCAATACTCCCGGTAATTTTATCCGGAAACAGCAGTCTGACACTGATCGATACAATCTCGGTTGCCACCAATTCTGCGGTGGGATCTGATACGTTAACGGCTTCGATTTCATACACCAATCGTATCTCGGGAACTCCGAGCAACCTGACAGGCAGTGCGCGCTGGGTATGGGTAATAAAATCTTCCTCAAATCTCGACATTGTTTCCGTGAGCACGCCAAATGATTTTGTTAGTCAGGGACAGACTGGACTTCCGGTCCAGGTGAGAATTCGGAATAAGGGAAGTGTGCTGGCCCGACTCGATGCGCTCACCCTATTTTTCGTCAATGGCGATACAAATTATGTTGTTACCGGACCCAATCCGTCACTCCCGGTCACCATTCCGGCCCTAACTACAGCGAGCCTGAACTATACTCTCGATATAAACGCAAATGCCTTTACAGGTATTGACAGTCTGGATGCCCGCGCTATAGTTACCGAGATCTCAACCGGTCGGGTGGATACGCTGTTCTCCGCGCTCACTACGGACAGATGGGTTGTGCAACAACGTCCGCTGGTTACAATCGATCGGGTGGATATCTCACCAAATGTTGCTTCTGCGGGGCAGATCGGCCTGAGCGCTCAAATGATCCTGAATAATGCACCAGGTCCGAACCGGGCGACCGCTTCAGTCAATCCGGTGGATCTTAATTTTCTGATCGAGAGCTCTGACGCCGATACAAATTTTATCATCACCCGGCTGCCTACGCCCGTCCTGCCGTTCAATCTGCCCGCAGGGCAATCGATTAGTGTCAATTTTAATGTGGATGTCGCCGGAAATGCTCCTGACACCCTCTATACCGTTGACGGGGAGCTCGGGTACCAGGATATAAATGACGGAACGATCTTTACGACGAATACGGCCAACCAAAAAGATACATTAGAGATCAGAACCGCAGCGGGTTTGGTTATTACCGGATTTTCAGTGATACCTGATACGGTCAGCAGCGGTCAGGATAGCGTATTGGCGATTGTAGAATATAGCAATACCGGAACATCCCCCGCCGAGGTCCGGTATACCAGTCTTACATTCAGTGTGGCCAATAATAATTTCTTCTATGCGATGATCGATCATCCGCTCACTCCGTTTACAATTAACGGGAATGCAACCGATACATTGACCTATTTTATACGGGTACCAAATTCAATTTCGGGAGCTGTAATCGTAACCGATTCCATACGTGCACTCGATCTCATTTCCGGACAGACCATTACGACATCAGCCCAGACTTCTTTCACTGTACAAAGCCCGGCGATCCCTGTATACGTCTCGGGATCATTAACCCCAGATTTTACCGATGTCGGTCTTGTCGAACAATTCGGCATCAGGGTAGTCAATCTTGGTCAATCGACGATTGATCTCGATTCGACGAGAACAGTTATCAGATTTAACGGTGTCCCGGTCGGAACTTTCGGGCCGCTGTTATCGGGGATCTCCGATCAGACCATTGGAAGTACAATTACAACTAATGATACCACGGATTTGATTTTCCGGCCGGGAACAATTCCCAATATTCCTGTAGGTACGTATTCTGTACTGGTTGATCTGGTGGGACAGAGCAACGGTATTTTTTACAGTCAGACCATTACGACCGGTGATGTATCCATTGGTGGTGATCTTTTGATCACCGGAGGCTCCGTATCGCCCACGACAGTGATCCAGGGGCAGACTGGCCTGGTGGTAAATTATACCGTGGCCAATCGTGGTGCGCAGGTACCGCTTGAAACTATCGGAACAACTATAGAGGTTCGGAATGATTTAAATCAGGTGGTTTTTGTTGATAACCTGGTTCGCTTGGATACCGTGGACACATTGTTCAGTATTGAAAATAATGTCCTTAGTTTTCAATTTGACGCACCTATAACGTTTGACGGATCTTACAGAATTTATGGTTTGGCCAAACCACAGGGTCTGCCTCAACTGGGCCCGACAGAAGTTGCCACCTTCAACGTTTTCAGTGGCGCTGATCTGGTGTATGTGACAGGTTCCCTTACTCCCGGCAACGTTGTACCGGCTGAAAACGTTCAATTTTTGGTTGATCTTTATGACAACGGTACCTCGGGCATAAATCTCAAACCGGACTCGACCCTGCTGACCATTGATTTCCCGACACCATTACAGGTCAGTCTGGCGGCCAGTTATGCCCTGGTTGCGCAGGATACGACCGAAATCAATTTCAAAAACGTAGTGATTCCGGCAGGAATCGCCCCCGGCACCTACGGTATGAAGATCAGGACTTACGGAAACCCGTCATTTAATCCGCTCGACATTGTTATGCAGACAATCGACCTGACCGATTCACTGAATGTGGTTAGTCAAGGTGCGGTGAGTATTGTCTCCACCACGCTTACGGATTCTATTGTCAGCCAGGGTGAAACGTTACAATCGCTGAATCTGAAGTTCAGAAATTCCGGTGCCGGAACGGTACGTCTCGGATCACTTTCGGACATAACGCTGCTGCACAATGCTCAATACAGCCTTCCAGCTCACTTCCGGGCAGGTCTTTCCGCTGACCATCCTTCCCGGGGACACGGTTGATCTGACCTATCAGGTGAATGTGGATATTAATGCAAGCACAGGCACCGATTCGATTCGCGCACGAATTAATTTTACCGATGTCCGTAGTGGCACAGCTGGTGTGGCTGAAAATCCGGCTATTTATGCAACCTGGCGGATTTTGTCCAAAGCCGGTATTGCCGTTTCATCGATAATAGCGGATGCTGCGCAGGTGAGCCAGGCCCAGGATAGTCTGGCGGTCATTGTGAGAGTCAAAAATACAGGCGAAGTTCCGCTGATTCTGGGATCTGGACCAAGTATCGGTTTACAATTTTCTAACAATACCAACTATCTTGTCACCCTGAGCGGCCCGGCCGTTCCTGACACAATTGGTGCACTTGACAGTACCGATTATAATTTTAGTGTCACTACCAGTGCCGTCGCTGCAACCGGAGTAGATCAGATTGCCGCTGTCGTGAGCGGACGAAATCTGCGAACCGACGCTGTTATTAATCTCACCAGCGGCTATCTGGATAGCTGGCTGGTGCAGACTCCGGCAGCGGTTGTAATAACCTCGACTTACAACAGTTTTATCAATGTTAACAGTGGACAGCAGAATTTGCAGGTCGAGATGCGCATACGCAATCAGGGGCAGGCGACAGCTTCTACTTGATACAGCGGGATTGTTTACCGAACCTTTGGGGCAGATAACCGATTCACTAACCAGCATTTTGGGACCACTTTCAGGTGGTGCCCTCGATACCGTTACTTTTATTACAAATATCGATCCGGTATTCACGGGCAACCTGATTGTCGATGGATTTGTTAATTACCGTGACGGCAATGATACCACACGTAATTTGGCAGCCAGTGGTGCGGTGAATCCGCATGTATGGAGTGTCGGTACACCGGCCGGATTGCAGATTGACTCGGTTATTGTAAGCAGGACAACCATGTCCCTTGGTCAGAGTGGGGTTGCTGTTACAGCCAGAGTTACAAATACAGGGACCGCACAGATTAGAATTGATAGCCTTCGGTTTACATTTGACGGTCAGATAAATCGCCCGCCGATGAGTGCCGTGCGTATATCGCCGGTAACCTTACCGGTACTGGCATCCGGTCAGGGATTTGATGCAATATTTAACATTGCTGCTGCCTCTGCTCCCAGGGATAGTGGTGATGTGGTACTCAATCTGCGGGCATATGGCACTGATCAGATTACCTCTGACCAGGTGAACGCCCTTACGGCTTTGCAGCCCGATACCATTTTATTGCAAACCCCGGCGGATGTCCAGATTACTGGTATCACCAATCCATCTTCCGTGGTACAGGATACCACCGATATAGCAGTGAGGATATTCCTGGAAAACAGGGGCAATGCCGATGCAAGGATTGATAATGTTCTGCTCGATTTCCGTAACGGGAATAATTTTTATAATCGTAATATCATACAGCCGGTTATCCCGTTTATATTAACCGGTGGGACACGCGATACAGTCGAATTCTCGGTTGATGTACTGTCGACTGCACCGATTGGGATTGATTCATTGAGCGGCCGTATACAATATGTGGAGCTGAATCGTAATCTAAATCAACTTTACACCTCACCCAGACTTTTCTTCGTGGCAGGTTGTCGGTTCCGGTGGTCTGGCCGCACTTGCGGTCATATCGGATGCCGATACCATCAGTACCGGCCAGCAGAATATTCTGGTGCGGGTGGCGATTGCCAATTCGGGTAACAATTCCGTGCGAATCGATTCGATCCGCATCGTGCCGAATATCGGTTTATACGGCGGGACACTCTATATTCCCGCAGCCGCTGACAGTATCCTTGATAGTACCGCTGTGGATACGTTCGACTTCTATCTCAGTGCTGATGCCGGTTCGCCGGTTGGTACAGAAAGTTTAAATGCGGCTGTTTATGGTCGTGACACTTTTACCGGAGCACAGGTTGCAGATGCGAATGCAGACCTGCGCCATATCTGGCTGATTCAGCGGGCTGCAAATCTGCGCTATATCTCCAGGATCACCGGTCCGGCCGGGGCACTGGATACCCTGGTTTCAGTCGGACAGACGTTTAATGTGGCAACCACCGTATCCAATATAGGACAGGCCGGCTATACATCGGGTCAGCTGCGCCTGAATGTTCCGGCCAATTACAGCGTAGCGCTGCCGCAACTCGGCTACCATCCTCCGGATACCCTTACCGCAACCTGGAACGTTACCGCGCTTAGTCCGAGTGGACCCGGATTTGATAATTTATCTGTCGTCCTCATCGATTCTTCACGCGATAACAATTCGGGCAAACTGGTCGGTATCGACAGATTTGATGGCAATATTCCCATACGGACCGAAAATGCAGCGAGTATAGCATCCACCATTGCCATTACCGCGCCTGAAGGTGCCAAAGACGGAATCGTTTCAACCGGTCAGGTGTTCACTGTTCGTGTTCTGGCGAACTTTAATCCGGCCGTTCTGGGAACCGGAAGAGTAGCACTCGTATTGTATTGCCGCCAAATTATTCGGTCCAGACCTCGACGCAAAAGAATTTTTCCGATAACGTAGCAAATGACAGTCTTAAATGGAATGTAGTGGTCCCGGGAACACCCTCAGGTGTTCCCGATTCGATACATGTTGAAGTAGAAGCAAGGGATAGAAATACCGATCAATTGCTCTCCTTCAACTCTGATACATTATCGATCATAAATTCGGTCAGCACCCAGACTTGCTCTGAATGCGACGATAGTTGGTCCGGAAGGAGCAGTTGACGGGATACTTTCCTCAAGACAGCAATTTACCACGCAGGTATCGGTAGCCAATAGTGGGGTAGATTTTGATAACAGTGGCGTAATTGGAATATGGGCGACAAACGGAGTCCGGTTTATCGATCCACAATCTCAGAATCTGGTTGATACGGTAAGGATAAACGGCTTCTTATCCAATACGGATTCGGTATATGAAATATCTGGCTGGCTGCCGGCAACCACCATTACGACCAGTTTATTGAATGTCGAAATTCTGACCAGACCGCGAGATGTGAACTCCGGTAATCTGGCCAGCGCAAACCCGGCATTGATTCGGTCACAGCTGACAATTGTACCGAGGGCTGAATTGAGTATAAATCTGCTGAACAATGACCAGCAGGATACGATCATTGTCTGGCAAAATCAGACCATTACACTAAATACCGTCGTGCAAAAATCCGGTATCGCGGCACTTGATTCAACCGGATATCTGCGCATTGCTTTTCCGGCGGCTAATCTGGCCCTGATCGATACTGCTAATTTTCCGCGGCGCCAGAGTTTTGACGATCCCGATGAAGATCTCTTGACGTGGAAAGTAAAGACACAGCAGGGAAGCGGATTGACTTATGTGGAGATTCATCAGGACACCCTTTATTCAAATGCGCCATACGATGTTAATGACGGACTTACGGCATTCCGAACACCATTCTCACGGGTAGACACCCTCTGGCTGGATGTCAGATCGGTGGCTGAGCCGCAGATCTCAGCCAGCTATTCGGCGCCGTTTGTGCGGCCGGATAGCCTGACGGCTTCAACCGAGCAGGATTCCATTGAGATTGCTGCGACTGTCCAGTACGATCCTTTATTGGATCAAAACCGAAGGGTAACATTACTCTTGCCAGCACAGGCAGGTTATGCTTCTCAGGATACCAGCCGCACAAGGAATCTGCCCGGAACAGGAACCAATTTTGACATGAACTGGACCATTCGGGCACCGCAGAACCCGATCGACTGGCGGAATCTGACCCTGCAGGTATCAGGAAGTTCAACTTTCAATCCCGATACGGTACTGACGGTTAGTCAGAATCTGGCGATCAAAACGGTAACACGCGCACGACTGCGTATTACCAAACTTGATATTATCGATCCACCAGGTGCAGCGGAGACAAAGAAGGTTTCGCTGGGGCAGTTGTTTACCATGGAATCGGTGATCAGTAATGATGGTGTCGCCGGCATCGCCGCCGGAGACAGCGGAACGATTATTCTTCGTTCAACCTCACCAATCCCGTTGCTTACGGTTTTAGGTTCTGATATTCAAAAATATACCGAAGGGGATACGGTGCAATGGCAGGTACAAGTTGCCAGTTCTGCCGGTGATGAGATCACCGAAATCATGGAGGTGGAACTTCTTACTATTCCGGCAGATGAGAATACCGGTTTGCCGGCAGCGGTTGCTAATCAGAGACAGGATTCACCTGAAATCACCATTGTTGGTCCGGCCACGATGAATATCACCGGTACGACTTATCAGGATACGCTTTCCACCAACCAGAATTTCCAGGTAACCGCCACATTCAATAAAACGGAGAATGTAACCAATGCTTTTGGTATCATCCGCTTACCAGCCTGGTTCACCTCCCGGAATGCCCAGCTGGATTCGGTCATTGCTTTAACCGAAGGTCAGGAAATAGTAGCGGTCAACTGGAATATCACGGTTCCGGATAGAAAAGATAATATATCGGTCTCCTCGGGTATTCTGGATTCAATCCAAATTACCTACCGGGGTGAAGACCGGTTGGCCGGAAATGCACCGGTGGCTGTTACCCCGAGTGTTATACCAATATACATTCAACCGAGAGCGCAGATAAAATTGACTAAAAATACGGTCGTACCCACTAGTCTCAACAACGGCTTTGTTTCGAAGGGTGAGGACATGACTTTTACCCTGGCGGTAACCAGGGATCTGCTGACTTCAGATGGTTCTGGTATTACCGGGATGGCCGGAATAAACGGCACGGTAAGCGTAATTATCCAGATTGATACGGCATTCATTAACCCAGATGGGGATTTGGACGAAAAATCGGCGGAATTTACGGCCGGCACAGATACAATATTCTTCACCTGGCGCAGAAAAGCACCCCCTCGGGTGATATCGGCGACAACCATCAGTTTTACACTCAGTCAATTTCCACAGGATGTTAATTCCGGTCAGGAAGTTTTTGTATCCGGTGTCAACCGACTGATCGCATATCCGGTTGCGGTGAAGGAAAATGAACTGCAAATAACGAATATGACCAAGGAATTATATGAGGGCATCTATAAACCTGAAACAAGCAGTTTTGCACGCGGCACGATCAATGCACCGATACTCTCATTCCGGATCGATAACTCCCTTAGCAGCGGTGATAAACCGGCAAATATCCGCACATTGTGGTTTGATTTTCGCAGGAATCCGCAGACCGATAGTTATCTGTCGGTGGAAGACCTGGAACTGATTTTTGCCAATGTGCGCCTGGTGAACTGGGAAAAATATGTGGAATTGTTCGAAAACGGTGAAATTGGCATCAATAAAATCACTGCCGATACCCTGGATATTGAGCTTTCGGTCAGGTTTGAAGAGGTTGTGGACGATGGCCTAATTCGCCCAAGTATGATTCTCGATCTGGTAAATTTTTCAATCGCTTCCGGAGAGGTTGAGCGACTGGTTTTACTGGTTGATCTTAACGGCGATAAAAGTGTACCGATCGGTAAATTCTATACCCGGTTGTGGGATGTGTATGCCTGGGATGCCGATCCGGGTGTGCAGAGCAAAATCGCCGATTCGCAAGGGGCTACCTTTAAAACCTCAAATGAGTTCAATTTGAACCCGATTGGGATAGATGTGGCGCCGGATAACCCGGAAGAAGCCTTCCTCGCCTTCCCCAACCCGTTTGGGCGTGGTGAAGATGAAACCATTATCCGAATGTTCCTCGATGAAGCGTCCGATGTACAACTGAGAATATTCACCATCACCGGTCAGCTGGTACGTACCATTGACCGGCCAAATCTGGTGTCCGGTATGCACACCGAAATTACCTGGGACGGCCGGAACGACCGGGGAAGCATCGTTCTAAATGGTGTCTATCTCTGTCAGACTTCAGATACAGGAAAAGGAGGGGGCACGACGAAACCTCAAATACATGATCAAGATCGCGTTTATAAAATAAAGAGCATGACTATGAAAAAAATTATAAAATATCATCGATATATGATAATCATGCTGATATGTATTCCCCTGTTTTCATTTGCCCAAGATGGCGATGGACAGGCCGGGACGCGCAGTCCGTTTTCCGAGTTTGGCTTCGGTGCCCGGGCGATGGGGTTGGGCAACGCCTTCACCGCGCTTGCCGATGATCCTACGGCGGTATTCTGGAATCCGGCCGGGTTGGATTATGTTTACCAGCAAAGCCTGACCTTTTTTCATGCATCCTTATATCTTGGAACCAATTACGATTTTCTTGGTTATGCTTATCCCACGCTTGATATCGGGACTTTTGCACTTGGAATTGCCAGAGTCGGTGTTGATGATATTGTGAATACCGATTCGGACTTTAATGTGTATGACAATTTTTCCTTTGAATCCTATCGGGGTTATCTGAGTTATGGTTTGCGTATCCCCTGGGATCTGGCCGTTGGCGCGTCCTTAAAAGTAGAACGCTCCGGATTCAGCTTTACCCGGCAGTATCAGGAAGATGCCAACGCAATCGGTGTGGGATTGGATTTTGGTTTGATGTATCGTCCGAAATTCAGTACGGATGCGCTCCTACGCGACTGGTCAGTAGGATTAAATGTCCAGAACCTGTTCTCACCCCAGATCAAGCACGGTGATCAGCCTGATGCCTTACCGCTGGATTTACGATTTGGTATTTTGCGTACGATCTATATTCCCGGAGGTAGTGACCTGCGATTTCTTGTTGATCTTGCCAAAGCCCAGGACAGTGATATCCGGTTCAACTTTGGAACCGAATATTCTTTCCGTAAGATGGGCAAAGCCCGGATCGGATATAATAGCCTGACCGGTCTTCAATTTGGGATCGGCATTGAATACACGATGTTCCAGGTAGATTACGCCTATGGCAATCCTAGTACAGATGGGGTGCTTGATCCGGTACATCGTTTTTCCTTAACGATCAATTTTGGTATGAACCGGGATGAAATGTTTGCCATCGTTCAGGAGATCAAACGGCAGGAAGAGGAACGTCTTATAGATGAAATCCGGCAGGCGGATAAGAAAAAATTTGTCGTTGAACATCTGGCTAAAGCGGATACTTTCTTTACAGATGGCAAATACCTTGATGCGATTGTGGAATACCAGCAGGTAATCAGTGCAGATCCCTTCCATCAGCGGGCCAAGATCATGCTTGATTCGTCAAATGTCCTGCTGGATGGTGAAATTAACACCCAGCAAAATGCAGCCGTCGCGGCTGCGCTCGATAAAGATCGGGCCGAAGCTGATGAAAGTTTTATTGAAGAACACTTTGAAAAAGGCCGATTATACCTGGATAAGAAACAATATACGGATGCCCTGATTGAGTTTAATCTGGTTCTTGAGCGTAATCCGGATTATCAGCCGGCCCGCAGTGCCATTCAAACGACAAATCGCCGGATGGCTGAGGATGTCAGTAGTATGGTAAGAAGGGCCAGGTCGGAGTTTGAGCAACAGAATTACTCGGAAGCTCTGAGACTCTTATCCGAGGCACGTTTGCTCAGCCGGGATGCTCCGCAGGTTAAAAAAGAAGTTGACACGCTAGTTCAAAGAGTTAAATTACAAGAAAATATTCAAAAAGGATTATTATTGTACGATATTGGACAATACGATGATGCGTTAAGGATATTTGAGGATGTGCTGTCCGAGGATCCGACCAATCAATTTATCCAGCAATATTATACACGTTCAAAGATCGAAGCGCTCGCCGAAACAGAACCTATGGATCCTGAAACCGAGAGGAAATATCTGGAAGGTATTGACAAATTTTTACTCGGAAAATATCGCGAAGCAATTTCCAAATGGGAAGAAATCCTGAAAGATCATCCTTATAATAAGAAAGTTCTGGAAGCAATCAGCGGAGCGGAAGAGCGGCTAAGACGCACTGAATCCGAATAGGATAATACATGTTTAAAAATGTAAAGAAAGAATTGATCGCAATACCGGCTCAGATGAGTTATCTGAGTCAGGTCCGTGATTTTATTGAGCATATCGGTCGGAAGTACAGATATTCCGATAAAATTACCAATTCATTTAAACTGGTTATCGAAGAAGCCTGTACCAACATTATCCGACATGGCTACCGGGATATCAAGGGCGGTGAAATTACAATCAAGGCGATTATCCGCCGGCAAAGCCTTACAATCGTCATTATTGATCAGGGCATTAGTTACGATCCCCGACAAGCCACCACACCTGATTTGCAAAAATATATTCAGATCGGAAAGAAAGGTGGTCTTGGGATATTCATGATGCGTAAGCTGATGGATGATGTTCAATATAACATCACCAGCCGAGGAAATGAGTTACGTCTGACCAAGCAACGTGAATTTATATCCCGAACGCGCCCACAGGCCTGGTGGGAAGGCATCACCATGCGGACCCGTCATACGATTCAAGCTGCAGGTGCCATCGGATTAATTGCTGTGGTGGTCTTTTCGCTGCTCTATGGAAGCGTAGAATCGAACACCAAAGAAAATATGATTGAATCAGCGCGGGCGCAAATTTTTGCGCTTGCCGATAATAGTTCAGAACCGCTTCAAACGGATGACGACCTGGAACTCTTTGCACAAAACCGATCCATAAAAATTAATAATCCGGCTTTAATATACGAAACTTATGTTGTGGATAATGATAAGGATATTGTCAGTGCCAGTACGGCAATGAAAGCCCTTGGTAAATATAGTATACCGGAGAGTGCGGTCGCTACAGAGGATACAGTTGACAACTATACTATTTATCAATATACCGTCGGTGATACCCTCGCTATCTATGATTTCAAGGCAGATATATATAGCGGAATCCGTGGAGAGTCACCGATCATCGGAAGCGCACATATCTGGATTCCGGTTGCGTATGTTGACGCCAGAGCGGATGCAACACGTTTCAGTATCATCCTTTATATGGTAGCGATTATAGTGGTTGTGCTGGTGGGTACGTATTTTCTGATCGACCGGATCGTCGCGCCGTTTCATTCTCTGGCTGATTGGGTGCATCAGGTGGGTCAGGGTACGGTTGATGAGGATGAAATCGATATCGATGCTTCGGATGAACTGGGTGAGATCGCCCAGGCCTTTAATATGATGACCAGTAAGTTCCGCGAAGCACAGGTCAGCGTGATTGAACAGCAGCGTCTACAGAAAGAATTGCAGGTTGCCCAGGAAATCCAACAGATGTTACTGCCCAGTGATTTTCCACAGGTACAGGGCTATGATCTTGCCTCATTTTATGAAGCGGCAAAAGAAGTAGGTGGCGATCTTTTCGATTTTGTCGAGGTTGATAGCGATACGATCGGAATATGCGTTGCTGATGTGGCCGGAAAGGGTGTGCCGGGGTCGCTGATTATGACCATGATCCGAACGGCCCTGCGTTTGGAGGCACGCGGAAATAAAAATCCGGCAGATGTTCTTGCCAAAGTGAATCGATTTGTCACGGATGATATGAAACGTGGTATGTTTGTAACCATGTTTTATCTGGTCCTTGACAGTCGCAACCGGATTATCCATTACGCCAGTGCCGGTCATAATCCGATGATCCTTTATCGGGGTAGTACAAAGCAAACCTATTATCTGAATCCATCCGGTTTTCCGGTTGGAATCCAGCTCCCTGATATAACGTTGTTTGACCGTAAAATTGAACAAGATTCGATCCGTCTCCGTGAGGATGATTTACTTGTATTGTATACAGATGGTGTCACAGAGGCGATGAATAATCAACGCGATTTATACCGGGAAGAGCGTTTTCTCGATGCCGTAAGGCAAAATGCACATTTTGATGTCTCCGATTTTATCCAGGCTGTTCGGGATGATATTAAAAAACATACACAAGGATATCCTCAAAATGATGATATTACCTATGTAGCCGTAAAAGAAAAACTGATGCAAGGGGAGGTTATCTATTCGATTCAAAAAGAGTTATTCCGTATGATCGAAGAAGATGGAATAACCGTAAAAGATGCTTGTGAGAAAATGCAGGTATCCCCATATATGTATCGGAAATATAAGAAAATCAAGGATGATGTCGGTTTGGAAGGTCTGAAAGATCTGCTTTATAGTGATGACTATATTGAGAATAAGCATCTCAGCATTGAAACAAAGACCAAAATGTACGATGTCATTCGACTCCATCCCGAATACGGCCCCAAGAGGATCAGCGATGAACTGAATACCGAAAAATATAGCTTTACAATTTTGGAACCGCGGCGTATTTACGAAGAAATTAGAAAGGCAAAACTGAGTACCCGTGAGCAACGTGAACGTTATGTCAATCGTGGCGACAAAAAACGCATTAAGCCACCGGGAACACCATTATTAACGCTTGACGGACAGACAATCCTCGATTATGAATCCGCGGAACAGGTAATCGCCAAAAAACGCGGAACTGCACCAATCTTACCGGGAACCCCAACACCAACTCCAGGGGAATCCCAAAAAGATCAAAGGGTCGTACATATGGCTTCTTCGTCTAATAGTAAGAAGAAACCATTGACCGAAGAAGAAAAACCGGTGGAGGATGAAGTTATTGCAGAAACTAAGCCGATTGAGGATACAGCAGAACAGGCGCCAATTGAAAAAGAGACCGAATCACAAGATGAATCCGAAGCAAAAGTTGCAGCTGAACCACCTGAGATCGGTGCAGATATTGAACCAGAGAAAACGGTAACAGCAAAAGATCCAACCACTCTAGAAGAAATTGAAGATGATATAACCGATGGTCCGGAAATCACAGAAATCGAGACGAAACACGTTGACGATGATAAGATACCTTCAGAGAAAATTACCGAAAAAGACGATGAAATTCTTCTAAGCGGTAATTTGGAAACGGAACCGATCGAGGAAGAAATCTCTGAAACTTCCGATGGCAAAAAGTCGGTAGTTTCTGAGAGCGAGGATTCGGACGAAGAATTGACTTTCGAGGAATTCCTGACCAAGGAAAAGCAAAAAGAATCTGAACCAAAAGGAACGGTTTTGGAAGAAGATGGGGACGAAGAAATAATATTAACGGATGAACCTATCGAAACTGAATCGGAACCTACTCCAAGCAAGCCAAAGGTAACTGTATCATCAACAGGCTCATCGGTTCCTTCAAGTCTTCGCATGCCCTCAACCGAAATTAATCCGGAAGATGTTGATGTTTTTTATAAAATGATCAATGATGATATAATGGTTATCACGTCAATCAGCACCAGCTGGACCGATGGCAAAATTGAATCTGCCGACATGGAAAAGATCATGCTTTCGTTGCGCATCCTGACAACCCATCCGCGGTTGAAAAAGATCGATAATGTCAAACAGTTATTTGTACAGATTCAGAAAACACTTACAGTACTCGGCGAGAATTTAAATTCATTTGATCAGAAAGAAGCTATTCAAATTGCTAAAGAAATGTTGAAATACATTGAAAAAGAAAATATATTAAACAATTCCGAAATAATTCTTGAGCAGATCAATGAAATTGGCATAAAGACAGCAGGAATTGAAATCGCGATTATATGAAAAAATCATCACAGCCGGTATCACAACTGGATGCAATACGAAAAAAATTACCCAGAAAAACTTAATTAAAAATGTTTCTATTCTGGAATCATTTCTAAATCAGACAGGGGCTAATCTCTGATATTTATTTAAGGAGGATTGAATGGAAGGAATTCAGGTATCAGCGGAAGTTGCGGGTAGCCGAAATCAAATTTCCATTATCAAAGTAGGCGGATATATTGATACGACAACGTCCTCGGAATTGGAACGTGCTCTGGATTCGCTGTTGAAACAAGGCAGATTTTTACTTGATTGTTGATCTTGGTAATGTGGATTATATCTCCAGTGCCGGTTGGGGTATTTTTATCAGTGAAATAAAATCAATCCGCGAAAATGGTGGTGACCTGAAGTTGGTAAGCATGGTACCGGATGTCTATGAAATTTTTGAATTACTGGAATTCCATCATATTCTCGATGTATATGATTCCATTGATGAAGCGATAAATAAATTTGAAGTTCTGGAATCATACCGGCCAACCGGTTGCAAAGGAAGTTATTTTCAGGAAACCAGAACCTGCCGTCGGAATCACAAGTATCACCCGTTGCGATCCTGTCAGGCTACGGAAACTGCTGTTGATCCGGAACCGAAAGAGGAACCGGTTCAGCAGGATCAAACGGAAATAATGCGGGCTGAATTACCGCTATCTGAAAAAATCAAGATGATTGTTAAACGAATCCTGAGTATGGTGCTTTCAAGATCAAAAAGGAATTAAATTCGGTCAATTATGGTTTTATGAGAGTAGGATGGTTTGCTGTGCGGAACGAATTGGGGGAAATGGGGTTAAATAGTAAATCAAAAAGATATGCGTTCGCTACGCGCTCAAAGTAAAGTAAGGTCAAAAACGGAATTTTAATTGATGGAAGTATTGTTGAAATAGTTTTTGCGATCTCGGTTGTTGCCTCAATGTTGTCGAATTTTTTCGGTGTACCCGGAAATATTCTTATTGCACTCAACTCGTTTATCTATGGTATTATTACCAACTTTCGGAGTCTTTCCCATTCGCCTTTGTACTGACACTTTTCCTTATTGTCTTTATTGCTGAATTTCTGGAATATCTGCTGATCGTTGTTAACGGCCAAAAAATATGGCGCTTCTAAATGGGGTATCACCGGCAGTATCATTGGCGGTATCGGAGGAGCCATCAGCGGAGCATTTGTAACACCCGTTATGGGTGCAATCATCGGATCAATTATTGGTGTTTTTGTCGGCGCAACGGTACTTGAATTTTTTAAATCATATCGGTTACGGGATGCTTTCCTCAGCGGTGTTGGTGCTTTTCTCGGAAAACTGGGTGGTCTTTCCATCAAAACCTGTGGAGCCGTGACGATGCTGATCATGATTGGCTACCAGATATTCTGAAATTGTATATATAATCAATATAATCCCAAATTATTTAAACAATAGTTTGGGATTTTTTTTATTATCAAAACATGTCAAAATTAATTTTATTCCTCGGGCTTTCGATCGGTTTGACCCTAAGTAGCGGAAATAGGCTTCGCGAACTGAGCGTTGTGCGGATAAAATATGCCGGCGGCGGTGACTGGTACGGGAATAAAACCACTTTTATAAATCTGTTTGATAAAATAAAACGCGAAACCGGAATTCAGACACCGGTGAGAGAAGAAACCGCTGAAATTCTAGATGAGACTTTTTTTAATTTTCCGATTTCATATATTGCCGGTCATGGTAATATAAAATTTAATGAAAATGAAGTAAACCGTCTTCGAAAATACCTCACCTCAGGTGGATTTCTATTCGCCGACGATGACTATGGAATGGATATTTCCTTCCGGCGCGAGATGAAAAAAGTATTTCCGGAATTAAAATTTGTGGAACTTCCTTTTTCCCATCCCATATACAACATATATTATCCCTTTCCGGAGGGTCTGCCAAAAATTCATGAACATGATGGAGGTCCTCCTGCGGGATTCGGTTTGTTTTACCAAGGAAGATTGGTTGTATTTTATGTCTTTAATACCGATATCAGTGATGGCTGTGAAGATGCTGGGATACATGGTGATCCACCTGAAAAACGCGAGGCAGCATTACGGATGGGTGTGAATATTTTAATTTATGCCATGCTGAATTAAATGCAAACGGAAAATATAATCAATTCGAAAATCCGGGCGTTTCATCGACGCAAAGCGGGTTTAATCCTAGCCGCCGGAACAATCCATCTTATTGTGTTTTTGTCGGTAATCTGGATCAGTACGTTTGCTGCCGATACCGTACTTTATTTTTCACGCAGTGTACGCTGGTTTGTGCTGATCGTTAATTCTAGCCTTAGTCTCTACCTTTTTTATCGCTTTATCGGAGAGCATCTTATCCAGCTATTCCATTCAATAAACATGAGTCACAAAATGATCGTCGCAGCCAGGGAAATCGGGTATTTAAAACCTGAAATTGCCGACCGCCTGCTTAATACCTATCAGCTTCAATCCACACAAGAAAAATTCAGCTCGCCTGAACTGCGACGATTTGCCGTTAATCGTTTTTCGGAAATGATAAAGAACGACGATTTTCGTTCGCTTTTAAACTTACGCTCATTCATTATACCGTATAGTTGGATCGTGCTTATTCTGTTAGGCGGGGTTCTGCTGAGCGCATTTATGGGGAACCAGCTTTCTGTATCACTAAAAAGGGTGTTAAATCCCGCCGGTGATTATCAATTGATTCAGGATTACAGGTTTAAGGTAATGCCCGGTGATACTACGATTATTGCCGGATATCCTTTTGACGTTAGGGCAGATTTTCTGGGGCCATCGGTCGGGCAGTTGAAAATCGAAGTTCTTGAACCGGAAAAAGCAGCGGCGCGCTCGATTGAGCTTGAAAAAAAAGGCCCGGTGTATATTGCATCAATAACGGGCATGCGTTCCAGTTTCAATTATTACGTATCCGCTGTGCCTTTGTGGGAAATCGGTCAGGAGCAGGTATTGAAGAGCGACCAGTATCAAGTGCGTGTAATTACTCCCCCGGCAGTTAACGATCTGCAGATCACAATTACACCACCCGCTTATACGGGTCTGGAAAAATCCCATTTGGAGCCTAATATCGGCGATGTTCTGGCATATCGCGGCTCTACCGTGGATTTCTCGGCACGTTTGAATAAAGAAGTTCAGTCGGTAGTTCTGGTATTTTCATCCGGAGAATCTATACCGGCGACAGTCAGGGGTCGGTCAGCATCAGCAGAGTTTAGTCTCAAAGATGCTGGCAGTTATCAGATCCACCTGTTGGACAAATTAAATATTGCGAATGAAGATCCGATTAATTATCGGCTTGAAACGATGGAAGATCTGATTCCCTCGGTTAGTCTGATTGAACCTGGACAGGATATCGATATCTCCCCTGACGCTGCGCTCAATCTTGTCTTTGAAGGCCGCGATGACTTCGGTTTTAGCCGGATGTGGTTATCATATCAGATTATCAGCAGTCTGGATATAGCGTCCGACTCAACCTGGAGGCAGATACCGCTCTTCATTCCAACCGGTCAACAAAAATATTTTCAGCAACAATTCTTATGGCAGTTTACAAATATTTCCGTAGGATTTGGTGATGCCATAAAATATTATCTGGCCTTATCTGATAACGACCGGATCAATGGTCCTAAAACCGGATTTAGCGGGACGTATCTTATAAATTTTCCTACAATTGAACAAGTGTTTGCGGCAATTGACCAGAAACAACAAGAATCGATCGAGGAAAACGAGAAAATCAATGATGAGAGCGAACGTCTGCGTGAAACTCTCGAGCAGATCACACGGGAGATGAAACGCGACAAGGAAATCGACTGGGAACGTCAGAAACAGATTGAATCGGCACTGAATAAACAGAACGAAATTCAGGATAAACTGGATAAAATTCAGGAAAATCTGGAGGAAACATTAAGGAAACTTGACCAAAGCCAGATGATCAGTCCCGAGGTGCTTGAAAAATATCAGCAACTACAGAAATTATTTCAGGAAATTGCTTCCCCGGAATTGTTGAAGTCAATGCAGTCTCTACAGGAGGCTCTCGAGAAACTGGATCAGAACGAGATAGAAAAATCACTTGAGGATTTTAAGCAAAACCAGGAAAAATTTGCGGAAAATCTTGATCGTACACTCGAACTCTTTCGCAAAGTGCAATTTGAACAAGAACTGGATCGTTTGAACAAAATGGCAGAGAAGGCTTTACGTGATCAGAAAACGATAACCGATAACCTGTCTAACCGGGCTGATATTGAAGAGCAGATACAACAACAAAACCGTCAAGATGAACTTATAGCGGCTATTCGTGAAAACCTGGAAAAATTGATGCAAAACGATCTCTTAACCCGGTATCCGGAAGCACAGCAGGAATTAATGCAATCAGAAGCACAACTCAATTCGGGTCAACTTGAGCAAGCTCTCACAAGAGTTGAAGAATCAATTGCATTCAGGCAAGCAAAATTCAGCTGTGGCAAAATCGAAGGATTTGTCTACTCAATTAAATCAAATCCAGAGTCAGATAGCGAATGCCCAAAAAAAAATCCTCGATACGGATCGGCAAAATCTATCGGAGCAACTCCAAAAATCAACTGCCAATCTGCTGAAATTGTCTCAAGAACAGGAAAGTTTAATGAAGAAAACCGCCGATGCCGGATCCCTGAGTGATCGGTTCCGGGATCTGGCTGGTGAACAGCAAAAAATTGCCACAAATATGATCCGCGTTGTGGAGAATATTGTGGAAATTTCGCGGGAAACGTTTATGCTGTCTCCTGAAGTCGGACAGGCTATGGCCAGCGCCGGTGAGGGAATGCAAAAAAGCATAAATGAACTGGAAAATCGAAATAAAGCCGGATCCGGAAGTGCACAATCACAAGCCATGGGTGCGTTGAATAGGGCTGCAATGGCGATGCAGAATACAATGGAGGGTATGTCTGCTGCAGGATCTGCCCTTGGTTTCGAAGAATTTATGCAACGTATGCAGCAAATGGCCGGCCAGCAAGGGCAATTGAACCAGGATGGTATGAATCTTTTTCAGGGTCAGGGAAATTCCGGCATACTTTCGGCGGAGGGTCAGCAACGCTTGCGTCAAATGGCGGCAGAACAACGGGCACTGCAGAAATCGATGGAGCAGTTGAACGGGGAAATTGGCCGGCGTTCGGATGTTCTCGGCCGTTTGGATAATATTGCCGGTGAGATGGAAGAGGTCGTGAACGATCTGGAAAAACTCAGACTTGATCGCAAGACCATTGAAAGACAGCAGAAAATTCTCTCAAGGATGTTGGATGCTCAAAAATCAATGCGTGAACAGGAATATAGCCGTCAACGGCAGGCAGAAATCGGTAAAGAGTACTCCCGAAAGTCACCTAATGAGCGACAAGAACGGGAAGATCGGGAATTAAAAAGGTTGCAGGACGAATTGATGCGCGCGCTGCAAGAAGGATATAACCCGGATTATGAAAAAATCATTGAAGAATATTTTCGCATTCTGGGTCAGCTTTACTTGAATGAAAAAAGTGACAAACATTAAATTTAAACTATTAAAATATAGAAAAGAAAATCGCGCGTGGTATTTTTAAAAATCCGGATCATTCTGTTATTTATCATCTTCACGGCACCACTACGGTCTGACGATATTTTCACCTATCGGATGCCGGATCTGCAGGCTTTAACCAGGAGTAAATATACAAGTAGCCAGTCTAAGAGTCCCAGGATAGGGCTTATACTTTCCGGGGGTGGCGCGCGCGGAATTGCACATGTTGGGGTGCTTCGGGCTCTGGAAAAATATAATATCCAGATTGATATGATCGTTGGAACCAGCATGGGGAGTGTAGTCGGTGGCTTTTATGCAGCGGGATATACTGCCGATGAGCTTGAGGAAATTGTACGCAATATCGAATGGGACAATATCTTTAGTGATGAAACCTCCCGTGAAAATTTGTTTTTAGGCCAGAAACTGGAAAAAGACCGTTATCTGCTTAATATCCGTTTCGAAGGATTTAGTGCCAACATTCCGACAAGTTTCACTTCCGGACAAAGAATATTATCAATCATTTCCGAGAAACTTTCTGGTGCCAATCTACAGATGATCTATAATTTTGATGATCTGAAAATCCCTTTTCGTGCGGTGGCAACCGATCTGATCAGCGGGAAAAGGGTGGTACTTAGTAAAGGCGATCTGGCAGAGGCGATAAATGCCAGCACCGCTGTTCCGCTGCTTTTTGCACCGGTCAGTTGGGATTCTCTATGGCTTGTAGACGGAGGGGTCAGCTCAAATTTACCGGTGGATGTAGCACGTTCCAACGGAATGGATATCGTGATAGCAGTTGATATTACTTCACCATTAAGGAACCGGACGGAGCTTAGTGCGCCCTGGGAAATTGCCGACCAGGTTACTACAATTATGATGCAGAAACAGTATCAGCAACAGGTAGAAATGGCCGATATTCTTGTGAAACCTGACCTGGAAGAGATCGGTAGCTCAGATTTTGATAAATTTGATATTCTGATTCAAAGAGGTGAACAGGCGGTAGACTCCATTGCCTCAAGCTTGCTTAATTTGATAGATGATAATGCTGAAGAAACGTTGGACCAGGCATACTTTGTCCGTAAAACCGAATTGTTTATAGACACAAACAAAATCAATGACTTTGCAGAATTCTCATTGTCAGAACAAAAAGAGGGATATCATACAAAATCTTCATTACGGTACGATGCGGACCGTCTGATTAACAGTGGTGATTACAAAGAGGTCAAAATTTCATATTCTGATAGCATCCTTTCCTATCACCTGTATCAATTTCCTTTTATTTCCGGAATCAATATCAAAGGCAACCAGATACTTCCGGATTCAGTTATAAAGCCGCTTTTCGAACCTCTGATTCCCGGACGATTGAATTATAAATTACTTGCTAATCAGCTGGAGCAGATAAAGACACATTATACCATTAATGGCTATACATTGATGCACTTTGATTCGTTATACATGGATACGGAGCATTCGGAAATTGATATAAAAATAAACGAGGGGATTATTGATAGTATTGCCATTATTGGAAACAAGATTACACGAGATTTTGTAATTATGCGTGAATTTCCGGCGAAACGCGGTGACATATATGACTCAAGGACAATTCAGAAGGGGATCGAAAATATTTACAATACCCAATTATTTGAAAAGGTCAGTATAAATGTGGATAAATCATCGGATTTTTACACATTATTGATCAAAACAAAAGAAAAATCTTTTAATCTTTTACGTCTGGGTGGACAAATAAGTACAGAACGGGGTGCACAGGGGTATATGGAACTGGGCGATGAGAACTTATGGGGCAGTAGCGGCAAACTTTCTTTATCGGGACGGTATGGAGAACAGGACCGTTCTATTGGTGTAAATTTCAGAATTGACAGAATTTTTGAAAGCTTCTTAACAATGGGTGTTTATGGTATTTATGATTGGAAACTTAATTCCTTTTATAGTGATGGAATAAAAGTCGGAGAATATCGGGAAACAAGATCCGGCATCCGCCTGGTGTTAGGGCAACAACTGAGTAAGCTCGGTCAGATGTCGGTTGAATTACGTGTCGAAAATGTTAAGGACAATCCAATTTCCAGTAATTTTATCGATCAACAAAACAGTGAACTGAGAACGCTGACGATTCGTTCCGTAACGGATAAGCGGGATCAGATTGCGTTCACGACTAGAGGAATTTATAATATATGGTATTGGGAGGCGGGTAATGAAACGATCTTAGAAGGGCAGGAAAAGTACTCAAAATTTTTCGTTAATCTGGAAGGTTACTATACATACTGGGAATCTCATACGTTTCATGTTAAAGGCGTAATCGGCGTGGGAGATAGAACGCTTCCTTTCTCAGAGTTTTTCAGAATAGGGGGTGTTGAGAGTTTCATGGGACTGCACATGTATGAATTGCTCGGACGGCAGGCCATATATACCAATCTGGAATACATTTTTAAAATACCCTATTTTAAATTATTGTCGGATACTTATCTGGGTATCCGGTATGATCTTGGTGGGGTATGGCAAAATCCTGATCTGGTTCTTGAGCGTGAGGATTTTTTCTATGGTATTGGTGCCTGGCTTGGCATCGATACAGTTCTGGGACCATTAATTTTCGCCGTAGGTGATACCGCAAACCGAAGTCCTGTCTTTTATGCATCATTAGGTTATAACTTCTAAGCCTTCACGCATTTGCTGTAAAACTTTGTGCATAGAGCGGTGCATGGGGAGCCCAAGAATTTTGTTGAATTCCAACCACCTGGCATCTGAATAAAAGGTTATTCTAATGTTATCATTGGGTACCCGGATGAGAACGGGTTTTAGTAACAAATTAAAATGGGTAAAACTGTGGTGGACCGGAAGTAACTCCTTGATAATTTTTCCGGTAAAAGGAACATCTGTCGGAAATTTCCGGATAAAATCATTGTCAGGCTCTGTTAAGATGCAGGGAAACTCCCAAAGACCACCCAACAAACCGTTGACCGGCCGTTGCACGAGTAAAAATTTGTTTTGAAAGAAGGCGATGTAAGTCGTTACGGAAGTAGACGGCTTGGCGGGTGAACGCGATTTATAAGGTAATTCATTAATACGTTGCTGTATTCTGCCCTGGCAGTATTCTGCCACTGGGCACTTCACACAGAGAGGTGCTCTGGGGGTGCATATCGTAGCCCCCAGTTCCATGAATGCTTCGTTGAAGACGGCGCAATGCTCACGATCCAATAACTGATCCGCCTTTTTGCCGATGATTTTTTTAGTCGCCAATTTCTTTGTATCCAAATGAATTCCATATATTCTACAAATAATTCTGGTGACGTTTCCATCCACCACGCTGACGGGCTCATTGAAGGCAATACTAAGAACGGCATTGCTGGTATAAGGTCCGAAACCAGGAAGCTTACCTGTTTTTTGAGGTTCTCGTGGTAACTCACCATTATACTCTGTCACGATTACTTGAGCAGCTTTATGAAGATTTCGGGCGCGGGCGTAATATCCCAACCCTTCCCATTGTTTAAGTACGCTGCCCAGAGATGCAGCGGCAAGGGTCTTTACATCCGGAAAGCTTCGCAGGAATCGTTCATAATAGGGAATGACCTGGTTGACCTGAGTCTGTTGCAGCATCATTTCTGATATCCATACCCGATACCAGTTTTTATTTTGTCTCCAGGGAAGTGACCGTCGGTTTTTGACAAACCAGGTGATGAGATTATTTCGGAATTTTTTTAAATCCATAACAGCTTTGGTACAATACCTATTTTTTGACTATATTTGAAAAAATTCACCATAGATTGGTTTAAACACACACTATCGAAATTAACGAATGTATTACCAGGATATTCCTTTTTTAATTTGTTCCAAGAATGACCAGATTGCGCAACAGATTGCCCGAATTCTGGCACGCAGGCAAAATACGGTTCTGGCAGCGCCAACGCAGACTGCCGTAATGCAGTTTCTAAACAAAATTGGTTATTTCACCTGCCAGATTTTTCATTATGAATCGGAGGATCCCCAGCTGGATGAAATTATAAAAACTACAATAAAAAAACGGCCCTTTTCAGCAAATTATCTGATTACCTTTTCGCCCGTACCCGAATCTATCTATATACGGTATATCCGCACAGGTATTACGGATATTCTGGTTTTTGACGAAAATCAGGACGAGGAACGGGTAAGAACAGATCTGATCAGTACATTGAATCTTAAATGGCGCAATTTCAGATATTTTGAACGAGAACGAAATCAGATGTTTCATGCCACCGTCGTGACCATATTCCATGAAATTAACCAATCACTGATGGTGATTTCCAATGCCCTGGATTTATTTAAAATCGCCCTGAAGCAAAGCGAGCCAAATCTGACAAAAATTGAACAGGCGTTTAATTTTATCATAAAGAGTACAAAAAGAATTCAGGATGTGATGGCTGCTCTGAAAAAAATTGAGCAACCGAAGCTTAAAGACTATACCCCCGAGGTGAAAATGATAGACATGGAATCCTCCGTTTCAAGAAAAATGCCTTCCTCATCTTAAAATTTCGGAACCAAACCTATCTATTTATCGTGTCCTGGCTGTATTACCTGCTCAAACCAGCGTGATGTGTATGATCGAACCATTTGAATCAGACAGATTTGTGCTAAGAAGGGGGCTGGATTTTTTATTGAATTAAGATAGAGATTGATCAGTGCATTCGAGTATTTATCCAGATAGATGCTATCAATTTGAGTGGGATCACCAAGTACAATCAATTTTGTGTTTTCCCCGAGCCGTGTCCCCAGGGTCCGCATCTGGAAGGGGTTGGCATTCTGAGCCTCATCAAAAATAAGCACCGCATCGGCCAGATCAGCACCGCGCACATCTGCCAGATTTATAAGCTCTATTACACCAGAATCCAGTAACTTTTGATAACCGGTATCAGAAGTCATAAATTCATCGTCACTGAATTGTCGTAATTTTTCGATAAACGGCCTCATTTTGGGAATAAGCTTTCGCCGGAGTGAGCCGGGAAGAAAACCGACATCCTCGCCAAGCCGGCTTTTTGTAACAATTGGTTTGATCAATTTGATGCTTTCATATTTTTTTTCGGACAAGACTTTTTCCATCGCGGCCGCCATGGCGATATGGGTTTTGCCTGTTCCGGCCCTGCCGATTATAATTTGCACTTTTATTTCATCATCTAAGGACTGGTGCATGCAGATGGCCTGTTCGAAATTGTATTTATTATTTTCAAAGTCCAATACCTTCGGCGGCGTACCAAGAACTTTGATCGAGTTATAGTCAAAGTAAATGATACGGTCGCCACGTCTGAATCCCATCCCGAATAATTCTCCGTTGGGATCACGCAAAACGACACCCTCATTTTCACGCAAACGCCATCTTTTCCGATAGGGGATATTCCATTTTGAAACGTCTTTTGTCGTAAAGACATCATTGATTTCATCACTTGTCAGCTGGATTTCCTGGGCAGGTTCAAAAAAACTGGCCAGGTATTCTTCACTCACCTTGTCATGTTTATAATCTTCTGTATCGATGCCTAATGCACGACATTTAATGCGCAAATTACGGTCCTTGGTTACAAATTTTATTTTTCGGTTGCCATAATTTTCCTTCAGGCCAAGGACCTGGCAAAGCATATTATTATCTTTATAATTCAGATCTAGTTCCTTTGGAAAAGAGCCGGAAATATGACTTGCCAGAAAGAACAACAAGCCGTCCTTCCCATTCGGTATAAGGATTGCGCCATTGCTGGGCTCGCGGGCGGTCAACATCTCCAGTTTCTGGCTAATATCACGGGAATTATAACCTATCCCCGGATCGCTTTTTTTTGCATCAATTTCTTCCAGGGCCAGCAACGGAATACATACAATGTGCTCATCGAATCTGAAAATGGAAGCAGGGTCATGGAGTAAAACATTCGTATCGAGTACATAGACCAGCCTTTGATCTTCTCTGGCAAGATAACTCAGGTCGGTGAATCCACTGGCATTCATTATAATCTCCCCAATAATACTTCCATGCTGAATTTATGACAAAATTTAGGATTTTTCACCAAATGTTTTGTACCAATTCCATATATAAATTTAATGTTTTGACCGGAAATTAAAGTTGGTTAACCATACGCAGATGGTTAAATTCGTTCATTGATTAAAAGGTGAGGCTGTTATTGATTACAAAAAAAGAGCTCGTAGCCCCTGCCGGCAGCTTCGAAAAGTTACGTTATGCCTTCGCCTATGGCGCGGATGCCGTTTACGCCGGGATTCCCCGTTTCTCGCTGCGTGCCCGGGAAAATGACTTTGATGAAGCGTCAATTAAGGATGCGGTAGCCTATGCCCGGCAGCTGGGGAAAAAAATATACCTCACCTTAAATATCTTTCCCCACAATCGTAAACTGCGTTCATTCAATGAGGCATTGGAATGGATGCGTGATTTGCAGCCAGACGGGATTATTTTGTCAGATCCGGGTATCATTTATCAGGCAAAAAAAATATGCCCTTCGGTCCCGATACACCTATCAACCCAGGCGAACACAGTAAATTGGGCTGCGGTTAAATTCTGGCAAGATAATGGAGTATCGCGAATTATATTATCCAGAGAGCTCTCAATCAGCGAAATCGGTCAGATCCGTAAGAAAGTAAAAAATATTGAGCTGGAAACATTTATTCATGGTGCCATCTGTATTTCCTATTCAGGAAGATGCTTACTCTCAAATTATTTCAACCACAGGGACCCGAATCAGGGGACCTGTTCCAACAGTCTGTCGCTGGCAATATCGAATATATAAGGAAAATTCACACACCGCCAAGATAACCAATTCGTATTTTCTGGAAGAAACAGAACGCCCAGGCGATCTCATGCCGATAGACGAAGATGAACATGGTACATATATTATGAATGCCCGCGATTTGTGTTCGATAGATCTGCTGGATCAGCTGGTAGAAGCGGGGGTAGATGGTTTCAAAATTGAGGGACGAACAAAATCACTCTATTATTTAAGCGTGATTACCCGTGCTTATCGCCATGCTCTGGATGATATACTTTCCGGAAAATCGGTGCAAAATAAAGTGGCGCAGGAAGTGCTGACCATAGCCAATCGGGGATACACTACAGGTTTTTTGGAAAAAGATCCGGGTAGTTTGGGGCAGAATTATGATCACAGCGGTTCAGAAAACGGGACAAAGATATATTGTGGAATTATCAAAGAAATAGACCGGCAAAAACAAAAAGTGTTGATTTCGGTCCGGAACCGTTTTGAGCAAGGGGATGTTCTTGAATTAATGACACCTGAAAGGGACGATCAATTTAAAGTTGAAGAGATTTATTCGCTCGATGGCGAAAAACTTACAATCGCTCATGGAGGCGGACAGGATGTATGGATCAAGATTCCCTTTCAACCCCCTGAATATGCGCTGATAAGAAAAAGAAATAATAAAGTGATCGAAAAATGAAATTCTGGATCTATTATGTGATTGGCAGTGTTGCTTTATTGCATCCTCATCTGGCTCAGAAATTAGGAATGCTGTATGATTATTTTACCCATTCCGATTATCAATTCTGGACTACGTTTAAACCGATGGATCTTTTTGACCTTGTGCTCCATGCGGGAATACCTGTGATACTTTTTGTTCTCGGGATCAGAAAACAACTCCAGGAAAGAAAATGAAAGTATTTGTATTATGGGTCATAATTATGGTTATTCAAACAGGACAAAACAGCGTGGTGGACGAATTTGATAATTATCTTAAGGAACTTGCTGATGAGTTTAAGATCGAACAAGTTGTGGCCGAATCGCTTAAATTGGATCAAGTTGTTTTACTGGATACGCGTGAGCGGGAAGAGTATAATGTCTCGCATATTCTCGGTGCCATTTGGGTGGGAGATGGTGATTTTGAGATCAGCAAAATTGACACAATCCAACGCGACAAAACCATTGTTCTGTATTGTTCTGTCGGATACAGAAGTAGTAAAATAGCTGAAATGTTAGTCGATCTTGGCTATCTGAAAGTCAGAAATTTATATGGCGGTATATTCCGCTGGGCAAATGAAAACCGGCCGTTATATTTTGGTGATCATCAGACAAACCAAATCCACGTATACAATGCTAAATGGGGCAGATTCGTTACCAATCCGGCATTGAAAAAGGTATATTAACCAGAAGGGTTATTTTGTCTTTTATGCGTCAGATTTTTTCCGAATTTTAAAAAATAATCATATATTTCGAAAATCCCTGGTATATGTATTGAATAGTTTGGAGTTTCATGCATGCATAATACGGATGAAAAGGAGTACGATTTTAAGAATCTTGACCTGAAACTGAAAAATTTGGAAAAGTTCATTCAGAATTCATCGCAAAACCATTCCAAACAAAAAAATATCATTGAAAAATTAATAAAAGCGCTCGAGGCAGCTCCAGTCGTGATTTGGGAGTGGCAATTGACCACAAATGCGATCGTATTTGATGAAAATATCAGAAACCTCCTTGGATACGATGACAAATTTGACTTGATTCAAAATGACTGGTCAAAGGTGATAAGCCCCTCTTATATTGAAAAAATCGGTGTGATAAAGGATCGCTGTATTATCGATCCGTCCTTCAAGGGTACTTTGCTGCTGAAAGGTATTGATAGCACTGGTAATCATTGCAACATGATTTGGAGTGCCAGGTATGCGGAAAACAATACCCTGACTGGCACATTTGTCCAAATACAAGATTTTTCTCCGGATGCCACACTCGATGTAACCCTGCAAAATATTCCGATCGGTGTCCTGGTTTTCGATCACACAGGAAAAGTTATAATGATCAATCCGGCTACCAGAAAAATACTCGGCATACGTGAAGATAATCAAATAGTCGGTTTTAATATAGCCGATTTTAGCCCTTTCAAGGAGTCCGGAATAGTTCACTATTTTTTTGATCTGGCAGAAAAAAATCTGGAGTTTGATTTTGAATCCCCGGCCATTCAAAATCTCACCGGGAAACAAATTTTTCTGCAACTCCGGGGGTTTGAGCGAAATCAGTCGGACTTGCATTTGTTGTTGATTACGGATATTACCAAGCGGAAAAATCTGGAAGATCAGTATCGCCAGTTACAGCGATTGGAATCCATCGGAAAGCTGGCTGGTGGTATTGCACATGATTTCAACAATATACTTACGGTCATAAAGGGATCAGCTGCTTTTGCTCTTACCGGCATGGAAGAGGGAAATCCCGCTTATGATAATTTGTACAATATACAAAAAGCATCAGAGCGGGCAGAATCCTTGACCCAACAACTGCTGGCATTCAGTCGACGACAATTGCTGCAACCCAAGGTTCTGAATCTAAATGACCTGATTCTTAATATAAAAGCCCGGTTGGAAAGCCTGATCGGCAGTCATATACGCATCATCACAAATCTGGATAAGGACGCCGAGAGTGTAAAGGCTGACCAGGAACAAATCGAAAATGTTATAGTAAATTTAGCGCTCAATGCCCGGGATGCGATGCCTGATGGCGGGACACTTACAATTGAAACAAGTCGTGTAACGCTCGATGAAAATTATATGCGCGGGCGTCCGCTTGTGAAACCCGGACCTTATATTATGCTGGGGGTTAGTGATACCGGGTGCGGAATGGATAAAGCCGTAGAAGCCCATATTTTTGAACCTTTTTTTACCACAAAAGAAAAAGGCCTGGGTTCAGGAATGGGATTGGCTACAGTATATGGGGTGGTCAAGCAAAGTAGCGGATATATCTGGGTTTACAGCGAGATTGATCAGGGCAGTACTTTTAAAATTTATTTACCACGGGTAACCGATTCCCCGCAATCTGCCGAAATGTCTACCCCGGCTGAAGACGATCTAAAAGGGACGGAAACCGTGTTGGTCGTGGATGATGAGGCGGAAGTACGCAATCTGGTATCGGAGATGTTAAGGTTTTATGGTTATAAGGTCATGGAAGCACCAAATGCAGCCAACGCACTGATGATTTTTGAGAAGTATAAAGAAACGATTGATATTGTTCTGACAGATGTGGTTATGCCCCAAATGAGCGGTCTGGACCTTGTTGAAAAATTATTACCCAATTATCCCGACACAAAGGTGCTGTTTATGTCCGGGTATACCGACAATGTTATCGTTGAGCACGGGCTATTGGATAAAAATAAAAATTTTATCCAAAAACCCTTCAATGCCAAGGCACTTATACAAAAAGTACGTGAAATATTAAATGATTCCTCTGGTAGAATGGGTGGTGATCACCAGTAGATACTGCCAAAATGACAGATATTGTTCATGGCAAAACCAGACCGTAATTATTTGTTAACATATTGATATTATTAGAAGATATAAAAATATTTTATTTTGGCACTGTATTTGTATTATTCTGTGTTTACGCTAATAATCAGGAGTAAGAATGAGTAAAAATCCGGACACAATTGAAAGGAATATAAAGAAAAATTGCCGATAATGCCGTTGCGCAATACGGTTGTTTTTCCGCATCAGGTCATACCACTGGCGGTTGGTCGTCAAAAATCACTCAATTTGCTGAAATATCTTGATGAAGAGAATAAGATTATCGGTTTGGTTTCACAGAAGGATGGAACTATTGAAGAACCGGATGCCGAATGATCTGTATGAATGGGGTACGGCTTCAATGATATTGAAGAAATTCAAAATGCCTGATGGCAGTGAACAATTGATTGTTCAGGGTATGTATCGGTTTAAACTGCATAAATTTGTAAAAACCGATCCACATTTTGAGGCCATTGTTATTCCTGTCCAGGATGATATTACTCCCACTGTCGAAATTGAGGCACTTGGTAAATAATCTTAAAATGCTTTTTCAGAAGATAGTCGATCTTTCTCCCTATTTGACCAGTGAACATCGGGTGATGGTGTTGAATACCGAAGATCCTTCAAAATTGGCCGATATCATTGCTTCGCAGATAAATTTTTCTGTAACCGAAAAACAGGAAATTCTGGAAATTGTGGATGTAAAGTAAGCGACTGGAAAAAGTTCATTATCTGTTGAACAAAGAATTGCAGGTCCTGGAGCTGGGATCAAAAATTCAGAGTGAAGTCCAGGGCGAACTAAACAAGACTCAGCGTCATTATTATCTGCGTGAACAGCTGAAAGCAATCAAAAAAGAACTGGGTGAATTTGAGGATGAAAGTACCGAAATTGAAGATTTGCGTGAAAAATTACGGCTGGCAAAAATGCCGAAAGAGGTAAATAAAGTTGCGGAAAAGGAATTAAACCGCCTGGCACGAATGTCACCAATGGCCAGTGAATACACGGTTTCCCGGACTTATATTGACTGGTTACTGGAAATGCCCTGGAATAAAAAAACCCGTGACCGACTGGATGTCAGTAAGGCAGATGAAATTCTCGAGGAGGATCATTACGGTCTGGAAAAAGTAAAAAAGCGTATCCTTGAATACCTGGCCATTCGTCAGTTAAAATCTGATATGAAGGGTCCGATTCTTTGTTTTGTCGGCCCTCCCGGTGTCGGAAAAACAAGTCTTGGACGATCAATTGCCCGGGCATTGGGCCGAAAATTTTCACGCATGTCACTCGGTGGCGTACGGGATGAAGCGGAAATCCGAGGACATCGCAGAACCTATGTCGGCGCATCTACCGGGGCGAATTATTCAGGAAATTAAAAAACTGGGTTCGTCAAATCCACTGATCATGCTGGATGAGATTGACAAACTGGGTATGGATTTCCGCGGTGATCCCTCATCGGCCCTGCTGGAAGTTCTGGATCCGGAACAGAATTTCACTTTTACCGATCATTATCTGGAAGTGCCGTTTGATCTTTCCAAGGTGATGTTTATTGCCACTGCAAATATGCATGATCCGATTCCACCGGCACTGAAGGACCGGATGGAAGTGATCGAGATTAACGGCTATACCGAAGAAGAAAAAATTCAAATTGCCGAAAGATACCTGATCCCAAAACAACTAAAAGCACATGGTCTGACAAACGAGACTGGTCAACTTTGCCCCAGGCGCGATCCATAAAATCATCAGTCAATATACCCGTGAAGCCGGTGTTCGTAATCTTGAGCGTGAAATTGCTTCAATTATTCGCGGCGTGGCAAAGGAAATTGTTGAAAAGAAGATCGGATCGAGGCGGATCACCGCAAATATCGTATCCAAATATCTCGGTCCTGAACGGTTCTATTCTGAAGTTGCCGAACGAACAAAAAGACCTGGTGTCGCAACCGGACTTGCCTGGACTCCAGTCGGCGGAGATATTCTCTTTATCGAAGCCTCGAAAATGAAAGGGAAAGGAAATTTAAATCTTACCGGAAAACTTGGCGATGTGATGAAGGAATCGGCTTCAGCAGCCATGAGTTATTTAAGGGCAAATAGTGAAAATTACAATATTGAACCCGATTTTCATGAAAAATACGATGTTCATATCCATGTTCCTGCCGGTGCCATTCCCAAAGACGGACCTTCGGCCGGTATAACCATGTTTACTGCCCTTTACTCTCTGTTGACCGGAAAATGCGTCAAGAATGATCTGGCTATGACAGGTGAAATAACATTGCGTGGAATGGTGTTGCCTATCGGCGGAATAAAAGAAAAGGTTCTGGCAGCAAAACGTGCTGGCATCCATACGATCATTTTGCCGGAAAAAAACCGCAAAGATCTGGAAGAAATTCCAAAACAAAATATTAAAAATCTGGAATTTCTGTTTGTAAAGGATATGGATGAAGTAATTAAATATGCCATTGCAAATTAATCTATTCCGGGGTTGTACTATACCCCGGATTTTTTACAACTCGAGATAAATCCTCCGGATTAAGGCACCCCGTTAATCGATGAAAAAACAGATTTTCATTTTGCCGGTTTGATCTATATGTTCCTAAAATTATATTTATATAAATACTGCCGTCTGAATAATTAAAATTGATGTATTCGTTGTAATTGTTGAACTTACCACCGGCTGCAATTGAAAATTTGGTATATTAGATAGGCCATTTAATTTGCAGAGAAAAGATCGGAACATCATGCAAAAAAATATCCTAAAAAAATTGCGCGATATCGTTGGAAATACAAATTTTCTCGATTCAGAAGAGGATAAGCTGGTATATGCTTATGACGGTACACCACTCATCCAATATAAACCGATAGCGGTCCTTATTCCCCGAAATGCAGAAGAGATTTCGCATATTCTGAAACTTGCAAATGAGGAAAAGTTTAATGTCGTACCTCGCGGAAGTGGAACGGGATTAAGCGGTGGTTCTGTACCGGTTGAAAATTCGGTTGTCATACTGATGAACCGGTGGAACAAGATCATCGAAATTGACCAGGATAACCTTACCGCCTGGGTGGAACCCGGTGTGATTACCGCAAATCTGCATACGGAAGTAGAAAAAATGGGATTGTTTTATCCACCGGATCCCGGTAGTCAGAATATTTGTACGATCGGTGGGAATGTGGCAGAAAATGCCGGTGGATTACGCGGTTTAAAGTACGGTGTGACCAAAAATTATATCATGGGGATCGAAATGGTTATGCCGAATGGTGAGATTGTCCGTAATGGAGGAAAAAATGTAAAAGATGTTGCTGGTTACAATCTGCGCGATCTGATTGTCGGCTCAGAAGGTACGCTGGGGATTTTTACAAAAATACTGGTAAAATTGATTCCACGACCGGAAACATCAAAAACACTGATCGCCTTTTTTGACAATCTTAGGGCAGCAGCACAAACGGTTTCTGATATTATCGCCAGTCATATCATTCCATGTACAGTTGAATTTTTAGATAATACCACGATCCGTTCAGTGGAAGCCTATGCCCACATCGGTCTTCCTGTTTCAGCAAAAGCACTTCTATTACTGGAAGTTGACGGTTATGCGGAGGTTGTTCAGCGGGATGCGGAAAAGATTCAGGATTTATGTCTCAAGAATGGAGCAACCGGAGTTAAAATGGCAGCAGATCAGGCTGAGGCCGTTAAGTTGAAAGAGGCCAGAAGAACCGCTTTTTCAGCGCTGGCCAGGGTAAAACCAACGACCATTCTTGAGGATGCGACCGTGCCAAGATCGAATCTTGCAATACTGGTTGAGAAAATAGATGCCATTGCACAGAAATATAATCTGTAGATCGGAAATTTCGGCCATGCCGGCGATGGGAATCTTCATCCGACATGTCTGACCGACGAACGTGATCAGGACGAAATTCACCGGGTTGAAAAGGCCTTTGATGAAATTTACGACGAAACCCTGAAACTGGGTGGTACAATAACCGGCGAGCACGGTGTTGGTCTTGCCAAAATGAAATTTTTAGAAAAGATGATTGAAGTTCCGGCCCTGGAAATGATGCGCAGGATAAAAGAAGCGCTGGATCCCAATAACATCCTGAATCCCGGGAAGATATTCAGCCATTCCCCGAAATGTGAAGGAAAATTACCCGTCCATTAGAATGAATAGTCCATTTTACACAGATATTCCGCTTCCCAATTATGAACAGCTGGTCCATTGCATACATTGTGGTCTGTGTCTGCCGGTATGTCCGACCTATGCCTTAACCGGTCTTGAAAAGAATTCTCCAAGAGGGCGTATACGTATGATCAGAGCGGTAGCTGACGGAGAATTGACCCTGACTGAAAATTTCAAAGAATCGATAAATTTCTGCCTAAATTGTCAGGCGTGTGTGACAGCATGTCCTGCCGGGGTAGAATATGGTCAATTGGTCGAAGCGGCACAATTGCATATCGAGGCCGATAACATGGCAAAAGGCAAATCCCCCTGGATTAAAAGATTCTCACTAAATTGGATATTTGCCGATCTCAGGCGTTTACGCCTTATTGGAAAACTTATGCGGATATATCAGCGTTGGGGCTTTGAATCGGTGATACAACGAATTGGAATTCTGAAGTTGTTTTCACATAAACTGCATGATTTGACCTATATGGCGCCCCGGATCTCCGCGTCGATACCATACATGACCGATCCTGTTCAAAAGAGGTTCTGACAAAAAGAATATTCGTATCGGTATCTTGCCCGGTTGCGTCCAGGATGTATTCTTCCGGAATGTAAATCAGGATACGATAGATGTCTTGATGCAGAACGGATACGAAATATTTTTACCAGAAAAAGATTATTGCTGTGGTTCGGTTCATGGCCATAACGGTAATCTGGATACGGCACGTAAGCTCGCCCGGAATCTGATCGATATTTACGAAGAAGGACAGGTAGATTATGTCGTGATGAACTCTGCCGGATGTGGTGCGTATATGAAAGAATATGGCTATCTTCTGGCAGATGATCAGTTGTATCATGAACGCGCGAAGATGTTCGCAAAAAAAGTAAAAGACATAAGCGAGATATTCTCCGAACAGGGGTGGCAGGCACCAAAGGGCGCTTTAAGTGGTAAAGTCACCTACCATGAACCATGTCACCTGGTACATAGCCAAAAAATTACACTCCAGCCCAGGGAACTGATCGCCAGTATACCGGGTATTACTTTTGTGGAGTTACCTGAGGCGACCTGGTGTTGCGGCAGTGCCGGTATTTATAATATTACCCGGTATGAAGATGCATTACAAATTCTCGAACGCAAAATGAACAATATCCGTAATTGTGGTGCGGAATATGTGGTCACCGGAAATCCGGGATGTATGATCCAATTGATGTATGGTGCAAAAAAATATAATGTTCCGGTACAGATTTTGCACCCTGTAACATTATTGAATCAGGCCTATCATGCGAAGGAGTAAAAAATTATGAGTAAAATGAGTTCTATGATAACGATCATATTAGTACTGCTGGTAGTCCCATATCATTTAATGGCCCAATCGGATGATAAAAAAGTAGATCTGCGTAATCAGATCGGTCTTATTTTTACAATGGCAGAAACAGGATCCGGGCTGGGTGGCTTTATTGCCTGGCCGTTTATTGGAAAGTTACATCTGGGTTTTAATCTGGATGCCTATTTTTTGCGAGATTCAAAGCAGATCGATTTCGAATATTTTGGTACTCCCGTCTCGATCAATAAGCAGAATAATGTGTATTTATTTGATGCAATGATAACATTAAAAAGACGATTCTTTGAAGATGATCTGGATGAAAGTTTCCGTCCGTTCATCAGCGGCGGAATCGGTCCTTATTTCGGCATGAATTTTCCGGAGAATGATCCCACTCCTGGCAGCGAACCACTTAGTGATGAATATCGATGGACTTTGGGCGGATTTGTGGGTGTCGGCGTAGATGTAACGGTTAATGAAAAAGTTTTTGTCGGAATACGTGGTCAATATAGGATTATTCCGTTTGAGGAAAAACTGGGGGAACGTAATAATCATTCCATGTTTGAATTAAGGTTTGAAATAGGACGGAGATATTAAGATTTGGTACCGGAGGTTATCTTTATCGTTATAAATAGTGCCGTAAAACATCGTACGGTGTGCGATTTAACGGAAAATCTATTTCAAAGCCGAAAACGAATTGCCATATATGTTGCCGATGAGCAAGAAGGTGATCTTTATAATAAATTACTCTGGACCTGGAAACAGGCGAGTTTTATACCACATAAATATATCGAAAGGTTGGATTCACCCCTTGACGAACCGGTAATCATTACGCCTGAAATCGTTAAGGCGGAAAATTACCATACATTACTACTTGCTTCTCCCGCCGAAAAATCGATAACCGATCAGTTCCCTGTTATTATCGATTTTGCAGATAAATCCGATCAGATGATGTTGCACCAAAGCAGAGAGCGCTATAAGGTGTATCGCGGTTATCAGTATGGGTTGAAGAATATGCAACCGGGTGAATTTTTTGCAACCGAATTCTGATAATTATTTTCAAAGCACAATAACCACGAAACGGCACCCTTTTATATCGCATCGATGAAAAACTTATTGTCTGACCTGAATGAACAACAGCATCAGGCCTGCCAGATGCCCTCGGAACCTGTCCTCGTGTTAGCTGGCCCGGGAACAGGAAAGACACGCGTTCTTATCGCACGAATTCTGTGGACAATCAGACATAGTCAAATCAAGCCGGCAAATATTCTTGCTTTAACATTTACCAATAAAGCAGCATATGAGATCAAACAACGTCTGATATCGGCGAGTGATAATCAGGTAGAAGATGTCTGGACGGGTACAATACATGGTTTTGCATTTCAAATCCTGCGTAAGTATCATGATCGGATTGCATTGAACCGTCATTTTACCGTTTGTGATAGTATGTATCAAAATCACCTGGTAACAGAATTATGTGCCCCATATATCCGTGATAACCTAGAGGGAAAAGTCAAAGGAATATTATTAGCATTTTCAAATCACGTGATAAAAAATCATGCACTTTCGCCATTTGCCGTTGAAAGGTATCAGGAATATGAGCGCTATCTTAGCGCGCACAACCTGATTGATTTTGATCAAATTCTCATTCTGTGCCTCCGTTTGCTCAAAGAAAATCCTGATGTCTTATCACAATATCAACATCAGTATCAGGCGATCTTGATTGATGAATTCCAGGATACAGATTCCGCACAGTATGATTTACTGAAAATGCTCGCGGTAAAACATCGGAATATTTTTGTGGTTGCGGATGATGATCAGTCAATCTACGCCTGGCGAGGAGCCAACCCGGAAAACATCAAAACATACATGACAGACTTCGGGATAAAAGAACCGATAATTCTGAGAATTAATTACCGGAGTGGCGACAAAATAGTCAATGCCGCTACAAGGGTGATTGAAAAAACAGAACGACTGGAACGTGATAAGCCTCTGGAGATTAATGAGTATATTGAGAATCAGGTTGCGATCCACTTTTTTAATAATGAAAAGGAAGAGATCGATTTTCTAATAAAATGTATTAAAGGATGGATTGGGCAGAATAAATCTTATCGGGACATTGCTATTATCTATCCCTTTCACCGAATTGGTCATACACTGGAGCAGTATTTTATCCAGAACCAGATACCCTATCAAATGGCTCGTGGCCAGAGCCTGTTGGATAATCCGTCGATCCGCAAAATTATTATATATCTTCGATTAACCCTCGATTCGGATGATTATATCGCATTGGAGGAGCTCACTGAGCAGGAAATGGGACCGGCGCTTTTTAACGTCATCAGGCAGCATGCCCGTGAACAGAAAATAACCTTTAGAAAGGCATTATATACTTTTTATCGTAATGAGGACAAACGTCTCGGATATGATATGGGTGTGCGTTTACAGCGGTTTGTATTGCAACTGGCTAACCTGGTAAACTTGCGGGATTTTTACCGGTTCGAACAGACTGATGTTCGATATATACCGGTATGTCGCCGATAACATGACCGGGTCGCTCGAGCATGAGATCTCTCAACTGAAGGATATAAGTGATCTTATAGAGTCAGACCAGGCGCTGAAATTGTTTGATTACAATGATAAATATGGTGTTTACCATAAAGATCCGAAAATATTATTTCTTGCAAAAAGATTGCTTGAAAAAACAGGTATCCGTATGTTGGATTCGGATGAGCAGGGTAATAAATATATTGCCCTGTCGGAGCTACCGGTGCAACAAAAAAATGCCGGCTGTATACCGGTATTCAAATTGATGAATAGTGATCGTCGGGGAAGTATCTCCTGTCTATATAAATATCTTCAATGGCATCTGACCGGTCAGGTTAAGATTGATTCTTTCGTAATGTTTGATCTGGAGACCACTGATCGGGATCCCGAAACCTGTGATATCGTGGAATTCGCGGCTGCCCGTGTGCGCAATGGTAAAATCGTGGCGACAATTGAATCACTGATCAAGCCAGATAAACCGGTCAGTCCGGCCGCACAAAAGGTACACGGCATTAAACCACAGCAATTAATAGACAAGCCGTCGATATTAGGGTTCTGGAAGGAACTGCGTGCATTCATAGGCGAAGATATTCTCATTGCACATAATGGTTACAATTTTGACTTTCCGATTCTTGACCGGATTGCCCGAAAACTTGAAGGGAAAAAATTAAATAATGCGCGGTTTGATACCCTGGTTTTGGCAAGAAATCTGTTCCCTGGCGAATCAAATTCAATAGATAGCCTTATGAACCGGTACAATTTATCCAGCGAGAAACGGCATCGCGCACTGGAGGATGTGAAAATCCTGGTCAAGATATTTGACAAACTTCAGAATGTGCGGATCTCAAACGCCAGAAAAATTTCGTTAGAAATGTTTCTGGACATCGTTTCGTTGGGTAACTATATTGAAAATAATATTGATGGATGTGAAGACCGCATCTTTTTTATCGGGGGCGCCCGCAAACTGATTACACCCTATTCTGAGATTCTGGTGGATTTTTGCCGTGAATTTAAACTGGATGAGCACGAACGGGTCAGTTCGATTCGAAACCGGTTGGAACGAGTTCAACCAGGGTTTCAACATTTTAGTCAAGATGAAAATCTCTTGACCCGTCTGCGTGAAATAGGTTCGAAATTCAATCATTTACCGGTTGGTGAAGCTATCGCCGGATTTTTGGGGCAGGTGGCTTTACAACAGGCACAAGATGATTTGAGGGATATCAATGTTGTTTCTTTGCTTACCTATCATGCAGCGAAAGGATTGGAATTCGACAAAGTTATTTTAATTGGGCTGGAAAAAGATAGTATGCCGGGTTTCCATGCGGCACGCACTGATGATCAGGATGATCGCCCTGTGCTCAAAAAAATGGAAGAGCAACGAAGGTTGTTTTATGTCGGAATGACCCGTGCAAAATCTGAGACTTCTCATGACCGCTGTGAGAAACCGGGGTGGCTGGGAACGTGAATCATCCCCGTTTTTGAGGGATTTAAAAATTAATGTACATGGAAGTAACGGTGTATAAAGATCAGGAAGGATTTGTTAATGCTGCCGCTTAAAGCTTGGGAAGTATTGAACACAGATTATGGTAAATCAGTCATTTCAGTGATCCTGGAAAACCGTCAGTTGACGCCTGAACATCTGGATGATTTTCGGCTTTCGGAACGCTTGCATGATCCATTTTTATTAAACGATATGTCAAAAGCCGTGGATCGCATACTCTTGGCCGTAAAAAATAGCGAGTCAATAGGTGTATTTGGGGACTATGATGTTGATGGGATTGTCTCGACCGTTCTTATGCTTAAATTTTTTGAAAAGATCAACTATCCGCATGTACATTATTTTATTCCAAACCGGCAGCGTGACGGATATGGTTTAAAGCCGCAAGGAATTATGGATGCGGAGGAAAAGGGTATAAAACTTTTGATCACTGTGGATAACGGCATATCTGCTCATGAGGCGATTGAACTTAGTAAAAAATATAAGATGGATGTTATCGTGACCGATCATCATTTACAGGAACGGGAATTACCACCCGCGGTGGCGGTTGTAAATCCAAACCGGCAGGATAGCACCTATCCATTTAGTGGACTTTGCGGTGCGGGTGTGGTCTATAAACTTTTCCAGGTTCTGGGGCCCAAATTTTTTACCGATGATACCTATAAGGCTTTTATGCTTGATCAAATTGATCTGGTTGCGCTTGCAACCATTGCGGATATAGCACCGGTAAGGGATGAGAACTATGCGTTGGTAAAATTCGGTTTGAAAAGCCTAACAAAAACCCTTCGTCCCGGCATTGTAGAGCCGAAAAGGGTGAGCGGTCTGCTGGGTAAAGAAATAACTCCGATTTCGGTTGGGTATTATCTGGCACCCCGCTTAAATGCTGCCGGACGTCTGGGAAATGCAGGGCTGGCGTTGAAATTACTTTTGAGTTCAACCCGGGAAGAGGCAAACCGTTATGCAAATGAACTAAATCAATTGAACACCAAACGTCAGCAATTGCAGGAACAATATATCTCTCAAGCGATTGAATCCATCCGGTATGAGGAGAGTGAAAATACACCGGTATTTATTGTTGAGAATGAAGACTGGGACCCCGGAATTATTGGTATTATATCCGGTAAACTTAAAGACAGGTTCTATCGTCCCGTGTTGGCTTTTACAAGAGACTATGATGGTAACTACGTGGGCTCTGGAAGAAGTGTCGAAGGTTTTCATATGACAGAAGCACTCGGTCGTTTTAGTGAAATGTACATTGCGTATGGTGGTCATCAAAAAGCCGCAGGGTTGACAATTACGCCTGAAAATTATCTGCGATTCAAGCATGATTTTATGCAATATGTAATCGAGACATTTGATCCGGAAAACATCTCTCCAATACTAATAATAGATTCCGTAATTAAACCCGATCAGCTAAACGAATCGCTTATATCAAGTATTCAGGATATTGGACCGTACGGCGAGGACAATCCTGAGCCGGTATTGATGATCGAAAAAGTCCAGGTTCGGGATATTTTTCTGCTTAGTGATGGAAAGCATCTAAAATTTATTGTCGAAAAGCAAGGCACGAAGTTTGAATGTGTATGGTGGAATAAGGGAAATTTAAAAGACGCACTCAGATTCGGTTTATCGCTGAATATTGCATTTAAACCGTCCATGAATATCTGGAATGGGACTAAAAAATTACAATTGACGGTAGAAGATGTTCAGCCACTATAGCTTAGGGTTTGTATAGAGGGTTTTTGAATTTTCCCTGTTTTATATTCCAAACACAAGCTTAACATCTATAAAACCATAAAAAGCCGTTCTACCGAACGGCTTTTTTATTGTGGCTTATATCAATCCATTTGTTTTCGTAAAAAAGTTGGCGTGTCCAAATCCTCCGGTTCGCCCGGAAGTTCATCATCATCCAGGTTATAGACATTCGTTTTCCCTGGGCGGTTATAAATCGGTGGCGCCTGAGTGACTTTTTCCTCTTTCTGCCGGCGGATGAAGGTCGGTTTATCGAGTTCATTAAAATTTACCGGTTCAAATCCTTTTGGCGTCATCTTCGGAATTTCAAGTTCTGTTTTTAGTTTAGCTTCTTTATTAAATCCCGTAGCGATGACGGTGACACGCAATTCATCGCTCAGCGAATCATCAACGACCATACCAAAAATAACATTTACCTTCTCCCCGGCAGCTTCCTGAATTATCGTTGCAGCTTCATTGACTTCCCAGAGGGTCATATTGGATCCACCGGTAATGTTTATCAAAACACCCAGCGCCCCGTTTATATTTACCCCGTCGAGTAATGGTGAAGTGATTGCCTGTTCGGCAGATGCGGTCGCCCGTCCTTCACCGGTGGCAACCCCTGTTCCCATCAAGGCATCACCCATTCCCATCATTATGGTGCGAATATCGGCAAAATCGAGATTTATATAGCCATGCACATTGATCAGGTCAGAAATACTACGTGTTGCCTCCAGGAGAATAGAATCGACCACTTTAAAAGCAGAAATGGCCGGTGTATTTCGGTCAATGATCGAAAAAACCCGTGTCATTCGGAATTACGATCAGCGTATCGATGCATTTGCGAATTTCGGAAATGCCCTTTTCTGCATTACGCATCCGCGTCTGACCCTCAAAGGGAAAAGGACGGGTCACAATGCCAACGGTAAGTGCGCCAAGGTCTTTCGCAATTTCTGCCACAATTGGGGCTGCACCTGTTCCTGTGCCACCTCCCATACCGCAGGTGACAAAAACCATATCTGCACCCGAAAGGGCATTAATAATGGCTTCCTTGTCCTCTTCAATGGCTTTTAGTCCAATCTCAGGATTCGCTCCGGCACCCAGACCTTTGGTCAGATTTTTCCCGATTTGGATACGGTGTGGTGAACGGTTATTCTCAAGATTCTGAGCATCTGTATTAATACAGATAAATTCCACGCCTGATAATCCTGCCTCGATCATTCCATTGAGGGCATTGCCGCCGGCACCACCAACACCGACGACTTTAATTCGTGCACTTTGTTCAGCCAGGTTGTCAAATTGAATCATAATCCTCACTCCCTCTGTGTTATTTTCCCTATATAATTCGTTTAAAAAAGATCTTCGAAATGTTCTCTTATTTTATTTATAAACTTTTTGAGTGTCTTCCCCGAGCGGCCATCTGGACGGGTGTCGGTACTCCTGTTAAGCGCATATTGGATCAATCCGACACTCGTGGCATAGATCGGGCTTTTGACCGTCTCAACCAGACCACCCTTGACGGTTGGCTCACCGATCTTAACCGGAATCCCAAGTACCCTTTCTGCAAGTTCGACAGTGCCGGGTAGAAGAGATGCACCGCCGGTCAGAACCATACCGGCGCCCAGACTGTCGTAGACTTCCGATTTTTCCAATTCCCGTAAAGCGAGTGTAAACAGTCTCCTCCATACGGGGCTCAATAATTGCCGATAGAACACTGCGTGCAATTTCACGCGGTGCACGGCCATGAATACCAGGAACGACGACCAGATCATCTTCACGCGTCATGCTCTGGAGGGCATATCCATATTTTTTCTTGATTTCTTCTGCCTGATCCATCGGTGTTCTTAAACCATGGGAAAGGTCATTGGTTACATGCTCTCCGCCAAGACCGAGAACCGATGTAAACCTAATGCTGCCGTCAAAAAAGACAGCAATATCCGATGTGCCTCCGCCTATGTCCATAATGGCGACACCCAGGTCCAGTTCATCCTTATCGAGCACAGCAAGACTTGATGCATAAGGTTCAAGTACAATTTCTTCAACAGCATAACCGGATTGTTTAACACAATTGAGGATATTGTTAACAGCGGCTGTCGAAGCAGTTACGATATGCACCTCACATTCGAGACGGGTTCCGGCCATACCTATCGGATTTTTGATGGCATCCTGGTCATCGACGATAAATTCCTGCGGCAAAATATGGATAATCTCCCGATCCATCGGCAATGCAATCGCTTTTGCCGCGTCCACGACACGCTCAACATCCTGCTTGGTTATTATTTTGTCTTTTCCACTCACAGCGATCACACCTTTGCTGTTGATGCTGCGTATATGATCTCCGGCGATACCGGCATATATATTTTCGATATGGCAGCCTGACATAAGCTGAGCCTGCTCGATTGCCCGTTTGATCGATTCCACGGTTTTATCGATGTTAATTACGACACCGCGACGAAGTCCCTGCGATGGCGAGGTGCCGACCCCGGCAATACTTAAGGAGTTATATTCATCTATCCTCGCAACGACAACCGCAATTTTAGTCGTACCAATATCAAGACCGACAAAGACTTGTTCATCATTCATAAAGTATTCCTGTAATTACTGATGTATTTGACAATGTTTAAATCCTGAACTTGACGATCAATTGATCCTGAAAGCGCAGATCGATATATTCGATATTATCAAGTTCCACCCAATCTACATAATTGATCAGATAATTCTTTAATACAAATAATTCCTTCTGGTAAGAACTGCGGCCGATACGTATCGTAGCACCCCCCCTGATCAAAAAGAGGTTTATATACTTATCCTTCGACATATCGACTTGAGATACCATGGCATGCAAAAGTGGATTTTCTATTGCAAGATAGTTTAATATCTCGAGTGCAATATAGGTATCCGAGGCCGATGAGGCACGGCCTAATTGTCCAAGTCTTGCCTTTATGCCGGTAATAATTGGTAAATCCCAGGATTTACTTTCCTCCGCTACGGGCATGAGATAACCGACATGATCAATCAGGTTCAGTCCTACTCCATAGATGAACGCGACCGGTGCTCTTTCCTCAATTGTAATATTAAGTTTTCGCGGGAGACGACGTGTAATGCTTACACCTTTTATATAGTAGATACGCATTAATTTTTTCGCTGCTTCTTCCCGATTAATGATCACAGATTTATCCGGTTTATCAATGTTAAATCCGCAGATTTGCAAGATACTATTCTCCGAAACGAATCGATTGCCGGAAATTTCAACGTCAGCAAGCTTATAGCTGTTTTCACCACCATGCTGCGCATCAATAATCTTATTCACTGCAAAATACAACAAATAAAAAGCGATCAGGGCGAGAAAGAATTTTCCCGAACCGCTAAAAAATCTAAATCTGTTATTTGTTTTTTGTTTCATTTTTATAAATAATTAAAGCAATTGTAATAATTCATCACCGGTTTTCCAGATATCACCTGCTCCCATGGTAATTACAATATCGTTGGGCTCAAGCAGACTTTCGGATATTTCCTGCGATTTCTTTGCGATTCGGTATAAAATGTATCTCCGTCTTATTTATTTTCCGGAGCTGATCAACAATCAGATCGCTGGTTATTCCCGGGATGGATTGCTCCCGTGCAGGGTAGATATTAGTCAGAATGATAACATCTGCTGTAGTAAGAGACATGGCAAACTCCCGGTAAAAGTCTCTCGTTCTGCTAAACAAATGTGGCTGAAAGACGGCGATTATACGACGATTATAACTTTTACGGGCACCGTCGAGTGTGGCCTGAATTTCCGCCGGATGATGGGCATAATCATCGACGATCATAATATCGTTCCGAATTCCTTTTAATTGAAAACGACGTTCCACTCCCCTGAATCTCTCCAGGGCTTCCCTTACATCCGAAATCGATATATCAGCTTCCAGCGCCACAGCCGTCGCTCCCAGTGCATTCAAAATGTTATGGGTACCCGGAATTTGTAAACTAAGTTTTCCCAGCGACTTATTGTTATGCATTATTTCAAAACGACTGCCTTGCTCGGTATACCGGATGTTACGGGCATAATAATTAAATGCTTGATCGGAACCGTAGGATACTACAGGACATTTCACCTTCTGTGCGATTCTGCGAATTACAGAGTAATCATAGCAACACACCAGACAGCCATAAAAAGGTATTCTGCGGGCAAATTCGAAAAATGTATTTTCGATATCATTCAGATCCTTATAGCAATCCAAATGGTCCGCATCAACCGATGTGATGATGGCAAATACCGGTGATAATGCCAGAAATGAACGGTCATATTCATCGGCTTCGGTGATAAAAAATTCGCCTTTTCCCAATCGGGCGTTTGTTTTCAGACTGTGTAACCGTCCACCAATAACAACGGTCGGATCCTGTTCTGCATAAATAAATATCTCTGCCAGCATGGAAGTCGTTGTGGTTTTGCCATGTGTTCCCGACACCGCTATACCGTATTTTAATCGCATGGTTTCAGCAAGCATCTCAGCCCGGCGGATTTGCGGTATATGACGTGTTGCTGCCTCCTGCCTTTCAGGATTATTTTCTGATACAGCGGAGGAGTAAACGAGAACGTCTATGTCTTTGAGATTTTCTGCCCGGTGTCCTTCATAAATTACTGCTCCTTGATCGGCCAGATATGATGTGATCTCACTCAGGGTCTGATCAGATCCTGATACACGATAACCGCTTTCAAGCATAATCTCAGCAATACCGCTCATACCAATACCACCAATTCCGGTGAAAAAAATGTGTTTTGCATGTTTGAACAATCTCACAATTTTTCTCCGGAGGCCTGTTTCTTAATTAATCGGGCAAGTTCGATCGTAATGGTATCCAAACTTTCAGGATGGTGGAGCCGATTTATCCTGGATGCCATTTGTTTTCTTTTATCCGCCGAACTGAGAAGATTTCCGATAGCCAGGTCCAAATTTTTGACTGTTTCAATATTATCCTCTACCACCAACGCACCCCCCGCTGCCCCAACAGCCTGCGCATTTTTGAGCTGATGATTTCCGGCAGCGGTGGCAAGCGGAATAAGAATTGCAGGCAACCCTGCTGCTGCAAGTTCGGCGAGGGTCATCGCACCGGCCCGGCAGATCGCAAAATCACTTGCCTGGTATGCAATATCCATCCGGTCGATAAAGGGATATAGTCGCAATCCCTGTGAGGTGGCCTGATTGTAACGCTGTTTAAATCGATCAAAATTTGCAATTCCGGTCTGCCATATTACCTGTGCCCGTTCAAGAAGGCGATTGGTCAACAACAAATCTAACGACTCGTTTATGCTTCGCGCACCCTGGCTTCCGCCAAAAACCAGAATGACCGGTCTGACCGGATCGAGGTTAAAAAATTTACAGGCTTCTTTGTGATCGGCTTTGTCAGAAATTTTTGTAGTCGGATTACCAACAAGTTTATACTCTTTTATATGTTTAAGATGCTTGAGAGCTTCCTGATATGCCAACAAAACCAGGTCAACCCGGCCCGAGAGAAAACGTGTTGTGACACCGGGATAGCTGTTTTGTTCCTGAATCGCCGTTGGAATTCCCATTTTACTCGCCTGATATAAAACGGGCCCTGAGACATAGCCGCCGGTTCCAACAACCAGATCTGGTTGAAATTCACGAATTTCTTTTTTACTCTGGACAAGACTCACAATTACTTTTAACGGAAATAACAGATTTCTCAAATAAAATCCGCGATGAAATCCACTGATCCAAATATTCTTTAATACAAATCCGGCCTGGGGTACCTTTATTTGTTCCAATCCTTTTTTTGTCCCAACAAATCGGCAAAGTGCACCCCACTTGTTCTTCAGGTGCTGTGCGATACGGATCGCAGGAAACACATGGCCACCTGTGCCACCACCGGCAAACAATATTCTGATTTCTCCGTGCACAAATCACTCCGACATGATTAACGTGTTTGATGATCCCCGCGGTCTTAAGCCGGTAGCCCTAAAATTCTGGATTCCCGCATTTTCCGTTTTACGCGCAATATTGATCAGTAATCCGATTGTTATACCGGCAAATAATAGTGACGATCCGCCATAACTGATAAAAGGCATTGGCAAGCCGGTTGTCGGCACCAACATGGTGGTTACCGCAGCGTTCATTAGTGCATATAGTACGAGATTCATGGTCAATCCTATGGCAAGATATTGTGCGAATGGATTCTGGGCCCGTTTTGCGATGGCAATGCCACGCCAAAGAATGACCAGAAATAATATTAAGATAACGGTTGTACCGATAAAGCCAATCTCTTCTCCCACGATAGCAAAAACAAAATCTGTATGTGAATCAGGAAGAAAATAGAATTTCTGTTTACTTGTACCGACGCCGTTGCCGAATAAACCACCCCGTCCAAAACCGATCAGGGATTGCTTAATCTGATAACCGGATCCGAGGGGATTATTTATATTCTCCCACCAGTCTCCGATTCGCTTAAACTGGTAGGTGCTTGATTTCACTTTTATAATTAATAAAGGTAAGAAAAAAAGGATACCAGACAGAACATGTTTAAAACGTATATTGCTTAAAAAGGCCATGATCCCGATGATCAGGGTGGTCATTATTGCGGTGCCAAGATCCGGTTGTAAAAATATCGGTAAAAGTACGAGGCCCAGGATGATCAAATGAGGTAAAAGCCCTTTCCGCCAATCGTGCAGCAAATCGCTCTTTCTGGCGAATATATTGGCGAAGTAAATAATCAGGGCAAATTTTGCGAATTCAGAAGGCTGAAAACTTGCGAAACCGAAATTATACCAGCGACGCGCGCCATTGACGACATCACCCCAGATAAACAAACCCACCAGAAGGGTGATGGATACGAGAACAATAAAGAGAGGAAATCCTGCCTTCGGGTTGTAGTTGATTTTTAACCGTGAGAATATAAAAATACTCACAATGCAGAGAAATCCCCAGAATATCTGTTTGCGGAAAAAGTAGATCAGAGAACCGTGCCGCTCATGTGCCACGAACGCGCTTGCACTGAACACAATGATTAAACCAATGGTAAGCAAAATTGTAACACTGGCTATTAAGAAAACATCGTTCTTGGGTTTATTAATTTTCATATTGCTTTTTCATCTGGTTTACAATTTTTTTGAAGTTTTTCCCACGGTCTTCAAAATCCCTGAACATGTCAAAACTTGAACAGGCCGGTGAGAGCAAGATTATATCCTTTGAGATCGCATGATCCATCGCCTTTGTTATCGCATCCTTCATATCGGTTGCTCTGGAAATAGGGACTATGCCCTTCCAGCTTGCGGCAATTCGTTCGCTGGCCGAACCAATCAGAATGGCAGCTTTCACTTTTTGATTGACCAGGGAACGAATACGACTAAAATCTGCTCCTTTATCTTTTCCTCCGGCAATTAATATTACCGGTTGAGAAAAACTGTTTAAGGCGGCCTCCAGTGATTCAAGTGTTGTTGCCTTTGAATCATTGATAAACATCACGTCTTTTATTTTGTTGGCAAATTCAAGCCGATGCGACACACCCTTAAATGTTTGCATGACGGTCCGGATATCAGAGGAAGATACCCCGGCAATTTTTGCCGCGATACCAGCCGCCATCAGGTTTTTATAATTATGTGGTCCGAACAGCAGGATACTTTTGATATCGGTTATTTTTTCATTAAACAGGTAGATATTTCCATCATAAAGATATGCTTCAGCCCGCTTTCCTGTTACTGAAAATTTATACTTTCGTGGCGGGGACTGGATAACCCGATTGTAAAGGAATTTATCAGCGCTGTCGATGATGATATAATCATCTGGTGTCAGGTTATTCAGAATTCTTAATTTCGCCGACGCATAATCTTCAAAGGACTTATACCAATCCAGATGATTTGGGGATAAATTCAGAATAACCGCGATCGCCGGATGAAAATGATCGATTGTTTCCAGTTGAAAACTCGAAACCTCAACAGCAATCCATTCGTCTGCCGGACTATCCAGGACAAAATCAGAGAAAGGCAGGCCTATATTTCCAGCCACGAATGAATTTTTATACCGGCATTTAAGCATCTTTCCTAAAACCGATGCGGTTGTTGTCTTCCCATTAGAACCGGTTACAGCAATAATATTTGAGCGACAGAACCAGCTGGCCACTTCAATCTCAGAGTAAACCGGTATATTTCTGGTAAGGATAGCTTTGACGATCCTGCTGGTAGATGGGATCCCAGGACTCAGAACAACAAAATCAGCTTTAAATACCCGATCCGAGTGCTGCCCGAATTCAAATGGTATGTCCATTTTTATTAAATAATTTTTTTCTTTTATTTTGCCTTTTTCGGCATTATCACTGACAAAAACAGTATTACCTGCTTTTTTAAGCATTTGGGCAGCACTTAACCCACTGCGGGCTGCACCCAGAATCACGACATTTTTGTTTTTTACAGCATTCATAGCAGGTTATTATTGTGTCTTGAAAGTTGCCAAACTGAGCAAAGCCAGAAGGATGCCGATAATCCAGAAACGGACAACAACTTTGGATTCATGCCACCCTTCTAATTCAAAATGATGGTGAACAGGCGCCATCCGGAAAATTCGTTTACCTTCACCCGTTTTACGACGGGAGTATTTGAAGTAGGTTGTTTGAATAATTACTGAAATAACTTCAAACATAAAGACACCGCCGATGATGATCAGTAAAAGTTCCTTTTTTATTAATATCGCTACTGTGCCCAGCGCACTGCCCAGTGCCAGTGACCCTGTGTCCCCCATAAATACTTGTGCCGGGAAAGTGTTGTACCAAAGGAAACCTATAGATGCGCCAACTACCGCCATACAAAAAACGGTTAACTCTTCACTACCTGGTAAATAAATGATATTTAAGTAATCGCTGAAATTCACATTTCCGGTAACATACGCCATGCCGGCAAAGGCTAGAAATGCAATTCCTGTGAGTCCGGCTGCCAAACCATCCAACCCGTCGGTAAGGTTGACGGCATTAGATGTACCCGTAACAACAAAAGTGATAACAAGGATGTAAAATATGCCAAAATCGATTTCCAGATTTTTAAAAAACGGTATACTGGTATTTGAATGAAAACCTTCGAAGAAAGGGTGGAAATAAATCATTACTCCAATGAAAAGGCCTAGTGTTATTTGACCAATCAGTTTGTAACGACTTACCAGCCCCCGTTTCATTTTTTTGACCGATTTTAAATAATCATCGATGAAACCGATAAGGGCCATTACTAACGTCGCAACGGAAATAAGTATGACGTAATAATTTGCCGGATTGGCCCAGAGTAATACAGCAACCGCGATCGAGGCTACGATTATCAGACCCCCCATAGTCGGGGTACCTTTTTTTGATAGATGGCTTTTCGGTCCATCAGCCCGTATTTCCTCACATAGCTGATAATTTTGCAGCATACGGATAATTTTAGGGCCAACCAGAAGGCTGATCAGCAAGGCAGTTACAGCAGCGAGTGCCGCTTTTACCGTGATATAACGAAAAACGTTAAATCCAAAGAAAACTGATTTTAATTGAAATAAAAATTCTGCTAGCATAATTCTTTCTACAAATAGGCCAATACTTTTTCAACCTGCATGCCACGTGATCCTTTCAACAGGATAATGTCGCCCGCATGCAGAAACTTTTTTAAAGCCAGCGCCAGTTCGTGATGTTCTTTAAAGGAAAAAATATTTTTAAATCCACGATCTTTGAGCAAATGAGCACTCATAGCTGAAGATTCTCCAAGTGTAAACAAGGCATCTATATTGAAGTCGAGGAGATTAAACATGAGTTCATGATGCAGAGCTTCACTATTTAGACCAAGCTCAAGCATATCTCCAAATACGACAATTTTGCGCGCCTTGTGTCGGGCAGCGATGTGCTCGAGCGTCTGAAGGGCAGGGATATACGAATCCGGATTGGCGTTGTAAGCATCGTTAATGATCATCACATTACCATTTTGAACGATCTGCATGCGCTTATCATAGGAATGAAAACGTTCCAGTGCATCTTTGATTTCGGCTTCGCTAAAGCCGAAATGCAAAGCTACGGCGCTTGCAGCAAGGGCATTTCTGACATTGTGAACACCCGGAACCTTCAATTGAATAATGGTCTGGTCATTCAAACACCATTTGCCATTTCCATCATCATCAAATTTGAGAAGTTCACCCATCACTTTTGCCGGTACTTCTTTGGTCATACTAAAACTAACAATCGTTTTTCTGTGTTTTGAAAACCGGGGTAGACGAGGTTCATCCAGATTCAGGAAAATAATGCCACGAGGTGAAAGACTGTTCAGAAGTTCCGTTTTTTCTCGCGCTACCCCTTCAATATTTGAAAAAAATTCAAGGTGTCCGCGACCAATATTTGTTATTAAAGCCGCGGTAGGTTTCACCAACTCACTAAGCATCGCAATTTCACCAGGATGATTGGTTCCCAGTTCGACAATGGATATTTCGTGTTCTGAATTAAGGGTCAGAAGAGTTAATGGTACGCCAATATGATTGTTATGATTGCCCCAGGTTCGATGCACATTCATACGAGTCTGAAGAATCCAGGCGATCATTTCTTTGGTAGTCGTTTTACCGTTTGTCCCGGTAATAGCGAGGACAGGGATTGAAAATTTGCGCCGGTGTCTTGAAGCCAGTCGTTGAAGAGCCGCGAGACTATCCGGAACAACATAAACAGGGATCCCGGTACCGTTAATGCGATGAACGTTTGATTTATCGATGGTTAAGGCCACCGCTCCTTTTTTTATTGCATCCTGGATAAAATCATGCCCATCAAAATTAGAACCCTTCAGGGCCCAGAAGACCTGATTGGCTTTTAAAGAACGACTATCAATCGATATCCCCCGAATTACTTTGCGCGAAATTGCAGGGGAGGGAGCATTTATGATCCTGACGCCGGGAATATTTTTTATATCGGCCAAGGTAATATATCTCATTGAAAAAATCCTTCTACAATTTTTTTATCATCAAAGGGAAAACGTTTACCGCCAATTTCCTGATAATCTTCATGACCTTTACCGGCAATAAGGATGGTATCCCCTGTTTTCGAATGCATGAGGGCATAATAAATGGCCTGTTTTCGGTCAGGTTCGATATGAACTCTTTTGTCAACAATCATGCCTCGGATAATGTCATCGATGATTTTATCGGGGTCTTCTGTACGCGGATTGTCTGAAGTAATAATGATAAGATCGGCAATATCCCCGGCTAATTTCCCCATCACCGGACGTTTGGCCCGATCTCTGTCCCCGCCGCAGCCAAATATAACCCATAAATTATTTTTGGTAACGCGCTGTAAGACAAGTAGTGCCTTCTTCAATGCATCGGGAGTATGTGAATAATCGATTACAACGGTTCGGTCACCCTGAATCCTAAGTGTCTGCAGTCGACCAGGTACACCGTGGATAGATTCGATCCCACGACGGATCGTATCGAGATCGAATTTCATGGCCAAACCGGTTCCGATCGCTGCCAGGATATTTTCGACATTAAAATCACCGATTAAAGATGAACGAATCTCGATAGGTCCCAGAGGCGTTTTGGCAATAAAATCCAATCCCTTGATGGAACTGCACCATTTCATTGCACTCACGGAGGCTTCAAATTTCCCGGCCGCGTAATCGATTAAATCATGCTCTATGGATTCTGCCATTCGCAGACCGTAGGGATCGGCAGTATTGATCACAGCACTTCCTGTGGGATGTAAATGTGAAAATAGGCGTTTTTTAGCCTCAAAATACGCTTCCATATCGGTGTGAAAATCCAAATGATCCTGCGTCAAATTTGTGAACACCCCGACCTCAAATTCCAAGCCGTCAATGCGGTTAAGCATCAATCCGTGCGAAGATACTTCCAGAACGCACCCGTATTGGCCGCTTTGATACATCTGATAAAGAAAATTACACAGGTCGGCCGATTCAGGTGTTGTGTTCCAGGCTTTTGTTGGGTTACCGTCAATATCATAATAAATAGTACCGATCAATCCAGTGCGAAGACCGGCTGCTTCCAGTATCGATTTAACCAGAAAGGCGATGGTTGTTTTTCCATTGGTCCCGGTAATCCCGATCAATCGCATTTTTGAAATCTCTTCGCGATAAAAGTTTGCCGATACCTGTGCCATGGTAACCCGGCTGTTATTTACCACAAATTGGGGAATTTTTATCTGTTCACTTTTTTTTTCCACAATGGCAGCAACGGCACCCTTGCGTTCAACTTCGGGTAAAAAATGATGACCGTCTGTTGTAAAGCCGCTAATGGCAATAAACAGGCTCCCTTCCTTTACTTTTCTTGAATCATAGTCAATCTGACATATTGGAATGGCAGGGATATCGGGATTACCTGTGACATAATCTTGTTCTATAATTTCATTCAGATACTTGATCTTCATGGTCTATTCCCACAGACCAGAGTCAGGTCCTGTCGCGCTTTGATAGATGTACCCGCTTTAATAGACTGATCGCGCACACAACCCCTGCCGGAGACACGAACGCGAAATTGTGAAAAATCAATGCATAATAACGCTTCACGCAAACTCATTCCACGTAAATCAGGCATACGTTTTGTCTTAACTACCGGGTTGCCCAGAATGAGGTTGATTTCATCGCGGGTGTTCGAATATGAAACCACATGAGTACCCTCCCCTTCGATTTCGTAGTCAAGATTCTTGAAATCCAGATACTCTTCGACTGCATAGAGTGGCAAACCTTTTAGATTTGGCATAGAGGTTGTCACAACAGCCATCTCTTTTTCGGATACTTCCGGCCGCTGATCATTTTCCGGTGCGAATTGCAGGACACGTTTCATTATGGAAGCAAATATTGGGGCTGCCACATCACCGCCATAATAAAATGGTTTGGGATCGTCGACAAATATAGCGAGGACCAGTTGCGGATCCTCAAAAGGGGCAAAGCCAATAAATGATGCCATAAAATCATTGCGAATATACCGGCGGCTCGCTTTATCATATTTTTGAGCGGTTCCTGTTTTACCACCAATTTTGATACCATCAATCCGGGCCTTTTTACCGGTGCCTTGCTCCACAGCCCCAAGCATAAAATGCTTCAATGTTTCTGCCACATCAGGTGTAATAACCTGACGGATTTCCTGCGGTCGCTTTTCCTCGACCACGTTACCCCGATAATCAACAACTCGTTTAAATACATAAGGCCGCATGAGACGGCCGCCATTTATAACCGCAGAAAAAGCATTGGTAATCTGCAAAGCCGTTACCCCAACTTCCTGACCGAAAGAGATAACCGCTTTTGATAGTCCGGAAAAATGAGCGGGTTTTGTAAGCATACCGCTGGCTTCTCCCATCAGATCTACACCTGTCTGGGAATCAAACCCGAAGTTTTTTAAATATTGATAGAATGTTTTTTTTGGCAAATCCTCGGTCAGCTTAACCATACCGATATTCGAAGAATATTCGACCACCCTTTGGAAGGAAAGCCATCCATGTTTCTTGGAATCATTGATAGTGTGTTTGAAATATTTGTAGACGCCATTCTCACAAAATACGATGCTATCAGGAGATTTAAGATTTTCCTGTAATAAAGCTGCAGCCGGGAAAATTTTGAATGTGGAACCTGGTTCAAAGATATCCGTTATCGACCTGTTGCGCCGCTGATCCAGGGTCGAGCGATTCGGCTCATTTGGATCGAAGCCCGGAGAACTATACATGGCAAGTATCTCACCGGTGTTTGGATTCATAAGAACAGCCATAGCGGATATAGCATTATACTTTTTGACACCGGCATCAAGTTCATCTTCGACAATGGTCTGAAAATTCTTATTGATTGTCAATTCAATGTCAACGCCTGGATGTGGTTCAAGATGGGGATAATCGACGTCATAGCCGAATTGTCGGCGTGCGTCTGCAAGTAAAAAGGTCCAACCATCCTGACCTTTCAATTGTGTGTCAAATTGCAATTCAATACCGTTGGCACCTTTGTCGTCCACATCGGTAAATCCAATAATCTGGCTGCCATATTTACCAAAGGGGTAATACCGGCGGTAGCCTTCAAGTCTGACTACGCCAGGATCTTCGAGTTTTGCAAGTTGCTTCAACTGTTCATCGTTCACTTTACGCACAAGGTAGGTAAAATCACGGGGGGTATCGAGTTTATTCAGGAAGTAGGAACGGGGACGATTGAAGGCCTTAGCGAATGATGATGCAACAAGATTTTTATTACCGATCTGTTTCAGATCGGCGCCCAGATCATAATGGATTATATTGGTGGCAATGGATTCACCGTTGGTGTCAAATATTCGACCTCTGCGTGCTTTCAGATCGATTCGTTTGGCCGATTGGACATTACTCTGATCAACATAAAAATCGTGCTGATTAACCTGAATGTAGAAAAGTCTGATCTCGATCGCCAACCAGAATAACAGCAGACCGGCAATAATGAAATACATGCGTCCGAAATGAATATTTGAAACAGATTTACCAGCCAAGTTATCGTACTCCCGCCAATTTCAGTTCTTTTTCTGGCTTCTGTGGAAAATGCTCAAATTTCTTGATATAAATCTGGTCGATCTGTTTACCCGGTGCTACTAACCCGAAACGCTCACTGGCCAGTTTTTCGATCCTGTTTAGATGAGTCAGCCGATCGATTTGTGCCTGTAAAGAGGTACTTTCATTGAGCAAGTGATTCTTTCTTAATTCCAAAGCTCGAATCTCACGGGCAAGTATATCGATTTGGATCGATTGATACTGAAAGAGGGCAACAAATACCACGACGATCATAATCCGGATATAAGATTTGAAGGGCCATAAAAACAAGGCGCTTATCAGACTTTTTTGTTTTTTTTGTGTTCTCACAATACCTCCACTGCTCTTAATCCGGCACTTCGTGCCCGTACATTTTTCCGGATCTCATCATTTTCCGGTTTAACAACCTTTGGAGTAAGTAATTTTACCCTTGGCTTCAAACCGCAAATGCACTGAGGTAACTCCGGAGGACACGTGCAGGGTGATGCCTGCTTTTTAAAAAACTGTTTGACGATTCGATCCTCAAGTGAGTGATAAGAAATCACAACGACGCGTCCATGTATTTTGATATACCCGAGACAGTCGGACAACGTTTTTTCAAGAACCGACAGTTCATTATTGACGACAATCCGCAAGGCTTGAAATACCCGGGCGAAACTTTTAATGTCCTGTCTCCCGTGAACAGCCTGTGAAATAATTGTTCGCAATTGTCCTGTACTATTTATCGGTTTATTTCGTCTTTCATTCATAATCCGTCGGGCGATGCGTTTTGCAAATCGCTCTTCACCGTACAGGCTGAAAATTCGCACCAGCTCATTCTCGGGATACCGGTTGATAATCTGGTCTGCGGTCAGTTCTAATCGCTGATCCATACGCATATCAAGCGGGCCATCCTGCATATAAGAAAACCCCCTTTGGGGGATATCGATCTGAAATGAGGAAATCCCGAGGTCAAGCAATATACCATCGATCTGTTCGAGACGTTGCTGCTTTAAAAGTATCGGGATTTCGGCGAAGTTAAACCTTTCGAAAATAATATTTTTTTTATGCCCAAGCCTTTTTCGGGCATAGGCAAGCGCGTCTTCATCCTGATCGAGACCGATATAAAGCGCTCTGGATGACAGATATTCAAGAATACGTTCGGCGTGACCCCCCCCACCCAGCGTACCATCCAAATAAATTCCGCCCGGATCTGTGATCAGATAGTGGATGACCTGATCAACCAGAACAGGCGCATGAAATGGGCGATTCATAATCACCCATCATTTTTAAAAATAGCGCTAAAATTTATTTCTTGAGTCAGTTTCTCAAGCGAAGGATTATTCTGCTTAATATACGCATCATAGATTTCAGGACTCCATAACTCCCATTTATTGAGCGACCCCAGCAAAAGAATATCTCTTTCAATCCTGGCCATTTCCAAAATATAATCCGGCATGACAACGCGTCCCTGATTATCTAATACAGACTTGAAGGCCGGTCCGACAAAAAGACGAATAAAATCCCGTACATTGACATCAAAACTATCGAGCGTATTCAGTTTTTGTGTCAGACGGCGCCATTCATCGTGAGGATATACATAAACGCACCCCTCAAAACCACGGGTAAATACCATTGTACTATCGGATTCCGGTGTAAGCATCTTCCGGATGGCCGAAGGAATACTGATTCGCTTCTTGGCATCAAGGGTAAATCGATATGCACCCGAAAAGTCATTTACCGGCATAACCAGGGATTTTTCTCCACTTTAAGGAAAAATGTTCCACAATACTAATAGATTTTTCGGCAGAAATCAAGCGAATTTAGACTTTTTTTATTTTTTCTTAATCAATAATTCTTAATTATTTATATTGAATTTTTTGTCGCCCGGAGGGATTATAATTGGCAGATAATTAGGATGTGCAGAATGGTTGAAAGGGGAGATTAATGTCCTGCGTCGGGATAACGTTGCGAAATGGAGCGTATCACGTCTAAAACTTCAAAAAATGAATCCACAACTTCCGGATCGAAATGAGTACCGCGCTCTTCCCGAATTACGTTCAGGACCTTCTCTTCATCCCATGCTTCTTTGTAGGATCTTTTGGATGAAAGTGCGTCATAAACATCTGCGAGTGCGACGATTCGACCGTAGATCGGGATTTCGTTTTCGCGCTTTCCGCGGGCTTTACCGTTTTCATCGGTGTAACCGGGTAAGGGTTCGCCGGTTTCAAGATCAATAAAACCCGGATAACCTTTTCCGTCCCAGCGCTCGTGATGACTGAAGGCGACCTCAGAAGCGATTTCATCAAACTCTGATCTTGCACCACGGAATAAGCGGGCCCCTTCAATGGTATGCAGTTTTATCATATCATGTTCTTCTTCGGTAAAACGTCCCGGTTTCTTGAGAATGGCATCCGAAATGGCAACTTTTCCCACGTCATGAAGCATTGCGGCGAGCCGGAAGGAGTCGCGCAGCTTGTCAATCTGTTCCTGGGGTATCTCGTGTTTATGTGCCCAGTGCTCATATACTTCCACCGCGTATGAGGCTACGCGGTTGACATGGGCGCCCGTTTCTTTTGGGTCACGCAATTCAGCCATACTGATCATACGTAAAATGGTTGTGCGGGTTAGCTGAGCACGCTCTATTGCAACGGCTGCATACATGGCAAAGGGCTTTATCAGTAATTCATCTTCTTCATCAAATTGGATAATTTTTCCACTGCTGTCCTGTGCATTGATTAATTGTAAAACACCAATACAATCGCCACGATTATTTTTCAAAGGAACGGTTAACATGGAGTGGGTTTCATATCCGGAGATCTTATCATCAGCTGCTGTCGAAAGAATATGATTTCTCAGCTGCTATTTTATACGCATCAGGGATGTTTAGCAGTTTACCCTCTTTGGCTACAAATCCGGCGATTGATTTGTTGGTAATAGGCATAGAAAACGTGGTATAAATGAGCTTCTTACCCTTTCCAAGCCGCTTTCGTAGTGTTTCATTCTGAGAATAACTAAATTTTAAATTGCTTTCCTCTTTTATATATATTGATCCGGCATCGGCATTTACCAGGTATCTTGCCTCACTTAGTACTTTCTCCAACAGTACATCTAGATCCTTGATCTGAGCGACTTCGATCCCGATTTGAATGATGCGTTGAAGTTTTGATTTCCGATCTTGCATAATTCTATTCCTTGATCTTCACTAATATTAATTTGTCAAACATAATCAAAATGTGCGGTAAAATGTCTCAGCATTTTTGGTTGCCAGATAATTTTCATTCCCCTGATTTTATCACGTCGCTTATACACTTCAAGAATAACTTCTATCACATAGTCAATATGACTTTGGGTGTAAACCCGCCGGGGAATTGCCAGGCGAACCAATTCCATTTTCGCTTTGCTGCCAAACATCACCGATCCAATTTCGCACCCTCTGATGCCGCCTTCCAAATAAAGCTCAACCGCCAAACTCTGGCCGGGGAACTGTTTCACTGGTATTTGAGATAAAAGGGATTTCGCATCGATATAAACGGCATGGCCGCCGACCGGTAGTACGATCGGAACACCTGCTTTATTTATTTTTTCACCGAGATACTCCGTAGAACGTAACCGGTAATGCAAATAATCCTCGTGAACAACCTCCTCAAGACCAACAGCGATGGCCTCCAGATCACGCCCGGCAAGACCGCCATAGGTTGGAAAACCTTCTGTTAATATCAGCAGATTTCGGGCCTGCATAGCCCAATCATCATCATTGAGGCAAAGGTAACCACCGATATTTACCAGGCCATCTTTTTTGGCACTCATCGTACAGCCATCTGCATATGAGAACATCTCAAGACAGATTTCTCTGACCGGTTTGTCCTGATATCCGTCTTCTCTAAGTTTGATAAAATAAGCGTTTTCAGCAAATCGGCAGGCATCGATTATAAAGGGAATATCAAACTTACGGCAAATGGTTTGCACCCCCCGAATATTTTCCATCGATACAGGCTGGCCGCCACCCGAATTATTCGTGATGGTGAGCATAATGCAGGGAATATGTTCAGACTCCCGTTCGCCGGATAAACTTTTCCAGTTCATCAAGATCCATATTCCCCTTGAAAGGATGAAGGGATTTTGGGTCCCGGCCCTCAGGGATTACAAGATCCACGGCTTCTGCACCGGTATATTCAACATTTGCCCGGGTAGTATCAAAATGTGTGTTATTCGGTATTTTCTTATCTGATCCGCCAATGACCGAAAAGAGAATTTTTTCCGCAGCCCGGCCCTGATGGGTGGGTATAACATGTTTAAACGGCATGATATCTGTCACGGCTTTGAAAAAGCGATAAAAACTTTCACTTCCGGCATAACTTTCATCTCCGCGCTGAATGGCGGCCCATTGCTCTGAAGACATGGCATTGGTGCCACTATCCGTCAACAGATCAATGAGTACAGTGCTGCTGTGCAAACCAAACAGATTATAATTTACTTCCCGGATATATTTTTCCCGATCCTCTCTTGTTGTCATGAGGATTGGTTCAACGGACTTGATACGAAATGGTTCTATGATGGTTTTCATTTGTTCTGTTTTGGCCCAGATTTAAATCTAAAAAAGGTCATAATTTTAAGCAATGTTTTTTAGAACCCACGCAGATATCAGGTATTCTGATGACCGGTAATGTATTTTATAAATATTATCGGCAAGGTATGAGTAAAATTTTGATAAATAAATGTTTTTATTTTAAATACTTCAGGTAAAATTCCGAAATATATGTAGGGAGAGTCCTTGGAGTGTTTTATGCGTAATACATCACCAGGTTTGCGCTTAGCCTGGCAAATTGCCTCATGGGAAGCGAATGCCGCCCGGCAGGAATTTATTGAAAATGAGCATTTGCTAATAGGTATATGCAGTATGGATAAAATGGACATTCTCAAGGTCTCACGCCGGCTAGATCCTAAGGAACGGATCTATCTTAAAAGCGAACGTGCGGGTATTGAAAATGTCATTACCAGTTTTGGGATTACACCTACTACCATTAGGCGACGGTTGCGTGAAAAATGCCCAAATGGAAAATACCGGCGAAAAGATAAAATAATCCACAGAAGCCCCAAAACCAAAAGCGTCTTCGAAGAGGCTGAAAAACTGGCCTCTTCCACTGAAGATCTGAATATAATCCATCTTTTGACAGCGATCCTGCACCGTCCCACGCCCATAATTGGGGAGGTTTTAAAGGCATGCCGGATCAACAATACAATCGCCTGGGAAAGAGCAATTGGCCAAAAGCTTGAAAAAGATTCCGATCAGAAGATCCATGGGATCGATAAAAAAGCCTATGATAGTATTCATTCCTTTACAAAAAACAGCAATGTTTCAAAATTGACCATCATGTTTGATGATATTGTTGGCTCCATGGCGCTGTTCAATAAAATGGGCGATGAGTCATTTTACAAACTGATTCAATACCATGATGACACCATCCAGAATATTGTAAAGCGCAGTGGAAAGGGAGAAATTATAAAATCCACCGGGGATGGTCTCCTTATGATCTTCTCAAACCCGTCGGCTGCCGTGAGTTGCGCCCTCGAAATTCAAAAAGAATTTTTAAAACGCAACGTTCTGAGAGTTCGCATCGGTATGGATCTTGGTGAAGTTCGGGAAATCATGGAAAAACAATCCCGTGACATATTTGGAATAAAGGTTTCCATCGCAAATCGTATCACCGCTGCCTCTGTGGGCGGCCATGTACTTGCAAGCCGTGCCGTATTCGAAGCGACTGAAAAGCATACGGCAACCGAAGGGATAAAATGGAAATTCCTGGCATCGAGGAGCTTTAAACCAGGGGAACCGACCATTGATATTTACGAGGTATTTAATCCTGAATTTTCACCGCGTCCCATGGTCGATCTGCGGATGGAGGCGATTGCGATACAAAAAAAATCAAAATCGATTTCACTGCTCGATGAATACGGTAAAGACCTTACCCGCGAGGCCAGGGATGGACATATCGGGCCTCATGCGGGCCGCCGGTCGGAGATACTCCAGATCATTCAGACGCTATCGCAAAAGTATAGCAATAATCCGTTACTGGTTGGTAAGGCAGGCGTAGGTAAGACAACCCTCGTCGAAGCGCTGGCCTGTCGTCTGGTGCAGGGGAAAGATAATGAGCAGCTTTCCCACAAACGGGTAATTGCACTCAATATGGGTAAAATAATTGGAAATTGGGGGGGTCAAAAATCATTTGAAAACCGCCTATCCAATATTATTGAGGAAGCGATTACGCAACCGGAGGTGGTTCTGTTTATCGATGAGATTCATAATTTTATAGGGGTAAATCAAAAAGAACCAGGAAATACTGTAGCGAATATAATGAATCCATTGGTGACACAGGGAGATTTGAATTTTATTGGGGCCACTACACCGGAAGATTTTGCCCGCTACATTTTTCCGGATACATCCTTAAAACGCGGATTTCAAAAAATAGATATTGGCGAGCCGTGCAAGCGGGATACGATTGAAATGCTCAAACTTTTCCGGAAAAAACTGGAGGAATTCCATCAGGTTTGGATTACAGATCGGGCGCTGGAAGCGGCGATTGAATTGTCGGTAGAATTTGATAAGGAACATATGCTACCAGCCAAGGCGATCGATCTGCTAGACGAAGCTGGTGCCCAGGTTCATATTCCGGATCTGAGTATGCTCAACAACGGTCAGGACAGGCATTTTGGTGTTCAGCGGGCAGGATCCCATACGATTCTCAATGTGCTCATGATTGCCCGGGTTCTGGCACAAAAAACCGGTGTGCCCCTGCAACAAATCCTGGATGTGGCCAATGCAGAGAATCAGTAAAGAATTTATCTTTCGGCGAACCCCGGTTTTTGTAAAATGATAACAGGATTGATCAGATATTAAACAAAGGGCCACGAAGTTTTTCATGCGGTTCTTTGGGTATGCTTCGCGTCACACCGTTTAAAATTTATAAATTATTCCCCACACGGATATCGATGTAATTACTCCCTCTAACGCTGCAGCAGCATTTTAATGGAATGGTGGTAGCCGCTTGTTCTTAGCGTCAGGAAATAAATCCCGCTGGAGACCGGCTGGTAACGATTGTTGGTACCATCCCAGCTGACGCTGTGATACCCGGCTTCCTGAAAACTTCCGGATTTCAGATTTCTTATCACCTTTCCAAGAATATCGTAAACAATCAGGTCCACTTTGCCGGCGACCGGCAGGGCATATTTGATATTGGTGGCGGGGTTAAAAGGATTGGGGTAATTCTGACTTATGGTATAGGCGATGGGCATGGATTGATATGATGCCGTTACTTTTTCGATATACGGTGTTGCTCCGACATACAGCACCAGATCCTGCCGGTTGGCAGAGATTTCGATTGCTTGCGGATCATCGTATCTTACTCCGGTCTCATCAGAAACAATGGTATACCGATACCCGGCAGGTAAATTTTCATCGTAAAAGGAAAGGACGGTTGTTCCGGTAAAATTACTGACGACTGCAAAATCAAACCGATAGCCGTGAGCCGTATCAGCCGGCGCCCTAAAATCAGCCATCAGCGGCGTCTCGGGGTTATAAAAATAGACCGACACAAAACTTCCCGGTGAGGGCGGTTCCGGCAGATCAAAGTGATCAAATCCATCCAGTGCATTCTGATGGACACCGGCAAAATTATTCATATCTTGATACTGACCGCGGACGGCGTTGATACCAATTTGCCAATCGGCATAAATCACGGTTTTTTCTTTTGACAGACCGGCCACAGCGGCTGTTGGGGGGACCTGAATCACGGTATCTGCCAATGCGTAAACAGCATATCCGTCATAAGGCATGAGCGTGGTAATATTAGTATCCCAACCGTTCCCATTCCAATTATAAAAAACACCGCCACTGATCATACCGACATCCAGCAAACCCGGGGAAACCGGAAAAGGGAACGGCAAGCTGATCATATTCCACCCCTTTTTGAGGAGGATCGAAAATAGGGACAGCACTTCAGGTGATTTAACATCCCGGACAGCAAGTTCTTTACTGGTGCGTGTGATCAGCCAAAATGCCTTGCCGCGAGGAAGAGGCTCATTCATCTCCTTCAATTCAATATAGCCGGAATCATAATCGAAAACACGGTATTGGCTATCGTCATATGTACCCAGGGTGTCACCGAAAAGGGAGGCCATGGTTCGATTAGCCGACTCTACAGGTAATGAAATCATTTGATACTCATTTATTCGTGTCGGTGCGGGATACCTAAGTAATCTGATATGCACCTGTGCATATTGTGGATTTTCATCACCAAACTCGGGCAAGAGTGAATTTCGGCCACCGTGGCGCACCTCAAAATAATACTCAAGACCTCTCTCGGTGATCAGGTCACCGGTTAAGGCCGTTTCCCATATGGAATCAGAACCAACGACCTGCGTCATGGACAATGTATCGAATACACTCCTGGCCCCTGGTCTGGCCAGCAGATGGCACCAGGACAAAGGAGCCTGATTCTCTGAAATTGTAATCCGGATGGTATAATCTTCCCCGGACACGAGGGAATCAGGAAAATCTGTGACCGTGATATTTGCCGGTGATGGGTCTGTTTTACCCATGCCGGATAAAGCGACTGCAACGGTATCATGAATCGGATCATTGCTGATGATATGTGCGGTGCTGTTTGCAGGCCCCTCTTCATCGGGTTTAAAGTTGATGGAAAGACTATCCATGGAACCTGGGTTAACGATCAAACCGGTTCCAATATCGCCGGCAAAAAATATTGAGTCAGCCGGATTATCGAATGTTACTGTAAAAACATGTAAATCACGATCCCCATCATTTGCGATCGTAATGAACTTTCTTGACGGAGAGATCTACGAATGTCGATTCGAATCCAAGACTATCCGCGAGGCGGATAACGACCGGTGATTTGGCCGATCCTTTGAGGGTGATCTCCTTCTCAGGTGAATCCGGATCGTTACTCTGCACCAGTAAGGTCGCCTGACGCTGCGATTTATCGATGGCTTCCGGATTGAATTCGATTATAATGGTATCCACTGCGCCCGGTCCTGCCAAATATGGACTGCGCAACAGATTGATTATGAAATCTCTCGTATCACCTCCGGCAGCAAAATAAAGAGAATCAATATCTAATTTTCCGTTACCCGTATTTGAAACGTACACAGTATCTTTAACTGATGGATCACCGATATAAGTCAAATTGAATAGAACTGAATCTGCGGAAAGACCGATAACCGGTTTAAGTCCTGTTCCGGTCACTAAAAAACTGTCAAGTTTAGCGGGTTCAGGTAGATTGGTCCGGATAAAAATATATGCTTCCAGTTCTCCCTGTACATGAGGCGTAAATTTAATTTCAGTCTTCAGGGTATCTGAGTATGTCAGTGAATCAGGGAGTGGATGATCAAACAAGGTAAAGGCCTCCGGATCGGTTCCACCGGTGTACAACGAATCGATAATCAGAGTACCGGTTCCGGCGTTCCATAATTCAAAAGTTTTGATTGAGTCCTTTCTGAGAACGACATCACCGAAATCAATCGTTTCCGAACCAGCCAGCACAGGTAGGACACTTTTGCCGGAAAGAAATAATGAAAGTGTATCTTTATCTATGTCATTAGTGGGAATTTTTAACACGGCCGTGTAATCTTCGTTTTCCGTATTCGGAGAGAATGCAACCTCAAAAGTTAAAGAGTCTTGTGGCGAAATAATTGTATCCGTCGGAAAATTGAATACCGAAAATGAAGAGTCATCGGGAATCTGCTGATCAAGAATAACCGGGAAGATTTCCAGATTGGCATTACCTGTATTTTTTAATTTTACATCACACCGAGAAACTGTTTTGGCCATAACCTCATCGAATTTAATGGAATCCTCCGGTATCGAAGTCGCAATGGGTTTTATACTGTGTCCGGTTATCGAAACGGACAAACTATCTTTAAATGGATCGCTACTGCAGATGATCAGGCTGGCCAGGTAATCGCCACCCACCTGAGGATGAAAGCGGACTTTTATGATATCCGGTTCAGAGCCGGGGGGTAAAAATCTTTGTGTGGAAGTATCCTCAATACTGAAATAGGGACTGTCGGATTCCAGAGTGCGCGAAAATATTTGAAGCGTATCATTTCCGGAATTCTCAATGACAATATTTGTATCTGCAAACGAACCGGCGGATACATCTCCTAATTTGATGGTGTCTTGGGATGCAGAAATGACTCCGGCCTTACCAGTCCCTGAAAGGGTTACATTAACAGGATTCTCATCCGGGTCATTATTTATAATGGCTAACGTACCTGAAATAGGACCTATTGTGTCCGGTTTAAATATCACAAATAGTTTTTCTGTCTTGCCGAATGGTATCGGATCCTTGAGATCATTTATGGCAAAAAAGTCGTTGTTGGAGAAGTTTAAACCGGAAATAATGAGATCACCAACGGCGAGATTACTTATATTTATTTCTCTGGTTAACGAGTCGCCGATTGCAACGCTATTAAAAGGCAGATCTGTCGGCAGGACATCAATATTTGGTATTTCTCCGCTACCGGTTAACGGGATAATTATCTGATCGTCAGTATAAAATATTTCCAGCGTTGCACTATACGTTCGTCGTTCGGTCGGCAGAAAGTTTACGGTTACGGTCTGGCTATCGAATGCACTGACGATAAAGGAGACGACATCTGCGGAGAAAAATCCGCTATCACTGCCGGTAATATTTATATCTGATATTTCAAGCGGCCGGTTGCGGTAATTTTTGATATTTAAAGATGTATCAGATGGTATATTGATGGTTACGGGTCCGAAATCTATACTTTCCGGCCAGACAAATAATTGGTCGTACCATTCGCATGCACCAGGTCCTCCATATGCACCGATATCATTGCGCACACCACCCAGAGAGGGGGGGAAACAGATATCGTTATATACGAGTTCGTTTAAACCTTTATCAATACAGATCGAACCGGATAATAGGGCATAGTTATTCCGATCGAGGAATAATGGATCCGCTGATATATTCTCTGTTCCGGATATGGCTGGATTAACGTCACTATAGGTCAGATCTATCGTGGCGGCAACATTCCCAACCGATGTATCGTTAAAATAGATGATCGAATTGCGCCCAACAATATTGCCATTAAAGGCAAAAATACCAAATTCTGATCCATGATCAGCAATTACCGTATTGGTAAATTCCAGACTATCCTGTATCGTATTCAGGATAATTCCACCCTGGTTGTTATAAGATATGATAACGTTCTCCAAGACAGATTTTCCATTGAATAAGTTGATTCCTTTATTGCCGTTCGCTGTGATCCGTACTGCTCGCAGCATCGAGAAACCACTCGAATCAATTTCGAGTCCATTTTGTGTGTTGTTCCGAATTTCCGTTCGATAGATCTGTAATAAACCTTTACTGACGGAAATGCCATTTCCATTATTGCCCGTAATTTGACAATGTTCAATATGGGTCGTATTATTGCGGATTTTGATACCTGCGGGAGACGCGTCTGTTACCTGCACGAATTTGAGGGTATCGACAGTTGAAGATTCCTCGATTACGATTCCACGCCAGTTCCCGGAAAATGACGGGTAATTTTGAAAAAAAATCGAATCGTAACGGGTGCCAACCGCCATTAACAAACCGGTAACCTTGAACTCGTAATTCCCGTCAAACGCCACAGTTACACCCGGTTCGATGGTCAGATCCTGTATGTTTATATTACCGATCACACGGTAAGGCGACTCCGCTGCAGTCCACGTCTGACCATTTATGGTCCCGGAAACATCAACTCCATAAAGCAGACCGGTACCAAAGATCATCACGGTAAATAGCAGAAGTCGGATTGGTTTCATATTTATATCCAATAATATAACCGGTTCATCGAGTTAAGGATTACCCGGCATTGCGGGAGGATCTTTAAGCGTATTATCCGGATTGGTATCGTCACCTTTATCTTTGAATATGATAAAAGTAGCTGCTCCGATAAGCACTGCTCCTCCGGCTCCGAACCAGAGCCATTTATTATCGCTTACCGGACCGGGCGAGATACTCGGGGATTTTTCACGTTTTATTTTTTCCACCAGATTTACAAAAGGTGGTGGTTCCTGTTCGATGGTCGGGCTGTAGGAGGGATTGACTTCTAGCAATTTAATCACGATCTCACGGGCCGCATCATTGTAATTTTTGGCCAGATAGGTCTGGGCGAGTATTTTATAGGCATCCTGCAGTTTTACACTGTCCAGCTTGGTTTCTTGCAGACAGGTTTTTATCAATGCGATTGCCTGATCAAAATTTCCTTCATAATAACTTTTTTTGGCCTGCCCGATCAGCGAATCAGCCGAGAGCGATTGGGCAAGAAGGATATCGTGCAGTGGCAGCAAAACCACTTGCAGAATAAGAAATATTATAATAAAAAATCTGCTGTATCGAAGCATAAAAAATAGTTTTCCAACCGGTTCATGATTAATTTGGTTTTACTCAGCTAAGACAGTATTGTTCACTTATATATTATCGTTTGAAAAAGGTGATAATTAAGAAAAAATTCTTCGATTTTCAGGGTTTGAAGGCTTGACTTGATGCGACTTTACGTAGGATAAATTTGAGCGGTTGCGAAAGATTTTCGGTAACCATCAACTCTTTTTCACCGTTGACCGGCAGATATCCATCCTTTCGGGTTGATATGGTTCTCAATCCAATACGAAGACCTACTTCTTTTGGGGTGACTTCACCTGTCTGCTTGTTGTCGATATAAATGTCGGCCCAAACCGGATTTCCTTCGACATCAAAAGTCTGTCACGGGAACATAGACAATGGTGTTAAAATCGACGGTAATATCGACTATCTGATCTTCACTGATTGCTACCGGTTGTTCCCATACTCCGAAAGTAGGATGGACCACCCGAAGCTGATGTTGTCCTGTCCCGTACCGACCAGAATAAATCGTATTGGTATTTTCCCGGGCGAGTTCCTGGTCGATAAAAATCGACCCCCAGGGTTTAACCAGAATTTTCAACTCACCCATCAGTCTTGCCATGTCGGCATGCACGAGGGTGGTTTCCTCCGGTGTGACCATAATTGCACCAGAAAATCTGCTATATCCTTCTTTTTGGAGATCGAGTCTGGTGCAAACCCGGTGCCAGGGAGGTGATGGTACAGGGAGACATAAAACTCGGGACTTGGTAACCATCCAACCAGATACCGGCGCCTTTCGGTTCTGATCTAATGGCCAAAGCGCCTGTTATCATAATTGACGCATCGGATAATTCAGCTGCCAATGGCAAGGTCGGATCCTGGCCGGTGATATCTAATGATTGACCGCTGGGCTTTGCCTGGCTGGTTCTTTCGGGCTGATCCAGCATCTCAAGCGGATATGAGCGGAATATCTGATCACCGTGGAGCACTTTGATTTCATCAAAAAATGGTCGGTAGCCTTTCAGTTCAACCCGGATATCATAAATACCCTGTGCAAGCAGCAGGCGCACCTGACCAGTGTCCGCCAGGACGCGCCCGTCGATCCAGATTTTTGCATTTGAGGGGATCGTGGAAATTTCAATCGTTCCGGCAGGTAACAAATCATAGGAAAAGAAATTTAGGGTATCAGATTCAAGATAAATAACAGTGTCCAGTGGAAGATAGGAGTCCTTTTCCAAACGAACATCAATCGGACCTGAGCGGACCAGAAAATTATAAACCGGTGTTTGACCCGCAATTTTGCCATTAATGCTAAGGCTGGCCCCCCTTGGCGTACTTATTACCATTATTTCCGCCATGGGTGCCGGGAAGAACCAACTCCACAAATAATAAATTAAAACAGCCGAAATTATTGCCAATAGACCCGTAAGTGCAAATCTGGATCGAATGGATTTCTCAGGGGACTTTTTTTCTTCAGGCGGCGGGCCCTCTGTAACAACCGGATCAGATAGATAGGAGATATCAAAATCGGCGGGATGGATTTGAGAATAAGCCGGATCGGGACTCGTGGGTAAGAACTCGGTTTGATTAATGTCTGCGTTTTGCTCGAATTGTTCAAGGCTTTCAAGCATCTCATCGACATTCTGAAAACGGTCCTCCGGGCGCTTCTCAATAGCATGCATGACAATTGAGTTCAACCCAACGGGGATTGACGGATTAAAATGTGTCGGGGGTGGAAACTGACGTTTGATAATCGCTTCGCGAATGGTGTAATCGTTATCATCTTTGCGGAAAGGGATTTTTCCTGCGAGCATTTCGTAAAGCGTCAGACCAAGTGAGTATATATCGCTACGGTTATCGGTAAATTGGAGACCTTTGACCTGTTCCGGCGACATATAATAAAGTGTGCCTCCGGTAGAGGAGGTCTGGGTATGACTTAGATTTTTCTGATCCTTGGCGAGTCCGAAATCGGTGATTTTGACCATGCTGTCACGGGTAAGCATGATATTGTTTGGCTTGATATCGCGATGGATTATACCGGCCCTGTGTGCATGACCGATAGCACTCAGAATCTGTTTAAAAATTTTCAGGCATTCCTGCCAAGATATCGCATCCTGTTCTTTAATTTTATGAGCAAGTGTTATACCGTCAACGTATTCCATGACAATAAACCACTGATTGTCATCGACACGCAGGTCGAAAATGCTGACAATATTGGGATTTTGAAGCTTGGCAAGAGCACGTGCCTCGGTTCTGAAACGATTGGTAATAATCTCCTCGCTGGCGAGCCCGAGCGAAATGGTTTTTATGGCTACAAATTTGTCGAGGTTTACATTGAGGGCTTTATATACCACCCCCATGCCACCCTTACCTAATTCTTCCAGAATCTGGTAGTGCTCGATATACGAGCCGACGGTTACTTTCGCCATTTAAAGTAATGCCTTATATCAATTTAATTTCTATTCAAAATGTGCGAAACGGTTGATTCCTATTTACGGCGGTACATGTTGAACAGAAAGATTTCGTCTTTGGGTGGAAGGTTGAAGCGAAAGACGGCTTCCTGAACAAGCTTTAATCGGCTTTGGTGTTCATCCTCTTTTAGATGATCTGAAATCCATTTTACGGCACGCCGCAAGGGCTCACTCTGTGGCAAGACCGTTTGCACGAAGAGTATTCTCCTATAATCGAATTGTCGTAGAATATACAAAAAACTTGAGTCGAAAAGAATTTTAGATCATGCGGCACGTTTGTGAAAATTGATCACCGCGAGAAAGAAAACAATGATGCCATATATGGTCATTGGTATCACATCGGTAAGTAAAAACTTAAACTGTGCGCCCTTTTGAACGATATCGCGGATGATCGATAGAATATAACGCATTGGATTTAAATAAGTAATATGCTGGAGCAAGGGGGGCATGTTTTCGATGGGAATAAAAAATCCACTCATGAGTAGCATGAATACCATAAAAAACCAGGAGATAAACATGGCTTCCTGTTGTGTACCTGTTATTGCAGAGACAAATACGCCCAGACCGAGCGTGGTAAACAAATATATAAAGGAGAGAAAACCAAGTAAGATAAGACTTCCATTGATATTTATCGAAAATATAATTCGGGCAAAGGTCATGACGAGAGCAAGTTCAATGAATGTGAGAATAAGGAAAGGGATAATCTTGCCGAAAAGCAACTGATAGCGTTTTAAGGGGGAAACCATCAATTGCTCCAGTGTGCCGATTTCTTTTTCTTTGACCAGACTCATTGCCGATAACATCATTGAAATAATTGTGAGCAGGACGACTACGATCCCGGGTATCATATACTGAGCATTATCCAGATTCAAGTTATACCACATTCTTTCCAGTGCTTCAACTATGGAATGGGAAGAAGCGCCGATAAGGACGGATTCCGAAATCCTCAACATAGGTGCGGTCTGAAGAAGAATATTTTGGGCATACCCAAGGGCAACGCCTGCGGTGTTTCCATCCAATCCGTCTATCAACAGCTGAACTTCGGGCATATTCTGACGCTCAAGATTCCTGCCGAAATGCGGTGGAATGATCAAAGCCATTTGAGCTTTCCAGTCCTGTATATCCTCGGTAATTTTATTGATATCGGTCTCGTACCTGGTTATTGTAAAACGGTCCGTATTTTCAAAGGCCCTTACAATCTCACGACTGGCACGGCTGTAATCCTGATCCGCAATAATCAATTTTACATTCTTAACCTCATTGGTAATGGTAAATCCGAGGATTATCATCTGAATCATCGGCATACCAAATATGATCGCGACCATCTCGCGAGTCCGGAAGATTTGTTTGAATTCCTTGCGAATAAGATAAAAAATCTGACGCATTCTATTTCTCCAGATTAATATTAAACCGGCGCAGTGCATTGCGCAGCATTATCACAGTAAGTATAAGTAAGAATAGCGCAGGTCCCAGCAATTGCCACAACGTGTTTCCTTTTAGCATGACCCCTCTGATAATGGTTATATAATATTTTGCCGGTACGAGATAGGATATGTATTGTAGAATAACAGGCATGGAGTTTATCGGAAAAATAAATCCGGATAGCATGACGGTCGGTAACAGTGTCGCGGATAGGGATAGCATCATTGCCACCTGTTGTGTAGAAACAATTGTGGAGATCATGAGTCCAAAACTCAGGGCGGTTAACAGGAAAAGCAGTGATAACAAAATGAGCAAGAGATACTGACCCTGAAAAGGCACATCGAAGATAAATACACCCAACAATAAAATCAGCAGGCCATCAAGAAAAGCAAGCGCCATGTATGGCAATACTTTTCCGATAATAATCTCATTTGGCCGCACCGGTGAAACCAGAATTTGTTCCATCGTTCCCATTTCTTTTTCGCGTGCGATCGTGATACTGGTTAAGAGCGCTGAAATCATAATCAGGATAAGCGCAATCAAACCGGGCACAAAAAAGTAAGCACTCTTCATGTCGGGATTATACCAGATACGGTGTTTGATATCGAAAGGTAAATTCAGGTTCGCATTTTGCTTCTCGTTGAAGCGACCGATTACGCCGTTGCAATACATCTTGATAAATGATGCGGCATTGGGATCAGAGGCATCTACCAGCAACTGAATCGGGCTTCTGCTTGCACGCTTGAAATTACGGGCAAAATTTTTATCAATAATGATTGCCGCCCGGGCTTGCTTGGAAAGGAACAGCGAGTCGATCGAAGAAGGTGATCCCTGTTGATATGAGACGGTAAAATATTTACTGGCGACAAATTCATCGATTAGTTTCCGGCTGACAGGGGTCTGGTTGAAATCAAAGACCGCCAGGTTTATATCCTGTATCTCGAGGTTCAGGGCATATCCGAAAAGGATCAGCATTATCACCGGCATAGCAAAAATAATGGCCAGACTGCGTATATCGTGGATAATATGCAGAAATTCTTTACGGGCAATTGCAATTATACGTCTCCTCATATCGATTTTTCTCCATTCACGATCGAAATAAAGACATCCTGTATGGAAGATTTTCGGTGACTGTCTTTGAGTTTTGCAGGGGTACCCAAAGCAATAATCTCACCATCCCGCATAATGGAAAGTCGGTGGCAATATTCGGCTTCATCCATAAAGTGTGTCGTTACAAAAATTGTTTTACCTTTTTGGGAGGTCAGATAGATAAGATTCCAGAATGACCTCCGGGCTTTGGGTCGACGCCTGAAGTCGGCTCATCGAGGAAAAGTATTGGTGGGTCGTGCAACAATGCACACCCCAAAGCCAGACGTTGTTTGTATCCCAGTGGCAGTTCGCGGGTCAGCTTTTCCGATTCCGATTGCAGACCCAACTCCAGCAGAAGATTCTCTCTTCGTCGTCGTATGATATCGTTAGGCAGGTTGTAGATGCCGCCATAAAATTCAATATTTTCTCTGATGGTCAGATCGTCGTATAACGAAAATTTCTGACTCATATAGCCGATATGCAGTTTGATCTGCTCGCTTTGTCGGTAGATATCAAAACCGGCGACGGTGGCTTCACCTGCAGTCGGCTTTAAAAATCCGCATAGCATACGGATCATGGTTGTTTTGCCGGCACCATTTGCACCTAGAAAACCAAAGATTTCACCTTCGGAAACAGTGATGCTGGCACTCTTTTACGGCCGTAAAATTTCCAAACCGGCGTGTTAATCCCTCGGCCTTTACCGCAATCTTATTCGTTTCCATGATCACCCCGCATCAAATCGAGAAAAACATCTTCAATTGAGGGTGAATGCTTTTCCCATTGGTTAAATTATTCCGGGTACTCTCGCGGTATCTTTGCCAAAGCCCGGTGTCCGGATCAATTAAAAACTGACGTGCAACGCATTTCCGAAAATCTGTGCATTATGGACCTCTGCTGCTGGTTTTATAAAAATCATAAAGTTGATAGATATTTTCAGCTTCAATGCGATATAACGGATATAAATATTCGGCTTTTAAGTCCTGCGGGGGTTCCGATCGCCTTTATTTTACCGCTAAATTGAAGAGCGATCCGATCGCACTGGTTGGCTTCATCCATGTAGGCCGTGGAAACCAGAATGGTAGTCCCTTGCTTCTGAATCGAGCGCAAGAATGTCCCAAAATTCCTGCCTCGAGACCGGATCAACCCCATAGGTGGGCTCATCAAGAACCAGAATTTCGGGGGTGTGTATAAGCGCACAGGAAAGGGCAAGTTTTTGTTTCATACCGCCGGAAAGGGCTCCGGCTCTCCGTTTCTTAAAGGGCTCGAGACGAGAAAAACGGTATAGTTGTTCTAACCGGTTTTTGCGATCCTGGGGTGTAACTTCAAACAGATCTGCAAAGAAAAACAAATTTTGTTCAACCGAAAGATCCTGATACAGCGAAAATCGTTGTGGCATATATCCAAGCATGGCACGAATCCTGGGCACGTTTTTGGTCACATCGAGTCCACGGATTTGAATTGTCCCTGATGAAGGCAAGAGTAATGTACATAATACACGCATCAAGGTCGTCTTTCCGGCTCCGTCTGGCCCGATCAGACCATACAGTTCACCCTGGTTAACTGAAAGATTCACCCCACTTACGGCTGAAAATGCATTAAATTTTTTACTGAAATCCCGGATATCTATTTCTGACATCGGTGATGCTTCCTTCTAAAGGATAATTATTACCGGCATACCATCTTTCATGATACCGTCCGGATTTTCGATATCAATCTGAACCGCATAAACCAAGGATGTACGTGTGTCGGGTGTGAGAATGGACTTCGGTGTAAATTCAGCCCGTGGACTTATCCAACTCACGGTACCTGAAAATGACTTTTCAGAGCCATCGATCTTTAATTCCACTTCCTGACCCTGCCGTATTTGAGGTAGCATCGTTTCTTCAATGTAAATTTTTGCCTCCAACTTGGTGATATCCATAATTTCCACGACCGGGCGGAGCGGCGATACAGCCTCTCCTGGTTCATAATATTTTGTTGTGATGATACCAGTAAGCGGAGCCAGAATGACGGTATCATTTATTTTTTTTCTGTTCAGCGCCATCTGCGCTTCAAATTGTCTTAATCGCGCCCCAAGCGTTTGTAAATTCTGTGTAGCGGTTTCGCGGGCAGAATTTGCCTGAGATAATTGGTTCGATATATCGTCATAATCCTGTTTGGCAATAGAGTTGGCGCGAAACAGTTTTTCGACACGGTCATATTTTTGTTTTACATATGAAAGGTCACGCTCAACCCGTTCAAGAGCGGTTGAGGCAATCCGTTTTTGAATTTTGATTTCGTCATATGAAGCAATCAGTTGCTGATATTGAAGAGACAATTCAAGCGAGTCGATCCGGGCCAGCAGATCATCCTCTTTTACCTGTTGTCCCGTTTCAATCAGCATGGCAACAATCTGGCCACCGGTAAGTGCGGGAACCTGTATGGTTGTCCCTTCAAGTATGCTTGTGTACTCGCGGGCGCCATCGTTTTTGCTGCAACCGCTTGCGATCAAGAGCGCTACCGTTGTAACGAAAAGAAATGATCTTTTCATTTATCAACCTCCTGTGTAAGATTTCCAATTTGTCCTGTCGTGTATTGAAGCTGCAGGTTGTTTTTATACCAGTCTATATAAGATTTTTGTAATTGCAATTGTGCTGAAGTCAGGGCATGCTCGGCCGAACTCAGATCCAGAGCGGTCGTCAGCCCCTGTTGAAAACGTTCTTGTGTAATCTCATAACGGTCCTTTTCCTGCGTGAACAATCGACTTTTCATCTCAATTTGTCGTACGTAAATTTCACCCTGCTCATAGACCTCCTTGATTTCATTGGTGATATCAAGAAGTAATTGCTGTTCCTCCAGCTCAAGACGCTGATACGCTATTTTCGATTGCTGAACCTTGTTTTTGTCCCGGTTCCAATCCCAGAGATCCCATTGAAAATTTATCATCACATTGTAGAAATCCACCCACTCCCCGGAGAAGAAGAAGCCATCCAGGTGGCCATAATTATAACCTCCGCTGGCGGTAATATTCGGGTAAAATGCCGCTTTATTCATCTCAATCTGGTACTTTTGCAGGTTTCGCTTTGATTTTAACGTACTGAGTTCCGGCCGGTTATTCAGGGCGATCTGCTTTAATTCCAAGAGGGATTCCATCCGCTTTACAGGTGGTTTGATCGTTTGAAGGTTTATCGTTGGTAATGCGGAAACATTTAAAAGATGGGCCAATTTATCTTTAAATATGGCGAAATATCCTTCGATCTCGATCAGAGCTGTGGAGAGTTCCAGCATACGATTTGATACTTCCAGTGTATCAAACCAGGTCACCTGATCGGCAGCCAGCAGATTACGTGTTTTTTCCAGTTGATTCTGGGCCCGCAGCATACTCTGATGCAGAACATCCTGGCTTAGTAGATTGAGTTGGAGGTCATAATAGAGTAAGCCAACCGTCTGGAGAAGACGATCGTGCACGGTACGGCTGGTCATTTTTTGTGTCGATAGCCTTTCTTCGGCCATATTAACGCTGTTTAACGTTCGAAAGCCACGGAAAATGGGTTGTTCGATCCCGAGCGAAAAGATATTTATTGAAACATGGTCATTATCACCGGGTAAATTTACCGGGGGTTTATTGAAATATACCCAGGTTGAAAAACCGCTGGCAGAAAGTGCGGGATAATACCCGGCCTGTTGGATAGATATTTCTGATTCCGCCTCCTGAATCAGGAGCGCCTGCTGTTGTAATGTTAGATTGTTTTCGGAAGCCATTTTTAAAACGCTTTGCAGGGTTAACTTTTCTTGTTCGCCAGCGACCGATGCGGTTGTCAAAAGAAAAATATAAAGTAATGCAAACAAATAGCCAGGTGTTTGGATGGAACGATAAAACTTTGACTTAAACGACATATTTTATACCTCCGGTTTAACGCCGTCCCAGATGAGTGTGGTAATTTCTTTGGCGCGGCGGTCGATAAAAGAATGATCGGTAAGATTCAGGCCGGGAAAAATGCGTTCCATAACCGGTGCGGCAATAAACGGGAAAATTGACATGCTCAGGATGCTCAACACCAGATTTACCGGATCACATGGTCTGATCTCACCTTCTTCAATAGCGCTTCGTATTCGGACAATTATCGGATTTTCACTAAACCCATGCTCTTTGAATACTTCTGAGAGATTGCGAATAAACAGATCCTTTCTTTCATCCGCCTCCCACAGTACAAACCGAATGACATTTCTCCGTGGTGCTATATTCCGTAAATAAGTTTTGATAAAAGATTTAAGGAAACTCTGGAAATCTGCCTGGTCGGTTATCGTTGACATGATCTGTTGAAATACTTCCCGGATTTCATTTTGAAACACCTTGTCAAAAAGTGTGTCCTTGCTACGGAAATAATAATGCAACAGGGCTTTATTGATACCGGCATGATCTGCGATTTCCTGCATTCTTGCGCCATCTTTCCCTTTTTCGCGGAATATATCACGTGCGGCAATAATAATTTTTTCTTCTGTGGTCATCGTTTTAACTGTTTGGTTAAACTATACGGTTAAAATAAATGATCAAATCAAAAAAATCAAGAAAAAATTAACCAAATGGTTAAAAACCGATATGTTTGAAAAATGTGTTCAAATTTATATATTCTGCTAAAGTAGGGGAAATATATGGCCATAGTGGATTGGATTATTCTTGCCGCCTATATATTGCTCATAATCGGATTAAGCTGGTTTATCGGACGACGGCAGAAATCTCAGGAAGATTATTATCTCGGTGGACGACAGATGCCCGCCTGGCAAATTGCCCTTTCGGTCATGGCAACGCAGGTAAGTGCGATCAGTCTGATCGGTGCACCCGCATTTGTCGCTGTCCGTACCGGGGGGGGGCTGGTCTGGTTACAATATGAATTTGCTATTCCTTTGGCGATGATGCTGATTATGCTCATCCTGATTCCCCTATATCATCGTACCAGAGGAATTACCATCTATAAATATCTTGAAAGCCGGTTTGGCTCTGAAACCCGTCTTTGTATCAGTGCCGTATTTCTTCTCAGTCGCGGTCTGGGATCGGGTGTTGCCCTGCTGGCCACCGGTATCGTTATGCAGGTTTGCCTGGATTGGACACTGGCCGAAACAATACTGTTGATCGGATTGGTTTCGATTATATATACCACCTTTGGTGGAATTGTTGCAGATATTTACTCCGATATTATTCAGTTGATCATTTTATGGTCCGGCTCATTTATAGTCATTTTTATTCTGTTGGGCATGCTCGACGGTTCAGCTTTGCAGATTCTTGCTCAGCAGCCGGAGCGGATGCAGGTTTTCAACTTTAATGCCACCGGTCTTGGAGATGGTGCCACGTTTGCTTTCTGGCCTATGTTGATCGGCGGTCTGTTCTTATATCTGTCCTATTATGGTTGTGATCAGAGTCAGGCCCAGCGCCTTCTGACAACCCGTACACCGGCCGAAGCACAAAAGGCAATGACCTTAAACGGTGTATTTCGGTTTCTTCTTGTTCTGACCTACATATCCATTGGCATTCTGCTGATACCATTTCTGGCAGCTCATCCGGAATTTGCCAGACAGTTGGAAGGGCAACGTCCGGATTTTATCCTACCATACTTTATGATCGAGTATTTGCCGTCCGGGATACTGGGGCTGATCATTGCCGGTTTTTTTGCGGCTTCCATGTCGAGTATCGATAGCGCTTTCAACTCGCTTAGTGCAGCCAGTTATCAGGATTTCCTGGTTAAACTCTGGCCAAACCTGAATCATATTTCGGAGCGCAGGCAGGTGAGGCTATCGCGGCTGTTGACGATATTTTGGGGAGTGGTTGCCACAGCTTTTGCGCTAATCATGATTGGTGGTTCAGAAACTGTACTTGAACTGGTGAATAAAATCGGGTCGGCTTTTTACGGGCCTATATTGGCAACCTTTTGGCTTGGTATGCTTACATACAAAGGAAATCAAAGAGGAGCCATCACAGGTTTGATTGCCGGCGTAAGTGTAAACATCCTGCTCTGGCAGATATATGAAAATGAAGTTTCATGGCTTTGGTGGAATGTGCTTGGCTTTTTAGTTGCAATGATCACCGGCTATCTGATCAGCCGTATCGCCAGAAAACCTGTACAGGAAACAGATCCCGGATTGATTTTCACTTTTAAATCATTTAAACAGGAAATTGCTCATAAAAGATACTATGTGATACTTGGCATCGCTTTTATCATCATGCTGATGATCAGTGCAATACCAGGTTTGCTTTTATAGGTTCATAATATGAATGAATGAACAGGGAGTAAAAATGGATCGCAGACGATTTATCCGTAACTCTATTGGTATCGGAATCGGTATGCAGATGTATAAGGCAGGATATGCCGCTGATGAAAATACCATAATAAAACCACCCGCATTGCGTATGGGAGATACGATTGGGCTGGTGACACCCGCATCGCCTCCCTTCGAAATGCATCAAACGCTGATTGAAGCGCAGGAAAAGATAAAGAATCTGGGTTTCAGGGTTAAGGCCGGCCAGCATGTTGGTAAAAAATGGGGTTATCTGGCCGGTTCAGATCAAGAGCGGGTTGATGATCTGCATACGATGTTTCAGGATGATCGGATTAAAGCGATTATGGCCATACGCGGCGGCTATGGCTCCGGGCGGTTGCTAAAATATATCGATTATGATCTTATTGCTCAGAATCCGAAGATTATCCAGGGTTATAGTGATATTACTTCCTTATTGATCGGTATCCATATAAAAACCGGGCTGATAACGTTTCACGGACCGGTAGCTGTCTCAACATTTACCGAATATACAAAGGAATATTTTTATAAAACGTTGATGGAGCCAGATCCTGTTGGTGAAATTGCCGATGCGCCATTTTCGGAAAATTTGCAGAGTTCCAACCGCGTCTGGACAATAAACTCAGGAATCGGGACAGGGCGCTTGATCGGCGGTAATCTTACGCTGATTTGTGCCACTCTGGGTACACCATATGAAATTGATACAACCGGTAAAATATTATTTATCGAAGAGGTTGGTGAGGAACCGAACGATCTCGATCGCTATCTGACACATCTTGATAATGCCGGAAAACTTGAGGTGTGCGCCGGAATCGTATTTGACCGGATGCCGGCGGTAAAACCGGGCGATTATAAACCCGGATATTATAGCAATTTAAGCAATGAAGAAGTCATTGGAGATCGTCTCTCAAAATACGCTATCCCAGCCTGTCTTGGTTTATCAATCGGCCATGTTGCAAATAAGCCGGTATTGCCACTTGGTGTCAAAGCAAAACTGGATGCTGATGCGGGAAAGCTTTCAATATTAGAGAGCGCCGTCAGTTGACGGGATATTCATAAGAATCCGACAGTGGTAACTGAACGGAACCCCTTTTTTGATTTTCAATTGTCACAAATATACCGGAAGTTCCGGGCAGCGGACATTTTGTCTCACAGATACCGCATCCGATGCATAGATTTCGCACGACATAAGGATATTTTACCATACGACTGTTGCCGTCAGGTAAACTAACATTTTTCACTCAAACTTTATCGCTTTATCCGGTGTTGGGCAATGTTCTTCGCAGACGATGCAGTCCCGGTTCTCCGCGTATGGAATACAAATATTTTTATCAAAGTAAGCCAGCCCGATAGGTGTTTTTTGCTTTTCAGCAAGTGCTAATGGGAGAATGGCCTCTGTTGGGCATACCAACCCACAAAGGTTGCAATTATATTCACAGTACCCTTCGCGCATCATCGCAACAGGAACCCAAAGCTCGAGAATCGAAGCATGAATCCCATCCGGTTGAAGACAGCGTCCGTTTGACTGACAAATGCGCACACATTCAAGACAGCGGATGCAACGGTCTAGAAATTCATTTTCTTCCAATGCCCCGGGCGGTCTAATTTGCCGGTGTTGCGCGTTCTTATCCTTAAATCCGACCGAAATTAAACCTAGGGACAACACGCTTACGCCCGAGGTAATCATAAATTGCCGCCGGCTAAAATCAACCGGGCTGTGATAAGGGTTCCATCGCCAGCGATAGGTAATAGATTTCGCTTTTGGCGGACAAACGGCACCGCAATTAAAACATTCAATACATTCTATCTTATCGGTAAAAGCAATATTACCTTCCGGGATCGCATTCATTTTACACTCTGTCTGGCATTTATTGCATACCGGACAGGCTTCCCCTACAATCCGTTCATAGAAGCGAAATTGTGATAAAATACCTAACCATGCTCCCGCCGGACAAAGATACCGACACCAGAAACGACGTGATAGTTTTTCCAGACCGAGAATGATTACAAACAAAATGGTTATCCAGAATATCTGATTGACCAGTGCCTGATCCTCAGGCATCAGCAAATCTTTGTACAGATCATATAGAAAAAATGCAGGGGTTTCGAATGCCGAAATATTACTGAGGAAGAGCAATGTTTGTTCAAAAGTCACGGTAATAATGGGATAAACGGTAACTGTAATTACACGATTAAAAATAGATAAAGGGTCAAGATATCCCCAGAGATTAATTGAAAAGACAGCTAAAATTAAAGTACCGGCAAGTATGGCAAATTTTAAATAGCGCAGATGCTGGAATCTTGCAGATAATTTGTTTGAAGGCGATTTAACCAGTTTACTGGCGGCATCAATGGTGGTCCCCAGCGGACAGATCCAGCCACAGAAAAAACGGCCAAGAAAAGGGGTAAGAAGTATGATTATTAATGCCGGCCAGAATATCCAGTGCAGTTCTAGTGTATCGATAAAGTAAAATAACGGGGTCAAAGGACTAAAGCGTAAAAATAAGTCGGCTGAAAGGCTGTCATCATAAGGATAACGTGCCTTCAGAAAAAGTAAAATGAAAAATACCAGAAAAATGATTTGTAAAATACGGCGCGTTCTAGCCATATCAGGATATTCGGACTTTCTTTAGATTCAGTTTATCCAGATCGTATCGAATAAGACCTCTTCTGACAGACTTCCTTCAGATGCCCGACATTTTCAATTGAGTGACCAAATAGTTCTAAAGCCAAAAAGTCAGCAGTTACCATACATGGGCTTAGAATAAGCGTTTTTTTCAAGTTCACATCGGCAAGATTCCCTCCGACCGGTCCATTATTGATTAGGATACGATAGGCATCAATTATTGTTAAATCGGGGAGAATTTCTGAAGTTATGTCTACGATCTTCGTATCAAAATCAGAATGGATTGAACCACGGTTCCCACCCATTACGCCCATAAGGTTCTTCATACCAAGTGTAACACGGCTCAGAGAATGATGTTTGGCAATGGGAACATTGATAACCGTATCGGCTTCGAGAAAATCCTGATAAATTTCCCATTCTTTTAAAATTTTACCCTGTTTAAGTGCAATTCTTTCAAAGCGGTTTTTTCGAATCTGATCGACTTCCGCATCTGCTTCCGACGCAAATTTTTCAATTCCTGAATTTTGATAACATCGTCTTGGATTATTACAGGTGCGGTCAAAAACCTTCACTTTTTTTGCCCCGGCGTTATAACATTCCTTCACAAGTGCACGGATAAGCTGGGGATTGGTATTGGCGGCATACTCCGGAGCCCTATCCCAGCCCATATTGGGTTTTATCACCACGACATCGCCGGTTTTAACATATGATGACATACCCCCCATTTCGCTTAATGCGGCCTTTAACAATTCGTCCGGTTCACCATTCTCGACCCATACTGCCTGAGGTTTTTCCGGAAAGGCGCTGCTTGAAATTGGTATCAGGGGCAAAATTGTCCCCGTAGCAAGAGCTGATTTTATAAACGTGCGACGTTTCATAACTGATTCCTGTTTTATATAAAATTTATAATAAACGTTTTTATAATAATAAGCAGAAGTAAATGAGGCAAATAGTTTTTAAGGCCAGAATGAAATCAGTGATACTTTTCAAGACCAGACACAGGCTGCCAGGGCATATCCGGTTCGAAATATTTCCACAATATCCCGGAAATTTCTCGAATCAATGCAAATCCGGCATTTTCATACTTCCAGCTGGTATCTTTTTGATTGTCAGTTATAATACAAAAAACATAGTCACAGGAAGGGGCGTTTACCAGGACAACCTCGGAACGTGAATTATCGACTGCACCCTGTTTGGAAATGGTTTTGATCTGTGGCGGGATTTGAGATAAAGCTTCACCGTACCAGTAAATATTGCCAAGAATTCGGTACATCTCTTCACTGGCCGCGGCAGATACCGCTTCGCCGTTTCGTATCATGATTAGCAGGCGAGTCATCTCACGTGGGGTTGTCTGACCCCACCCATATTTTTCCCAGTCGGATTGACGGCCAGGGGTTCTCGAATTCACCCGGGTATATTCAAATTTATGCTCAGATAGCCATACGTTGATCGCTTCCCCGCCACCGGCGAGATTCTGGCACCATAAACTTGCGTGGTTATCGCTATAGGTAATCATCAAGGAAATAACCTTCCTGAGAGGAATTTTCTGACCATCTTTGAATGAGTTTAATATCCCATCCCCGTAAGGATAGTTGATAGAATCGGCAAACCAGACCAGATCATCCCGATAATTTAGCGACCCTGCCTCGATTTTCTGAAACAGGCTGATTAGAATAGGTACTTTGATCATACTGGCAGTTGGGAAGATGGTATCGGCATTAATGGCGATTTTCTCACCCGTATCGAGTTTCTCGACGTATAAACCCACATCGCCCTCAAACTGTTGCAATCTCTCGGCCAAAGAAGTAAACAGGGAATCATGATGTGACTGGCAGGCAACAAAAATAAAAAGAGACAGGCCCACGAGAAGATTCTTTTTCATAATGAGTCCCCTATAATTTTAATACCAGATAGGTGCTTTCGGGAAGTGCGCGGTAAATGGCCATAGCATCGATTCTTGGCAAAAAGAGGATAATCTTTTTATTATTACCGGGAATAACCTCTGGATGGATCGGTAAATTTATTGAATCTGATTCTGCTTCGTTTAAGATTAAAGTCAGATCCCGACTAAATTCAAGCACGATTGAAACATAATTGCTATCCTCAGGATCTCTTAAATGAATGAGTTTGGATTCAGCTTCGCGGCGTGAAGATATAAACCTTTCCTGAACCGGCTCTTTTGAAACTGTCGCATTTTGTGATTTGAGTTTGAAAGGTGATCCGATCCATTTAAGTAAAGGTATTTGATAATAGTTATCCCGGAGCCCACGGCTTAACTGAATTTCAGATACTTTGGTTTGATGGATGGCAACTCCCTGATGATCAAGCGTAATGAGTGAATCTTGCAAATCAGCTGTCAGAATAAACAGGGGATCTTTAGCAGCGGCTATCCGGTTTTTCCAAAAAGACTCCTCCGACAACAAACTAAAATATTTTTGTTTCATTGATTTAATGCTATCGAGGGCGATGAGCGTATCCGGGGAAATATTGATGGATAAAAGGTCTTCCTTTGGGGCGGCGACTTCAAAAGAATGTATGATAACAATCGTAATAAGCAGGAAAAATATAAAACGAAGTATTTTCATGGCAGCAAATCAGTAGATATAAATCCGGTACCCGTGTGACATGGTCTGAAACACAACACGCATATCCTGATCGTCAAGTCTAACACAGCCGTGGGTAATCGGTAATCCCAAAAAGCGTTTATATAAGGTTCCATGAATCAAATAACCGTTTCCAAATCCAAGCGCAAAATCTCCCAAAACACCAGGTTCATATCGTTTTGGGGAATATGGGGAAGGGATTGGAAGTCCCTCCTCTATATAAGCCCAGTCGGGTTTGAACCACCATGGATCTTTAAGTTTTACATTAACTTTAAATCGCCCCCGGGGGGTCTTGAAAAGCCATTTGCGGTCTCCATATGCACGCAGCAATATATAGCTTCCCGTGGAGCATACCGCTTTTCGAAGAACGTTTTGGCCTGCCATTAATCGTAGTTCATTTGCTGTTGAATTAACAATCAGATAAGGCTTTGCGGGGGTAAGACGGTTAAATTCCGCCTTTAGTGACCTTACCCTTTGGCGGAGTGAATCTATTTGCCCTTCCAATCTTTTCATTTTGGCGCTATGCGCTGGGTTCCAGGCGCCTAAAGAAGAATTCGATGAAAGAATCAGAATAAACGGAAGAAAAAAAACAGACGAGATCAGGATTAATATCAAGCGACGTAACATTGGTATAAATAAAAACCTCGTCCCGAAACCGGAACGAGGTTTTATAATATTGAGCATAATGGTTATTTTTGTAATTCGGTCTGCAATTGTTTGATCTTGCTCATCAATTGCTGAGCCTGCTGACGTGCTGCGAGAAAATCACCGGTTTCCATCGTTGCGGTTACATTTGCAACCGAGGCTTCAGCGGCTTCAATTTCCTGCTTCATCATTTCCAGCGCTTCCTTGGTGCCTTTTCCGCGGGGCGCTTTTTTCCACATCTGCTTTACGGTTTTTACTTCTTCAGGAATCTGAGCAAGCATGCCTTCCACTTCTGCCTTTACCTTCTCTTTAGCATCGGCCACGGCATTCATGGCACCGGTAGCCGCTTCTTTAGCCGCGTTTAACAGCGGCAGAGCTTCATCATAATTGCTGAACATGGCGTCCTTTTCTTTCTCAACGATCGCCATGGCATCCTGATAGCTCTTGTTCGCGGCATTATACATATCCGGTACATAACGGTCGGCCCCTGCCGTCTTGGCGGCATCCAGAGCAGCCTTGGTCTCATCAATAACCTGCTGGGGAACCTCACCACAACTGATCAGAAATGCGCCAAGCGAAAGTACCAACAATACGAATAAAAATGACCTGATAAACATATCCCCTCCACTTTTTAAATATGATGACAATTTGTTCTTCAATTAAGGATTAATATAAGTCCCCAAAGAATTAATAACTTTAAAAGTAACAATAAGTGTAATAAATCGCAATAGAAATGTTATTTAACGTAGATACGGCCAAATCTATTGAGATAAACCCGATCGGGTTGATACCGATCAACTGGTTTTTTCAATTCATCCGGATATCCGATGGCAACCAGGCTGATTGGTAAGATATGCTTTGGTAATCCAATTATTTTTTTTAACTCGGACATGCGCTCGGTTCTTGGATATATTCCCAGCCAGACAGCCCCAAGACCCAGTGCGGTAGCACAGAGTAGAATATTCTGTGTCGCAGCGGCGCAATCCAGTGCTAGGTATCCATCATCGGACTCAAGCCGTCGATCGCCGCAAACAGCCATGGCAAGCGGGGTAGCGGTGAGCATCTCTGCGTAAGGATGAAACTGGGCGATGGTCGATAATTGTTCATGGTCGTTGATCAATAGAAAGTGCCAGGGTTGCATGTTATGAGCAGAGGGGGCCTGCATCGCGGCACGCAATATTTGTTGAATAAGATCATCCGGAACTGGATGCACTTTAAATTTACGAATGCTGCGCCGGCTGGCAATAGTTTGTATTACATCCATAAAATCCCCTTGATAAAATATAATTTAAATAACTTTACTTTATCTTATGCTATCTGGTCGTGATTTGATCAATTATTATGTATTCAGCTGGTTGCCACGCTGTTTTTTGTGGTTCGTTTGATGGAATACATCAGATTATCGGCTTTAAGCAATAAATCCTTTTTGGTTCTGGCGTCGTCCGGATACATCGCAATTCCAAAACTCGCAGTAACCTTAACCGGTTTAGGGGCTATTTTTAAATAACGGTTTTTTCGTATGTTATTTAATATATGGCCGATTTGGATTCGTGCCGAATTCTTATCTTTATTTGGGAGCAGAATAATATACTCATCTCCACCATATTTAATGAGAATGTCTGAATCATCCAGGCAAGCGGAAATATCTATTCCGATTTCTTCAAGCACCTGCGATCCGGCCAGGTGACCACAGGTATCGACAACAGCTTTAAAATTATCGATATCGACGAATACCACGGCCATCTGATCACATTTACTAATCAATTCGTCGAGAACTGAATGCAGATAGCGCGCATTGAAAAGACCGGTGTACTCGTCGGTCACACTGAGTTTTTGAATTTGCGTGAAGCATCGGGCATTTTCGATTGCGATGGCTGCATAATCGGTAAAAATGGATAAAATCGGCAGGTAATTCTTTTTGAATGTGGTAAAATCATCGACATTAATAATCTCGATTACGCCCAGAGGCTCTTTTTTGTACAACCAGGGGCAGACAAATAATACTTCGGGTTACAAAACCGGTCACACGATCTACCCCGTCGTCGAAATATTGATCCTGCTGCACATCATCGACAAAAGCGGGTTTGGTGGTCTGGGCAACATATCCGGCGATACCCTGACCGATTGGAATTTTAATATTTTTTACCGCATTAAAATCTATACCTACAGCAATATAGAATTTTAGATATTCGCCCAGTTCGTCCAATAACAAAAGCGACCAATTTTCTGCCGGTACGAGTTCACTTATTTTATTCATGATCAACCGCAAAATCTCATCCAGATTAATGGTTGACGTCAGACGTTTACCGATCTGAAGGCAGGCCATTAGGGTAGACTCCCTGAGAGAATCAAATTTCACTGACATTTTTTCTATCCCTTTGTTACAATTGTATACAATTTTTTCCGGTAGTAAAGATAATTTTCAAACAACACATTTTCCCGAACACGACCATCAGCCAGGGGAATATAGTTACCTTGATTGAGTAAAACAGGCAACTTATGTTCAAGTTCCTGATTGATTGCGTTTTTTCCGTGACGCAAAATATCCAGATCGATACCACCAATCAAGCCCAAATCGGACCCGAAAACTTTGCGAATATGCCGATAATCCATTTCAGGGGCGTTTGTCTCACAGGACCACAAGCAGGTGAATCCAGGCTTCAATGATGGATCCAAGCAAAGGCCAAATATTTCCATATGTTAAGAAGACGATATGATCAATATCAAATTTTTTAATCATTTCAATTATAGGAACATATAATCTGAGTACAAAATTTTGATACATTTCAGGTGATAGCAAAGGACGATCGTTACCGCCAATAGGCTCGCTTATGTAAACGGCATCGACTTTGCAATTCTTTAAGATATTTTCTGCTAACCGGACAGCAAAATCCGAATAAATTTGCATTTGAGCATGAACGACCTCCGGATCGCTGTGCAGGAGACCAATAACGGAATCAAATCTTTCCCACCCATCGACCCCCATGGAAAGAAAAAATCCGTGGTGCAGACATAAAATCGTGACGACATCATGCATTTGGTAAGACAAATATTTTTTTATCCAACCGGATGGGTATCGCCGGGGATCAAACGGATCGAGGTGTTTTTCCAGTCTTTTCAGATCATTGTGGTTTTCGGGCCAGCGGTTTGGATACGGGATCGGATCGAGCTCAGGTCCGATTAATTCATACGGGTCAACGTGGATCAGTTTGTCCAAAGATTGCCGCCCAAGCCCCTGCTTGCGCCAGATCCGTATGATTTCATCCCGAATGCCCTCTGAAAATAAGGGGACCCGGTCCGGATGGCCATGATTCAGGGCCAGATGGAAACGCTGGCGGTTTTTCATTTAGACTAATTTCTCCAGTGTATTCAGTGATATCGGCAGGGTATCTTGTCCATAAAGACGTGCCTCTGCAGACATCAACTCAAAAAGAGCCCGATAGATATCTTTTTCCGGAAGCATTGACCGGTATTTATTTATCATGCTGACTACTTTGTAATCCGCTAGTTTTGTGGTTGTCTTGCATCCGTCCAATTCCCAGCGGGCACGATTGGTTCGGGTAATAATCTGATCGGGAAAATGATGTTCTATGCGCATGTATTTAATCGTATGTTCGCTGGAAAGAAGGTGCTGTTCACCAAGCAACTCCTGCATGATGGGCATGGCCGGAAAGTCCTCTCGCGGCGATATTCCATCAAGCAAACGAAACACCATTCGGCAGATTTCATGATCGATGACCAGTTTGGATAAACTGAAACAATTCTCAAAATCCATCATCCCCGGGCCGGAAATACTGTTGATGCCTGAAAGGCCAGCCATCAGTGCACCCATACCTGACTCAAGCCCAGCCTGGGCATCGACCATTTTGGCATCGCTTAGTCCGATATACGCCTGTGTCGGAATACCCAGGTATTTTCCTATTTCATTATAGGCGCAATCAATCATCATTGTTTCAATTGCCCCCATTGGGGTAGTCTGATGCCGCACGTCGAATATCGCCGGTGATCCACCGTAAAGTAGCGGGGTTCCGGGATTGATGAGTTGTGCGATTACAATGCCACTTAGTGTTTCAGCCGTATGCTGTATGAGCGTGCCTGTCAGTGATACCGGCGCAATAAAACCGGCCAGCGGCATGGCAACGATTTCTACCGGAATGGCATGCCGAGCGCAGTCCATGAGATTTTGAGAGGTGGTTTGACTCCATTTTAGTGGTGAGGTCGGACAGCATGAAAAGACCGTGAGTGGTTTATCTCTAAGTGCTGTTTCATCTCCGCGGATTGCAATTTGCAATTCTTTCATAACTTTGAAAGATTCGACAGTAAAAGCGCCGGTGACGATCGGTTTTGTACAAAAGAGGAGGCTCAGAAATAGCCGATAACTATCCGTAATTTTTGCGGGCACATCTGAGGGTATAAAGGCAGTACTTTGGGCCGCGATTGCATCAAGCTGCTGCACAACCTTGGTATAGTTTATATAATCCACGGTCTCCGGTTTTCGTGTCCGGACCGTATTGGGGTCTAAAATAAAAAGGGCAGAAGAGCCTGGGGTGAAATGTACTTTTCTTCCCTCAAAATGGTGGCTCTCATTGCCTGCACGGTCAAACAATTTAAAGGATCCCGGTGTTGATTTAATCGCTTGATCTATGATATCTTTGGTAAACAATACATTGCCCTTATTAAAATCCACGTGTAGATTGTGATCGGCAAGCAAAGCAAGCAAAGATTCATTTTCAATATATACTCCGATCCGGCAAAGGACGGTAATCGCTTCATCGATGATTTGATTGATAAGCCGGCTTGTGAGTAAATTCAAGGAAGGATGCTTCATATCATATCCTGTTTTTGTTCTTTTATGCCCCTATGGATGTTAAGACACCGAATATATTAACATTAAAAAGTGATTTTCAACGCATAATTCAAGGAAACTTAGGTGTGGTCGATAATATAATATGCAAAAAAAATCAGATTTCAAAGTGCTTTTATGGATCAAATATTAGCTAAAATCGAAGAAAAGAACAATACGCGTAACTCATCCATTGATCTGAATGAAATCTATCAGCTTTTTCAGGATCTGCCGCTAGAAATAGCCATGTTTGATGTAAAAGGGCATTATAAATTCGTTAACAAATTATATGAGAAAGATCAGGATATACGCCGGTATATGATCGGCAAAAATGATACGGCTTATTTTGAACGCAAGGGTATCGACCTTTCTCAGGCAGATAAAAGACAGGTTTTTTTTAATCAGGCGATCGGCGAACGCAGAATCATCAAATTCACCGAAAAATTAGAATTGCCCCAACACAATAAAATCCTCTATTACAAAAGGTATTTCCGGCCGTTATTTTCAGGCAATGGCGATATTGAATATGTTTTCCTGTTTGGAAATAATCTGAATGCGGTGATCATGAGTCAGCGCGAGCTTGGAGTATATGGCCTATCACGATAAATTAACCGGCATAAAAAATCGGGATGCCTTTCAGGAGAGACTTAATCAATTAATTTCAGAGAATATAAAACAGGAGAGTCGTGAAGTATCGGGGGTGCTTTTATGCGATCTGAACAATTTTCGTCTGATCAATGATTCCCTCGGGACACCTGTGGGAGATATTATTCTTAAGGAGGTGGCTGCTCGTCTGAACCTTTGTATTGATCCCGGTGATATGGTGTTCAGATTCGGTGGAGATGAATTTATTATTATACTGAGAAATGTGAAGCATGAGTTTGATGCGGGTCGGATAGCAGAGAAAATTTCCAAATATTTATCAAAACCTTTCTATGCCGACAACCATAAAATTAATTATTTAACATCCAGTATCGGGATCGTATTATACCCGCGTGATGGGATTGATACAGAAACACTGATCAGGAATGTACACACTGCCATGGCCAGTGCAAAACGCAGCGGTAAGAATAAATATCAATTCTTTACCCGTGCAATGACCGAACTGTCGGTAAAACGGCTCAGGATAGAAAAAAATCTTACTGAATTGGTAAATAAAGGTGAATTCAATCAGCAGCTAGAGATATTGTATCAGCCCATTGTGGAAAAAAATGAAAACAAGGAATACAAAATTATCGGATCGGAAGCGCTGATTCGCTGGCGGAATCCCGAGCTGGGATTGGTGAAACCGTCAAAATTTATTCCGATTGCAGAAGAAACCAATTTGATTTCAGAAATTGGCGAATGGCTTTTTCAGAAAAGTTGTACCGACTATCAACGGATACAGGATAAATGTCAGCACCCGCTTTATTTATCGATCAATTTTTCACCCCGGCAAATGAGAACACCAAATATCGTCGAAAAAATCGAAAAAATCATATATATGACAAAATTTAAACCGGATCTATTGCAGCTGGAAATAACTGAAACGAGTTATCTTGATGATCATACAGATGTTGACCTGATTATACGCCAACTTAAGAGGATGGGTATTCGGCTTGCCCTGGATGATTTTGGTGTTGGTTTCGCCTCACTTTCCTATCTGCATAAAATCCCGGCCTCAACGATTAAAATTGATCGTTCATTTATTAAGTATATGAGTACCAGCCAGCATCACAGAGAATTGGTAAAATCGATTATTGTGTTGGGCGAAAATCTGGAAAAAGATGTTGTAGCAGAGGGTGTGGAACAGGTCGAGGATCTTTATCTGCTGGATTCGCATAGATGTTATAAATATCAGGGATATCTGTTTAGCGAACCTATTGAACTGAGCGTTCTTGAGAAATTACTTATCAAAGAAAATTTACTCACCACATTGATTCAGAAATAACTATCTTCTGGTAATATTGTTATAATTAATGGATAAAAATACCAGCACTTCAAAAATTCATTTGATCGACACTGAGAAGATTTTGTCTGAAAATTTCGGCCAGTAACTGCTCGCTGATCTCCGATCTGAATTCACGTTCGAAATTTGAGTCGAGTACATAAGCGGTAAGCTGTAGATGGACCAATGAACGTCCCTCCCGGAAGATATTTGCCAGATTGATCGTGACCGGCTCATTGAGGTAGATATATTTTGACAATGAGGCGGCTCTTTCGGCAATCTCACGGATTTTTACAAAATTACCATCGGCTGGAAAGTAAAAATTAACCAGAACCGGTGCATAGGTACCCGCAGAGATTAACTCTTTTATAGGTTCCTGCAGAAAAAGTCGGTTTGGAATCAGACCGGTTTGATTCTCACCATGGCGAATGGTGGTCGATGTAAGACCGATTTTTTCAACAATGCCATCCATATCACTGAAGCTTGATCCGGTCGCCGGGTTTGAAAATTTTTATCAAATGGATCCGAATACCGGCCAAGAGATTTATCAAAACATCTCGGGAAGCCATCAGTATTGCAAGACCAAGTGTTGCGCCAATGAGGATTTCGGTTATTTGGGATACTCTGATGACTTTAAAAAGGATAAGATAAGTTACCATAAGCCAGACAAAAATTTGAACCGTGAAAACCAAACGGGTTAAAAGAGCAGAACGATTCTTTTCTCTGGCGGCCAGAACACGGATCGGTTGCAGGACATATCTTGTAATAATATAGCCAAAAAGAAGTATCAGGAGAATCCAGATCAGATTTAGAATGATCAGATACCAATCTATCTCCGGTGCATGTGCACCCAAATCTGTGATCGTCCGTCCGATAACACCTGCGGAATCCGCCACTGCGATTTTTTCACCTTTTTGCTGCGCCTGCCCCTGTTTGAAGAGTGTGACTATAAACAGAAAAAGTATTTTGGAAGTAATACGCTGCATAGTATGCCTTTAGTAGATAATTTTTCGCGATCTCAACAATTCGACAAGGTGTCGGTAGAGGAATGGATGAACTTCATAGGATTCTTCTTTTTTTAACAACAAACCCGCTTGAGTCATTTGAGTTAATTGTAACCGGCTTTTCTCCTCACTTTGCTGAAATATAAGGGCATGCTCATAGGGTGTAAGATCTTCGTGATTAATAATCGCTGCCAGTGAGAATAGCACTTCCTCTGAAAGCAGCGATAGAAAGGAGAAATCAAAATCAAGTGCAACGGATAAAATGACTTTATCATTGGAAAAATCTTTGATCGCGCGCAACCAGTAAAGCATAGCAATGGTAATATTGCCGGCAGAAATTTTATTTAATTTATTGAAAAATCTGGTGCGCAGATAATTTTGCCGACTTTCTTCGGTACGCAGGCGGCGGAGTTTTCGATTTTCCTCGATGTTACCGTTAGGTTCAAAACGAACATCAAAACCGCTCATTTTATGCCGGGCGTTTATGATAGATTCGATATCGCCATTGGAAAAAGAATTCAAATGAACAAGTGTATTAAAATATGTATCTATATTGACGGTTTTTTGCAAATATTGCCAGTTATAGGGTGTACTGGTAACCACCCAAAAGATATTGTCACTGGTGCGGTGGATTATATCCAGAAATTGTTCAACAACTTTTAAACCGGATACGGTTCTGAGAAACAGATCATTTACATTTTCGATGATACCGATCTGTTTTTTACCGGTTTTCCTTATCATGTCAACCAGATTCTCCATGGAGGAAATATTCCTCAGTCCGGTACCTTTTTGCATGAGTTGAATTAGTTCATCAAGATCTGACGGAGGATGAGCCAAAGTCAGGTCAAGTAAAGGCGTTTTAATAAATATGTTTTCCCTGGCCATATTAAGCAGGGTTGTGCGACCGCTCCCAATCTCGCCAATAATTGCACAAGATTGTGCTTTTCCGGCCAACCATCCTTCAAAGGAGTTTTTTAACTGATCTAACTCCGGGCTGCGGGCGGCATATAACCGGTCATTTGACAGCGGTTCAAATTTGAACAGGTTTCTGTATACAAGGGGCAGACCGGCAATCTGATCATCTGTTTGTGCGAGAAATCGTTTAATTTCCTGATCAATCTCAACATCCGGTTTTCCAATATCTTCGGTGGGATTTGCGATGATATAGGTCTTGCCCAGGTTTATAATCATTAATATTACATTTTTTATCAGGCCGAAAATAAATCCAGATATACTCCTTATAAACCGGGAAACTTTTTTTAAGATTATCTGTTTTTTTTCGGATTTCAGAATTTGTCGCTGCAAACGGAAGGCATGATTGTTTTCAAACAGTAAAGTTAATTTCTGTTCCCATAGTTCCCACTGCTGTATGAAAAAACTATTTATCGAGCCGGATAGCTCGGAAAAGGTTTGTTCAAGTTCGCTTAATGTTTGCGTTGCATGATGCACAATGTGCTGAAGATTACCATTTATTTCTGGAATGCGGTCTTCCGCATCTGCAGACCGCATCGATGTCTCCGCCATTTGAAGGTTATACCCGATCATCTGGTCGAGTCTTTGAGACGATTCGTAATCCGGCTTCCTGTTTTCCCAGGTTTTGATGAACAAACTGGTCGTAATTTTGGCGAAGAACATCACTGATCTTTAAAATAATATTTTTAAGGGCGATCGGGGTGGTTTTTGACCTTGGTGGAATACTCTCTGAATCCCGGAAAATATATGTCAGATATTCAGGATTCAGGTTTGAAATTTCCTCACTGAAAAAGTTAAATATGCCTTCAGGTAAACGTACGGGATTCGCATGTGAGAGAATTTCAAGGAGTTGTGCCAATTCGGATCCTGGCAGTTTACGCAATATGGCTATTGCATCACTGATGGCAAGCAGGTTTTTATCTGAGTTACCGTTTATCCCGGAAAGCTTCTGGTCGACATTTTGTACGCTATTTATCACCCGGCGAAAAGCCGGGGTGATCGATTTTTCATGATGCCGGTTGAATCTGTTGTATTCCTGATCAAATTTTTCAGCCAGGCGAAATTTCAAAAGTATAAGATCAATATCCTTCTGTAATTGGCCATGTAGTCCATTCCACTGATTTTGCCAGGCGGCTACATGACGCGTTGTTTTGCCAGATATACGGTACACCCGGTTTTTAATTTTGGCCGGACTGTACTTCCTGGTTTTAAATTGAAATGTACCGGCTTTTTCCCAATGAGACTGGAAATTTTGAGCAATATCTTTCCACTGTTGCTCTTGCCGGCGGCTCAACTGCTGCTGATAGTTTTCGAGTGACTGCAGCGCGATTTCAATTTCTTTCAATACCTCTGCCAGATTATATAATTCATTGAAAGTAACGGGATTTTCCTGATTCTGATATAAGCGGCCTGGAATATCGGCTAAAAGGGCAATTTTACAAATATCCTTGAGATGTTCATGAATTAAAAATAGTTGCCCAAAAATACTCTGTAAAAATTTTTGCCATTCTGTAAATAACATTTCTCTTACCGGAAGATCAATAAAATAACGAGCGAACAGATGAAGATGGATATTTCTCTCACATGCTGGAAGGCGGTAAGGTGGTCTTTGAAGCAGAGCACGGAATGCATTGCCAATTTTGTTCGAGGTCAATTTCAACCTTAACCTGAGTGGCTGGAGTTTTTTTAATAACCTGACGATAAAACGATCGCTTTCCCGTATAGCCCAGTAACTATCACCGATCATTATTCGAAGTAATTCCGGAAATTCTGAAAGTTGTTTATCGAAGCGTTTTGTCCATTCTGAAAGGAATTCCGGTTCCGTTGTATCTTCCGGCACAAATCTGATTGAGAAAATCCAATGGCGTATTTTTGAGAGGTTTTCTCTCAAGCCGGACCACAATTTAACAGGATCCTCCGGCCATTCCTCATTGTGCACAAGATTGATCTTGATTGTATTAAGAATACCCTGCAGCTTCTGAACATGGTTACGCTGTGCGCTAAGCCATTCCTGGGCGTTCTTAAATAGTACATCGCGGGCCGAATCTTCAAAAGCCCGGATTATTTTTTGAGCATCATATTCCATAATAGAAGCTAACTTTTACGTTTACTTATTATTATCGGTTCCGATTGCAGGTTAATTTAATTTTTCTGATATTTTTCGCTGATCTTTTCCGGCTTTCAGATACGGTCGCGTTGCATTCGTGAACGAACTGCCATATATTTCGCGACAAAATCATCTACATTAATGGTCTAATATTATGCAAAAAAGGTGCGACTGGGTCGGTAATGATCCGCTTTATCTGACGTATCATGACAAGGAGTGGGGAGTTCCGGTATATGATGATCAGAATCTGTTCGAATTTCTTATCCTGGAGGGTGCCCAGGCTGGCCTAAACTGGTTGACGATATTGCGTAAACGAACCAATTATTCTAAGGCCTTTGACCAATTTGATGCGGTGAAAATCGCAAGTTATGACCAGGAAAAAATAACCGAACTGATGCAGAATCCGGGTATCGTACGAAACCGCCTAAAAATTGAATCCACCATTCGAAATGCACGCGCTTTTTTAAACGTGGTCGATGAATTTGGAGATTTTTGGTCGTATATCTGGCAGTTCGTAGGCGGCAAAACGATAATAAATAAATGGGACAGCCTTTCCCAATTACCGGCGAAAACACGCGAATCAGAACTAATGAGCCGTGACCTCAAACGCAGAGATTTTAATTTTGTCGGTTCAACCATCTGTTATGCTTTTATGCAGGCTGTTGGTATGGTTAACGATCACACGATCAACTGTTTCAGGTATGGAGAAATAAACAAGTTAAATCCGGATCAGAAAGACCGGTGAAGATGGGATTTTATGGATTCAAAAAGTGAAAAGAATGCCGGCGTCACAAAAAGTACAATAAAATTCTGTGACCTTCGCTGTGAATTCGCAGACTTCCCTGCTGAGGAAGCCATTGACGGATCCAATTCATGTCGCACTTTTATAGCACTTTGGTGTAAGCAGTTGGAGAAGCTGGTAACAAAAAATGCCCCATGCGAAGTCATTTTTGGTGCAAGACGTCCAAAAGCAGGATTTTAATCATCCGACTTCCTGATTGATCTTCCAGAATATTTTTATACGGGTAAGTCAATTTACCTGAACAGATAAAAACCGCCTGAATGGTATACCACAATGTCCTGATACCAACAATAAGCCGTTCGATATAAAACATAAATGTACTTAAAATACGCTGTGATGTGATTCCATATGATGATCGGTCAAGATATTATGCTTGTAGGTAAATTTACCGGAAAAAAAAGTTCCCTCTTTCAACATCCGGAGAAATTGATAATCGCCCGGCCAGAGATTCAAATCTAGTAACTTGTCATCATCAATCCACTCAAGATGACCCTCGTCACTCTCAATCAACGAACCTTTGAATTGGTTAGCGACAAAAACAAATACATACCAGTCTTCCCCTTTACTAAAATAAGGGAATGTCAGAATACCGCGTAATGAGGGATCACAAATCATCAAACCACTTTCTTCATGTACCTCGCGGATCACACATTCTTCCGGGCTTTCGCCCGTTGCAAGTTTTCCACCGAGTCCATTCCATTTTCCCTGATGAATATCGTTTATTTTTTTATTGCGCAGCAACATCAATGTTTTGCCGCTAAACTGCACATAGCATAAAGTTGCGAGTTTCATTCCAAGTTGCCTACTCCCACTTAAAGGATTGAACAAATTCATCAAATGTCGGCCGCCATTTTTCAAGGGTGGTCTGAGGTCCAACCGCTTTAAAAAACCACGGATCGGTGGCGGTCTCAACGATGGCTGCCAACATGGCATATGATGGAACTTCTTTTACCGGACCACCCATCATCATCGGACTTGCAGATTGGAGATACGTACCCGTAATGTAAACAATCGTTACATTCAGATCATTTACGCTAACTTTTTTTATCTCGGCCTTCTCTTCAGAATCAGCGCCGTCGGGTTGCTTAAACTGTCCATACCAACGCACAAGGTTATCGTTGATTGATCCCCCGGTCCCCGGGAAGACAAAAACAGCTAGTTCCGCATCTCCGGCGTCGTTTTGTCCCGGCATACGAAATTGGGCAATACGCATACGACTCTTGGGTTTCTCGGTGATCCAACCATCGGGAACAGAATATTTAAGTTTATTTTCGTTCGCAGATTTGGTCTGTACTTTTTCAGATTCCGACTGATCTGATTTACAACCCATATGGACCAGAAATACAAAGAATAATAAACATGATATAAACCTCATAGTGCCACCTCTCTTATGTTTGTTTAATTTGTTTTTAAAAAGCGCATCAGAATATTTCCGGTAAAACCGATTAAACCGGTGACCAGAATGATTATTCCTAAACTTAGTTTCAAAAATGCCTGCCAGCTCGGACCAACCCGTAAGAATGCCTGTGAAGGTTGTGCAGGATCATACGTTACCATAACGGCTTTTCCAATCGGATATTCCGCAAGAATACGTTCAGCGGTATCTTGCCGGGAACGTTTGGTACCGAATCCGGGAGTGCCCAAATCAGTTTTCAATTCGTACCGTTTTCCGTCTACGGCATATTCACAGGTTATTTCAGGGTGAAAGGCGCGCTTACCGGCAACTTCAGATCCAATGATAATACCTTCGGTTTTTGGCCAAGACTTTTCCACCAGGTCATTTTCAATTTCGTTCTCATGAATATAAATCATTCCTGCGCCAGCCATGATCATCAGAGAAGAAAATATCACCAGGCTTACAGGTAATTCAGGCAGCAATCTCCGCTTAAATAAGACCAGCGTTACCAGTACGGAAATCCCTGTAGAAACAGCAATAAATATGTGTGCCATAAGGTTTTGATTACTCCAGAATTACAACTGTTCCGCTGGTACTGACCATCAACATGTTTGCGGAACCAGTTTCAATGGTCTCATAATCCAGATTGACTGCGATAACCGCATTTTCACCAAAGCGCCGGGAGTCATCCTGCTTTCCCGTTACTTTTATTTATGCGCATTTAATATTTTTTCAAGGGACTGTGTATCTGTTTTTAGCATTTGGTTGGTAACAATCCTGCGGGTTAGTTCGACCCAATTGGTATCTTTTAAAAAAATATCCCTAAAAATGGGTAATGCCACATCAGGTTTACCGATATTGACCAAAGAAACCGCATGCCAGTATTGCATTTCAATATTGTCGGGAAACATCTTTTCAGCTGCCCCGTATTCTCTTAATGCGGATGTCTCGTCGCCATCTTCGATTGCAAGATCTCCATTGTTCATATGTTCATAAGCGCGGAATAACTGAAGAACCCTGCCAATTTCCTTTACCGCGTCCGGATGGTCTTCGACCCGCAAATCAATCAAACGGTCTTCCCAAATTTTACCGGTGGATTTTCCACGTACAACCAGGATTGCTGCGGATTGCTGGCCGCGAATATCGCCGCCGGTTCTCTGAGCAGCTTCAAGTGCTGCGAGCATGCGTTCCGCAAGGGGACCACTACTCCCCTCAAATGCATTAGCCATGGCCGGCCATACTTCCTCATTGAGCATCATATTTGCCTGAACGGAAAAATTTTCGCCGGAGATATGACCGGCGTCGGCAATACATTTTGTTCCGGTATGTACCGCCACATTCCCTTTCGTGTCAATAATGGCGAGCTGTCGGAAGTCTTTTCCTTCATCGGCAGTAATGAGCATCTGTAATGCTTCCGTTGCGGATTTGCCGGACCGCATTAGATCCAGAGCACGCTGTCCGAAAGATACGTTTACGAGCGATTGGGTGGCCACGGCTCCGACACCCGGTTCTGCCCATGAAACGACAGATCCCACTGAAAACCAATGTGATTGAACCGCAACACCAAGATCACCACTCTCCGCGTCTCTGGCTACGATCGAAAAGGTGTGTGTAAAGGGCTGTCCGTCAATTATCTGGGCAAATGACGTGACAAGGCTTAAAAATAATATAAGGATTGGACGATACATGATTACTCCTCAGACTGATTTGCTTTGGCCTGTAATTTCGCTTCAATCATATCACGATGATCAAGGTTGAGCAGATTGTTTAACTTTCGCATCAGGTATTCTTCGTACATATCCACCCTCCCGTCAGCATAAACCACACTCCAGAGTATTTCAAGCAACTCACGTTTTTCACTAATATCATAATGCGTATTGATCATATTGGTGAATTGCCATATATCCAGGGATTCACGACGCTCCTGTTCAGCCAGTGCCAGCAGATCGGAAGTATCGGTTTTTGACATCTTGAACCGGTTCATCAGAACATCCAAAACCTTTTGTTCTTCCATCTGACTGAACTGCGAATCAGCATGAGCCATTTCCAGCAGTAATGCGGCGGTTGCAAGTGCCAGACGCGATTTGCGTAAAGCAGGATTTTGTTCTGCCTGGGGATCCATTTTACCGAGAAAAAATGAACGAATTTGTTGCAGCATATATGAAAAATCTCCTGAATCGGGTTCATCAATATGATATCGACGAAATTAATCTTACGTCAAGGCCGGAATATATAAATATAAGCCCTTGGAGTAAAGTTAATCATGAAAAACCGGTAAAATTTAGGTTTATGCCTGTGACATGTGGCACAATCAAAAAAAAAAATCTGGCTATTTTCCAATATGGATTTTGAACTAATGACACTTACATGAAATCGTTTATCGAAAGTGCCATCCTGTGCAGGGATGAAAATTTAAAGATTGAACTGGGGGATATCTTTCTGGCTAATCCACATCTCATTCCCCATTATTTTAGAGAAATCGATGAACTTACTGATTTTTTTGTATCACAGCAGGTTCAATTTGTATTAATCTGTATCTCCGCCGATCAGCTGACCGAAAATCACTTTCTCCTACATGATAGGTTCCCGCATATATATTTTGTATACTATTATCCTACATTTAATGTGGATAATTTTCACTATAATAATTTTGGTCATTTTACAAATCTGATCGTCGGTGATAACCGGATTGAACATCTGGCAGAAATACTATTACAATTGACTAAAAACTTCTGGAAGAAAATACCCATCCGTGAATTTGGCATAGAATACAACCACCTTTCGCCTCGTATGAAACATGTAATAAACTATATTGAGACCCATGAACTTAAACATTGCAATGCGATTAAAATTGCTGAATTCCTTGAGATCAGCCCCGGATATTTCAGCCAGGAATTTAAAAAAGAATTCAAATTGAGTTTTCGGACATTTATGCAGAAATTAATCGATCACTATGAATATATCATCTTAAACAGACTTGATCTTTCTGCAAAATCCGCCTCAAAAATTTTGGGATACAGCGAGTTATCAAGTCTTTAGTCGATCTTTTAAGAAACGAAAAGGTTATCCGCCATCCAAATGGAACAAAACACCAACGATCATAAACTGATATAAGGCGATAACACCTTTCTAAGTCCATTGTATCGCATCAATTTATTTTATAACTTCGGCAACAGGAATACAGATGCACAGAATAGTTTCAAATATCATCTGCGCTTATGTGGAGGATAATCCATGGAAAGAAAAAAAATTCTCGTTGTTGACGATGAGGAAGACGTACGGGAAACACTCGGGACTGTATTGGAGAATTTAAATTACCAGGCCCTCTTGGCGGCCGATGGAGAGGAAGCCCTTTCGGTTGTCAAAAATCAACGCGTCGACGTTGTTTTATCGGATCTGTATATGCCGGGCATGAACGGCATTGAACTGCTAAAACGGGTAAAAACTGAAAAAAAGAACATTATTTTTATGATGATTACCGCTCACCCAACAATTGAAACAGACTGTAGATGCGATTAAGAAGGGCGCATATGATTATTTGACCAAGCCTTTCCATATCGAAGAGGTACGTATAAAACTTAGTCGTGCGATGGAGCGACAAGGTCTTACCCATAGCCTGCGCTGGGCCAACGGGCTAATCTGGGCGCTCATTATCTCCATACCGATCTGGCTGATTCTGGGTATTATTCTGGCATCGATTTTGGGTGATTGAAAAGCCCGTGTAATGATTCTTCAACACAAACTAAAACTTAACACCAAGGGTTTTAATGATATCATCGATATCACCCCCCACCTGCACAAATATATAAAAGAATCGAACCTTCATAATGGTCACATCATCGTATTCGTTTCAGGATCCACCGGTGGCATGACAACCATTGAATATGAACCGGGGCTATTAAGTGATATTCCTGAGATGCTTGAAAAAATTGCGCCGATGCATAAGACGTACCATCATGATAACACCTGGCATGACGGAAATGGTTATGCCCATTTGCGAGCTGCATTGATTGGTCCATCAATAACCATTCCATTCGAGGAAGGTAGGATGCAGCTTGGCACGTGGCAGCAGGTTGTTTTCATTGACTTCGATAATCGTGCAAGACAGCGGGCGCTGCATATACAGATTTACGGTGAGTAAAGCCTACTATTTATATCCAGCCTCTTAAATTACAAGCTTCGGCGACCCGTGCAACACCTACAACCATTGCTGCCAATCGGGGGTGTACTTTTCGTTCCCTGACGGCTTCAGCAACCGAATGGTATGCGCGGGTGAGTTTCGTATCCAGCCGTTGCTGAACAGTTTGCTCATCCCAGAAGTAGGCGTAATTATCCTGTACCATCTCGAAATATGAAACGGTGACACCACCGGCACTTCCAAGGATATCGGGAATTACGAAAACGCCGTTTTTATGTAAAATATGATCTGCATCTGGTGTCGTAGGGCCGTTGGCCAACTCACAAACAATCCGTGCTTTGATTTTGTGCGCATTTACTTCGGAAATTGCATTTTCGAGGGCTGCCGGATACAAGATGTCTACATCCAATTCAAGCACATCATCTTTGGGAATCTCCTTGGCACCGGGAAAACTCAAAACCGTACCTGATTTTAATTTATGCATGACCAGTTCTTTCGGGTCCAGTCCATCTGAGTTGTAAATACCACCCCTTGAGTCGCAAACGGCAACTAATTTACCTCCACCCAGGATTTCCTGATGAAGTAGCGCAGCTCTCTGGCCGGCATTCCCAAATCCCTGGATCGCAAACCGACCAGTAGGATCAACGCCAAGTGACTTGCAGGCTTCGCGTACCGTAATTACGCCACCCCGGGCAGTTGCATCACGTCTCCCTTCGGTACCGCCAATTGGCATGGGTTTATCCGTCATCACGCCAGGTTGATGCCGGCGGATAATGGTCTCGTATTCATCCATCATCCAGGCCATGGTTTGCGGATTGGTGTACATATCCGGGGCAGGTATATCGCGATCGATACCGATATAATCAGCGGCAGCACGAACATAAGCACGGGAAATATTTTCCAACTCCCGGTCAGACATGTTCTTTGGGTGACAGACAACGCCACCTTTGCCCCCACCGAGGGGCAAATCGACTACGGCGGTTTTCCAGGTCATCCATGAAGCCAGCGCACGGATCGTGTCTACGGTTTCTTCGGGATGAAATCTGATGCCACCCTTTGCTGGACCTCGGGCAAAATTGTACTGAATACGATAGGCGTGGAAAATTTCAAAACGTCCATTATCCATTTTTACGGGCATGGTGAATTTAAATTCCCGTTGCGGCCATTTTAACAGATCGATGGTTGCTGAATCCAGATTGAGCAATTTTGCCGCGTCGACAACCTGCGATTGGGCTACCTGAAATGAATTATAGGATTTCATGAATTAGAACCTTTAGATTTTGTTTTGTTCTCGTCATATGCCTCTAAGATGATCCGATACCAGCAATTTTTACACATAAGTGCACGATCCACATTAAGTAAGACCTGTTCCCACCGTGATAGTTTAATACCACAATGGGGACAGTTCTCTACCAGTTTGGCATCCGGTTTTTCATCAGGGATAAATTTATTATGCTCCACTTTATTTCTCCGGTTTTAGAATAATGCCCTTATTATGCTGTCCGTTCATTTTTATGGTCAGCGGATTTTTAAAACGGAGATGTTTTGTATATAACAAGGACTTACGGGGTTTCTGTTTTGTAAGCCATTCCCAGTCAATAAAGCCCATTTTTTTAAAATAATTTACGGTAAAATAACCAATCATAAATGAGGTTAAATTTTGAAAAAAATGGGAACCCTGCGATGGAGCCACCATAAAATCCTTGAAACTGCTTTCTACAATTGTACAGGCCCCTGCGATCTGATCCCAATTAACCGGGATACCCAGCCATGGATCAAGAGTTCCCCAGCGTCCCACACCGATCAGCAGATACGGTCGATTTTCCGCCATTAATTTATTGTTGAATTGGCTGATTTCCCTGGCAACCTCCTTGCTGTTTTTCCGGGTGAACGTATTGTAATCGACATAGACAATATCAAATACATTCACGATAATTCCATGCCCCATTACCTTGGGACTCTGACAGAGTATCCGGCTTGTATCGGATTCCTCGATTTTCAATTCCTCAATTTCCCGCTTTAGTACGAGTGGACGCATTTGTAATAAAGCAAACTGTTTGGGTTGCTTCGGACGAACCGACATATTGACGGCAAACTCAATTTCTATCGGTGTTCCCATTCCCCAACTGCCCATTTCGAGCAGTAATTCAAGGATTTGCGGCAGGGGAAAGATTTTATGTTTCAGGATAGGGGCAAACGTAACAATCCGCGGTCCGGTGCGCGATATACCATCATAAATAGCCTGATTGTCATGGGAATAGGTTGAAGCTGAAATATATCAGTGTTCCATCATGCTCCGCCTGTTCCAGTGAATACTGTTTGACAAGCAGGTCATGCGTTTCAATTATCTTTATGTTCTCCGCTTCCAGATCGAGGGCATAAAATTTGTGTTGATTATGACGCAAAATTTCCTTTATCGATGAAAACTGGGGCATGTGATTTGGATAGGGTGGTGCAAACTTCACGGTAAGGCCTCCGTCAACCACCGTCTTACCTAACCCAAGAGCAACAGCAACAATGCCATCGGAAGATTTTTGTGGCGGAACCGGATAAAAATTGTAGGATTTTGCCACTCCCGAAAAATCGGGATAGAAGCGATTATTATGGTTTGTACCAACCATCTTCTGAATGATAACAGCCATTTTTTCTTCTTCAAGCCGGTAGCTGGTTACTTTGATATATGCTTTTGTACTCTGATAGAAAGTGGAGGCATACACTCTTTTTATGGCGTTAAGCAAATTATTGAGTCTGAACAGCGGATTATCATCCTTGTTTGGAAGCATATATGTTTCATATACCCCTGCAAAGGGATGGTATTGGGAGTCTTCCAGAAGACTGGATGACCGGACTGCGAGCGGTTCATGGATAAGATCAAGAAAGGCAGCGAGATCGGCGAGGATGTCTTCCGGAAATTTATCCGCCTCGACAAAACGACGGGTGATTTCAATATCATTTTCACAGTTGATCGCAAAATTCCGGAGAGCATTCTCATCAATAAAGGCGTCAAAGACATCGGTGCCAATCACGACACCCGGTGGCACAGATATGATAACCCCATCAAATTGTGTTGTTATTTGATAGTTATTAATCAGGGTGTTGACAAAACTGAGGCCCCTTGCTTTTCCGCCCAGAGAGCCTCCACCAATGCGCGCAAATCCGCTGTTTGGATCGAAGGATTCCTTTTTGAAATCGGTAATAATACCCTTCTGACGGAGTTTTCGGTATTCTCTGAGTGAAGCAACCAGATTACTGCGTAAATCCTCAACAGAAGCAAAATCAGAGACCTTTCTGGGACGGAGTCTGATGTGCCAGCCAGAACTCAGTCCGGGCCTTTAGCCAGTTTGAAAAATGATTTCGCTCGGCATGGTAGCGAATACTCTCTTCCGGAACCACCTGTAATTCTTTCTCGAGTGTAATTAGATCTGTGGCCCGACCAACTTCAACACCAACACGATCACGAAAGACAAAATCGCCGAATCCAAAGTTGTGCACGGTAAATTTCCGTACATCCTGCAAAAGAGTTTGAGAATCCTTGAGCACAAAGGATACACCGAGCTCTTCCGCCGTTTTGCGGTTGTTCGCATTATTGGATTGAAGAAGAATGGAAATATCACGGTGCCTTTGGCGAACATTGCGGGCAAATTCAATACCTGCTTGTGGATCCTGCTGCCCATTGCGCAGAAAATCGATGTCGGATATGATACCAAGAATATAATCCTCGTAATGCGCGTAATAAAACCATGCTTCCTCATAAGTCGAACACAGAAGAATCTTGGGTCGGGCCCGCATACGCAAAAATTTGTGCGAAAGGTTTATACCTTCAGAGATCAGACGCTGCGACTGTTTGAGTATTTCATTGTATAAAATTGGCAGAAAGGACGAATAAAAGCGCACATTATCTTCAATCAGGATAATCGATTGCACGCCGACCATCCGTGTATCATGATCGATATTTAGTTTATCTTCCAGGTGTTTTATGATTGCGATAATAATTCTGAAATTGCCGGTCCAAATGAATATCCTTTCGAAAACGGATGTATCTGTATGAGATAACAATTCAATAAGTTCTCTGTTATCGTAGGCAAGAAGTATAACCGGAATATTTAAGCTGGATTCTTTAACCAGCTCTGCAAGGCGGGCGGCGTGCATATCTTCAATATGCTGGGTGGTTATGATTAAATCGAAACGGCTTTCTTCTCGGGCGATGGTCAGCGCTTCCTGTCCACTCGAGACACGTGTGATCTCCGGAGAATGACTCAGATTAAGACCTTGATATTCATGTCTGATTAATTCGTATAACCGTCCGTCCTCCTCAAAAACGTACAGATCGTAAAGACTCGACACGAGGAGGATGTTCCTTATGCGAAAACGCATCAGGTTTTGAAAACCCTGGAACCGGGTACCATACCCATGTTCCACAAGGAACGGATCAAAGTGTTTATCTCTCAGCTGGTCGGTTTCAGACATATCAGTTTTTTTTGTTGATCTTTATGAATGGTTTTACGAAACAAAATTTTATTTTCACTGGAAAGAATATAGAGCTGAACCTTTTTATTATCTTCTCTCCATAGTTTAATATAAATAAAAAAAGCCCGCAAAGTGCGGGCTTTTTAATTTTTTAGCTGGTTTTAAACAACGCCCTGATCAAGCATCGCATCTGCGACTTTCAGGAATCCACCAATATTGGCACCATTGACATAATTACCCGCAGTACCGAAACGTTCCGCTGTTTCCATGCACGTTTTGTGAATGCTTTTCATGATGTGATGCAATCGGGCGTCGACTTCTTCCCTGGTCCACGGCAAACGCATACTGTTTTGTACCATTTCAAGACCGGAAACGGCAACGCCACCTGCATTGGCTGCTTTTCCCGGACCGTACAGTAAATTGTTCTCCAGAAAAATTTTAACACCTTCCGGTGTCGTCGGCATATTGGCACCCTCGCTGATGACATAAACACCGCGGTTTATCAGATTCTGTGCATCCTTGGCGTTAATCTCATTCTCGGTTGCGCTTGGAAAGGCACAATCTGCCTTATGATCCCAAAGCGGATTAGAATCCATATTGTGATCAAACGGAGTATATACAGCACTCGAAAATTTATCGGCATAATCCTTTATCCTGCCGCGTCTGACATTTTTAAGTTCAAATACAAATTCAAGTTTTTCCCGGGATATACCGACTTCATCATAAATATATCCGCTCGAATCTGAGAGGGTAACCGGTTTCCCACCCATCTCAAGTATCTTTTCAACCGTATATTGAGCCACATTACCACTTCCCGATACCAGACATGTTTTCCCTTCGAGCGACTCATTACGTGAATTGAGCATCTCCGCAGCAAAATAGACTGCCCCGTAACCGGTTGCTTCCGGACGTATCAATGATCCCCCCCAGTTTAGGCCCTTTCCGGTGAGTACGCCGGTAAATTCATTACGAATTCGTTTGTATTGTCCGAACAGAAAGCCGATCTCACGTCCACCTACACCAATGTCTCCGGCAGGTACATCTGTATTCGGACCGATATGACGACAAAGTTCAGTCATAAAACTTTGACAAAAACGCATAACTTCATTATCACTTTTCCCTTTGGGATCAAAATCCGATCCACCCTTTCCACCGCCCATCGGGAGGGTTGTAAGACTGTTTTTAAAAACCTGTTCGAAAGCCAAAAATTTCAGAATACCAAGATTTACCGACGGATGAAACCGTAATCCTCCTTTATAAGGCCCGATGGCACTGTTCATTTCTATCCGGAAGCCGCGATTGACCTGGACTTCACCCTGATCATCGATCCAGGGCACCCTGAACATAATCACGCGTTCGGGTTCAATAATACGTTCAAGTATTTTGGCCGCCCGATATTCCGGATGCTTATCGAGTACAAGTTCCAGAGATTCTGCGACTTCGTGCACAGCCTGATGAAATTCCGGTTCTGCCGGGTTTTTCGCTTTTACTTCAGCCATTAGGGATTCAACAAAGGCACTCATAGATCCTCCGATTTAATTGGTATAATGCGTTAAGTCGGTCAGGGAGATTATGTTATTGAAAGAAAATAGGAAGGATTTCTTATCACAGGAAGAGTGGAGATTATGATTTTTAAAGCATATAAATTAGGCCAGATTTGTAATAATATTTATTACATTTTATTGATCAATCAATTTATTCTGAACAACATAACGGGTAATTTCTACATTCGTTTTCATCTTCATCTTCTCAAGCAGACGATTACGATAGGAGTAAACCGTATGAACACTGATATTGAGTTCATTTGCGATTTCATCGGTACTCATTCCTGATGCAATCTGACACATAATTTGATATTCACGATCCGATAAGGACTCGTGCGGAAGTTTGCCTCCTAAAATCAGGTGATCGGCCATCTTTTCTGCCAGCGGTTCGCTGATATAGCGTCCGCCCTGAATAATTTTCCGGATCGCCTGAACAAGCTCACCCGGGGCACTCACTTTTTTCAGAAAACCGGCGGCTCCTGCTTTAATGGCCCGGATTCCGTATTGATCCTCGCTATAGATACTCAGGATGAGAACAGGTAAATCCGGGAATTTATGCTTCAGTTCTTTAAGTGCTTCAAGACCACTTTTCCCAGGCATACTTATGTCGAGGACGATGATATCATATGCTTCATACTCAAGGAGTCTGAACATGGCGTCAGCGCTCTCTGCTTCCCCGGTAATACTCATATCGGCTTCCTGCGAGACGATTTGCGTTAAACCTGCACGCACAATAGCGTGATCATCTGCGATCAGAATTCTGATCATCTATATCCTCTTTTCGCTGAGTAAAATATAAGCATAATGCTTCCCGACAGGTCAATCCATACTTCATTAAGGGATGAAATCTAACCATTTTTCTAAATAAGAGAAACTTAGACCAACAAATTATTAGATGCCATTTGACCATTCATTACCAAAAAAGTGATATCCGCTCCGATAAAATTTCTGCGGACATCGCTCAACTTTTGATCAGTATTTCCCCGACCGTTCCTCACGATGTAAATGTATTCAAGCGGTAAACCAGCCGGCCGATTTCTTTATGGTTGATATGGAGAGATATTCCATTCCCGATAACACCACATTGTTCCAGCAACCCATATACCTAAACCGAACCAGGAAACACGCACGAAGATTTGGTTGATGTTATAGGGTCTTTATATTTTAACATGGGCTGATTTTTCGTCCAGGTTCAGAGGGATTATTAATTTGAGGTTTGTTCCTTTATCCGGAACACCGCGGATCTCCAAATCACCGCCAAATATCGTGGCACGCTCTTTCATTCCAAGCAAACCAAGGGACTGGAAATTGCTGATCTGCGCATTCGATATGCCTATGCCGTTATCGGTAACTTCCAGAATCAAGATTCCATCTTCATGCGTGAAGTTTATCGATACTCTGGTGGCTTGTGCATGTCGGGCCACATTGGTAAGGGCTTCCTGAAATATGCGGAAGATTGCCGTTGCTTTGTCCCGGTCAAGAAATATATCATCAGCGGGTAAACGACAATCACATTGGATACCCGTATGCTGCTGAAATTCCTGTGATTGCCATTCAATAGCGGGTATTAGTCCTAATTCATCAAGCATTCCCGGTCGTAATTTTGAAGATATTTTCTGAACACGTTCCACAATCTGATCGATAAGAGCCAGAACTGGTTTAGACCTTTCCTGCATCTTTTTATTCTGACCACAAAGTAAGGCAAGTTGGATTTTTAGCACGGTCAAATTTTGTCCCAGATCATCATGAATTTCACGTGCAATTAAGGCCCGCTCTTCCTCTCTGATATTCTGAAGACGGGTTGCCAGGTTGCGCAGTTGTGCGCTTTGGTTCTCCTGTCTGCGCTGGGTAATTTTTCGGGCGGTGATATCACGTGCGATTGAAATAATGGATTGGTGACCATGCGGGTAAAAAAGACTTGCACTAATTTCAACCGGGATCTGTTGTCTTTTTTTACCAATAAACCGTGTTTCAAAAATAATACGCTGCTTATTTTTCAAGATGGCCAGAGCATCATTAATTTCACTTTTAAGATTGGTGGGATAAATTTCATAAGGATCAAGATTGAGTAATTCGTTCCGGGTATATCCTAAACGTTGACATAGCGCGATATTGACATCAAGAAATGGCCCATAATGACCTGCGTTGTCCAGATGATTCACGAATAAGGCGTCATGGGCATTATCAATCAGTACTCGTGGATAATTTATGTCTGATCCCATTTCAATTCACAGCACGGTTTTTGAAGCCGCTTAAAATATTGTCCCGCATAATAATAACTTGATGTGACAAACAAAAGAAAATAAAACGAAATAAAAAAAATTCATATATTGTATTAAAATTTAACATCATATGTACATTTATATGCTGTAAAATCAAATCGATATTGACATTAAATGAAAGAAAAAATACTCGTTATTTATCACGATCACAAGGGAATTATTCTTTTCCTTACAATTCTAACGGTTCTTAGGTTGATCTATATTTATTTTATACCCCTCCTACCGCAGGAAGCCTATTACTGGTACTATTCTCTGAAACCTGATTTTTCATATTATGATCACCCCCCGATGGCCGCCTATTCGATCTGGTTGGGTACACAAATTTTTGGTCATACAATTTTTGGAATCAAATTCATGGGTGTCATTTGGTCGCTGATGACCAATATTCTCATCTATGATACGGCTTATCTGGTGATTGAACATCCGGATCGCGAAAGGTGTAGATACTGGTCCGTTCTCACGGTTATTTTTTACAATCTGACACTGTTTGCGCATATTTATAGCGTCATTATCGTTCCGGATTCACCGCTGCTGTTTTTTTGGATATGCATTATTTTCATGGTTTTTAAATATAAGAAGTTGCAAAAGCCGAAATTTTTGTATTTCGCAGGGATGGCGCTTGGATTTGGGATGCTGAGCAAATATACGGTTATTGCGATTCTTCCGGCGATATTTATTGTACTTTTGAGTGATCCAAAATCTCGCAGAGGTTTTCTTGGTCCTCACCCCTATTTGGCTATGATTGTCGCCACGGTTATATTTATGCCGGTGGTTTACTGGAATACAAAACATCATTGGGCTTCATTTGGATTTCAGTTTTCTGAACGTGCAGAGACATTAAAATCGATACAGACAAAGTATTTTTTTCAATTGATTGCCAGCCAGTTTTTTATCCTGACGCCCATGCCTCTGGTGCTCTTTTTTAAAACGACTGCCGGTGTATTGAAAAACTGGCGTAAAACCGTCGACGCAATGTATCTGATATTGACAGGTTTATTTATCATAGGCGGTTTTGTTCTCGTAAGCCTGAGATCACTGGTAAAAATGAACTGGCTGATACCCGGATATTTGGGACTGATTCCTGCTACGGTATTAATACTTAAAGACAAGATATCTTTAAAATCAATCTGGGTAAAAACGGGTGTAACTCTTTCCCTGGCGCTGGTAATTCTTGCACATCTGGTTTTTCTGATTGATAATCTTCCGCTTGGGGAAGGCAATACCTGGAGCGGATGGCAGAACGCGGCGCAGAAAATCGGGAAAATTCAACGCGAACAGGGCGGGAAAGGGTCGGTTTTCATTTTTGCAAATTCGTACAAAGCGGCCTCACTGCTTAAATTTTATCTTGATGATAAGCAGGAAGTTTACGCACAAAACATATATAATCAACCCGCTTTGCAATTTGATATCTGGGGAATTCCGGATTCCCTACGCGGGAAGGATGCACTCTATGTGTTTTCTGACCGATATGAGTATAAGAGCCAGTCTGGATCTGGTCGGATCGTTCTTCAAAAGTCTGACCCCTGCAGGTGTTTTTGAATACAAATTTATGGACAACCGGATAACGCGGGTTATTAGTTGTTATTATGCAAAAAATTATCATCCGGAAGGACATCCTCAAATTGGAGAGAATTAAGAGATCTGAATCCCTTATGCGTAAGAATCGATCCAAACGCTAACTTTTATATAAAATATGATTCAAGTATATACGAGGCAGGAACTATAATACGTTTTTTATAGGGGAAAAAATGTTGAACCACAGGACTCTAGGAAAAAGTGGATTGAAAGTGTCTGAGATTGGACTGGGTTGCTGGGCTATTGGCGGACCTTCGTTTTCTGATGATGGGTATCCGAATGGTTGGGCCGGTAACGATGATCATGAGTCACTGAAGGGATTATTTAAGGCGTATGAAATCGGCATAAACCATTGGGATACGGCGGATGTTTATGGTCGTGGACACTCCGAACGTCTGATTGGTCGGGTATTCAGGGAGGGGGTAAAACGCGATAACATTATCCTGGCAAGCAAGGTCGGCTGGTTTAAAGGCACCGCGGTCCATCCCTTTGAACCTTTACATATTCGGCATCAGCTCGAACAGAGTCTCTGGAATCTGGGCACAGATTATATTGATATCTATTATCTTCATAATGCCTATTTTGGGGAGGATCATGAATACCTTGAGCGCGCCGCCGAAACTGTACATACCCTAAAAGAGGAAGGGAAAATCAGGGTAATTGGTCAATCGGCCTATAGCTGATAAACAATTTGAACGCGTTGTACCGGCGACAAAACCGGAGGTGCTTCAGCTACCATATAATGCATTGAACAGTCCCTTTGACAAACCCCAAACCGACGTTTTTAGGTGGGCTGATGAACGAAATCTGGGCATTGTCATGTTTGGCACATACGCAAAGGGTTTACTTTTAGGAAAATATGATCCGAAGCATCCACCCAGCTTTGACCGCGGCGATATCCGGGAGAATAATGATCAGTTTACATCCGTATTTCTGGAGAAACTCGATCGGGCAATAAATGCCTTACGGAATAATCTTGACATGAACCAGGCCGATCTGGCCAGGATTGCCAACCAATTTGCACTAAACCGATCGAAAAATGCTGTTGCTATCCCTGGATTCAAAAACGTCGCGCAGGTTGAGGCAAATTTTAATACGATGGGGCAGCCATTGACCGAAACGGAAATTCATGTTGTCGAGCAGATTTTTTCAGAATTTAAATAATTATCAGATATATTTGGTGATATAAATGACCCAAAAGAATCGTATTGTTACCGGGATTTCGGTCTCTGAAGGTATCGCAATTGGCAGCATATGCCTTTACCGGACGGAATTGGATGACATACGTGAATACACCGTCGGTCCAGCGCAGATTGCATATGAGCTGGAACGATATTTTTCCGCCATAAATGAGGTTGGTTTGCAGTTCATGGATAAGCAAAACCGAATTGCCCGCGACATTGGCAGCAAACATGCGGAAATCTATGAGGCCTACCGTTTAATTCTTGAAGACCCATTGTTTCAGGAGGAAATTCCGGAGGCCATCCGACAGGTAAAAAAGAATGCAGAATATATGATCCAGAAGAAGTCTCAATTTGCTGGAAAAGCAATTTGAAACCATACAGGATGAATATTTACGGGAACGGATATATGATGTGCGAGGCGTTTCCAGACGTGTAATATTCAACTTAATGCAGCAGGACAATCAATGTGATTTTGAACAATATTCTGATAATATTCTAATTGCCCGCGAGCTGACACCGGTCGACTCCGTATATTTCCAGCACCGTGCCCTGAAAGGTATTGCAACCGAATATGGCGGCAAGACAAGTCACGCAGCTATCCTGGCTCATTCGCTGGAAATCGCTGCAATTGTGGGAGCGCGTGATCTGATGAAAAATATCGCAAATGGAGGACGTGCAATAATTGATGGATTTGAGGGTAAAATAATTCTAAATCCCACTCAAGAAACAGTAAGCTCATATCAACGCCAGATGAGCCTGTGGCAATCCAGAATACGGCGATTTAAATCAGCGATCGAGGTGCCGACACCAGTGATAAGTGGGAAAAGAATCAAGTTGCTGGCCAATATAAATGATGAAGCAGAAATTGAATTGGCCAAAAAATATCATGCCGAGGGAGTTGGTCTGTTCCGCACAGAACTACAATTTATCGCCAAAGAAAGATTCTTAACCGAAGACGAGCAATATACCATATACAAAAATGTTCTGAATGCTTTTCCCAGGCATGATGTGGTGATCAGACTTCTGGATATGGGTGGAGATAAATTTTTACCCTTTAGCGAGGATCATCATGAGTTAAATCCATTTTTGGGCTGGCGTTCAATTCGAATTCTACTCGACGATCAAACATTATTTAAGACACAGTCTACGGGCAATTTTACGCGCTTCCAGTAGCGGAAATTTGAAAATACTTATTCCGATGATTTCCAGTCTTGAGGATATCCGCGCGGTTAAAAAAGTTATTACGGATGTAAAAAATGAATTAAATCTGACCGACCGGTATATCGCTGTGGGTATCATGGTTGAGATCCCATCAGCAGCCCTGGAAATTGAAAAACTCTTACCGGAGGTCGATTTTGCTAGTATCGGCACAAACGATCTTATCCAATATACTCTTGCAGTTGACCGGAATAACGAAAAGGTTGCCTCGTACTATCAGCCACTAAATGGTGCGGTCCTTTCTCTGATTGAGAGAGTGGTTCAGGCCGGGGACCGGCTGAATAAAGAGGTTTCAATTTGCGGCGAGATGGCCGGTGATCCTCATTACGTCCCTTTACTGATCGCAATTGGGGTAAGAAACCTGAGTATGCATCCGGCGGCGTTGCCGAGAGTAAAAAATCTCCTGATAAAAATTCGTGATGATGTCATCGAACATCTTTCAAAAAATTTCAGAAAATTCGCCACCATTGATGAATTGGCTAACTACCTGGATACTAATTTACGCAAAATTGAGGCGGATCAAGATGTATAATTACAGCAGATTATCAGGATAAATTGAATCCCAGATTCCAGAAATCCAAAATTTTACAGTATCCTTTGGTTTTTGCCGATCAACTAAAATCCGTTTTAATATAAGTGGATACAAGGGATGAAGAATCATGTGGAAGAAAAAATATCAATCACCGGCTGGTAATGTTCTTATCACCGGGGTCTCAACAGGTATCGGACTTGGCGCAGCCCTGGAGTTTCTTGAACATGGCTGCCGGGTGTTCGGGAGCGTACGCAGTAAACAAGATGCAGACCGGATAAAGCTTGAACTCGGTGAAAATTTTACACCACTGATATTTGATGTTCGTGATTCGAATGCCATCCGCAAAGCGGCTGAAATAGTTAAAAAATCTCTTATGGGTGAGACCTTGGATGGATTGGTAAATAATGCAGGTATTTCGGTCTCAGGTCCTCTCATGCATATCCGGGCAGAGGAATTTTCGGAGCAGCTGGATATTAACGTTACCGGTGTCCTGAGGGTTACCCAGGCTTTCCTTCCACTCCTTGGAGCTAAAGCCGGATTTGGCGGTCGCCCCGGTCGAATTGTAAACATAGGTTCGGTGAGCGGTAAGATCGTATTTCCATTTATCGGGCCATACACGGCATCAAAACATGCACTTGAGGCATTGTCGGATACCCTTCGTCGCGAATTGATGATATATAACATCGATGTGATTGTTATCGTACCAGGAAACACCGATACACCCATCTGGGAAAAGGCAAAAGAAAGACCCGAATATCAGGACACCGATTTTGCGGAAGTAATAAGTTTCTTAAGAGAGAATATCATACATCAGCCAAAGGACGATTTTCTGCATATCAGACAGGTCGGCAGAATCATTCACCTGGCCGTAACATTACCGAATCCCAAGTCGCGATATCTCATATTAAACCGTAAATTCATGGGTTGGTATTTATTGAGGATCCTCCCGGACCGTTGGCTTGACCGGGTTATAGCAAAACGCTTGAGGTTGACCTGAGCCTGAATCGCGAAGAGTTGAATATGTAATTTGTGTGAAATGGATAAGGTACAGAGGAAAACGCGACAGCATAATAAAATGAAAAAGCCACAAAATGGAAAAAATTTGTGGCTTTAGTCGGGTTCATTTTTTGCTATGTTATCTTTACACCTTATGTATAGTTTGTATCTTATAATCCTATCAATATGACAAATTAGACAGGATAACAGGATTTATATGATAGACTTTTTTCTAACCTATTAATGTTCATTATTTACACATTAAATATTGTCAATTCGCAAAAATCACTATTTATCCTGTTTATACTGTCTCAAAGGGACTCCTTCGGAGTTATCCCGTTAAAAAACTCTCATAGTAGCATATGGTACTATTTACAATTAGGAAATCTTCCCTTATTTGATAAAAACCATCTTTTTTACAAAAGACTGACCGGCGCCGCTTAACCGATAGAAGTAGACACCGCTTGCCACCTTTATTCTGCTTGAATTCGTACCATCCCATTGAATTTCATGATAGCCGGCTTTCAGTTCGCCGTTCACAAGGGTTTGGATTTCCTGACCGAGTACATTAAAAATTTTGAGTTGAATGCGCTTTCCGACACTACTTTCAGGTACACCGAACCGGATGGTGGTCACCGGATTGAATGGATTCGGAAAGTTCTGATACAAGCGGAAGGTGAGCGGGATAATTTTCGGCTCAAATCCCGCATCCTGTGTGGCATAAACTTTTAAAATCCGGGCAGAAGCTCTGCATAGTGAATGTATAAGATGACACTTCTTTCATATCGATTATTTTCTCCGCGGCGGGATCAACAATATACAGGTAAATACCTTCGGGGCCAGAAGATCCTGACCAGGATAAAACATGCTCTTTACCCGCGCTGCTGGATTCGATCATTAAATCCCATGTCTTAACCTCGTCATAACTTACAAAAGGGGTGCGTAAATCCCGGGTGATTTGACCTTCGATGGCTTTGAAATATGCGGAACAAAAACCGTTAAGATGCGGCGGTTCATAAACCGGCAGACTGTTTTCTTCAGGTGCGATTCCAATAATATTACCGTTATCGGTGTAACGGTCACTGGTGAGTCGAAGTGACATCTGCCAGTTATCGGTTGTGGCTGATTTTGTTAACCGAATCGCATCCGTATCTGTCTGATCGGTATTGATATTAACCGATCTCGGGAAAGCGGGCCGGTAAGGTAATATGAGTTGACCGGGTTCCGCAGCAAGAATCCAGTACCCACGCCAGGGCGAGGCGACGGTCGTGTCAAAATCACTCCATTCATAACCGGGCAGCAGGGCACTCGACCGGTACCAATAGACCGCCGGCGCTATGAGTTTCTGTTCAATAGCCTGGCTGATCTCCAGCGCTACGCCACCTGAGGATGAAAGATATTTTGTCTCGCTCAAATTTATATGGAACCCGGATGGAACACCAATCTGATTCCATCCTTTTACCAGATCGACCACTACCGAATCACTATCCGTTGTCACCGGAATCTTTTCCAGATTAAATTTGCGGGGCTTATAGGTAAGCAGCCACACCCCTTCACCGGGTTCCAGCGTGGAATCAACGAAAGAGATATATTTGTTCTCGTTGTTATCCCAGCGATAAATCAGGGCACTGGAATCGGCGAAAAATTCAAACAGGTTCAGATTTGTTTTGCGCGGGAAGCTGGTCAAATACCAGCGGTTTGCTGCTACCGGAATAATTGATGATGCAATCAGAACGGATCGTTTATAGGCAACTTGGGCAAATCCATTCCCCTCCGGATCGTAGACCCATAATTCGAGACGATACAAACCATCCGGAAGCGGATAAAAATCGATATTCCCGGGCAATATCCCGACTTCCTGCTTTATTATTTTTTCTCCGGTGGAGGTTTCCTGAACAAATTTATATCTGGCACGAAGTGAATCGGTGGCGGCACCGAATTTCCAGCCATATGAGCTCAACGGTATCATTGAGCTGTGAATTGAAACCGCAACGCGGTATAGCGGTGTATCGTATCCGGCTGGGATGACATAAACAGAGTTGGTGGATATTTATCGAACAGGATTCTGAGTACAATATTCTTTGCCTGAGGAATCCACCCGGGTTGATTGGTATGGAGTTCAGGGGAAATTTTGTGATCAATATCTGCCATTGATTTGATTGGTGATAGGCTCAACGGAATGCCTGCCGAATCGAAAGGTGCAATGGTATACACGGTGGTATCCATACTGAACCACCGTGAATTGGCCGCATCTACGGTATAAGAAAATCGCATCAGGAGGGTACCCCCGCCATCATTCCGTACCGTCAGGATTGTATCGAGTGTACTTCCCGGTGGTACATGAACAATACGCTCATTATTATTAAATACTGCATTTGGGGCCAGCGTTGTGATGCTTACCTGGACCGGATCAGAAAATATCCGCTGACCGGCTTCATAATAATTTAGTATGGCAATAAAATATGTTTTAGCAATCTCAAGATTTTTAACCGTAAAAATGACCTGTGATCCTGCTGAAAAGCTGGTGTCGATTATCCCTTCTGCACTATTTACATCTGTTATCGGAGCGACATCACTCCAGGCCACGACGGTTCCGGTGTAAAACATGTTATCGGGTTGCGTCCACTCGAGTTTGATTTCCTGATCCAAAGGGGTTAGGACGGGAAGCGGGATCTCGGTTATCGGCGTTAGTTCGACCCGCAGCCGAAAAGTATCGATCACACTCGTGTCTTGATCACTGGCAGATACCGTAATATCATAAATCCCTGTATCCGCAATAACCGGTGTATAACGGATGATGCCCGAATCGGGATCGATTTCGAATAATGGGCTATCGTCAAGGTACCGTATCTGGTCGCCATCGATATCTATGGCTCCGATATCGTATTCAAACGGGATAAAAGTATAAGCAACGGTATCGGGAATAATCTTAAATACAGGCGGATCATTCGTATTGATTACATTGATGCTGGTCGATAAGGTGTCATACGTACCATTCCTATCAGTAACGATAATCTCAACCGGAGCATCGATACTGACATCATCATTGCCTGGTATGCCCGATAGGGCCCCGTCGGGAGAAATTTTGAGCCAGGCGGGAATTTGAAGACTGGAAAAAACCAGGGTATCCTTATCGATATCTACGGCAAATACGGTATCAATATAAGCCCGGTCTTCGATCGCGTCTTTGAGAAAGGAGGTGGTGATAACCGGGGGATCATTGACATTTTGAACGTTAATTGTGGTCTGTAATGTGTCAGATCCGCCAAAGCCGTCACTGACGCGTATTACAACCGGGATATTTACCCCTACCCCGGCATTGGTTGGGATTCCGCTTAACTGACCACCGGATGCTACATTCATCCAGGTTGGGGTGTTCAGGGCCTGGTAAACCAGGGCATCACCATCATCGTCAACTGCCCTGATGCTATCCCGGTAAGCGAAGTTTTGAACACCGTTGATCAGGCTTACAGTCGTTATCCGCGGACGACGATTCAGCCCGGTGCCGGAAAACACATATGACTTACCCGGAAAAGGAAAATGGGGATCATTGGACTGAATAAATATGACATCACTAAAGTTGCCACGGTTGGGCGGGGTGAAGGTGATATTAAAAACAACACTATCCCCCGGTAAAATTAACTTTGGAAACGTATCAAAATAGTTAAATTCCGTCCTGTGTAACTCGAGATTGTCGATACGTAAATCCCTGAATCCTTTATTCTGAATCACGAGTCTTTTGGTATCTGTTTTTCCCGGTTCAGAGGCCAATCGCAGGGTATCGGCCTTTACGCCGATTTGAGGTTGAAAGGAAGCGGTTGCAAACGGCGATCCGCCATAGATCCCCTGATTTATCCTGCCACCGTTTGGCTGCGGTTCGAGACTGAAATCATCCGCCGGATCACCGGCATCGATGGTAGCCGAGAGAGGGTCGGGAAGGTAGTCCATTGAGTCCGTTCCCTGAGGTATAAATAATGGAGGGATCCGGCTGTTATTATTACCGGAAATATTACCGATAACACTATCGATGGTCGAATACTTTATTGTCATGGCTACCGACGATTGATTACGGATATCCGGCCCTGTTTTTATATTTAAATTGTTTCGATTATTGTCCCAAATGATCGCATTTTTTATGCTCACATTTGAGGTATTTTCTGCTAATATGGCTTCCTTGATATTATCAATGAAAGTAATATTTGTCAGATTTACTTTTGAACTGTTTAATGAATGAATCCCCAGATCATTTTGATTCAAAATCAGATGTTTTGCTTTAAGAGAACCTTGTGGAAAACGAATATCAAATGCCGTGCTATTTTGCGAAATATCGGCATACTGAATATCAACCGGACGATTTTCAATCCGGAATGCTGTATTGGCACCTTCGACGTCAAACCAGGAGAAATAAACGGTATCCGTATTCACCAATGCGGAGATCGTTATACCATCCCATCGTTTTGAAGTGTCATTGGTCGCTGAACGGAAGGAAACAAACTGATCGCTGTTCCCCTGCACCAGAAGATTACCATAGACGGTTAATGAGGCGTTTTCTTCGAACAGCATTTTTACACCGGGCATTATTTGCAGCACAGAATCCTGAGGTACTTCAATCATGGTTGTGACAAGGTACGGAACCAGCGTATCACTAAGTATACCGGTAATTGTCCCGCTGAGCACTCTTGGAATATTAATCGCAATTTCAGCAATAAAATGAGGTGTCCCGAAGATATCCATGGCCTCTATGCGGTACCAGTATTGTTCACCTGGGGCTATTGTAGAATCGGTATAATTGTTGGTAAAGGATGTATTCAATATACCCAGAGTTGTTGAATCCGGGCCGCGATAGATGTTGTAAAATTGAAGTTCGCCTAACGGTTCATACGGCAGCCATTGGAGATATACCCGGTCTATATCGACAATTACCGAGTCGAAACCGGCAAAAGGATTGTTACCCGGGAGTGAACTGACCGTCTGAAAATCACCGGAACCGGCATCAAAAAGCACATAATCGAGTGATCCGTTCTGATCAAAATCACCGCGGATCATGCCTGTCGGTGTTAGATCGAGCGGTTTCTCATGCTCAGGCCGTTCCTCAAAATTACCGCCATTCATATTGATTAAGATTTTCAACTCACGATTTGTTGTCGAAAGAATGATATCCTGCAGGCGATCCCCGTTGAAATCGCCGAGGCTGAACGATCCTATCCGGTTCTCAACGTTTTGGATAATTATCGGTAGGGGGTTGAAATTCCAGGGTGGTGCTAATTCAAAAATATGGATAACCGAATCCTCGGAAGCCAATAATTCCAGCGTTCCGTTGTTGTTAATTTCGCCGAGCCTGATAAGATCAAAACTACCCGGAACAGTAAAAGACATATCGACACCACCTCCTGGCGTGCCGTGACGCAGGACCAATTCCCCGCCGATGGTTAAGATCATCAAATCATCAAATCCATCATTATCGATATCTCCGATTTCGAATTGATCCCATTCTGTATTTACTTCGGCGAAATCGGTATTTCCCATTGTAATCGTGCTTACACCGGTCCGAAACTGAAGCGAATCGTTGAGGAGAATCATGTCCAGTGTTGAATCGTTATCAACGGAGGCAAATTCGATGTCGGTAAGATTATTTGTGAACTGGTTCGATCCGGCAGAAAAGGAGAATCCCGCATTGGAGTTATTGGTATATACCTGATAATTCGACCGATCGAACAGAATCAGATCGGGTTTGCCATCCAGGTTGAGATCCGCTTTTTTAAGTTGTTGCGAAAGACTAGCATCAACCCGGACACCTCCTGCCATGGGTTGAGATACCGGGGAGATAAAGCCACCTCCTGCCTGCCCGGCATAGAAAATAATATCTGTATCGGTAAACGTAACCAGATCAAAAAACTCATCTGAATTAAAGAAACCGGTTACATAATTTCCGGTGCTACTGCCGGTCCCGAGCAAAGCAGACGGTTGTCCAAAGGAAATATCGCCGCCACTCATGGAGATAACGGTTGTATGGTAGCTGAAGGTCCGGTCGAATCGGTTCGTTGTATTTAGTTCCTCTATGATGTTCGTGAGTATGATGGTAAATATTTCCCCTGGAACCCCACCGTCATTCGTCATATATAATTCGATCAGTGCGCTGTCGCCAGGAGCATAACCAGCAGTAAATGGAACCAATCCTTTAATCGAACTATGTATAAAGACACCCTTCCTAATACTCGTGAGTTCCGGTATACTGGAAAATCGTATATCAAATTTATTTAATGCCGGGTCCACAAAGTCATTCGGGTAAGGAAATAAACCGACCACTAAAAAATCATAAACGAGCATAAGGCCATTGGTTCCGGCAGCCCATGCCAATGGCAAAGATGCCAGCTCCGGAGGTGTGGCGATCGATCGGATCAGTTCGCCGGAAAAATTTTCATAAACCGGATTAAAAAATCCTGCCTGAGGATCACTTTCATATATTTTGCCGTCCAAAGTGGCGATCCATAACTTATCAAAGGTATCGGATAACCCTTCGATATCGACAATGCCAGCCGGACCTATCGGTGGGAAATATGGTGTGGCAGGACCCCATAAGCCGCCGAAATCTTCCTTGAGCAGAATAAGGGGACCGGAAGGTGACAAGGTTGATCCCGCAAAATATAATTTTCCAAATTTTTGTGTTCCTGAGGTCAGGCGGACATTTGCCAGTGAATCAACCGGATCAAAGATATCATCGATGTTATCATCAGCCAGTATATATACCATTGTATCAAGATTTGCCGCGATATAAATGCCGTAAGGTGTAGATAAAATTTCCACAATATCCAGTAGACCACGACTTATAGTTGCCGAAATCCAATCTACACCGCGATTATCGGAATAATAAAGTATTCCTGCTTTCCCACCAGCCCAGATGCGGCTACCATCACTGGCGATGGTTGTAATATCGGTTGCACCGAGTGGAATGGGCGTCCATGTCTCACCGAAATTGGTAGACCGGTAGATATCACCGCCCTGTCCCCCAACGAGAAGAACCGTATCAATGCCATAGTCGATCTCGGCTGCATACAGTGGAACAGGCAATGGTGCACCGGCATTCTTCCAGAAATAACCCGACTCATTGGAAACCCAAACCTCGCCAAAATCATTCACCATGAGCAGCTGATGGCCTGAGAGATCCCGGCAAATGATTTTATTCGGGTAATTTCCCGGAAATTGGGTTACCTGATCGGTCCAGTTCCCGGCCCGAATGGTGGTAATATTTAAAAATCCAATGACCAGGACAACAGAGCAAAAATAATATATTGGGGGATATTTCCTTTTCATAGCCAACTCCGTGTAACAAATCATATAAAAATAATCGGCATTTTCACCGATAAGTTTACATTGTTTACGCTATTCACACGCAATTTTTATAAAAAATATACGTTAAATAAGTATAATAATATGGCAATATAATTAATATTGTCAATCACAAGTGTCAGGTTAAAAAAGCATACACACATTCCAGAACTTTATCTGGAAGCATTTTAACAGGACCGGGAAAAGAGTTACTCGAATTGAGCTTCCTGGAAATTACCCACCCCTTAATCTCCGCCGGTAGGCGGATCCGCCAGCCTTCGGCGGGCCAGGGGAGGGTCAATAAATGTAGATCAAAAGATAAATTTTTTAAATTACACTAAATTTCTTTTAAACCGGACTCTCATGATTGTCAATAAAAATTAAATTAGTGAAAGATTAAATATCCAGGTTAGTTTGGATATAGAAATTAATTATGGAAGAAGTCTGAGTAAATCAGCCGATTCGGTAACCGGTTGGCTGCAGGCAAAATTGTGACAGAGGTATACGGTAGTCTTACCGTCCAGGCTTTTTTTATCGGCAGAGATGGCGTTTGATAGGAAAGAAATAGGATGTCCCTCCCGGATCAAGATCACAACGCGATGAGGCAGAAATCTTGTGAACACAGATGTTAACAGATCCATATTTGGCCGATCTTCTTTCGTAACAAAAATGAATTCATATGGACGGGTAAGGTAATAGTCCAGTGCCTGTAAATAACTTCCGAAGGTATAGGGGTTGCTCAGGGAATCGGGCAGATAATTGCGTATCATTCGTTCCGCCATGCCCAGCAATTCATTGTCTTCGGTTATTGTATAAAATCGAAGCAGGTTTTGAAGCATGATGCCGGTGGCCGAGGGGGTGGATTGATCATGAACATCCTTCATACGATAAATCAGATGTTGATGATCGGCAGCGGTATAAAAGTATCCAGCGCCCTGCTTATCGTAAAACCGTCGGTTAACTTCTCCCAGCAGATCATAAGCCCATTGCAGATATTCTTCGTTAAAAAATGCTTCATAGGCATCAAAAAGGGCACCAATAAGATAGGCGTAATCATCCAGATAGGCAGGAATCGAGGCTTTCCCCCGATTATATGTACGTAACAACTGTCCGCCAACGAGCAGATGTGTTTTAATGAAATCGATATTCTGTTCAACGATTTTTTTATATTCAGGATCACCATATGCTTGAAAGGCGCGGGCATAGGCCGAGAGCATCAGGGCATTCCAGGATGTCAGAATTTTGTCATCGAGCCCGGGACGGATTCGTTTATCCCTGACCAGTTTCAGGGCTTTGATCCCGTGCGCAAGAATGGATTTAATCTCATCCGTATTCTTATTAAATTTTTTTGCGGTTACTTCAATGGGATCCGGAATGTACAATATGTTCTTGCCCTCAAAATTTCCTGCACTGCTGACACCAAAGTAATTACAGAAAATATTGCTTTGATCGCCAAGTATGTTGTCAATTTCAGTCTTACTCCAGATATAATATTTGCCTTCCACACCCTCGCTGTCGGCATCGAGACTGCTGTAAAATCCGCCATCTTTATGACGCATTTCCATGCTGACAAAGCCAAGGATGCCCCGTACAATTTCCTCGAAATATGGATCTTTTGTAATTTGATGTGCCTGAAGGTACAGGACAGCCAGCTGGGCATTGTCGTAGAGCATTTTCTCAAAATGAGGCACGCGCCATTGCCCGTCAACCGTGTAACGGGCAAATCCTCCGCCGATCTGATCATAGATGCCACCACAGGCCATTTTATTCAGAGAAAAGGTGACCATATCGAGATATCTGGATTCTCCCGTCCGATGATAATGGTAAAGAAAATAGGTCAATGGCTGAACAGCCGGAAATTTTGGTTCTTTGCCAAGACCACCATTATTGGGATCGTATAACAGGGCCAGCTCATGGGCAGTTTTTGTGAGATCGTTCAGAGTTGGGAGCGTATCACCTGATTTTTCGACGAGTGTCATGTCGTATGCCGTGCGAATTTTTTCCAGATTGGCGTTCAGAGCCGATTTGTCATCGTGGTAAAACCGGTTTACCGAAAGGAGGATTTTTTTCCAAGAAGGACGGCCGTAACGGTCCTCCGGCGGAAAATATGTTCCCCCGTAAAACGGTTCAAGATCCGGTGAAAGAAATACATTTAACGGCCAGCCCCCACTGCCGGTGGTCATCTGAACAAAAGTCATATAAATCTGATCTAAATCAGGCCGTTCTTCCCGGTCCACTTTAATGCAGATAAAATGTTCATTCATAATAGATGCTGTTTTCTCATCTTCAAAGGATTCGTGTGCCATGACGTGACACCAGTGACAGGCGGCGTAGCCGATGCTGAGCAAAATCGGCTTGTCTGTTTTCTTGGCAAGTTCAAGCGCCTCATCACCCCATGGAAACCAGGCAACCGGGTTTTGTGCATGTTGTAAAAGATACGGGCTTGTAGAATCTTTCAAACGATTTTTCATTGCGGTGTTTCCAATTCAATCGGATAAATCTAAATTTAGTAGTGTTCCAGGTAGAAATTTTTGTAAATTTATAGATTCTTTTTATTCTTTTAAATACGCGCAGTCTGTTCAAAAAATTTCCTAAAAGGGTGATGAGGTAAAATCAGTGAATAAAAAAAACAGGGTGATTATGTCAAAACGAAATAAATATTTGGCCGCGTTTCTCCTGCTGATGTTTGTGAGTTTCTCGGTAATGATTGGTTGTGGTTCGGGGGCACGACAGATTGGTGAGGCATCGGATTTTACCTATCCAATTGATCCAGCTCATATTAAAGGAAATCTGATGTTTCTGGCCGGTGATGCCCTGGAGGGTCGAGAAGCAACCACCAGAGGTGAAAAACTCGCTGCAGCGTATATTTCGACGGAGTTGCAAAAGTATGGTGTTTCTCCATTCGGAGATGATTCCTCCACCTATATGGAGCGCGTTGATCTGAAGCTCCTTAAATTTGATTCGAATTCAGCTGTCAGTCTGGTCGGTGAAAATGGTGAGACACTAACGGTTTTTAGAGGTGATTCGGACTTTGTCGGATCTACCCGCTATTTCTCTGAGATTGATACAACTTGCGGACTGATCTTTGCGGGTTTTGGCATAACCGCAGAAGAGTATAATTATGACGATTATCGTGACCTGGATGTCAGCGGAAAGATCGTACTGATCTTGCATGGCGAACCGGTAAATGATGATACGACCTTTTTTGCTGGAAAAAATAGAACAAAATACAGTTCCTGGACGCAAAAAATGCAACGTGCAAAGGATTCCGGGGCAGTGGGGGTGATGATGCCATCCTGGAGTGAGAAGAGGTATGGGTGGCAGAGTGCGGTTGATTATGTCAATAAAGGCACGCTCAGTCTGCTGGATGATAGCAGCAATACGGGTCGCAGACGCCTTCCTATGATTTCTTTGCGGGAACGGACTCTGGAAGCGCTGTTTTCCTATGCACCGTATTCTTATACGGAACTCAATCGGATGATTGATGAAGGCAGCGATTTGCCAAAATTTGAATTTGCCAACTCAGTAAGCGTGTTATGGAAATTCTCACCGGCTGATACGGTGCAGGCTTGGAATGTACTTGGTATTGTCCCGGGCAATGATCCGGAACTCCGCCATGAATACATCGTGCTTGGGGCACATTATGACCATATCGGTTCTGGTCCTGCAGGAATCTATAATGGTGCGGATGACAACGCTTCCGGAACAGTAGGGGTAATGGAGATAGCGAAGGCCTTTGGTTGCAACCGGGATAACGCACGATCTGTGGTGTTCGCTTTCCATACAGGTGAAGAAAAAGGGCTTTTGGGATCTAAATTTCTGGTAAAAAATTATCCGTATAAGAAAGAAATCATGGCCCATATCAATCTCGATATGATCGGGCGTGGATCGGTTGATTCAATCTATAGTGTTGGCTCCGACCGGATCAGTTCTGAACTGCGTGATATTGTTGAAAATGTCAATAAGCACACCGTGGGATTAAATTTTAATTACCATTTTGATGATCCGAATGACCCGGAGCGGATCTACTACCGGAGTGATCACTACAGTTATGCCAAAGAGGGAATTCCATCGGTGTTTTTCTACGATAACATGCAGGAAGATTATCATAAACCCACCGATACAGCAGATAAAATCAACATTACAAAAATAGCAAAACTGGTAGAGTTGTGTTATCAGACTATATTACAACTGGCAAATTTACCGCATCGGTTGGAGGCAGATCGTCTGGCAACCGAAAAATGAAAAACCCCCGAGTTCCCGGGGGCTTTTTTCAAATGCTGATGCAGGAATAGGTCAAATTCCTTTTTTAATTCGTATATTTCCGTTGGTCGTTTCTATCTTTATTTTATATTTACCATCACCTGTTTTTCCGGTACCGTAAATATATTTTCTCGCAGTTCCTGCTGAATAATCCCAGTCATCATTCTGTTTGATTTGCACCGGAAAATCACTTTCAATTTTGTATGATCCGCGAGAATTTTTTGTATAGGTGAGTTTAATATCAAAATTCATCGATAAACCGGCCGGAACGGTGAGTTCAATATCCCCACCCATCGAAGAAAGATCGACGTCCCGTTTACCTTTAGCGGGATCACCGATCATTTTCACGGTGATATCTCCGCCCATTGTAGAGGCATTTGAACCGCCATCAACGGACTCCAGATTAATATCTCCACCCATCGTTTTGGCTTTAACATATCGGGAAGCGGAGCGAATTCTGATATCCCCTCCCATTGTGCTTAGATTTGCCCCTGAAGGAGCCTCATCCACCTTGATGTCTCCGCCCATGGTTGAGATGCGTATTTCTTCTCCGTTGTCTTTTTTCGCCGCTGATGTGGTTCCCGTATAAATAACATCTCCCCCCATCGAAGAACCCTTTACACTGCCTGAAACTTTAATAAGTTCTACCCGGCCACCCATGGTTTTCACCTCTCCATTCAGTTGTGAATCTGACACGCGGATGTCACCGCCCATGGTCGTAAATTCGATCTTGCCGGAAAGATTGGAAAATTCCAGTTCACCCCCCATAGTTTCTCCCTCGACTTCACCCTCAATGTTGTCAATCATTACATCACCACCCATGGTCTCAAGGTTCAGATTTGTTTTCCGCGGCACCTGGATGACCAGAGCGACATTGTTACCGTGTCCGGAATAACCCATGGAAATGACATCAATATCGAGTCCGGAAGAACTTTCATCATAATCGATTCGATAATCTTTCAGATCTCCATCGGCTTTTACGCGAACATGGTAGGTGTTGTTTTCCCATCCGCGTATTTCGATGTCTCCGCCTGTATTCAGATCAACTTTTAATTTCTTGCCAGCACCGATCTGAAATTCTTTTTCCGTGGTATTTTGTGCGCAGGCCAATCCCGAGATAATCAGCACATAAAAAAGTAGTTTTATGGTCTTCATGATGATACCCTTTCGACTAATTAAAATGTATTTTCCAAATATTTTCTTGCTTTAAATAATACTGCCGGACTCTGCTGTAAATATTTCTGATCGATCAGAGAACGGATTGAATCCGGGGCGATCTTATTCTCAATCAGGTAATCGAGTGCGGTTAGCCTAATCTGCACGGATTCCTCTTCGCGCAAAGCATCGATCATGGCTTCCCGGACTTCGGCGTCTTCCTTATATTCGATTAGTGTCTCAGCCGCCTTTTGACGAACCGCTAAAATGGGTGCCTTTTGCATCGAAAAAATCAATGCTTGTTTGACCCGTTCATCGACGATTGATTCACTAAACGATATGGCTTTTAGTTCGCTTCCGACATTTGATGGATTTAACAGAGCCTGAGCGATGACCTCCCTCACAACCGGATCATCTTTTGATTTGACCATGTTGAGATGCGTGCTCACATCAAAACTAAGTTCAATGCGGCTTGGATCAATTTCATGAAAAGATATATTCGAGTAGGTGTAGGGTGAATTTTTTACATCGATCAACTCGGTATTTTTGGAAGCCAGCGTATTGATCTGCCGAATAAATTGTCCGGTCATGCTTTCACCCGTAACCGGAAAATTTCTGCCCATAAAAAATCCAATGATCAGGGTCAACGCAGCCACAGCCATCTCAGGCCGCATAAAAAATAACCGTAAACGTTCGAGGCGTGTTTTGGCATTCATGGCAGCAACATCGTCGGCCCGCAAACGTACCGTACGTAGAACATCCGCCCGCATACGGCTGAATTTATCCGGTGTTAAATCGGGGCAATATTTTTCTGTCTTCTGAAGCGTCTCGTGAAGATCGAATATCTCACGATATTCGGGATATGCTTCGAGCTGCTCCCTCAGCCGGGTCAGCTCAACGGTATTCAACTCGCCGGCGAGCAGTTGTTCGATGCGTTTTTTTATATCTTTTTCTTTCATTGGATATCCCTGATTTCAGATTTATGAAGCATATGTTTCATTTTTTGCAAACTACGGAAAAGTATACTCTTGACCACACCTTCACTACAATTAAGGATCACGGCTATATCGTGAATGGAATAATTCTCAAAATAACGCAGTACAACTGCCAGACGATGGCGGGTATTCAGGTCATAAAGACTGCGTAATAACATAACTTTATCTTCTCTTAGTTCCAGATCAGCATCTGTATTCTGGTCTGAACCGATTACCATTTCATCCACTTCCTGATGCATCTGATGTTTCTTGTTTTTTTTGATCCAATTCATGCTTTCATTCCAGGCGATACGCAATAACCAGGTTTTGAAAGCACTTGATCCTTTAAATGTATTCAGATTTTCATAGGCCTTAAGAAATACATTCTGAGAGACATCCAGCGCAGAATCGACATTCCTGGTAAAACTGAATGCGATTCGATATACTTCGGTCTGATGCTTTTGCATCAGGTGATCGAAAGCCTCATGTGAACCGTCTTTTACTTCTGCAATTAGCATATCATCCGTCTTTTGCATTTTTAGTTCTCTCTATTTCTGTCAGACAAATGTTTTAAATAAAAGTTAGCAAAATTATTTGAATGTGGTTAAAAATATTTTGGGAATATAGACTAGTAATTGATAATTGGTAATCAGGGAACAGATATCACGATATTGAATTTTGAATTATACTTCTCATCCTAACCCCTAATCACTTGTATTTTCTTGGGCGTTCTCATGCCTGATGTAGCCGGAAAGGTTTTCACCGCGGCAACATTCATCGATATTGGTCCCGCAAATCCGGCACTGGCCATGCCCGTGTACCCATATGATGCCGGTTAATTGCCCACACCAGGGACAGTGTAATTCATCGCTGCAAAATCGGGGCGTTTCCATTTATCATGGTTCCGTTTATCAGATTTCAGGATAACATCAAATTATTTTACCACCCAGATATTTTCCCGGATAGACAGACGCGTATTATCCAAATATACGGCAATCCCGCTCCCTCCGGGGCGGAAATCGGTTACAATGTCCACATGCTGGGCAGATCGGTTGAGAACACCCTCTTCAAAATAGGTTTCACACTCAGCCCGTCCTTGCTCCGATGCAGCATCAGTCACATAGCACTCGGGATAACTGGCTCCGATAGCAATATGAAGTGTTCCGCCGATTTTTTCCACAAAAAGCGGATGTTTCAAAACTTTGTCAATGCCATTGTTCATACCGAGGGCAACCTCACCAAGCCGGTGTGATCCTTCATCGGTTTCAATGATTTTTTCCAGAGCATCCGAACCATTTTTTGCCGAATAATCGGTTATACGTCCACCCGCTATTTTGAGATATACACCCTGAATCGTGGTTCCGGAGTAATAGACCGGCAAGTCAACGAATATTTCACCCTCCACCGTATTGGCATTCGGACTGGTGAATACTTCGCCATCCGGGAAATTACGCAATCCTGTGCATTTGATAATATTGCGTCCGTCTATATTCATGCGCATTTCAAGTTCCCTGCCGTTGTCCGGGTGGCGGGATATTATTCGTATTGCCTCGCTCTCAGACATCAGATTGTATATGTCTTCCTCTACCTTTTCCAGTAAACGTGGGTCGGTGGTCGAGGCTTTGACAATTACGTCGGTATATTCTTTCAGGGACATACCCTCAAGCCCGGCAAAGGCCTCTGTAGGGAAGAGGGTGAGCACCCATGGTTTATGTAACCGGATGGTTTTCAATGGCTCATCGGCACGCATGATAGCCTGACTGGTTTCGGCTGGTAACCCGGTGTGCAGTGCAGGTATTTCAGCCCCGAGAATTTCAATATACTTGGTCATCGCTCTATAGCGATCAAGCATCCATTCCGGGATCCGTTCGATTTGTTCCAATGCACCGTACCGGGCCATGGCAGCGCCCCAGACTTTACCCCGATCGTTATCCGGTGCAACCAGATTGATATCAACCTGTGCGCCTGATTTGATAATTTTATTCTGAAGAACGGAGATCAGCGGCCAGGTGATATGTTCACCTTTTATCATTACAAGATCACCGGTACGGACACCTTCAAGCGAGTAATTAACCAGATAATCGGCCCATATTTCCAGATCGTTTTCGCTTATTATGTTTTGCATTGTGCCTCCAGTTGATTTGTCAAAAAAAGGATCAGAGATAAATGATGGCATAGCATGTATACATCAGTTAAGCTGTATATATTCTAGTTTCTAATCACGTCGAAAGGCGGATCAGCCTCCCGGCTGATTCCTAATCTATGATCGTATAATTATGGAACCTCCTAAATAAGATCCTTGATCGACTCCATCGCCGTATCGAATTTTTCCAGATCCTTGCCGCCAGCAGTAGCCATATGTGCACGTCCACCGCCACTGCCACCTGCGATTTGCGCCACCTTGCGGACCAGGTTACCCGCATTATATTTTCCGGCACTGACCAGATCATCGGTAATGACACAGACAAAACTCAATTTTTTATCGGCTATGGATCCAAACAGGCCAACTGTGTTTTTTGTTTTTTGCCGGATCTGATCTCCCATATCCTTCAACTGGAGCATGGTCGTCTCCGGTGATTTATAAATGATGACCCGAATCCCCTTTATCGTCTCGGCATTTTTGACCAGAGTATCGATATCACCCGAAACCATGTGTGCATTCAATCTCTCCAGCTCTTTTTCCAGGAATTTCCGGCGATCGATCAATTCCTGAAGTTTGGGTACCAGTTCCGCGCTCCGGGCATTTAATATTTCGCTCATCGTATGTATATTTCGGCGTGTTGTTTGCAGATATTCGACTGCTGATTTGCCGGTAAGTGCCTCAATTCTGCGAACCCCAGCCGCAATGCTGCTCTCGCTGACGATTACAAACATACCGATCTGACCGGTTCTGGATACATGGGTGCCGCCACATAATTCCAGACTGAAATCATCAATCTTAATCGTTCGGACAATCTCTCCGTATTTCTCACCAAAAAGGGCCATCGCGCCCTTCTCCCGTGCTGTCTTAAAGGATTCCTGGTCGATCTCGAGCTTAAGATCTGCCTGAATTTTCTGATTGACAATGATCTCGATCTCATGAATCTGAGATTCCTCGACTTTTCCGTGATGGGTAAAATCAAAACGGAGTCTTTCCGGTTCAACCAGTGAACCGGCTTGCTGCACATGGCTCCCGAGAACCATACGCAAGGCTGCATGCAAGAGGTGCGTAGCAGTATGATTTTTTTCGGTTTGGCGGCGATTTTCGATGTCGATCTCGGCTAAAACCCGGTCCGATTTAAAGGTAAAATTATCAGGTAATTTGCAGATATGAATAGTCTGATCATTTTCTTTTTGTGTATCAATGACTTCCATCTGAAAATTATCGGTTGCGATGATGCCGTGATCCCCAATCTGACCGCCGGATTCGGCATAGAAGGGAGTATCCTTAAGGACGATATTGATCAGGTCATCATGAATTGAATATTTAATGATATGGGTTTCAATGGCATCTTCCTGGTAGCCAACAAAATTTGTGTTTCCATTCTCCACAACCTGGATCCATTCATCCGGTTTGATTTCTGTTGTGCGAAATTTTGCTGATTTCCGTGCACGTTCCTGCTGCCCGCGCATAGCACTTTCGAAACCGGCCTGGTCTATCTTGAGCCCGGATTCTTCAGCAAGTATTCGGGTTAGATCGATGGGAAATCCGTAGGTATCGTACAATTTGAAAACATCTTCTCCAGGTATGAGGATTTTATTTTCTTTTTTCAGGTCATTCCGGATCCGGTCAAAGATTTCCAGACCCCGGTCAAGAGTACGGTTAAAATGTTCCTCTTCGGCATGAATCACCCGTTTTATATGATCCGCACGTTCGCGGATCTCCGGAAAGTTTTCTCCTAAGATCGTTATAACCGTGTCCACCAGCTTAAAGATAAACGGCTCATGCATATTGAGCTTCCGTCCATAGCGGGCCGCCCGGCGGAGTATTCGCCGCATCACATAACCGCGCCCTTCATTTGATGGAAAACCGCCATCGGCGATGGAAAAGGTGAGCATACGGATATGATCGGCAATTACCCTGAAGGCAACCTGTTCGGAAGAACTCTCATAGGGGTGCCCAACAAGATTTCCAATCGTAGTTAAAATGGGTGTAAAGAGGTCGGTATCGTAGTTTGATTTTTTCCCCTGTAATACGGCCACCAGTCTTTCAAAGCCGGCACCGGTATCCACATGACGGGCAGGCAGAGGGCTGAGTGTGTCTTTTTCATCCCGGTTAAACTGAATAAAGACAAGATTCCAGAGTTCAATATATCGGGCACAGTTGCCGTTGACACCGCAGATATGCTCTTCCCCCTGCCGGTCACAACGATCAGATCCCAGATCGATATGTATTTCGGAACAAGGTCCACATGGTCCTGTTTCACCCATCTCCCAGAAATTATCTTTCTCATCAAAACGGAGAATATGTTCCGGATTTATATCGGTGAGATTTTGCCATAATTCGGCAGCCTCATCATCATCCCGGAAAACGGTGGCATATAATTGACTTTTTGGTAATTTCCAAACCTGGGTCAGCAGTTCCCAGGCCCATTCGATGGCTTCCCCTTTATAATAATCCCCGAATGACCAGTTCCCAAGCATCTCAAAAAGGGTGTGATGATAGGTATCATGACCGACTTCTTCCAAATCATTATGTTTTCCACTGACCCGGATGCATTTTTGTGAATTTACCGCCCGCGTGTAGGGTCGTGTCCCCTTGCCGAGCAAAATGTCTTTGAATTGGTTCATCCCGGCATTGGTAAATAGCAGGGTTGGATCATCGGTGGGTACGACCGGCGAGCTGGGTACAAATGTGTGATCTTTATCCTTGAAAAAATCAATAAAAGACTGACGGATTTCATTAGCTGTCATATGTGTTTTCCTGTTGCCATGATAAATAGGTAAACCCGTATAATTTAAGGCTTAATCCCGAATTTTCAAAAAAGGGTTTTTGAAGGTGCTTACAATAATACCTGTGGACTTTTCTGTTTTTTTTCGACAGGATAACGGGATTAAAAGGACAGAGATCGAAGATCTATTCAAAGTACAAGAGGTACTTTAAAAAAACGATTGGAAATTTATTCTCCTATTAATCCTGGTATCATTTTCAGAATCGGTTAGATTTTGCTCAATGCTTGTCGAAGATCTTCCTTCAGGTCGTCGATATACTCGATCCCGACTGAAAGTCGGAGCAATCCGTCGGTAACACCGATCTCCGCACGTTCTTCAGGCGTAAGATAAACATGAGAGGTAGAGGCCGGGTGAGAGATCAATGAAGAAATATCGCCCAGACTCACGGTAAACAGGATCGTTTTGAGATTCTCCATGACGGTTTTTGCCGATGGCCAACCCCCTTTGACTTCAAAAGCAAGCATTCCGGTGAATCCGATCAATTGCTTCAAGTTGAGCTCAAATTGAGGATTCGTCTTTAGTCCGGCATAGAAAACCTTCTCCACTGCAGTATGGTTATCAAGATATTGTGCCAAAGCAAGTGCATTTTCGTTCTGACGCTCGAGCCGGATACCGAGTGTCCGGATTCCTCTGATCAACAACCAGGCAATCATCGGTGCAATGGTCGGCCCAAAGGTTTTCATCACTGGCCTTATTATTTCAATATCTTCCTCAGATGCACAGACAATACCCCCCAGCAGATCTGAATGTCCACCCAGATATTTTGTGGCCGAATGAATCACAATATCACAGCCCCACTTCAACGGTTGAAGTATCGGCGGGGGGGTAAAGGTATTATCCACGACCAGTTTGCAGTTATGCTTTTTTGCCAGCTCATGCCAGAATGAAAGGTCGGAAGCAATCAGTGTCGGATTGGCCAGTGGTTCAGTGTATAACATTCGGGTGTTTTCCTGCAGGGCCCTAGAAACGGCTTTATGATCCCGTGGATCAACAAATGTGACCGAAATCTTAAGGCGGGATAACTGATGCTGAAAAAAGGTATATGTACCACCATATATATAGGCTGAGGATACGATATGATCACCAGGTTGGCAAAAGGCGAGGATTGTACTCGAAATAGCCGCCATACCGGAAGCAAAAGAAAGCGCACGTTCACTCTCTTCAAGACTTGCGACGATCTCATTCAGGGCATCAACGGTCGGATTGGTGTAACGGGCATAAATATGTCCCTGACGTCTGCCCAAGAGGATTTCTGTTCCGCTTTCAACATCATCATATAAATAGTTTGTTGTCTGGTAAATTGGAATAGAAGGGGTGCGAACCGAGGAAAAGTCGAGGCCTTCTCCCGCTTTGATGATTCTGGTCAAAAGATGCTGTTTATGCTCCGTCATTAGAAGTCTCCCTGATAATATCGGCAATGGTCTGCTGTATGATATCCCAGTTAAAGCCCTTATTTCGCAGGTATCCGGTAAGTTGTGTAATTTTTTTTTGTTCCAGTGGCCTGGTCCAGTGTTTTATTTTCTTATGGGTGAGGTACCGGCAATTATCCACCTGCAACGCCGGCGGATATATCTCGCTGATGAGCGTTTCAATGCACTCGGAAGTAATCCCTTTCTGACGCAGTTTATCACGGACGAGAGCAGGCCCGCTTCGGCGCATACGCTGTTCTTCTTCAATAAACATCCGGGAAAATTGTGCATCATCGAGGAATTTTCGATCTGAAAAATCATCCAGGAGGGCATTTATCATATCCAGATCATAATTACGCTGAAGTAATTTATCACGTAATTCACGCCGGCTGTGCGCCCGCCGGGCCAGCAGTCTCAATCCGAGCTCACGCAATTGGAAAGCAGTTTCTGCGTGTTCAATAGCAATTACCTGGTCATCCGTTAACGTGACACCGGTGGAGATATGTAATCGGGTGAGCGTATCAAGTGACACACCCATAATAAATGCATCACCTGCAAATAAGGAGAATCGTTGTCGCCGCTTTTTCTGCGCCTCGATTCTGGTAATGGTAACGGGCATTCGACGCGGTCTATTTTTCTACGGGTTGATCTACTTTGTCGACCTTATTCTTGATCAGCCCCAGTTTTTCCCTGACTTGCAATTCGAGTTCCGAAAAAAGTTTGCCATCCTCTTCCAAATATCGCTTCACATTTTCACGTCCCTGTCCGAGGCGCGTTTCACCATAGGAAAACCAGGTGCCGCTTTTCTGGACCAGATTGTGATTTACTGCCTGATCAAGCACATCGCCAACCCGGGAGATACCCTGCGAATACATGATATCGAATTCCGCTTCACGAAAGGGCGGTGCCATTTTGTTTTTGACAACCTTTACCTTGGTCCGGTTGCCGACGATATCCTGTCCTTCTTTAATCGTTGCGATGCGGCGAATATCGATGCGGATGGACGTATAAAACTTCAACGCCCGACCGCCGGTAGTCGTTTCCGGATTGCCGAACATAACACCGATCTTTTCCCGTATCTGGTTGATGAAAACAACGCAGGTATTGGATTTGCTGACCGTACCGGTCAGTTTGCGCAGTGCCTGTGACATCAGTCGGGCCTGCAGTCCCATATGTGAATCACCCATTTCGCCCTCGATCTCGGCGCGCGGAACGAGTGCGGCCACCGAGTCGATAACGATCACATCAAGTGCACCGCTACGCACCAGGGTTTCAACAATTTCCAGCGCCTGCTCACCGGAGTCCGGTTGAGAAACCAAAAGATTGATGGTATCTACACCAAGATTTTTTGGCGTAGGGCGGATCGAGCGCATGTTCGGCATCGACAAAAGCGGCCAGACCACCGGTGTGCTGGGCTTCGGCGACGATGTGCAGGGCCAGCGTTGTTTTTCCGGAAGACTCGGGGCCATAGATCTCGACTACTCTCCCTCGCGGAAATCCGCCGACGCCCAGCGCGGCATCAAGTGACACTGAACCGGATGGGATCACATCGACATCTACCTTTGTCCGGTCACCGAGGCGCATAATCGCTCCTTTGCCGAACTGACGCTCAATTTGCGTTACCGCAACATCAACGGCTTTTGTTTTATCTGATTGCAAATCCATGTAATCTCCTAACTTCGCATCCCCGATACGCAATTATTCTCAAAGCTATAAATATAAAACAAATTCATCTAAAAGTCGATACCGGTATACAATGCAAGAACGGTGCCGAAATTAAATAAAACCATAACTTGAGGTGGATAAGGAGGGTAATTATTAAATAGTGCCATAAAATCGCACATATGCTATATTATGTTTATGATAAATATTATATTAATTAGACAAGAAAAACACAGAATACAATCTGTCAACCTATTTCTTGGTCATTAACCGGCCATCTCCTCGTACAATGCATCGGAAACTTCGATTTCCATTCTCAGGAGAGCGGTACTGAGGGTTTTGCCCTGGGCATCATGTTTTAGGGTCATGGTGCCCCCTCCACCCAGTGCATTATGTAATAGGAAATTCAGCGCACCGATGTTGGGGAGTTCAAATCGTTCGACTTCTCCTTTACAGATGCCCCGGAAATGTTCTTTCACGCGATCCTCGGTTACCTGATCACGCAGAATATCGTAGTAGGAATCTTTCAGGGCAATAAGTCCGATGTTGGCGGTATCCCCCTTATCACCGGAACGGGCGTGGGCGATTTTGACGAGCTGTATTTTTTTCAATATGGTCTCGCTTAAGTATACAAGAAAGTTCAAAGCAACAAAGCAATCTGCTATAAATCTATAATTTAATTAAGTTTATACATGACGGCAAGTATATTTAATGGCAATTTTTGCCAACTGCCAACTTTATTTTGCATCTTGGCCTGGTATCTGGATCCTGAATCCTTGAGCCTTGTACCTTGAACCTTCTTCGATGATTCAATTCTTATCAACGAGGCAGATCAGCGTTCTAAGACCGCTTTGTATCCGTATTGCAAAATTCCGGCATGACCTTCTTTCTGGATCTTGCGCAGGATCAGACGGACCTTTGTACCGATCGATAATTCTGAAAAATCACAGTCGACGATCTGGGCGGTAAGCCTCGCCCCTTCCGGCGTCGCAATGATACCGACCGCAAAGGGAGTTTGCAGTTCGAATTGCTCGGCAGCCACACGGATGACCGTATAGCTCAGAATTTTCCCTTCCCGCGAAAGATTACGGGGCGCAAAAGTTTTTCCCGAACATGTGGGACAGACCCGGCGGGGCGGGAAAACAATTTTTCCACAATCTGTGCATTCGGCCCCTTCAAGTCTGAAACGTTGGGGAATTTCCCGTGAATATCTTGGTACGATCATGACAGGCCCTCCAGAATATGAATGACGCAACTGCCGCCGGAACCACCCATGTTCTGAGCCATACCGATGCGGGCATCTCTGACCTGTCTTTCACCGGCTGTTCCGCGTAGTTGCTCGACAATTTCAATAATCTGTGCCACTCCGGTGGCGCCAACGGGATGCCCTTTGGATTTCAGACCGCCGCTGGTGTTGACCGGAATTTTTCCACCAAGCGTGGTCATTCCGTCCATGACCGCCGGTCCGGATTTTCCGCGATCAACAAGTCCCAGTTCTTCCATGACAACCAGTTCGGCAATGGTAAAGCAGTCATGGACTTCAATCACATCGAGCTGATCCGGGATTATTCCGGCCTGTTTATAGGCCTGTTTGGCGGCTTTACCCACGGCCGGCAGGCTGGCGATATCTTTCCGGTCATGCAGGGCGATCTGATCGGTGGTCTTGACACTGACACGGATTACGACAAAAGGTTTGCCCAGCTTTTTTGCCTTATCCGTCGTGGTCAGGACAACGGCCGCCGCGCCATCGGTTACCGGGGAACAATCCATCAGTCGAAGCGGATCGGCGACCATGGAAGATTTCAATACGGCTTCATGGTCAGGGCCATGCGAAACTGGGCATATGGATTTTTTATGCCGTGGGCGTGATTTTTAACCGCCACCTCGGCCAGCTGTTCCCGGGTGGTACCGTACTTATGCATATGGGCCTGTGCGATCATCGCATAAAGTCCGGGAAATGTGACGCCGTGAAAGGCTTCATATTCCTGATCGGCAGCGGTTGAAAGGGCATAGGTGACATCACTGCCGTCGTTCATTTTTTCCACCCCTCCGGCCAGCACAATTTCACTGGCTCCCGAGGCTACTTCAAGAAACGCCTGCCGGACCGCAAGTCCTCCGGATGCACAGGCAGATTCCACATGCGCAGCGGGAATACCGGCGACACCAAGGTAATCGGCAAGCAGAGAAGCGATATGCTCCTGATGAACGAACAGCCCGGGTGACATTGAGCCGATATACATACTGTCGATCCGGTCCAGACCGCTGTCGGCAATCGCGGCCAGCGCCGCTTCAGTAAACATATCCCGCAGCGACTGTTCCCACAATTCGCCGAAACGCGTGAGGCCCACACCGACAATCGCAACATCTCTCATATTGGTACTCCTGATTTAATCGTTAAGGTGAATTTTGCCGTAATGTTTGGCATACTCACCATAGGTCAGATAACGTTTATAACCGTCGAGCATGGAGCGTAATGAAGGGGCCAGGTTACGGACTTTTTCAATTTCATCGGTAACCTGGAAAACAAATGCATCACTACCGGCACCGGAACCAAAAGACACCAGCAGGATCCGGTCACCCGGTTTGGCCACATCGAGGGTAGCAGAGAGACCGGTCGGGGAGGAACCGGAATAGGTATTTCCCATCCAGGGCACCAGCCATCCGGGTTCCATCTGTTCTTTGGTAAAGCCCAGAGTCTTGCCGGCTTTTTGCGGAAATTTTCCGTTGGGCATATGAAAGACCGCATAGGCAAAGTCCGATGCTTTCAGACCGGAGCGTTCGAGGATGCCCTTTCCGGCAGAAAGGATATGCCGGAAATAGGCAGGCTCTCCGGTAAACCGGCCGCCGTGTTTCGGGTACATGCGTCCTTCGCGGCGCCAGAAGTCTCCGGTATCTGACGTATAGGAGTAGGTATGCAGGATCTCGGCGACGACCTTTTCACGTCCCATGATAAAGGCCGAACCGCCTGCTGATGCGGTAAACTCAAGGGCATCGCCCGGGGCGCCCTGCGAGGTGTCAGCACCAATTCCCATGGCATAATCCATTTGATCGGCGACCACATGGCTGTAAGCGACAAACATGGCTTCGGTTCCGGCCTTGCAGGCGAATTCGAAATCGGCGACATGCACCTCCGGACCGATGCCCAGGGCATCGATCAGCACGGTACCACTTGGTTTCACGGCGTAAGGATGTGATTCCGATCCGATATAGACCGCTCCGATTTTTTTCGGATCGATACGGGCCCGTTTTAAAGCGTAACGGGCTGCTTCTACCGAGATGGTGATCGTGTCCTCATCCATTCCGGGAACGGTTTTTTCATGGACAAGCAGACCATTTTTTACGATTTCGGGATCCCGTCCCCATTGACGGGCAATCTCTTCGACTTTGATTCGGTAGCAAGGCAGGTAAGATCCATAGCCGACGATTCCTGTCATAAGCCCTCCTGCAATAGTTATGTTAATGATTTTCGGAGCTGGTGAGACACTATAATGTATGAGACGGAGGTAATCTTTACAACCGATTTTTTACAATTAATTTGCACACCGCATTCAGATCAATAACTATTACCATGATTATCTGCCGAAATAATGGCGTTGAACAGGCTCAGATTTTATAATACCTGACCCATTCATAAACCACAGAGCACACAGAGTTAACTTTATAAAATTATTATAGTTACATTTCATACAAGAATTAAATTTTATTGAATTGGATATACTTCAATGATTCTTATAACGATATGTTTATATATAATATAAATATACTCTGTGTCTTCTGCAGCGAATTGTTAAGGCTGATTCACATGGTTGGATTTTGATAGTGTATTACAATGTTCTGATCTTATTTTCAAACAGCAGGATCAACAGAGTCTGGAAATTTTTCGCATTTATTGATCAATCTCTTCCAACCGCTCTTCCGCCTCTTTGGCAGAATCGCTATCCGGCGCTTCTTTGATTAAAGCTTTGTATACAACTATTGCCTCTGATTTCCGGTTTAATTTCTCCAGCATCTTGCCGATCTTTATTTTTGAAATGATGAAATCCGGATCATTTTTTAGTGCGTGTTCAAAACAGACCAATGCAGAGTCATATGCTGCCGCCTTTACATAATAGTCGCCCATACTGTCATAGGGATTGGCCTGGTCCGGCGCTGTTTCTATCGCAAGGGAAAAATTACGGCGGCTTTCCGGCATCATACCCTTATTAAGATAAAAGTAACCAAAGGAATTTAACGTATAGAGATTAAAACGCCTAATTTGATCATATTGGGGATCCGTGTAATCAGTCCGGAGTGCAGCCGTTAATTCCATTTCGGCTTTACTGTAATTTTCTTCTTCGACTAAATAATAATTAGCCTGTAAAGCATGTCCCAAATTTTTATTTAATTTGGCTACCTGTCCTACTATTTCCCTGGCCCGTTCTGAACTACCGCCGGCGATTCCCGGAGCCTGAAGATGAAACTGAAATAAATTGATGTACGCGTCGATAAAATCCGGCTTTAATTCAATCGCCTTTTCCCAGTTACTTTTTATTTTACCGACAGCAAACATCGCCTTAAACGCACCAACATTCTGAGCTTTTACGCCATAAGCATTTCCTATCATAAAGTAGTATTGCGGATTGGTTTCATCGCCTTCAATGGCTTCATCAAGATAATCAATCGCTTCGTCATAGTTATTTTCCATTAAAGAAACCACCCCCAGATAGTAATTTACCTTTGGTTCTTTATTATTTTTTTCATATAGGGAGGCTAAAATTATTTTTGCTTCCTCTTTTTGGTTATTCTCTAAGAGTCTTGAAACCTGATTAATTTCGTCATCGATCTGGGCTGATAATACACTGGAAATTAAAAAACAGAATAGTATTACTCTAATCATTTTCATACATTCCTTTTTCTTCAAACTATGTTTAACACGAATTCTCAAAGACTAAAGCGTCTTATTTAATAAGATCTTTAGAATATATAATATCCGAATACTTCTTTTTTAGATCATTATCAGCTGAAATTGTTTTACGCCTATTTTATCATATTGTTCTGATTAATCTGTGAATAATCAATGGTAATCCAAGACTTTTACGATACAACCTAAATCAAGTTTTCATCGAATTCTGTTCAAACTTCGGTAACCAGCACGCGTGGTTCAATAAGACCCTTGGGCAGCAGTGCAGGCCAATAGGCGATGATCTCGCGCACCCGGGGGCGGCCGCCACCGAAGCCGGTCACCGACGGGGGACCGGTTAGGATCAGTGGGATGATCTCACGTGAAAAACGCTCCATGGAAGCCCGGTCCTTGCCTCTGGCTCCAATGCTGAGAATAACCTCATTTGGTTCGCATTCCACCGGTGATAATGGGCCATGGGCAGCATCAAAACCGATATATTCCGTATGCACCTCATCGAACTTCAAACCAAGATAATCAAGCCGTTTGCGCAGGATCTCATCGGCCTTACGGGCCTTTTTTACGGCATCAGGCCATACATAGGTCAGACCGCCGATACAGGTATAACCATCAAAATAGGAGATAGACACTTTGTAGGAATCCGTTGCCGGCTTACCATGGACACCTGACACGGAAACGCGGTTCGGTCCCACCTGTGCGAGTTGGATGGTGGTAAAATCGGCGACGACATCGGGCGTAATATAGGTGGTCGGGTCCCCCAGCTCATAGAGCAGTTGCTCCTTTATGGTGCGAAGATCAACGAGTCCGCCCAACTTTTCGTGTTTGGTGATCTCCAGATGACCGTCAGGAAAGGCCTCAACGATCGGAAATCCGATCAGATGCATATCGGGCACCTCCTCCCATCCGGCCAGAAAATTGCCCCCGGTGGACTGCGCTCCGCATTCGTTGATATGGCCACCGACAATACCGGCTGCCAGTTTATCCCAGTCGTCCCAGGCCCAGCCAAATTCATGGATCATGGGCGCCAGGGTCAGGCCGGTGTCGGTAACCCGGCCGCAGATAATAATCCGGGCACCATCCTGCAGTGCCTGAACCACCGGGCGGGCGCCAAAATAAATATTGGCGCTGCTTACCCGTTTTAATATTTCCTGCAACGGCGCATCGGTTTCCATATTCTTCATGATATGACCGGAAGTTATCAGGGATGGCAATCTTCCGGCGATATCGTCGCCATAAACAGCGGCAATCTTTAAACCGGTCAATCCCATGTCGGCAGCCACATCCTGAACGGCCCCCATACAGGCGATCGGATTTACACCGCCTGCATTGGCAATCAGGGTGATGTTTTTTTCGATGAGCGACGGCAATATTTTTCGTATCAGGGGGATAAAATCGGTGGCGTATCCCAGAGCTGGATTGCGTGATTTCTGTTTTTGCAGAATGGACATGGTCACTTCGGCCAGGTAGTCCATGACCAGATAGTCGATCGGACCGGAGTTGACCTGAAGGATCGGTGCTTCCTGCCAGTCACCCCAATACCCCTGTCCGCTGGCGATTCTGATACGGTCTTTTTTTCTTGTGGTCATATTTTCTCCGGGTAACTCGATATATATTAAATTTCAAGAGTTATATTAGACCGGATAACTGGAGAAACAGGATCTGTATAAATTTCACGAAGAAACACGAAGAAACACGAAGATATTCACGAAGATGCACGAAGAAAAACGTGACAAGAATAACCGAAAAAAATTTCTATGGATATCATACTTACTGCGATAAATTTATCCTTCCAATTTCACAAAACTCTTCGTGGTCCTTGGCTTTTCTTCGTGTTCCTTCGTGTAAATAAGTTGAAATCGGGTTTAACCTGTTATCCGGTCGAATTTTTTTGCTGCATCATTTACTGATAACGGAAAGAAGACTAAAAATTAGTTCAAGTTAATCAGATTCAGTATGTTTAATTTATCTGAGTAGTTTCTGCACAAACGGCGGCAGGACAAACGCTGCCCGATGGATATCCGCGCTGTAATAGTTCAGTTGATTACGTCCGGTAAATTTCCTGGCGGCATCCTCCCTGAAATCGTTGACCGGATGCAGCGATCCTTTTGAAGCCATGGCAAAACTCCACATACCTGACGGGTAAGTCGGGATAAAAGCCAGGTAACAATATGTTTTTTCATGACCGAATATGGTATAGAGTTTCTGATAGATCTTCTGCAGATCCTCCTCTTTGAACCGCGGGGATTCAGACTGGGCAACCATCAGCCCTTCCGGTGTCAGAATACGCCGGATGTCGGTGTAAAATGCCGGAGAGAACAAACCCTCTGCCGGACCCACCGGATCCGTCGAATCGATGATGATCAGATCAAAAGAACCCTCCGGAGCCTCTTTAACATATTTGATTCCGTCATCGATAATCAATTCCAGTTTTGGGTTGTCGAATGCCTTTGCCAGTGTGGGCAGATGCTGTTTGCTTGCGTCCACGACGAGCTTCGTCGATCTCAACCATTACCACCCGGTCAACCGGCTCGTGCCGCAAAATTTCGCGCACGGTTCCGCCGTCTCCACCGCCGATCACGAGGACATTCTTAATATCCGGGTGCACGTGCATCGGTACGTGAACGATCATCTCGTGATAGCCGTGTTCATCTTTTTCGGCGCACATGATCATCCCGTCGCAGGTCAGCATCTTGCCATAGGCAAAGGTATCGTAGATCTCTACTTTCTGAAAGGGGGACTGTTTTCTGAAAAGCGGATCTCCTCTGTGACGCAGCGAAAGGGCAATATTCTCACCGCGTTCGGTAAACCAGATATTGCGGTTGTATTTGATCTCTTCCGGGGTCAGTTCTGTCCCGCCCGGCAGATCAGCCAGGTCGGCCGTTTTTTTAAGCAGATCCAACTGTCCCCGCAGCAATTCCATGCTGGAACCGTGTGAGGCTTTGAATGCATGCAGGAGGTAGCGATAGGATATCCAGGGATCCACGGTATCGCCGCAGGTAAACAAGTCCACCGCGGCATAACCGTATTCCGGCCAGGTATGAACCGCCAGGTGACTTTCCTGGATCACAACCACTCCCGAAACGCCAAAGGGAGAAAAATGATGAAAGGTTGAATTGATCACAGTCGCCCCCGCTTCAACCGCACCTTCGACCATATTTTTCTCGATGATGGTTACATCGTTCAATATTTCGGGGGAACACTCAAAAAATTCCACCAGAACATGACGGCCCAATGCACTCATGATATATCCTTTCAAAACAGGTAGCAAACCGCAAAATTTAATAAAAAAAAAAGTCACTCCCAATAACCCAGCTTATTTTCCCGGTATGCCGGCAAATATCACACGTTATCCCGGAATATTGGCTTAATCACCTCGGTTAAAGTTAACTTAGGAAGAGCCGGAGTTGTCTATGCGTTACATTTTTTATCGCACTTTTGTATCTAAACGTGTCCCTCATTTCAGATTAATCGGAGCGAAATATGAATAATAGTATTCTGAGGTATGTATTGGTTTTTTTCTTGTTGGTGTTTACCGAAGCCGACGCAAAGGAGTTGCATGTCGACCGGAGCAAACCCAACATGGTTAAATTTATCTCAAATGCGAAAATTGAATCTTTTGAGGGAAAAACTTCAGCCATTGACGGTTATCTCTACTGGGAAGGGGACAGCCTGACCGAGAAGAGTGTACTGTATTTTGAGGTCGATCTGAACAGCATTGACACTGGGATCGGTTTGCGCAACCGGCATATGCGTGAGAATTACCTGCACACCGATCAATATCCGTTCACACATTACACCGGGAAAATCGTTAAAAGTACACCCGTTTCGGATCATTCATGGGGAGTAAAAACGGATGGGAAAATTTTCATACACGGTGTTGAACAGCCGCTTTCAGTGACCGGAACCATTATATTGATGGATGACGGCAGTTATCGGATCGTTACAAAATTTGGGGTGCGCTTGCCCGATTTTAAGATTGAAATACCCTCGATCATGTTTTTAAAAATTGACGAAAATATGGATCTGATGCTGGATTTTTTTCTCTCCGACACACAAAATAAAAAGGATTAAATGCTATGTTTACGAAACGCAAAAATCTCTCAATGGCAACCTCCATTTTGGTGCTGATTTTCTTGTCGGTGACCGCATCGGCTCAGAATATCGAATGGAAGTCAAAGGCAGCGACGGTTCCGGACCTCGCCCTCTTCCACTCCACCCAGGTTTTGCACCTGCCAACGGCAGAAACCCTTCAGAAGGGAGATTTTCAGTTTGAAATTTTGCATCGGTTTAATACACTCGTTTCATCCGGAATCAGCCAGTTTTATGGGCTAGATGGCAGCGTGACGATGCGCATAGGATTAGGATACGGATTGACCGATCAAATGCTGCTGACGCTGGCACGCAGCAATCGTGAAGGGAATATTGATCTTATATATAAATATAAGGTTATTCAGTTGCCGCATGATACGTTTCCAATTCTGATCAGTGCACAAGCGGGTTTGGCCTATAGTGGAAAACCGTCGCAGGATTTAAGCAGCCCATCACGTAAGTTCCAGTATCTCGGTCAGATCATTGCAAATACCCTGATTGATAAGACTTTTGGAATCGGATTGACGCCGACCTATGTATATAATACCAATATTTATGATACGGAAACAAAAGATACTTTCTCAATCGGCAGCTATTTGCAGCATTACATGTCAGAACGGTGGAGCCTGGTGATCGAATATAACATCAAAATTGCAGGATGGCAACGAGGTTACGACGCATTGACGATGGGAATAGAAATCGAAACCGGTGGCCATTTCTTTAAATTTTCGGTAGGCAACAGCACCGCGCTCAATCTGACACAGTTTATGGCCGGAGCACCTGATCCCATCAACAGTAAAGACTGGCATTTGGGTTTTAATATCAGCCGTCTGTTTTAGGAGGAAAAACATCCGAAATAAATTTACGCAAACCTGCTTCGTAGACCTCCTGTGAAACGAAAAATCCGTCATTGTGCCCGCCGGATATCACAAGGAAGGTTTTGGGTTCCAGGGCGGTCTGAAAATTGTCCTGCCCATGGGAAAAAGGTATGATCTCATCCTCCCGGCTGTGAATGATCAGTTTTGGGATAGTGATTTGGGATATATAATCATTTGTAGGATATTTAATTTTCGAAAGTAGTTTAACCGGCAAGAAAGGATAAACCTGTTGTCCCAGTTCCGGAATGGAACGAAAACTGGATTCGAGGATGATGCCTGCAGCCGGCACTTTCCGTCCCAATTCTGCGGCAACCGCGCTGCCAAGTGATCTGCCGAACAGGACAATCTGGCCGGCGGGAATCTTTCTGTCGCGGTTAAGAAAATCCCAGGCCGCCTGCACGTCCAGATAACTGCCCGCTTCATTGATACGTCCTTCACTTTTTCCATACCCCCGGTAATCATAAATAAATACGCTCAGGCCCAGGTCGTAGAATACCTTTATTGATGCCAAACGATTGCTGATGTTGCCCGCATTACCGTGACAGAAGAGAATCGTCCGCCCGGTATTATCACGCTCAATATACCATCCATGCAATAATAATCCGTCCCGGGTTTTGAACCGGATATCTTCATAGGGTATTTGGATGGACGCCGGCGTGAAGGAGACATGTTTGTCCGGAAAATATACGAGCCGTGATTGAAAGATATATACCACCAGGCAGAGGAGGACGTATCCGGAAATAATTGTTAGGGCTAAGGATAACATTGAACGCATGCTGATTCTAAAAAGCCTGACGGATGGCATCCAGAGCTGCCGGATCCTCAAGGCTGCTCAGATCTCCGGCTGCCTGGTCCAGATAGACCGCCCGGATAACGCGGTGCATAACTTTTGCGTTCCGTGTCTTGGGGAGCAGGCGGGTAAATTTTATCTCCCGAGGTTTTAGCGGCTTGCCCAGTTGTGTAATGAGCATATTCACCAGTGATTTGCGTAACTGTTCATCAGGTTCTGTACCTGAACTCAGAATACAATAGGCGACCAGTTCTTCGCCTTTGATATTGTGCGGCACGCCGATGACGGCGCTCTCGGTCACCTGCGGGTGCGCGTTCAGGATCGATTCAACTTCTGCCGGACCAATCCGTTTTCCCGAGACTTTGATCGTATCATCGCTACGCCCGAGAATGTACCATAACCCGTCTTCATCGATTGCCGCAAAATCGCCGTGATACCAGACATCCGGCCAGCGTTGCCAGTAAGTCTCAAGATATCTGTCCCGGTCATTCCAGAATCCACGTGTCATTCCGATCCATGGTTTCCGGATCACCAGTTCACCGACTTCATTTTGGACAGAATTACCGTTTGGATCGACCACATCGGCGTCCATGCCGGGAACCGGTCCGGAAAAGGCACAGGGTTTGAGCGGTTTAAAAAAATTTCCGCATACAATACCGCCACTGATTTCTGTGCCACCGGAATAATTGATGATCGGTTTGCTGGAATCCAGTACATTGCGGAATAACCAGATCCATGATTCAGGGTCCCACGGGCTGCCGGTGGAACCGATAATCCGCAGGCCGGACAGATCATGGTTCTGCTGAGGTTTGTCGCTTTTCTCCCTGATCGTCCGGATCAATGTCGGTGAAACGCCCAGATGGGTCACCCCATGTTGTTCCACCTGCCTCCAGATACGGTCGTTATCAGGGTAATTGGGAGCGCCATCGTAAAAAACCATCGTAGCACCGATCAAAAGACTTCCGAATACCTCCCAGGGTCCCATCATCCAACCCATATCCGACATCCAGTACATGACCTGTTGCGGTTTGAGATCCATGCAGTGATACATATCCTGTGCCGCTTTGACCGGGAATCCGCAATGGGTGTGTACAGCACCCTTTGCGCGTCCGGTTGTACCGCTGGTGTAAATGATCATCAGGATATCTTCTGCATTAGTACGTTCGGTATCAACCAACGTATGTTGGCCGGCATGTAGGTCTTCCCAGGAAACATCCCGCTTTACATTCCAAGTGCTATCCTCGATATTTGCATGGCGGTAAACAAACAGGTGTTTGAAATCCGGAATGTTTTGCACTGCCTGATCGGCGTTGATCTTCATATTTATCGGCTTGCTGCGACGGATGGTTCCATCAACAGTGAAAATGGCTTTTGCGCCCGCGTCCGCAAGGCGGGTGGCGATGGCACCGGGACCGTAACCGCTGAACAGGGGAAGAATAATGCCGCCGATCTTTATGATCGCCAGAAAAGCGATCAGCAACTCGGGAATCATGGGCATATACAAGGCGATGACATCTCCTTTTTGGTAGCCCAGGTTCCGCAATGCGGCGGCACAAAGGTTTACGGCATCGTATAATTCGCCATAAGTCAGACGTCTTGCCGCTCCCGATTCATTCTCCGCGATCAGTGCGGTCTGATTCGATCTATCCGTGTCTTGCCATTTATCGAGACAATTATGGATGATGTTCATTTTCCCGTTTTTACACCAGGTGGGAAATTGGATGCCGTGGGATGTATCAATGACCTGGTCGAAGGGATGATAGAACTGAATGTCCAGATCGCTAAGAACGGCCTCCCAGAACCATTCCGGATCCCGGGTGGACCGTTCGAACAGATCGTCATAATGGTCAAGGTGATAACGATCCATAAACCGCTGGAGATTGCTCCGGGCAATTTCCAGCGGGTCCGGTTCCCAGACGATCCCCTGACCAAACGGAAAATCTTTCTTTACCATGTCATTCTTCGACTGCTGGTTTTAACATTTCACTCCGGATTTTGCCAGATATCTTTCTTCTTGAGATTAGCAGGCAGTTCGAAAAGTGAAGCCGGATTGCTGCGGGTTTCCATTTTCTCAAGTTCAAAAGTATCGCTGACTTTGCCATTGTCGAAATTAATATATTTTACCGGCATACCCTGGAAGCCGCCGGTTTTGACATCTTCTTCCGTGCCGATCATGACAAAGTCATTGGTACCTGCACCGAGCGGTTCAAAAAAGGATGCGAAACCGCGCATTACCATAAAATCATCCATCTTAAAGCCGGCCTGGGAAGGCGTGATTGTCCAGACTTCGTCAGATTTGGTCCCGCCTTCGGAACCCTCGTATTTGTCACAGGTCCAGGATTTGAATTTTACACCTGAGGCGACTTTTTTATAAATGGTCTTTTCCTGCTCAGCCATTTGCTGCGGCATTTGTTTGGCCATCATTTCTTCCATCATTTTCCGTTGTTCCGGGGGCATGTTTTTCATCTGTTCCTGCATCATCTTCATACCCTCATCCATTTTTGATTTCATCTGTTCAAGATCTTTTTGAGTCATTTCCATATAGGTACCGGCTTTTTTGTCGATCACCCACATCACTTTTTTATCATGCCGGAAAATGATGACATCGGGCGCATTTTCCGCCTCGGTCTCTGTATTTTCCACACGCATACGATCCGAATTTAAATACACAATACTTTTTTCCTTTCTGCTGCCATCGGCATTAGTGGTCGTGCCTTCAATATAAATCCCGGCAAAAACCTGACTCATTACCATGCAGATCAATACAATGATTGAAATAATAAATGACATTCTCATGTTACCTTTCCTCCTTTAATTTATACCAGGGATTTCCCCTGAATCTCAAAATGAATTAAAATATATTTAAAACGATAGATATATTCAAAATTACGATGACCGAATCTTTAATTTCTTAATCCTCAGCGCAATTCTGTGGTTAACGCTTTTCCTTTTCAACAATTAAACAGTTAAACGATTAAACCAGGATTTTCACTAATCCAGGTTATTTTTCAGTATACGGTTTTCGTGCCAGTGTAAACCGCCGGCCCAGTGTCGTATATTCCTGCCCTGCGAGGCGTGCGATCGGCCTTAAAGCCTCAAGATCGATCCTGAAATCATCGATCAATCGATCCTCAACATGAAACAGGACAACCTCACCCGATAACCAGTGCACCGCCGCCCGCTTCGGAGCCAACCGTTACGATTTTGTAAAGCCGGCATTCCATATTTATCGGGGATTCTTTCACCCGCGGCGGTTTGACCAATTGCGAAGGCAGCGGTGTTAAACCGGTATAGGCAAACTCATCAACTTCGGGCGGAAAATCGGTGGCTGTGTCATTCATAGGAACGGCGATATCCTCGGTCACGATGTTGACGACAAATTCGCCGGTCTGTTCGATATTGCGCAGGGTGTCTTTTTTCTGGGCTGCATTACCGCGCAGGGATGGGGCAAAACAGATGGTCGGTGGCTTCGAACTGACTGCGGTAAAAAATGAGAAGGGTGCCAGGTTGTTCTGACCATCCGGCGACTGTGTAGCCACGAATGCAATCGGGCGGGGAACCACGGCTCCGATTAGTAATTTGTAATTTTCTTTGATACTTTGTTCGGCAGGATTAATAATCATAAACAGGTCACTCCATCCAGCTGTATGGGTATTTTGGATCATCATATTGCATTGCATCGCCGGTAAGATTCAGGGGATTAAAGGTATCAATCATAACGGCAACCTCATCAGTGGCGGTTTTACCGATCGAACCCTCATATTTTCCCGGCTGCGGTCCGTGCGGAATTCCCTGTGGATGAAAGGTCAAAGATCCCAGTGAAATTCCTTTCCGGCTCATAAAATCACCGGCGACATAATACAAAATCTCATCACTTTCCAGATTGCTGTGCGCATATGGAGCCGGAATCGACTTCTCATGATAGTCGAATAACCGCGGCATAAATGAGCAAATCACAAAACCGGGAGCTGCGAATGTCTGATGTACCGGTGGGGGCTGGTGGACCTTGCCCGTGATCGGCATAAAGTCATGGATATTGAATATCCAGGGAAAATAATATCCATCCCAACCGACAAGATCGAATGGATGATGCGCCAGATGGTAGGTCTGATAACCATGGGCAAGTTTCAACCAGATTTTATGTTTGCCGGTCCGGTCGACAGGCTCAACATATTCGGGCAGACGAAAATCGCGCTCGCTGAAAGGAGCGTGCTCCAGTAACTGGCCTTGCGTGTTGCGATACCTCTTCGGCGTCCGGATCGGGCCGCGGGCTTCAACAATTAGCATCCGGTTTTTGCCATTTTCAAATTCCATCCGATAAATAATGCCCCGGGGTATAATAATGTAATCACCTTCTCTGAAAGCAAGGCGGCCGAACATACTATCGATATAGCCTTTGCCTTCATGGATGAAAAGTAATTCGTCGGCATGCCCGTTACGGTAAAAAAAATCTGTCTCAACATCCGGTGCCGCGAGACTGATCATGACATCCTGGTTAAAAAACAGGTATTTGCGTCCCCTGACCCAATCGCCACCCGTCGGGATTCTGAATAGTTCCAGATGATGATGACGATATACCGGATCTTCCGAAGCCTTCAACCGGTACGGCTTAAATTCACCATATTCGGATATTCTTGTCGGTGGATGGATATGATAGACATTTGAATAAATATCGGAGAATCCTTCACGACTGATAAGTTCTTCATAACATAGTTTGCCGTTCTTACGGTAATGCTGGATGTGGCGCTTATTGGGAACACTTCCACGTTGAAGATAAATAGGCATTATAATTCCTTAACGGAAATTTATGGTTGTAAAAGTAATAGCTGTTACTCCCGAAGGAATAAAGCGTAACATGTTCAAAATTCAAATGCTTTGTAACCTTAGAAAAATCCTGTCATCCTGTTAAAAATACGACCGGGATCAATTCTGCGGTGATTAAAGATTGCCGCGTCGGGCCTGCTCGCGTTCAATAGCTTCAAATAAGGCCTTGAAATTCCCTTTGCCAAAACTTTTAGAGCCTTTGCGCTGAATTATTTCATAAAAAAGGGTCGGCCGGTCCTGGACCGGCGCCGTAAAAATCTGCAGCATGTATCCGAACTCGTCGATATCCACAAGAATACCAAGTTCCGCCAGCCGGTCGATATCCTCATCAATCTTCCCGATCCGGTGCGGCAATTCTTTGTAATATGATCGCGGTGTTTTAAGAAATTCCACTCCGTTGGCAACCAACCGGCTGACCGTATCAACGATATCCTTTGTATCGAGTGCAATATGCTGTACTCCGGGCCCCGAGTAATATTCAACAAATTCCTGAATCTGTGATTTTTTCATTCCCGTCGCCGGCCGGTTAATGGGCATTTTTATCCGTTCGTTTTTATTGGCCACCACCACCGAACGAAGTGCTGTGTATTCGGTTGAAATATCTTTGTCATCCGCAGTCCAAAAGCGATGGAATCCCAGTTTTTCCTCATACCATTGGGCAATCTTTGCCATTTGATCTTCCGGTTGGTTGCCGACAAAATGGTCGACAAAATTCAATCCGATCGGTTTGGTAGCAAGGGGGGATTTATATTCGGTATATCCCGGCAAAAATATGCCGCTGTAATTTTTGCGTTCAATAAACGAATGGATGGTATCACCGTATGTTTTGATCGCCGCGATGACTACCTGACCGGATTCATCTTCTGAGATCATAGGTTCATGTGCAGAAACGGCACCCCTGGATGTGCTGAAATTCCAGGCCTCGCTTGCATCCTCGACCCAGAAAGCCACATCGATAACGCCGTCGCCATGGAGACGCAGGTGCTCATTATAAGGGGATTCTGCCGTCAGCGGACTGGTGAGCACAATGGTTATTTTATTCTGGCGCAGAACATAAGCTACCTCATTGCGGTCACCGGTCTCGAGGCCTTTATAAGCAACCGGTTCAAATCCAAACTGTGTTTGATAATAATGTTTCGCCTGTTTGGCGTTCCCGACAATCAGTTTGATATAATCGGTACCATGAATATCAAATCCTGATTTCATGTGAATACTTTCCTCGTTCCAAATGGTCAAAGATGGGATACAGGGTAAAAATGTACGCAGATCGGTGCCTTTTTTCAAGTGACCCATAGGGGCAATTTGTCCCTGAATTCAGCATCCGGGTTTGAAATCTGATCATCACCTTTTTATTTATTTGCAGCTGATCCCTTTGAAATACAGGACATTTGCCGGCCGGGTTCATACCCGGGCAGCCACCTAAACCAGGACAATTGATATCCTTCAACGCCGGACATCGCTGCCGGTTAGCCACCTGATTTTGCGCCTGATATATGGGACAACCTGCGGGATTGACGTTTTTTTTGACAGGATAAAGTGCATGTACCGGATGTCCGGGTGTTGCTGAGATCTGGCTGAACGCGAAAAGGATCATAGACAAACCGAAAGCAACCGAAACGGTAAACGATATAAAATTACGTTTCTTCATGAATTCTCCTCCTTTTATCATTTGATGTTTGAACAAATGTCTGCAGGCTTTAATTCCGGAGAAATTTGAATCTTTGCAGATTGGAAGGTGGGTATATTTAAGAAAAACCGGCATCAGATCTTGTCTGATGCCGGGACCAGGTTAACGGATGAGAAGCATCCGCCGGCCGGAATGGTAATCCGGCGTTGCCAGAACATAAAAATAAAGACCGGAAGGCACAGGATTTCCGGAAGTGTCGCACCCGTTCCAGAAAAAGGAGTAAGAACGGGCATCGATTTCTCCAGCAAATAGCGTGTGTATTTTTTTACCCATAATGTCAAAAATCGACAAATCAGCCACGGTGTCTCCGGGGATATCCAGATCGATCCGTGTATCGGGATTGAATGGATTGGGATAATTCTGGTACAATTGATATTTTTCTGGAGATATTTCGGACTTGTCAGCCGGCGGTACAGCTGATTGTGAAACGGGGGTTGCTGCAAGGGTTCTGAGAAGTGTCTCTTGCCCATTGATATCTACATCCAGTAATTGGTACCAGTACTTGACATCATTAAAGACCGCCCGATCTTCGTAATGGTATTTTCGTGGATTCGACGAATTTCCCGCACCCTGAAGTGACGCATCTGTTCTGTAGCTGGAGATGGTTTCAAAAGGTCCCGCGAAGGATACTGCCCGTCGTAATATAAAACCTAAATTGTCAACTTCCGCTGCCGTTTGCCACCGCAGGACAATCAGGCCATCCCCACCTGCGGCGGAGAATGAAATCAGTTGTACCGGTAGACTAAGATCACCTAATGTTTGATTGAGGTTGAGCGTTCCGGGAGTAGCATCGATATAATCCCAGATGCCCTGAAGGGATTCGGCAAGACTGTCACGTGCGCACAGACTGCGGTCATCATTACCGTCATTGCCGATATTCCGCCAGGCCGGATCACCACCCACAAGATCACCGGTGCCATTCCAGGTCAACGCCTGAATTCTTTTACCGGTGTCATCGGTTAGTTCCAGTCCGTCGGGGCCATTCTGCAACCCCACAATTCCCCAGTCAAGCGTGGCATTGGGAACAATATGGTTTCCGTGTTTCAGAACAATAAATCCTATTTGCCGGCCATCCTGATCCTGTATCCCGCCATCGGGGATGGTCGTTCCCTCGGGAAAAACGAAGGTAAAGATGATACTTCCTCCGGTACCGTTAATATGACTGATCGACCAGCCGGAGACATCAAAACCGGCAGGTCCGATCAGTTCGATAAATTCAGCATCATCGGTACCTTCGTCATTGGCGCGGATCTCGTTGATAAATACTTCCTGGGCTGAAGGACAGGAAAAAATCAGCAGAAGATAGAGTAAAATACATCGCATGATGACCTCCTATATATTTGGTGTACATGAATCAGTATACCACAAATGTGCCAAAACGGAGAACCTTGTCTGATAAGGCATGAGCGCGCTCAAAGGGTCATCGATTCCGAACGCATGTGTCTTTATGATACATTAAAAGGTATTGCGTATCATTTGTTTAACCATATTTCTTTGAGTTTCGAGGAATTGTTCGTTTGGGAGACTGCCCGGTCGCGGGGAATTCAAAAAATTAAATATCACAAAGATTCACGAAGAATATAAATAGAAGAAAAACGATAAATGTATCTACTTTAATCAGAAATTCTTGCTTTAACCATTCGTATCGCAGTCCTGTTGTTCATTGTATGGTGAATATCGATTAGTAGAAAGTAAGATAGCAGAAATTATGGTTCTGCAGAAGCATTTTATAGTGAGTGGCATATGAAATGAGGAAGGAGGCATTTTGGCACCAGCTCAAGCGCATTATTAGCTTTTGCCTAATGCCTTGAATCTTTGCGCCCTTGGAGCAAGTCCTTAAGGTAAAACCAGTTTCCAATTATCGTCAACTTCTGCGTTCAGGATCTTCCGGTTTTTGATATAATCGATCAGAAGATTGCGCATCTCTTCGTTCGATTTCCAGGAAATTTTCGGACGGGTAATCCCCGCAGCTGCCAGATGACCGCCACCTCCGGCTGCCCGGTAACTGTTGAGGGCTACCGTATAAAGTGAGTCGGCGATCAGTGGTTTGCCGGTCTGCAGATCGATCAGATTTTTTATCCGTTCGCCGAAGGGTCGTCCCACATGAATTTCATAAGCAATCCCCTCGGCCATATCATAGTTATATCCCGGTATCTCATCATTTTCGATTACCCGGTTTGTTTTATCCTCCCAGACAAAATAGCGGGCGGAATATTCCAGGTAATTCTTGATTTGCTGGCCGGTCAGTTCAAGCGTGTACAGGAAATTCTCGTAGCGATACATGCCATATACATCCTTGACGCGGATCGTACCAGGCAAAAGCCGGAACCGTTCATTAAATGACGCCGCCAGTGATATCTTTGCTCCGGTGGCATCCATCTGGGCGCGGTTGATCAGTTCCACCAGAGGATTATCCCGCATCCGGGACCATTTGCCCGAGATGGTATCTTCGACCTGGCCGATCTCCTGCCGGATATATTCAAGCGTTTTCTGGTGATAAAACTCAGAAATGGCCAGAATTTCCGGAGCGGTTTGAACAGAGTCGGTTCTTTGGATAAAACTTTTACCCTCGAGAATAACCCAGTCATTATCCGAAGATGCAAGTTCCAGGGACACCCCGCCCAGATAGCGGGCGTGACTGCCGGACATGACCAGCAGTGTTTTACCGATATAGGCCGGATCATCGGCCTTATAGGGATATATCCGGTGAGAATGTCCGCAGAAGATCACATCAAACCCAGGCACCGTTTCGGCAACCAGCCGACTGGCGTTTTCATTGGGCAAGCCCAATATTTCGGTGCGTTCACGGCTGTATTCGGCATTCATGCCGGCATGGAACAATCCCACCAGGACATCCACCTGAGGCCGGACAACCGCAACCCAGCGGCGCGCCGAAGCGATCATGTCCTGCCAGTGTAATCCGGGGAAGAGGGCATTATCCAGCCACATGGGAATCGCCGGAGTTGTCAGTCCGATGATACCGATCTTAATTCCGTTTCGTTCGATGATCGTGTAGGGTTTAAAGAAAGGGGTGTCATCCGGATACAAACCATTTGCCGAGAGCCACGGAAAATCGGCATCATCACGTGCCTTTATGTAGGCTAAATATCCCTGTTCAATATCATGATTACCGACGGTAAATGCGTCGTAACGCATATAATTCATGACAAGACTCATCGGATTGGTAACCTGATATTCAATATGGTTGAAGTAGTAAACCAGCGGGGTACCCTGAATCAGATCCCCTCCATCCAGCAGCACGACATTAGCGTAATTTTGCCGGTACTGTTCTACCAGGGTATAAATTTTCGCCAAGCCGTTATTGTCAGGTTGATCGGTAAAATAATCATATGGATAAATATTGCCGTGTACATCGGTCGTGTGCAAAAGAATAAGTTCCTGTTTGTCCTGTGCGGCAAGGCTTGAAAGGCAGAACAGGATGGCGGTTAATATGCGAAAAATCATTCGGGGTACCTTTTGTTTTATAAAGTGTGGTTGTTTATGGGATTTATGGTAACCGATATATTTGATCCAACACTTGTGTTTGGCAATATTATACATTGTCGCTTTAATTATCAATAACCCAGGTTATTACACATTGATTGATTTCAGGTGATTATCCAATTGTCTGATCAGTTCCTTCAATTTATATCAAAGATTGATCACAGATTACCAGCATAAAATTAGGCACTCTTGAAGAAGCAATGCACAGACAGGAAGCCTCTGTTTCTTTGGGCCTACTTCGTGTCTCTTCGTGGTCCAGCTATTTGAATGATCATAGCCTGAATAAATTGAAAAGAAAAACAAACAAATTAAAACCACCTGAGCGATTGAATTAATCCGTGGAATGCAAGGTGGTAAGATATTTGCAGGAGAGGCTAACAGACAGGCAAATCATATATGGAGGAATGGTATGAGATCGATCAACAAAACTTTTGAGCAAGCGGCTGATCCACGCAAAAAACTGGGAAACCGCGGCGAAAACGAGGCAGAAAAATATCTTGTGACACAGGGGTATGAGATATTATGTAGAAATTTTAGAATGGGCCGGGGTGAATTGGATCTGATCTGCCATAAGAACCGTGAGCTGGTCATCGTTGAAGTAAAATCGGTTCGGGGCCATGTGTATGAGAACGGTATCGAACGATTGTCCTATAAGCAACAGCAAAAACTGATAAAAACCACCTATCGATATCTGGCTTCAGCCGTACCCTTCACGCCGGTTTCCGTTCGCTTCGATGTGATTTTGGTCGATTTTTCCGCATATCCGATCAAAATGCATCATTATGAAGCAGCCTTTTGGGAGTACTGATTGCCGGTTCATAATTGTTTTTTTGAGAATTATTTACTACTTTAAAAGAATTAATAACTTAACACAATTTATGATGGATCTTTCCAGCTACCGCAATTTGTTTCCGGTAACCCGGTCGTCGATCTACCTTAATCACGCAGCTATATCCCCCTATTCAACACGGGTAAGTGAAGCTCTGGCAGTACAAATTAAAGCCCGTTCACACCCCCCGGTAGATGTTTACCCGGTTTTCCTGGATGAACGTCAGAAATTAAAAGAAAATGTTGCCGTTCTGATAAATGGTCAGCCAAGGGATATCGCTCTTATTCCCAATACTTCCACCGGATTAAACTGGCTGGCCAATGGTCTGGCCTGGAAAAAAGGCGACCGGATACTGCTGGTGGAAGGCGAGTTTCCTTCCAATATCTATCCGTTCCTCAATCTCGAACGGAAAGGGATTAAAATAGATTTTGCTTCCCCCGCATCAGGAATGATCGGGCTAGATAATATCGCGTCAAAGATACATAAAAGAACAAAACTTTTATCGATCAGTTTTGTCCAGTTTCTCAATGGGTTCCGGATCGATCCGGTTGCAGTCGGAGAATTGTGCCGGTCCAATGGAATAATTTTTTCAATTGATGGTATTCAGGGGGCTGGGGCGGTACCGCTTGATGTGCAGGCCGCAGGGATTGATTTTTTGGCCAATGGCGGTCACAAATGGTTGATGGGGCCAATGGGTTGCGGATTCATGTATATCAGTCCCAAACTCCATGAGAAACTGGACCCCGTTTTTGCGGGTTGGCTGAGCGTTAAAAACAGCTGGGATTTTCTCGATTACCGGCTTGATTTTCTGGAAGACGCTGAGCGGTATGAACCGGGCACACCGAATTTCCTCGGGATCGCAGGCGCAAAGGCGGCAACCGACCTGCTGGTTGAGGTAGGGGCTGGAAGGATAGAAAAGCATTTGTTCGGTCTTGGTAGACTATCTGATTGAGGCCCTTGATTTAAAGGGTTTTAACTATACCGGAAGTCTGGATAAAAAGCACCGTGCAGGGATTTACTCTTTCAGCCATCCGCGGGCAAAGGAAATCTTTGATCAGCTGACAGCGCATCACATTTATATTTCTTTGCGGGAGGGGGTATTACGGATCTCGCCGCATTTTTATAATACACAATCTGAAATGGAAGAAATGGTTCGAGTCATTGAAAAAATACTATGAGTGGGAGGGATTATGAAGGGTAAACTGGCCACAAAACTTGTTGCCGGGATTTTGCTGGGATCATTATCGGGTGTTCTGGTCTGGCTTCTGGCGAACTTTGGGCTGCAGAATCTGTTTTATTCCTTTGAAGCGCGGACCTATGATAATCGTGTGATTAGTAAAATTCAGGATGTGCCCAGCCAGAGCATCGATGATATTGTTATTATCGATATTGATGGCCGGAGTGAATCGGAGCTCGGGCGTTTCCAGCAGTGGCCACGCACCTATTATCCCCGGATCATTGATTTTCTGAATCGCGGGGGCGCGGCTGCTATCGGCCTTGACATTATATTTGTGAAGGACAGTCGTGATCCTGAAGCCGATGCTGCATTTGTCGAAGCGACCCGTAATGCCGGCAATGTTTTCAATGCCTTGTATTTCGAGGAAGAAGACTCACTCAACTGGCGCTACCGGATGTATACAGAACCTCAGGGATTAAGCTGGGAGCGTTTTACCTATATTTTTCCGGAAGAAATCGCCATCCATTTCAGACAGGAGGAACGAATCGGTAATGAATTTATTGATTTACTGAATGCCAGCCATGCTCTGGGACATGTGAATTTTGAAGGTGATGTGGATGGTGTGGTACGCAAAATCCATCTGTTCAGCAATTTTAACAATCATTCTTATCCGGCCCTTGCGCTTAAAATGTTTCTGGATCTGGCCGGTGCAGATTCGCTGCAGGTACGTTTAGGCGAGCATATTGCCCTCTTTTCGGAAGGTCAACCCATCCAGCAAATTCCCATAGACAAGCAGGGCAATATGCTGATCAATTATGTGGGCGGATTTAAGACCTTTCGGTACATCTCTTTTTATGATGTTCTGGAGCAGCGCATTCCGCCGGAATATTTTCAGAATAAAATCGTACTTGTTGGTACTTCGCTGCCGGGATTATTCGATTTGCGCAGTGCGCCCTTTAATCCCAACTTTCCCGGGGTGGAAATCCATGCCAATATTCTGCGGACGTTATTGAGCGGTCAGTTTATTCAGGAGATATCCCCGGCTGGTGTATTGCTGATGCTGGCCGGGATTGGCGCTATTATCGGCCTGATCATTGCATTTCTGCCGCCGGTGTGGAGTGTCGTGGTCATCGTGGTAGCCGGGATTGTTCATATGTTCGTGGCTTATAATGTATTTCTGGAATCAAATTTGTGGATTCCAATTGTGAATCCGATTATAACCCTGATCATCACTTTTGCAGCGGTATACATTTTTAAATACATCACCGAAGAACGCGGAAAGAAATTTATCAAAGATACATTTTCCTTTTTCGTGACCCAATCGGTTGTAGAAGAATTGCTGGCCAACCCGGACAAGATCAAACTGGGCGGGGAAAAGAAAGAATGTACCGTGTTCTTTAGCGATGTGGCCGGTTTTACAACGATTGCCGAACAATTAACACCGGAAGCCCTTGTGCGATTATTGAACGACTATCTGACCGAGATGACCAATATTGTGTTCAAATATGAGGGTATGCTGGACAAATACGAAGGGGATGCGATCATGGCGGTGTTCGGTGCGCCCATTTCGCAGCCGGATCATGCGTACAAAGCATGTGCGGCGGCATTGGAAATGCAGGAACAACTGGTCAAGTTACGGGAGCTCTGGGGGAAACAGGGGCGCCCCCAACTGAATGCACGCTGTGGGATCAATTCCGGCCAGATGGTTGTCGGAAATATGGGTTCAGAGAACCGTTTTGATTATACGGTGATGGGGGATGCGGTAAATCTGGGGGCCCGGCTGGAACCGGCCAACAAACAATACCGGACAAAAATCATGATCGGTGAGCAGACCAATAAACTGGCCGGCAATCTCATCATTGTGCGCGGACTTGACCTGCTTCGGGTGAAAGGCAAGACGGAACCGGTTAAAGTTTATGAATTGCTCGGGACCAGAGATAAAGGCATACCTGATAAGAAACAACAGGTGCTTGATATTTATAATAGAGGTTTCGAAAATTATCTGCAGCAGCACTGGGAAGCCGCGATGAAGAATTTTCAGCAGGCCCTGAAAATCGACCCGATGGATGGTCCGTCGACTACCTATATACGCCGGTGCGAGGCGTTTGCCCAGAATCCTCCCGGTAAAGACTGGGATGGGGTGTTTACATTGCAGACAAAAGGGTGACAATACTAAAGAGAGGAACAAAGCAACAAAGTGACAAAGCGACAGAGTGGGGGCAAGGTGTGCCATGCCCATTTAATTATTGTGATCATACACAGATGAATAGCTTTCAAGGAAGTTGGGGAGCTGGAATTAAAAGAGGTAAAAATATACGTGCGCTATCTCGACAGCAATGACAAAGACAAAATAATAGAAACCCTGGAAAAATACGGGCAGTCCCACGTCCTGCGGTTCTGGGATAAATTGGACGAACATCAACGGCAGAGATTGCTGGATCAGATCGCAGAGATCGATTTTACCTTGCTCCGGAAGTTGGCAGGGCAGGCATTGAATAAAAGAGGACCGACGTCAGCAAAAATACGGCTCGAACAGGCAGAATTTACTAGCCTGGATGAACGCAGAGATAAAGATCCGGAGGCATTACCTGTTGGTGAGGAGGCTCTTCGAAACGGCAAGGTAGCTGCGTTTCTGGTGGCAGGTGGTCAGGGTACCCGTCTGGGTTATGATGGCCCAAAGGGGATGTTTCCGGTCACACCGGTGAAAAGAAAGAGTCTCTTCCAATTGCACGCGGAAAAACTGCGGGCGATGGGTAACAGATACAAGACGATCATCCCCTGGTACATCATGACCAGCGAAACCAACCATGAGCCGAGCATTGCCTATTTCAAAGAAAACAAATTTTTCGGATACAATCCCCAAGACATCATGTTCTTCACACAGGAAATGATTCCCGCTATCGACCACCATGATAAACTGATCCTGAATGCCCCGGATCACATTTTCACCAATCCCAATGGTCATGGGGGGGCGCTTAAGGCACTGTGGAGCAGTGGTGCACTCGCAGATATGAAAAGGCGTGGGATCGAGAGTATATTTTACTTCCAGGTTGATAACGTTCTGACACGAATCTGTGATCCGGTTTATATCGGCTATCATATTCTTGGCGAGTCTGAAATGTCCAATAAAGTGGTGCGGAAAAAATCCCCCGAAGAGAAAATGGGTGTCCTCTGCAAGATCAATGGCAAGCTGGGATTGATCGAGTACAGCGATATCAGCGATGCGGACATGCATGCCCGCAACACGGACGGCAGCCTGAAATTCTGGGCGGGCAACATCGCGACCCATATTCTGAGTGTATCCTTTGTCGAGCGCGAGAATCAAGGCGGGTTCCGTTTACCCTATCACATCGCAGAAAAAAGTATCCCCTATCTGGATGACCGGGGTAAACTCATTACACCCAGAGCAAAGAACGGCATAAAATTTGAGACATTTGTCTTCGATGCGTTACAGGATGCCGAGCGATCGGTTTCGATCGAGATCGTCCGCGCGGAAGAGTTCAGCCCCTTGAAAAACAGGGAAGGGGACAATTCACCGGAAACGGTGCGCCAGCACCAAAACAACCTTTATGGTCACTGGCTTGTCGCAGCCGGCTTTCCGGTCATTCGGGATAACAAAGGGAATGTGATCCCAGATATTGAAATATCGCCATTATTTGCACTGGATGAAGAAGAGGTTATTGGGAAAAAAGAAAAAATTTTGATGAGTGAGAGGGATATTTATTTAGAATAGAGAAGGTACAGATATAATCGGGTACTAAGGTAAGGGCATCGTTTATCATGCCCTTACCTGCATATTTAAGTCGTATTATAAATATGATTCTGCTATTTGTCAGCCGGATACGATCGATTAAAAATAAAATCTGAAATAGATTAAGCCACGCGTATCTATAAGAGAAATATCCACATCATAGGACCTGTCATCTACTTCATTAGTCAGTGAGGCATAGACGAACTGTGCTTCAGCACCAACGCTGAAATGATCAGAGAAATTATGTTCTCCGCCTATAGCCGGGGCAACATAGAAGCCGGTTGTGGTCTCCTCATCTTTCGATGTGCCTGATTCACTGACCATTTTTTGTGAAATATAGCCTACACGGCCACCGTAATAGAGCGTAAAATCTTCAAATTTTTTCTGTGGGAAAATTCCTGTGCCGATACTCCAGGATGTTATACTTTGTTCGAAAGTTGTTCCGCTTACAGTTGCTTCCTGAGCGGCTCTGAAGTATCCAACCTCAGGTTCAATCCTGAAACCGGGGGAAGTAATAATTGGAATAGTTATAGTCGCATAAGTTCCGCTTCCATTCGACACATTTACCTCAAAAAGTTTCTGCAGGTCGATAATGGCGATCCCAATCCCCGTCTTGTTGCCTTCCTGGGCATAAGAAATGTCTGCAATGCAGAACAAAATAAGAAGAAAGAAAAATAAGCTTCGACTAAGCATAATGTTACCTCCTTAAGTTTGATAAAAGTTGTGAAGCAATTTGTGTTAAAGATTATCAATCTGATTTTTGAATTGAGGATATATCCAGAATCGTTTTCGAACCGCTTGAACAAGATAATAATACGAGGTATAGGGTATATAAGTTACATAGATTATTTCCTGCTGCAATTTAAATAATGGTAACATAAAGTTGTAATCAGGATGTGGATGTTATGGTAGTAAATTTGAGCGCTTATAGAATATTTGGATACGGGGATATGTTTATCATATGAGTTGCGTTATTAGTATAAAATTCTGTAATTTTAGAATAGTCATTATAACTAAGCCACCGTAGCTCAGCTGGTAGAGCAACTGATTCGTAATCAGTAGGTCGACGGTTCGATTCCGCCCGGTGGCTCCAGTAATAGCAGGAGATCGGGCCACTAAATTTGAATGGTGGCCTTCTTTGTTTTTGCCAGCTTTGATATCGTTTTACTATTATTGAAGCCATACCAAAAAAAGTCCAAATTCCAGAGAAGTTTTTTCCCGGCAGATTTACAAATTCAGGAATTATCATAAATAGCGAAAGATTGAGAAGGTTATACCGCATACTTTAAAAAAAAGACTAAATATTATTAATTTTAATCTTGGTCTAACAACGATATTGGTCATCCGCATTATTGAAATACCCCTTGCAGGTCTTGCAATACCATTGACAAATGCTAAATTATAGATAATAAAAAGATTGATTTATTATAATCAATTTATCGCAAAAATTGTATTCCAGTCTATTCCGTACTGATAAAAGTAAAATTCATTTTATTATTCCTATCAATCCTGAATTATTCTTAATCCCGAGCCGGTAAGATATATTTAGAAAACAAAAAGTGCCATCACCTGCCACAATTGGACCCGGGCGGTATTGATATCAATGGTATGTGAATGTTAAACGAAAGGGGGGGTAAATCGTGATGTTTTGTTTTATAATTTGGAGGAAATATGAAAAACGTATCGATCGTTTTTTTGATATTTGCCTACCTGAATTGCTATTTCGGATGCACTACGACAAAGAGTCTTTCGCGTTAGCGGCAGTGAATTACCTGAAATCTTGAATCAATCCAATGATTCTCCTCTGGAAATTGTGACGGTGGATTCAGTGCAATATTTATTTGCGGCCGGGATGTACCGCTTTAACAATGATACACTTATTGGTATGATCCAGGAAAACACTGGAAAGATATCTTCCTTGGTTAATATTCCGCTTAAAAATATTACCCGGGCAGAATTTAATACCGTAGAAATTGATGCAGGGCAAAGCGCCCGGACAACTCTTACTGTTGTCGGTGTTGTTGGAATTGTAACGGGTATTATTGTACTAATCTTAATCGCTAATAGTCTTGCGAATAAATGACATTTAATACAAGCGGACACTTGTCCGTTATCCACAATTTTGGTCAGGAAGAATGGACCCGGAAAGTATTGGTATCAAGTGCAGATGGCTATTAAACGAAAGGGGATTTAAAGATATCGTTTTGTTTAAAAATTGGGAGGAGGCATGAAAAAAGTATCGATCGTTTTTTTGATATTTGCCTATCTGCATTGCTATTCTGGATGCTCGACGACAAAGACCTTTCACTTCAGCGGCAGTGAATTGACTCACAGCTCGGAAGGCAGTCTGTTGAAACAGGTGTCCGCCACGCATCATGAACCGTATATCATCCGCATGACCGCCAGTGGTCCGGTCCTGGAACCGGCTGAGATGCGCGAGCATGATGATATTCAAATCTTTGAATGCATGTACCGGTTGGAAAGGAATGTTACGGATTAAAGCATAAAAAAGTTGAATCGTTTAACCGTTGAACGGTTGAATAAAAGAAGCGACAAAGCAACAAAGCGACAGAGCAACAAGGTCAAAGAAGGTTTTTTCTTTGTCACTTTGTCACTTTGTCGCTCTGTTACTGCTCATATGGAATCGGGCGGGGGAGACTCCCCGAGGATCTCCCCCGATGTGCGCACATCTTTCCCGAGCCGTGAGCGGGAGGCAGGATTCGAACCTGCATATTAAATCTGGAAGATTCACGCTCTGCAAATTGAGTTACTCCCGCTAAATGTTACAACAGAATTATAAATGATTTTATTATGTGCTATCGTGACGAAATGCACATTTTTCCACTTTTTTTCCGTTGTAAAACGTAATTTGTCTTTAAATAATCCCTGTTCATGCGTATTTTCTGAAAATTCTTCTGTGAGGTAATATACATGCAAAAAAATATGGTGTTTACGATAACAGGTCCGGATAAAATCGGTCTGGTTGAAAGCGTCAGCAGAGTCGTGGTCGACCATACAGGAAATATCGAAGCAAGCCGGATGGCCCACCTGGGCGGTGAGTTTACCATGCTGATGCTGGTCAGGATCAACGAGGAAAAGATGAAGGGGCTATCCGAAAATCTGGAGAAGCTGGTGGCAGAGGGATATAAAATAACCAGCACCATTACCGGGCACGAGGATCCTGCAAAGTATAAAGGGTGGATACCGTATGAAATCGAGGTCACCGGTGCCGATCATGAGGGTATCGTACACAAAATTGCCGGTTTTCTATCGGGTTCCGGTTTCAATATTGAAAAAATCAGCACCGATACAGTGACCGCTCCGGTCAGCGGAACCGCCCTTTTCACCATGGACGCTGTTTTTCTGGCCCCCGCCGACAGACCGTTCGCCGTCTGGTATAAATCATTACAGGTGCTGGGCGAAGGGTTGAATGTGGAAATTGAGGTATCGCCGTTTAAGGGTTGATATTGGACCCCATGGATTAATTCTTGTTTAATCGCTAAAATGAAAAAGGTAAAAGGTAAGTGGTAAATCAACCGTGAAAATAAGATTTTGGCTTTTGGACTTTGGATTTTGGATTTTAATCCCTCATCCCTAATCCCAAATTCCTAATTTTAGATTGCGGGCGGGCAGGAATCGAACCTGTCTGTTCCGTAAGGGAATACGATAAAAATCTCTTTGATCCCCGTGTGGTGGCATTCCCGGTCCACGGAAGCTCTCACCAGATGAGCTACTCGCCCGATAAATGCAATTTTCAGCGCATGCTTATGATAATGTGCGGTCGTTTAAATAATAATTTCAATCTCAGTCTGAGCAGTAAAACGGCGGTCTGGAATCGGAGGACATATTTTCGCATTTTACCTCCTGGTTAGGAGACGACCTGAATGGTTGTCTGTATTATAGGTAATCGATCAAATGCGAAAAAAGATAAATTTTCAATATAATTTGATCAAAAACATGTCAAATATTTTTAAAGTCACCTGTTTAAAGTGAAAAGATATCAGGGATTTTGCCTTAATAGTTAGTGGCCAGTTTTCGGGCTGCCTGGGAATAAGTCGAGTGTACCGGCATATCAAGCATACCACACATGGTCAAAGGCATTTTACTGTTATCATCCCACAATTGGTGCAAGATGGATATCAGTGGTTTTATTTCTCCATTCACTTCGACCGATTCATGGGAATGTATATAGGCATTCCCTCTAGTGAATTTTTCATGAATATATATATTAAACAGGTTTTTCGGACTCAAAATGGTTCTCTTATTCTTTTAAAATTCATAATTCAGTTAAATGGTGGTCCCACTTGCACAGATTTAATTAATGGCAAGATCTGTTACCGGTTATTTAACCGCAGATTGTTTAAAAATTTTTATAAAGATGTTTTTTTATTAATCTATCTCACTATTCACTACTCACTACTCACTCAAATCCCTCATCCTTAATTTCCAATTCTTTAATCGTCGATAGCGGGCGGACAGGAATCGAACCTGTTTATTCCGTAAGGGAATACAGAGAAAAATTAAACCAATACGCCTCGTGCGGTGACATTCCCGTTCAACGGATGCTCTAACCAGATGAGCTACTCGCCCGGTAGGTATTAGACTCGGTGAAACATAACGCGACTACGTTTGAAAAACAGTTTTATCCGCAATACAAAAAGCATGAATTGGGTTTGCAACCGGAGCATCATACGTTTCATAGTTCCCCCGCTCTTGACATAATTTATTTATTTGGTGTTCCCATACTGTGATCAATGTTGCAAACTGTGGCATTAGTTTTTATTAGAACCTGGTTAATTCTTTGTTTGGTTTTCGGTCTTAGAATATGAATCATGCCGATTTTTGATAAATATAGTTTTTGATTGCAACCGCTGTTTTCATTGAGTACTTTATAGCCAGAAAACCGGCAGATGTAAAACTGAATTCTCGGAATATCTCTTACCTCCGGTCCACATAATTGGATATACATCGAACCAGAATTATACGCTTCATTCCCTAAAGGCTGACCCGCTTTTCTGCCCGGTATCATTATTTATTTTATTTCAGTAGCAACCTACAATTGTATTTTGTATAAGGATTGAATTTCTTTGAATCTCGATATCAGGCACTGGCGTCGTCTGATTAAAGGGGACCCAGAAGAATCGTGGCGCTTTTTTCTCGAAACCTGCAATCCATTGATCATGAGGATTCTTACCCGGCTGGACAAGGATTATGACCAGAGAATGGAAGCATACACCTATATTCTGGAAAAACTGAAGGAAAAGGATTTCAGCAAAATAAATAAATATTTTTATAAACCCCGCAACTATCCATTTGAACGCTGGCTGGCGGTAGTGGTCAGAAATTGTTACTGGGACTGGTTAAGAGCAAGCAAAGGCCGACGGCGGCTGCCAAAACAAATTGAAAACATGCCACAAACCGAAAGAACCATGTACCAGTTCATTTTCGGAAAAGGATTCCCGATCGACGTTACCTATGAGATCATGACATCCAACTGCGGGTTAAAAATATCGTTTGAGGAATTTTTGCAAAAGGTGGAAAAAATAAAACGCACAGTCGACGGGGAAAAGTCAGTCAGTAATTTTGAGTGCACCGTCAGGATAAGTAGTGATCCCGAATACGAAGATTTTTTAATCCCGTCGGTTTTGACAGACGCCAATGAATTACCGGATGCGAAAATGATTGATCAGGAAAATCGCCGGATCTTTCAGGAAGTCCTCGGCAAATTGACCCCACAGGAACGGTTGATCCTGAAACTGCACTTTTCGTACGGCCGGACATACCGGCAGATATGTACAAGTCTGAAGATCGGCGAGCATCTACGAAAGTCCACCGGATTCTGAAACGTGCGATAAAACCGTCTTGCTCAGGAGATCAATCAAAAAGGGATCGTCTATCATCATCCAGAGCAGGACAAGGAATTGATCTGATTATATTTGTTTTTGCGGCAATCTCAAAAAATATCTGCAAAACGACCCTACCGTGTCCGTTATAGACTCATAGAATCCACCGGGATACCGGCATGAAATGTTTGCCATATCACAAATTGTATAAATTAACATCCCCCGCAATAAAAGCTCGAGTTTGACCGGCATCTGAAAAACTGCGCCAAATGCCGGAACAGGGTCGCTAAAATTACCGGCAGGTTGAACATCTGATCATCTGTTCGGCAGACCTTCACAAAAAATACCCCGACAAATCTGGCTGCATCGATCCGGTGCTGCTGCTCGATTATCTGGAAAACACCACCACAGACTGAACAGGATTCTGCAATCCAGGATCACCTGTCGGATGCAGCGCCTGCGTGGAAGAAATGATCGGTTTGCAGGACTTTCTTGCGTTATGGTCTGCAGAGCAGGAATTCTCCGGCCTGCGCGGGATCCGGAGCCGGTTGCACTCAAACATTACTGCTTTGAAAGAATGGTTCGCCCGTACTTCAGGACGCCTGATAGAATCAACCAGACCGGCCCATCGGTGGGTTTTTGCCGCCACCATCGTATTGATGGCCACGATAATGATCTGGGTCAGCATCTCCGGCAATGCCCCTGATATCATTTTACGGGATCAGTCCAGGCCGGACCATATCAATAAAATAGCGATACTATCACCTGATCAGAATCAGGTGTTGAGTGCGGAGGCACGCACGTTCACCTGGTCAGGTATAGAACAGGCAGCATATTATAATTTCATTCTTCTTGGCCAGGAAGGGGACATAATTTTTGAACATAAGGTTCATGTGAGTCATATCGACCTTCCTGAAAGCCTGGTCCTCGAAAAAAAACAACCCTATTTCTGGCAGGTTGAAGCATATCTGATCAATGGCGCCACCCTTCGGTCTGAAATGATAAAATTTTTCTATTAGGCACCCACATCATAACCAAAAGGTGTCCGGATGAATGCAAAGTGTATACGTGTAATTCCTCTGACCCTGATATTCCTCTTACTCTCCGGGCGGGTAGATTTTTGTCTGTCCCAGGAGCCTGTCCAGAGAGGAGATTTCGTGTCCGGATGGATGCTTCATTGCACCAGGATGACAAAAGTCTGCTCGAAAATTTGCTCCGGCAGCAGCAAACGGAAGGGATGCTCTATATCGAAGCCCTGCTCGATTCCTTTGTCATGCAGAGCTGTGAAGACAGAAAAAACGATGCAGCAGCCTCGTCTGCGAATGCAGGTTTAATCGCTTCGGTGTATACGGATATCTTTCAGGATGCATACTACCAGGACCGGTGTGAACGGTACAAAAAATTTTCAGCTCACGATCTCAGGCAAAAAAAACTATCCTATGATCTGAAGGAAGCGGGTAAAAATGCGTTTTACCGGGGTGATTTTTCCGGTGCGTTGCTGAATTTTCAGACAGTGCTCTGGAAATAGCCCGTTCAATCGAGGATGAAAACGATCTGGCTGCCATTCCCGGCAGTATCGGTGCCGCATATTTTTACCTGGGCGATTTTGACTCGGCCATGATCTTTTATCAGGAATCCTATGATCTGCTTGAAAAACTGGGCGACCAGCGCCGGATGGCCAGTACGCTGAGTAATATCGCGAATGTGTACAGCGACCGCAGTGAATATGATCAGGCACTCAGTCTTTTTAAACAGGCCTCGGATATCCATGAGCGGTTGAATGACCAGCGGGGTCTGGCCGCCGATTACAACAATATCGGCCTCATCTATGATGAACTGGGAAATTACCTGCAGGCCCGGCAAAATTATCAAAAGGCTCTGGCTATAAATACCAGAATGGATAATAGCCGCAACATGGCCAAAAATATGGCCAATCTGGGCAATGTATGCATCAACCTGGGAGATTATGAGGAAGCCATAGATCTTTATCAGCGAACACTTGCCTTCCGGCAGCAGACCGGGGACCGCAAGGGGGAAGGCAACGATTATGGCAACATGGGTATTATTTATGACCAGCTAGGCGAATATCAGCAGGCAGAAGGATATTACCGGAAAGCCATACAGCTGCATGAAGAAACCGGATATCAGGAAGGGCTGGCCTATCAGTACGGACGTCTGGCCGGTATGTATATGAAAAAGGGTGAATATGCCCTGGCGATCGGCATGTATCAGGATGCGCTGAAGATCCATCGTGAAATGGGACACACGCGTGGCGAGGCATACTGGCTGGAATCTTTAGGTCTGGTTTACGCCAATGTGGGCGATTTTAGTCAGGCATTTGATTATCTGAATCAGGCTCTTGCCAGACATGAGCAGATCGGTAATATCAGCGGGCAGGCCGGAGCCCTGAGCAAACTGGGACATATCCATATTGAGAAACTGCAGTTTACAGAGGCGGAAAACTGTTTTCTTAAGGCCCTCGGGTTACACCGAAGCCTTGATGAAAAACACGGTATTTGTCTCGATCTGTGTAATCTGGCCTATCTGAACTACCGAGAGGAAAAAACCGGCGCCGGGATAACATTCTGTCTGCAGGCGGACAGTCTGGCCAGGATGCTCAAGGAGACCGGTGTACAGACCTGGATTGAGGTGCAGATGGGCGACCTGTACCGGAAAAATAAAGATATCCGGGCATCGCTGCGGGCATATGATCGCGGCCTGGCGATCAGCGAAGGGCTCAATCTTCGGGAGATACGCTGGCAGCTGTATTTCGGCAAGGGAAAGTCCCTGGAAGCACTGAAAGAAAATGATCAGGCTGGTGATGCCTATTCCGCAGCAATCAATATCATTGAAGCTTTACGCGGTTCTGCGGTGATACCCGAGTTCAAGGCCGGCCTTTTGCACGACCGGTTTGAAGCCTACGAGGCGATGATCAGCCTTCTGGTAAAATCCGGCCGTGTGGAGGAGGCCCTGAATTACCTTGAACGGTCCCGTGCCCGCAACATGCTCGATATGCTCGGCAATGCGAAGATCCGCAATCACGCCGCCGGGATTGATTCCCTCGTACTGCGCGAGCGCATCCTGCGGGCCAAAATTACTGCCCTGGAAAGCGAACTGATCTCCGCCTCCCTCGGCGCGGCTGTCGAAAGAGGCGAAGAACAGGAGAGTTACCGGCATTCGCTGAACGAAGCACAGACCGCTTATCATCGTCTGCTGATCGATCTGAAACTAAGAAATCCCGCTTATTACCGCATGGTGACAATCGAACCTCCGGATATCAGAGAGATCCGGGAAACGCTGCCCGATACGACCGCGATCCTGGAGTACTTTTTTTCAGAGGATCTGCTGTTCATTTTTGTCATCTTGCATAATCAGGTAAACGTCGTAACGATCGCGGAAGGTGAAAAAAATGTCCGCGGCAGAATTCTGCTGTTCCGGGGCACCGGGGTCGATTTTATCGATATGGAAAAACTGAATGCACTCAGCTGGGTAAAACCGCTGCAGGGACTGTATACCCTTCTGATCGCACCGCTGGAGGAAGCCGGATATCTGACCGGGATCCGGCATCTGATCATTGTCCCGGGCGGCTATCTGCATTATTTACCCTTCCAGGCGCTGATCACCCATTTTGATGTGCTCAATACCGAATCCATCCGTCCGTTCTTCCTGGTGGAAAAGTATGACATATCCTACAGCCCGTCGGCGAGTCTGTTGTTATTAGGCCGAAGCAATACCAGGCGGGATAAGGAAAATATACTGCTGCTGGCACCGCAGACAGACCGGCTGCCGCAATCGGAATCGGAAGTGCAACAGGTTGCCCGGAGTTTTGGTTCCCGGGCGGAGGTATGTCTGGCAGGCACGGCGACCGAGCGGCTGGTCAAGGAAAAAGGGGGGAATTATCACCTGCTCCATTTTGCCACGACAGCGCATTTTAACCAGCTGAATGCGCTTTTTTCGCGGTTAGATATGGCTGCATCGGACGAAGATGACGGGCATCTGGAGGTGCATGAGATCTACGATCTGGATCTGCAGGCCGGACTGACAACCCTGAGCGCCTGCCAGACGGCGCTGGGCAGCGGTCACACGGCAGCGCTCCCGCGGGGGGAGGATCTGGTCGGTCTGACCCGCGCCTTCCTTTACGCCGGATCGGCGAGTGTGCTGGCAAGTCTGTGGGAGGTAGCCGATCCTTCGACCGCCGCTTTTATGGTGGCGTTTTACGAACGGCTGCGCCAGACATCGAAAGTGCATGCGCTGACTGAGACCCAGCGGGATTTTATCACCCGCCGCCGGGAGTTCGGTTCCGGACCGGAGCAGAACCGGTATTTTCATCCCTACTACTGGGCGCCGTTCGTCCTGGTGGGAAACTGGCAATAGCTAGTAAACGCAGATAATAAATGATAAGAGGTGATTATATGAAAGGTCATTTAATAATCGTCTTTGTGATCTCATTTTTAATCACCAATTCGGTTAATTCCCGAAGTATGAGTCATGTATACATCTTTGGGTATGTAAAAGACAGTTTATCTAAAAGTGCTGTACCCGGGGTATGGATTGAGGCCATTAATGAATCTGATAGTTTAGAACGTGCTGGCGATTATACCGACAAAAGCGGCCGGTATGTTATTGATCTATTAGTTACAGGAGGTTTGGTAAAAGATCAGACTATTGTACGTGATTTTAAACTGTTTCAGAACTTTCCAAATCCCTTCAATCCCACTACAATTGTTCCCTTTCAGATCCCTGAACCTACTCGAGTTAACATTACCATATATGACCTGCTGGGGCGAAAAATTAAAACACTGGTGGATCGAAAAATGTTATCAGGATATTATCAATCCATATGGGACGGCACAAATGATCGTGGTTTAGGCGTCAGTACCGGAATTTACTTTTATCGATTAGTATCTGATAAATATTCAGCAAGCAAAAAGATGATTTTATTGGACGGATCACCCAATATACCTGTCATAAATTCGGAATATCAGTCAGCAGGAAATGCCGGAAATAGGCTTTCAAAATCAGGTGAACTGTCGATCACGCTAAGATGTCGCTCCGTATTTGTAAAACCAATGGCTGTACAAAATATCATCGTATCATCGAAAAATTTCAGATATGATCTGACCGTAACCTATGATGGTGTAATAAACCGTGATGCCATTGCTCTTTCTGATGTAGGCTCTAGTGGTGAAGTATATCTTACCGGCCTGAAAGGGGCGATAAGAGATCAGATAACGGGATCTGAGAAAGTAGTTGCAGTTAATGCGAATACTCAGGAATTAGACTCGATGCGCATTGATCTCGATGGCGGATTCAACACTATTAATATGCAGGCCTCTGAAAATGATGAAATTATCCTGACCGTGATGCGCGCTGATGAGATTATAGGTTTGTCAGAATCATTCCCGGTAAAACCACAGAAACCACCAATCGTTGTTGAAACCAAGCCGACCAATGGAGACAAAGACATTTTAATTGAAACGAATATTTTTATCTATTTTTCAGAACCGGTTGATCCGGGCAGTATTACACCGATAACGATTTCGCTTACCGATGAGGATGAGCAGGACATTCCCGGTAAATTCAGTCTGTTCGATGATAACCGGATAGTTGCATTCAATCCTGATGATGCTTTACGCCTGGCCGTGAAGTATATAATCTCGGTGACGGAAGGCATTTTGGATAAGCAGGGTATCCCTTTGAATTCAGTATATCAATCTTCATTTTCAACGGGTTTTCCGAGTAACGACACCAGGATCTTCTTCAGTAAAAAAATTTCGGATGGTGCAGGCGAAACTATTGATGATGCATCAATTTTTAGTATGAATGTTGATGGCAGCGATTTACGTCAGATAACCAAACTTACCGAATACTGGGATGTCGATACGGACTGTCATCCTGATCCAAATAAACCATGGATAGTTTTTACTAGGATGGTCAACATCGAGGGAGGGTTTGCCAACGATCTTTATTATATGAATTGGGATGGGACTTATCCAACCCGGCTTACTGATACCTGGAATCTGCAGGAGGGTAAGCCCTTATACTCCCCGGATGGCAGAAAAATACTTTTTACGGCCTGGGATTCCCTATGGATGTCAGCGGTATACACAATGGATCTGGACGGGAGCAATGTAAAAAAACTGACCGCTGACAGCCTTGATATACCTGCCGCCTGCTGGTCCCCTGACGGATCACAGATTGTCTATTCTGATTACAGGGATATATTTATAATGGATAGGAATGGAGGCAGGCCGTTCAATTTAACTGAGAGTATTGATGTACGGTGTAACGATCCGTCCTGGTCCCCCGACGGAAAATATATTGCTTTCAGCTATCGGGTTCGGGAGTCTGGTGTTTGGAAGCATAATATCGGTATAATAAATAGCGACGGATCCAATTATATGCCTTTTAAATACTCTTATAACTGGTTCCAAAAACTATCCTGGTCACCGAACAGTAAAGAGTTCATGTATGTTTCTCTGGAAGACAGCGGCTATGTGTTGGAAAAAATAAGATATGATGGATCAGGTGTTCAATTGATAACCACTCCCAGTTGGGACTGGACTTTGACGCCGGAGTGGGCTCCTTTCAAATTGGCACGATAAAATTTTATGATTTATTAAAATGGAAGGGATTTATTATGCGATTAAAATATTTAATAATCATATTTCTATTTTACCTGATGACTGATTCTGCCTGGTCCCAGAATGAAACATTTTTTTCTACCGATTTTGAGAATGATAATGGCGAATTAAAAGCCACGGACTGCTGGGAGTGGGGACCCGCTCTGTATGGTCCTGATTCGGCGCACTCAGATCTCTTATGCTGGGGCACCGACATCGACAGTACTTATCCCGGTGATATGCTGGCCTATCTTGAAACCCCTGAAATCGATCTTTCATCCGCCGCAAATGCCCGGCTCACGTTCTGGCACTGGTATGAATTTGAGGCTGACCAGGATGTGTTTATGGATGGAGGTAATCTCAGCATCTCGGCTAATGGAGCACCGTTTGAGGTTTTAATCCCCTTTCGCGGATATCCCGGACAGGCTCGATAATTGGATGAACCCGTTGGATGGGCAACCGGTATTTAGCGGTCTGGATCAGAAAAAATGGCAGCAGGTCAGTGTGAATTTATGGAAGTATGTCGGACAGAAAATAAAATTACGTTTTACAATTTCTACTGATGGAGAGTCAAATTATGCCGGCTGGTATATCGATGATCTCAGCATAACAAGTAATGAACACAAAGATGCAGCCCTCTGGTCCATCGAGGAGCCTGGTTCCCTGATTGATATCTACATGAGTCCCGTCATGCCCATGGCGGTGGTTTACAATGCAGGAGGAGTTCCGGTTGATTTTTCGGTTACCCTGGATATCTTAAAGGATCAGGAATTTGTATATCAGCAAACATGGGAAATTTTTCAAATATATCCCGATAAGAAAGATACGGTAATGTTTTACCCTTGGTATGTTGAAGAGGTCGGGGAATATAAGCTATTCTTTAAGATTTCTGCGACAGACGATATTGATGACACAAATGATTCTTTGGAATTAAAAACAACAGTTCTCAAAGCTATGTTTTCTGAAATCAAAGATTTTGGTTTCACTGAATTTAACCCGTATTGGAGAAAAATATTATGGGGTGATTATAATGGGGACCATTGGCCTGATGCCTTTATCTCAGGTGATACGCTGATGCGTAATCAAAATGGATACATGGTGACGGACTTGCTTCTTCCTCCAACATTTGAGAATAATACACTTGCTGGTCTTTCAAGCTGCTGGGCCGATATCAATAATGATGAACATATGGATCTTTTTGTGGGCCATTATCTTATGGGGGACAGTACCATTCCGGGTAAATTTTTACTTAATCACGGAACCTATTTTGAGGATATAACTGATCAATTTAGATTGAAAAATTTAATTGAGATTCAAGATGTGGGTTTCTTTGATTACGATAATGATGGCGATCTTGATTTTTATGCGGGAGCCTTTGATTTTAGAAATCAACTGTATCAAAATAATGGAACTGGCAATTTCAAGGAGGTTGCGTCGGAGGTTGGAGTAGACTTTAAAGAGTACAGATTCTTTTATCCTTTTGACTTCGATGGCGATCTAGATCCTGATTTGCTTTTTTATGGATGGTATCCTCTTAGATTGGGCCTAATGAATAACAAAAATGGTAAATTTTTGGATATAACGGACTCATGTGGATTTGATACTAGTGGTAGATACGAAGTTTATAATATCTCAGTAGCTGATTTTAATAATGACGGGTGGTTAGATATTTTCTTCTACCAGGGATTTTTTATCAATAATGGTGATAGAACATTTTATAAGCAAGGTCTTCCAGCACCTCAGCCAGCATTTGGAATGGGTGATTATGAAGCATTTGATTTTAATAATGATGGCTTAATAGATATATTACTGAATGTCTCTTACTTTGATTCCCAATCAGGTCTAGCAATTTATGTGAATAATGGCGACTTAAATTTTAGCTATGAGGAGATACCGCTTTATCAAAAAGACAATGTTTCCTTCAAATATATTCTGGATTACAACAACGATGGATATCAGGATATATTTGTTTCCAAAGATTTAATGCTAAGAAATAATCAGTCACAAAACAACTGGCTGAAAGTCGATCTGCGGGGCGATGATTGCAACCGCTTTGGGATTGGCGCAAAAATCCGGATTGAACATAATGGATTCTTCCAATTCAGGGAATTAAGTACGGGAGGTTCTCTTAGCAGTCCCCAGCTCCCGTGGGCCTGTTTTGGTTTGAGAACGGATGAAATCGTCGACACAATTACAGTCATCTGGCCCTGCGGGCATATCGACCAGGTTACCGGAATATCTGCCAATCGCTGGGTAACCATTTCCGAAGGCGTTGGCGTAACGAATATTCGTAGTAATACTGATTTACCAAAATTTTCACGTCTTGATCAAAATTTTCCCAACCCATTCAATGCTGGAACGTATATCAGATATGATATACCGACAAATCAGTTTTTAGAACTAACCATCTTCAATATTTTAGGTCAGAAGGTGCGAACACTGGTGGATAATCAGATGACCGCCGGCAGCCACCGGGTATACTGGGACGGTAAAGATGATACTAACCGGGCGGTTGCATCCGGTATTTATATTTATGAATTGAAAACGAGCAATGCTTCGCTGAGGAAGAAGATGTTGTTGGTTAAATGAGGGGATAAAGAGAAACAATGTGAAAATGTAGGGGCGAGGCGAGCCTCGCCCATGCAGAATACCCGTATGATATAATCATGTGATTATTTCAGAAAAGATAATTAAAAAATAAATGCCACCGGCGGACTCGGCCAAGTCAAAACACCGGTGGCAGTTGAAACCAACGGGAGGCTAACACCACCCATGGCTCGTTTGTATTTTACCCAATTCATCTGCCTGAAGCAAGGCACTTTTGATACCCCGCTGAAGCAGGGACGGGGACCCCCCTCTTTTAAAATCCGAAATCCGAAATTCGAAATCCGAAATCTCTTAAAGGGATTATTCGGACAAAATCCTAAAGAAGGAGAGTAGTTATGTTTAGATCAAAGATATTTTTAGTTGTCGTGCTGCTTGTACCGGCAATCCTGGCCGGGCAGAATTTCTGGCAGATCGAGCACGCTCTCTAAAATGAATGACCGGGATGGAGTGAGTTTTCCGGATATCGCCTGGGGAGCCGACGGCACCGTGCATATGATCTTTACCGAATCTGACCGGTCTGGCGACAATCTAATGTATACCTGTATGAATGGGGGCGCATGGAACACACCGGTTTTGGTAATGGCCGGGGCTGGCGGCTGGTATACTGCTGCCGTGACTGCCGGTAATGATGGTACCGGTTACATCGTCTTTGTCAAAAATGATGGTACACGTGGGCGGCTGTACTACTGGAACAGCAGTCCGGTATTTGGGGAGCCACATGAAATAATCACTGATACATATACCTCATTCGATGCAACTCAACCGGATGTTGCCGTTGACGGTAATCAAAATATTCATATCGTTTTTATGACCTGGACTGATCTGCCAGGCTCAAATCTATACTTTTGCAAAAGCAGTAATGGAGAATTTGGAGAAATCGAATTAATTGATTCATCGTTGCCGTATTGTAATCATAATTTTCCCAACATCACAGCTGATAGTAACAATAAAACAGGTGTTGTATTTCACAAATGGGATAACGTAATGTCGGCAGCCAGAACATATTTTGCCTCTAATCTTGTTGGTGACTTTATCTCACCGGTAGAAGTATCGGTGCTCCCGACTGATACCTCCGACACACGGGATGCTGAGGTAAAAATGTATAATAACGCTGCCTATATTGTCTTTAGTCAAAACGGATGGTACGGCTGCCATATCGGCTGTGATCCTGGTTCGAACGATATTTATTTTACCAAAGTAAATGCGGCAACCGGTGAACATATCATCCCGCCGGTACCGGTTGTTCTAAAGGTCGGCTGGGATAATTTTGGGATGGGGCTTATACCTGCAATCAATGGAGACCCGACGGAGGTGCATGTCGCCTATTTCGATTATCATGAGGTGGAAGGAAGAAAGAGTACCTACTGGCGCTCCAGGCTGCGACATTTGGTGGTGAATGGTGATAATGGCACCCTGTTGCAACCCCCGGAAACGGTCTATGACGAAGCGGCCGTCGGAGAACCGGCCATGCAAGTTGACGATCAGGGATTTGCGCACATCGCTTTCCACAGTGAAGGCAATCCGATGTATGCCACTAACGCCGTGATCCCCGGCGGCACCATGCATATCGCCGGGGTGGAAGTGACCACCCAGCTGGCCGGGAATAAAGTATTAGCCAATGCCACGGTGACGATCGAGGATGAGGACAACACGCCGGTCCCGGATGTGACCGTCTCGGGCGTCTGGAGCGGTCTGACCAGCGACGGCGATGCCTTTGTTACCGGAGCGGACGGTACCGGTTCGGCCAGCTCGGACAAGGTCGACAAAAAGGCCAGCGGAACGTTTACCTTTACCGTGACCGGTGTCTCCCGTCCGGGGTGGACCTATGACCCGGATGCCAACGTGGAAGACAGCGGCAGCGCCCCCTGGAATCTGGGTAAACCGGCCGCTCAGAATGCTGCTGTGATCCCGCAGTATACCGGCCTGCTGGGCAACTATCCCAATCCGTTCAATCCGGTGACGACCGTCCGCTATCAGCTGGCCGAAGCACAGCATGTGAAACTGAGGATCTACGATATAAAAGGAGCTGTGGTCAGCATCCTGGCTGAGGGATTCCAGCAGCCGGGTGTCTATGAGATCCCCTGGCACGGCATCGATGCCGCCGGGCAGCCGGCGGCCAGCGGGGTATACTTTTACACGCTCGATGCCGGTAAACAGCGGTTTACCAATAAAATGACCCTGAACCGCTAAGGCTGAAGGTTTAATTTTTAACAGGATAACAAGATGATCAGGATTTAAAAACTGTGCTCCAAGAGCACGAAGGATTGATAATAATTGGCAAAAACGATCGGATAAAATTATGGGAAATAAACAGCTTTATATATTTCTCCCATTGTATTTTCATTTAATCCCGGAAAAATCTCCGTGGTCCTTCGTGTTCTTCGTGGTGCTTTGTGAAAGGATTATAATCCCGTTAATCCTGACCCGAAAGGATCCCGTTGGGATAATCCTGGTTGAAGAATCCCCGTCGGGATCAGGTAAAATAAATTAAAAAATCATTTAAATCAGGAGGTAAAAATGATGCGTTTAATCTGTGTATTATCGCTGATCGTCCTGCTGCTGTGCGCATGTGAGCGCGAACCGGCAGGCATTGTTGCTCCGGACAACGGGCAGGTTACTGCCCTGCAGAAACCGGTGAAATATGAGATCGTGGCGCTGCCCTTCTGGGCCCGCACGGACATCGTTCCGGTCATCGACGGCTATGGGGTGATCTATTTTTATACGGCGGATCCGGCAAATATTCCGGATGATTTTAATCTGCTCTGGTTCTTCGATCCCCGCGCCCTGGACTATCCGCCGGCGGTGAGCGGCTTCGAGATCTACAGCGATGAGCAGGATCTGGTGCCCCGCAAAAGCCATATGACCGGCAACGGCGCGGTGCATTTCTGGTTCTTTCCGGAAGAGGCCATCAACGCGGCCCTGGCGGATTTTGAGCTTACCATGCCTGAACTGGAGGACCTGGATCCGCTTAGGGGCTACGCCACCCACTTCGTTGAAGAACTCCATCCGGTCGGCGAACCGGATTTCGGTCTGCCCGGTGGTCACCCGCACCCCGGTCTCAAAATGGAGGCCAGTGGCGTTCTGACCGGCGGTGGCTCATTTCACTTCACGCTGACCACCGGCGAAAACCAGAACCAGTTCTTCATGAACGGCAAACTGATCCTGCGTGATTGACCGGAAATCAAACATGGATTTGCCTGATTTAGTCATATCACATTCGGAGTGCAGATCATGAGCTTAAAGAGTGTCGTGGTGTTTTTTTGTCATCGTCATAAACCACCGTAATAAAGATATCTTCATACAGCAGGCAGGATATAAATGGAGATGTATCGGGACCGTCTGAACCATCGGCGCAGAAACTCAGGCAGCATGAAAGTAAGGAATTTTTGTGTGATTTAAATGGGCAATAAAAAATCCACCCGAAAATTCGGATTTTTGGAAATTTTAACTTGCTCTGATATGGATTCTACTGTTAAGATTATAATTATATTTTCTAAAGCGTAACGGGAGAATCAAATGCCGATAGCGGGTTATATCCGTAGCTCAACCAGATTTCTGCCATGTCTGTTAATCTGCCTGCAGTTCTATTGCAGCTCCGGAACCGAACCACAGGAACAACCGGTGCTAAAGGGTATCATTTCGGATCAACAGGGTGATCCGGTGTCCGGCGCCATGATTGAAGTTGAGTTTTATCTGGCTGACGGAGGCGTCTATGTCCCAAAGGCACAACAACCTCTGATCAATTCGATGATCCGGTTCAGTATACCGGAACCCGGGCCGGTCAGGGTCTGGATCACCCGCTACGGGGAGACCGAAACGGTCCGGGTGCTCATGAATGAAGTGGCGATGGCCGGAAATTATATGCTGATCTGGGATGGCAAGAACGAGGCGGGCCAGCGGGTGATCAATCATATTTATCAGAGTCATGTGCTATACAATGGGGAGGATACAACAAATAATATTTTTGTGACGCATGATTACTACGGTGAGGTTGATCCGGACAGCCTGGAATATTATACCCTGAGTGACGCGGCCGGAAATTTTACCATAACGGCCGAAAAACTGGCGTGTACGCAGGGTGTGGAAATCGAGGTTACCGATGAGCTGGGAAATAAACTGGGCACGGTGAAGCTGAGCCGCGAGGTACGGGTCTGGGCGCTCCACCATGCCCATGGAAAAATCGTTTCAGAAAAACTTATCTTTAAAACCGACGGTCCGACAAATACGCAACTCCATTATTAAACGGTCCTGAGCTGAACGGCCTTGTGTGGTTACCGGTCGTGTCTGCGATTTCCGTCCCGCGGACCCCTGCGGCGACCTTCCTTGCGCATTTCCTTTTTCAGCTGCTCATATTCGGTTTTTTGCTCATCGGTCAGAACACGATCGATTTGCTGATCGGTCGCATCACGCAGATCCTTCATCGCCGCCCGTATGGCCTCGCGATTCTCTTCATTCTGCTCGCGTAATTTATTCCGCTCGGTATCGGTGCGTTCCAGAATATCTCTGATCTGGTCTGTCTGCTGATCGGTGAGGTCCAGACGCTCTTTCAAATGTCCCACCTGCTTGTCAACGTCAAATGGCCGCTGTGCCATGGCCTGACCGCTGAACAGAGTAAAGATAAAAAGCAAGGGAAGACTGAATAAAATTGTGTTTCTGTTCATTTTGCCGCTCCTTATAAATGATAGGTTTGTTTCCTGTTCTTTTAGACGGTTAACCTGAAATTTTCTTGCTTATCACCAGATGTTTTTAGGTCACCTGTGGCATCATTTTAAGCGGAATCAGAATATTACACACCTTCAGACAAATGACTTGTACACCGTTAAATTGAATTAAATGGAATTTGTAATGGATTATAAATACATTCAGCCTAAGGTGAACAAATTACATATGCAAAAAAGGTTTAGCATGGGAAAACCGGTTCTAATTTTACTTTGCTTATTTTCATGCATCATGATGGCGCTGGGCATAGCCTGTTCAGAAGCGGAAGAGACCCTCGCACCGGTGGAGACCGGCGGTATCATAGGGAATACCGGCAACCTGCGGGTTTCCGGAAACCGGATTCTGGATCAAAATGGAAACGAATTTGCTCTGTTTGGCATGAGCCTCTTCTGGAGTCAATGGATCCCGCAGTACTACAACCGTGATTGTATCCAATGGCTAAGGGATGACTGGAAATGCACGGTTGTGAGAGCGGCTATGGCGGTCGATTACGGCGGGTATCTTGAGAATCCCCAGCAGGAACAGATCAAGATAATGCAGGTGATCGATGCGGCAATTGAACTGGGGATCTACGTGATCGTCGACTGGCATGATCATGAAGCGGAAAAACACCTCGATCGGGCGAAAACGTTTTTTCGCAGCATGGCCAATAAATACGGGCAGTATCCCAACCTGATCTATGAGATCTATAATGAACCGCTGCAGGTATCCTGGCCGGATGTGGTGAAACCTTATGCGGAGGCGGTAATCGAAGAGATCCGTAACATTGATCCGGATAATCTGATCCTTGTGGGATCGACCGACTGGTCACAGGCGCTCGATCAGGTGGCCAAAGATCCGGTCAAAATGGAAAATATTGCCTATAGTCTCCATTTTTATGCCGGAACCCATGGTCAGTGGTTGCGTGATAAAGCACAGGTGGCCCTGGACAGCGGTCTGGCCGTCTTTGTCAATGAATGGGGTCTAAGCGAGGCCTCAGGCGATGGCACGCTGGGATACGCCGAAGCCGCCCTGTGGATGCAGTTCATGGACAGCAATAAGATCAGCTGGTGCAACTGGTCGATTGGCGACCGCGATGAGAGTTCCGCTGCCCTGAAATCCGGTGCTGATTCGGCCGGGAACTGGGAGAATCTGGATCTAACCCCTTCCGGGCTGTATGTGCGTGAGGCGATCCGGACGCGCAATGCGGGTCAGTTTGAATGAAACTTTCAAGGATAAAGGAAAAAGGTAAAAAGGATTCTTATGTCATGCTGTAAGCATCTTCCTTGTTGAAATCAGGAAGATCCCTGCGGGATGACGTTTCAGAAGACCGCAATTTTTACAAATTACAAATTACAAATTACGAATTACAAATCACCTCAATATTCCACTTTCACCCCGAAAAAAATCTGCCGCGGACTCCGGTAAAGTTCGTTTCCGGTATAATCCCAGTATGACTGACTGTTGGTCGTATTAAGCGCATCATAAGTTCGAATCCCTTCCTCGCCAACATAATCCATCCAGGATCTGTTACGGTAGGGATCATTGATCATACCGTCGGTCTGAGCAGAACCGGAATACGGATAAACATTTTCGACCTGTTTTTTGTTGAACAGATTCAAAACACGAACGTAAACGGACAGCTGAACATACTGGCCGATATTGAAGGCCTTATCGATCCTGAGATCGGCGTTGAACCGCCAGGGGGTGGTTGAGGCATTCACCGGCTCGAATGCTTCGCTGCTACGCGGATCGATAATGTAGTCTGTACCCAGACCATAAAAACTCCCTCAGCCGCCGGGTGGTACATATGTCTTGGTAAAAGGGTGGCCGCTGTCGGCACGCAGCAACAGATTGACGCCGAAATTACGGAAGACCGGACCGCCCTCGTTTGATGAAAACCGGTAATCAATATCGAAAGTAACCTGATGTACAGGGACAAAATCCAATGGAGAAAAGTTGTTGTAATTATTACCGAGAGTATCATACCAGGCACCCCGGTAAAGAGTGGCATAATAGTCGTCCTCAGTTGATGCTGTCCCACGTGCATTGGTATAGGTGTAATTGATAACAGTCCTGATCTGCTTTGTTCTGTTGAGCATAAAAGATAAATCAATTCCGCGTATTTCACTTGAACCCAGGTTGGTCATATAAAAATAGGTGATGATGTTAGAATACGGAGGTACAAATTGTCTCTGAACCCGGATCTGGCCGGAGGTGTTTTTATAGAAAACCGTGGCGGCGAGCTCGAGCTGTGGATGCTATCCTTTGCCGGATACCGATGTCGATGGTTTTGGTTTTGATGGCGGTAAGATCAAAACCCATCGGTTGAGAATAAAAAAATCCACTTTGGTAAAGCTGATCGTTATAGACATATGTCGCATAATAACTGTTTCGCAAAGGTGGGGGCTGGACCAGTCGGCTGATGTTCGCCATAATCTCCGTCCTGGGACCGGCGGCAACCGAGAGCCCGATACGGGGGCTGAGATACCACATGGGATCCTGTTCTGCCCAGGCTTCATCAGCAATGCCATGCCGGTCATCGGATATTTGCGGATCAGAAGGATTTATCAGGACCCGGTCATCATTGTTAAGCCGGTCGAGCCGAAAACCGACGGATAATAGTACATCCTTTAACTGAATCCGGTCTTCGAGATGGGCGCTGAAAAAGGAAGGTTCCCGCGGCCCGTCTAGGCCGTTATCGGATTCGTTACCATATAGATCATATCCGTACAAATTGGTCAGATAGGAAGGCAGATAATATTCGGGATCTGATCCATAACCTCCTTCACGCAAATACCAGCCGACGGTAGGGCTGATCTGATAATATCTTAACGTGTATGTCCGCCAGTCCAAGCCGGAAACGAGGGTATGCTCTCGGCTGAATTGGTGGGTTATTGCGGCACTTAAGGTAAAATAATTCTGTTTTTGATGCCAATAATCGCTGGTTATGATCCCATCCCGGCTGAATTGAATTCCTCCTAGCGTGTATCGTGCGGACATCGGATTATAATTGTCTTCGAATTCAAATCTTCCGCCGGTAAGACGCTGAATAAGGGCCGTATCGCTCCAGGCCAGCCAATCATTGCCGGCAATGTCATCAAATCGTTCGGACTCCCTGTTAAAATGCGCCATATTCAATGAGTATATGGTGGAAGAGCCAAGCCGGTGGATCAGGCTGCCCTGGATCAGCGACCGTCTGGAGTCGGTATAAAATTTTCGGGTATTAAAGACGTCGAGCATCGGAATACGGCTGTCATATACCTTTTGATGATCGATCAGCGTTAAAAATTCGATCTGTACGGGATACAGGTCCAGCGTAAAAATGGCGTTCAACGCCCAACGGGATTGACTGTTATCCGGGGTGAAACCATCCGGGTAAGCCAGCGTCACCGTATCCGGATATCCCTGGTTTACGCTGGTGGATGAGGGATTGCCATCGATCAGATTGGGAAAATAAAATCCCTGACTGAACCGCTTGGCGGCATCGCCGATATCGGCATTTTCATAAGCCGCATAAAATTTTAACTGGTCCCAGGACAGCGGTCCGCTTGCCTGGGCGATGATATACCGGTCCTGATAACTGTATGTATTAAGAAATTTTTCACCGGAATCGGCAAATTTATCGGTATGCATGTCCAGGGAAAATTTGAATTCGGGGGTGCCGCGGCGCAGGCGGGTCATGACCAGGCCTGAGTTTGCCAGACCATAGCGGGCCGGGTAGCCACCGGGCAGTACGGAGATCGATTCGATCGCCTCGGGAATCATATATCCGGCAAAACTGTTGTCCAGCGGATCGCTCAGTGGAAGGCCGTTTACGTAATAGGCGGTTTCGTCGCTCCGGCCGGCCCGGATGTGTATCCGGGCATCCTGTTGCCAGGTGGAGGGAAACAAAGTCAAATACCTGTTGAAATCCCGGACCGGAAGTTCCTTTAGCGAATTACGGTGCAACGTATGTTGCAAATGATCCCCGTAAGCCTTTACAACATGGTCGAATTGAACGGTATCTCCCGACGTGTCAAGCGAAATATCTAGTTCGGTGATCATATCCGGTTCAACGGCAATTCCCGACAGAACAACCGGTGAAAAACCGTTTAAGTTAATCAATATTTGATACATACCGGCATCGAGACCGATAAAATTGAAATAGCCGCTGGTGTCGGTTTCACTTGATAATTGGGACGACATATAAGGTAAGGTGATTGTTATACCTGGAAGCGGGGTACCGGTCCGGGCATCCCGAATTTCTCCGCTTACCATAGCGCCGATTTGCGCGTGGCTGTTTAAATAAAAGGAGAAGAGAAGCAGGAGAATTACCGGAATATTTTTAGACATGTCCGGCCTTTTTAAAGATCAGGATACCAGATAATTAAGTAATTAGAGAATTCTGTGTAAATCCGATTATATTATTCATTGCGAGGTCCCTAGAGCATTCGGAGGATGAGGAAGGAATTTATTGTCAACATTGAAATTATGAGATTCCTTCGCTCCACTCGGAATGACAGGAAAACCAGTTTTTCAGATGTTTCTGACTGATAGTAATCATTGAAGATAATATATGCAATGATTTATTTGTGATCAGGGGATGCCTATTAATAAAAAGTAAATAATGAGTTTCTCTTTTTCCTCCCCTGTTAAATGGCTTCCATATTTGATAATGGAAGGCCTCTCTACTTTTTTGAACCGGAGATTTGAAATAAGTATATGATACATGCAAGTTATCGGAGGGGAGTAAGAAAATAGACTAAAATGAAGCGGAAATTAAGAAAATTGGGTATATTCAGCCGGTTCGAAACTATAAGTATCAGCCCATAATGCATTGAACCCATGTTTTATAGGGTGAAAATATGTTCAAAAAGATCAATCTAATCCTTGCCGACAAAAAGCCGTTCCAGATCGTTATGATCTGTCTGATTACAATTGTCTTCTTTGCGTTTATTGACAATTTCACCGGTTATGAATTATCGTTTTCTATTTTTTATCTGATACCCATAAGTATCGCCGCATGGTATACCGGAAGAATCCCCGGAATCCTGATAACTATGGTATCGGCCATGGCATGGCTGATCGTGGACCATACCTCAGGGCATCAATATGCGTACTGGGCGGTTCCGTTCTGGAATGCGGCAGTGCGGCTCGGTTTTTTCCTGCTGGTTACGATTTTACTTTCTGAGCTCAAGGATGTTCTGCATCGCGAGGAAATGCTGTCGAACCAAGACGGTCTCACCGGTATTTTGAATGCCCGGGCGTTTAAGGAGAGTGCCGGAAATTTAATGAATCTGGCATTGCGTCATAATCATAGGATGGTGCTCGGATACATCGACCTTGATGGTTTTAAGTCCGTAAATGATACATTAGGTCATACGGAAGGGGATCGGGTACTAAAACATATCGCCGCGTTGTTGGAAGAAAATGTACGAAAGGTGGATCTGGTTGCTCGTTTGGGCGGCGACGAATTCGCTGTATTTTTACCCGAGACCGATGCCTCCGGTGCGGAAATTTTATTTCCAAAATTGCGAGAAAAAGTCTTGGAATCCGCTAAAAATGAAAATTGGCCGATCAGCATGAGCATCGGGGTCATTGTGATGCATCAGGCACCAACGAATATCGACGAGGCGATAAAACACGCCGACAACCTGATGTACCAGGTCAAAAAGTCCGGTAAAAACAATATTCGTACCGAAATAATTACGGGTACCCGGATCGACTGACTAAGCCTCAAACCTAATTCCGGTTGCCAATGATCTGCTCGAGCTGATCGATATAAGCCAAAAATGCGCTGCGACCGTTTTCGGTCATACGGCAGGATGTGTGTGGCTTTTTCCCCTTAAAAGTTTTACTGATCTCAATCAAACCGCTGCTTTCCAGTTTGCTTAAATGGGTGCTCAGATTGCCGTCTGACGTTCCCGTGGCCTCTTTCAGATAATTAAAATCAGCGCTTTCGACGGTTATCAAGATGGAAAGAATCGCCAGTCTGATCGGAGCATGGATTACCGGATCGAGGCTCAGGATAGAATCAGTTTTCATTTTGGCGTCTTTTTCGTTTGTATTGGATATTGAGCAATACACCGGGTAATATATAACCGATGATCAGGATGCCGACCATAATATACAGGCGGGCATATCCTCCGAGGTAAGCCATCAGGACCGCCCCGATCCACCAGCTCAGACTGCAGTACTGGATCATTTTTGATTCATAGATGATTCCGGTCAGGAAAAAACCGATACCGAGGATGGGTGAGACAAAGACCGGTACCAGATGGGTTTCGTAGACATCGGTAAAGGGAAATACAAAGGAGACGAGAATGGCCGGGATAGCTACGGATATCCACACTGCGGAAAAAATCTTGCGTGGATAGGATTCCACCCTTTCTTTCTTACCTTCACGCAGTCCGATCATCAGTGCAACAACGATCGTGAGAATCAGGGCGGTGATTAAGACCGGCCAGATCAGATGATACAGTGCGTTCATTTCCAATATACCGATTGTCAGGGTGACTAAAACCCATATGATGCCGAGGGTGATAAAAAGATATCCGGATTCAGCGGTTTCCTGTTTGGTTTTTTCGATCATATTTCGGATAAGCGAGATTTCCTGTTGCAGTTGTATTTCGTTCATATTACCTCCAAAAGTTATTGTATCTACAAACTACTTTGATATACAAAGTAAATATAAAGCTCATTTTTCCGGATGTCAAGATTTTTTTTATACGTACGTATCATAATTTATTACATGCTCAAGATGCCAGCTGGATCATGGCAAATAGAGATTCTTACAATTTATATTTTATAATACCGATACGATATGAATGGAAATGGATTAAGCATTACTGGAAACGGCATTGTGCTGAAATGACCCTCAACCGAAAGGATAAAATGACTGGAAAAAAAGATGTATCAGATGACATTTGTCCGATGGAATCATGCTTGCTACAACAAGAATCATGGATTAACTTAGAGACGAACAATTAAAAGCTATCGATAATGAATATGGAAAAAATATGAACAAACAAAATCGATTTTTTGATTTATATAGATCAAACGCAACGTTATCGGTTCTGATCCTCCTACTGCTTCTGACCTTGATTACGATCAGTGGATGCTCCACAGCAACAAGTGCACGTACCAGTATGATCGGCATAAAATCGGCAAAAAAAGTTGCGGTGATGCGGTTTAAAGGACCGGAAAACCTGCGCGAACAAATTACCGTACAATTTACCCGGGCGTTGAAGAGTCTGAACAAATTTGAGATCTATAATGCGGATCAGATACAGGAGTTTATGGAATCAAAACAGCTTGACACGGATATTGTAAACAGTGAAGAGACCCGCCGGGTATTGCGTGAAACGCTGGAAATCGACGGTGTGTTTACCGCAGAATTCATAACCTATAAAGGTAATAATCCAAGACGTACGGCAGATCATATTCAGATTACCTTGCGCATGGTGAGTACCGAGAACGGTCGGGTAAGTTACTCCAGTATCGCCAAATCCGATATGACCGGTCTGTTGACCGGTGATCAGTTGGAAGTGATTGAAGCAGTGGTTGATATGCTGATCAAAGATGTTCAGGATAAATTTTAGCAAGCCGTCATTTGACAACATCTTATTTTTACGCGGATCGTCAAGGCCTGCACGTGAAAACCACCTTTTATCAAATTGTGATATAGAGCAATATTGCCTGTGTTATTAAGGATTATATTTCCCAGTAATCTCAAAAAAAAACGATAATCTGGCTGTAGGTTGCCGCATATAAAATTTTAATAAAGGGTGTGATCCATATATCAGGCTTAACGGGTTGGCCTACAGAATTCACTTGGTAATAAAAGGAAAAAATCATGCACAACCGTATATTTTTTATCATTACTTTGCTTTTACTTTCCGTACTGCTTCTGAACTGTAACCAGAATTCATCAACGAACGCATCTCAGGAAGGGCGCGCAACTCTGCGGATTCTTTTGACTGATGCTTCCGCAGCCTATGACTCCGTGATTATAAGATTTTCAGAGGTCAGTGCCAATATCGATAGTACATGGGTCGCGGTTGTCGGGGATACTCAGACGGTGGATCTGTTGGAATGGTCCAACGGTCGTGTACTGGAACTCGGAAGTGCGGATGTTCCGGCCGGTTACTATGCCCAGGTCCGCCTCAAGATCGACGATGCTTATATCGGTGTCAAAGGTGACGTCTTCCCACTGGATGTTCCCAGCGGTGCGCAAACTGGCCTGAAATTCGGTCCCGGTTTTACCGTTTTGGAAGGTTCCACCTATGATCTCGTTATAGATTTTGATGCCAACCGCTCAGTCGTTACCAACGGTCCGCCAAATAATCCAAAAGGTTATAAACTCAAACCCCATATTAGAATCTCAGCTACAGCCACAACCGGATCGATCACCGGGATGGTTGCACCCTCAGACAGCCTTCCGGTGGCCTATGCTATTCAGGACAACAATACGGTCACATCGAGTAATGTTGAACAGAGCGACGGTTTTTTCCGTCTGGCCTTTTTACCTGCCGGCATGTATACACTTGTCATCGAGGATACCAGCGGTAATGCTTACGAAAATGACCAGGTGACCGTCTTCTCCGGTAAGGAAACCGATCTGGGACAAATCCAGTTGGAGAAATGAAAGTATATTTCCGAAGACAATTATAAATTTAAAAGTTCTCTGCCTTTACGATTTTTATTATATCGGGATATCATATCGGAAGTAAAGCAATAAACCGGAATTGGTTACGCTTTTTACCATGCAGGCAACGGCTTAATAACAGTGGTCAAAATATACCGGTTCACCAGGTATGATTCTCTCCCTGTTGACATGTCTATCTGACGATAAACTTTTTTTAGAAAGCGGTTTCTCTATAAGACTGTATATCGTATATTTCATCCACTGAATGACAGAGTAAAACAGATGAGTGATCCCAAAGAACGCCGTTTCTACGAACGGATATCCATTCCTGGTGCTGAAGTATCCTATCGGCCAAGAAAAAGTTTCAATTGGTTTAGTGGATTTAATGGCCCGGTACCCATGAAAGATATTACAAAAAGTGGTATTTGTTTTAGACTGGATACACCAATTGGCAAAGGGGCAACGCTGGAAATAAAAGTTCGGATACCGGGAGAAGAACCGTTTTCCGTAAAAGGAGAAATCGTCTGGGCTGATTATATTGCATCGATTAACGGAACTTATGCCGGAATTCAGTTTAAACCATTCGGCAAAGGCAGGCACTACAATTCCTTCAAAACCCATGAACGATTGGAACACATTACCCGCCAATTCACAAAATCAAATTAAATTTGTGTTGGACCTCAGTGGTAATTAGATCTGTACATTTCTTTTTAATTCAGAGAACCGCCTAAAATGGCTAAGACATGGAAACGGTTGAGAAGCCTCAGAGGTCCGGACCTGATGATATTCAGGGCCCGGTATGACTGGTATCTGAATCCCCGAAATGCGCGTAAAATGAAACGGGTGGTTCTCGAAGCGCCGGATTGGGTAAATGTGCTGGCGTTGACCCCCGAGAAAAAAATTCTTCTGGTGCATCAGTTCCGTTTTGGAACTGAGCATATTACCACCGAAATTCCCGCCGGTCTCGTCGATCCGGGAGAGGAATCGCTGGCGGCAGCGCAAAGGGAATTGTGCGAAGAAACGGGATATACTTCCAATAAATGGTCCTATCTTGGATATGTGGAACCAAATCCGGCCTTTTTAAACAATCGCTGTCATCACTGGATGGCGGAAGATGCCGTAAAAAGCAGCGAGCCTCTACTTGATGAGGGTGAAGATATAGAAGTGGAGCTTATGAATTTTGTTCAGATCCGACAAGCCGTGCAGAATGGGGTGATAGACCACGTTCTTGCACTTTCTGCATTCTCACGATTGCCGAAATTATGGAATGGCATCTATTCTGCTGGAAAGGAATAAAAAGGCTGAATGGATCTGCTTACTTTTGGTCTGGCCTCATTGATCGTCTGCATCGGTTCGATGATCCAGGGTTCAGTCGGTATTGGTCTGGGATTTGTAGCGGTACCGTTGCTTGTGCTGCTGGATCCCAGATTTGTACCCGGACCGCTTTTGTTGGCAGCACTTTTTCTGACTTTACTGGTTAGTTTCCGGGAATACCGTTCAATCGATACAAAAGGCATCAAATGGGCCAGTCTGGGCCGGTTGATCGGAACATTATTTGCCACCTATCTGCTAACCATTCTTCCCCGGCAACATCTCGGAATGCTTTTTGCCGGGATCATCATTATCGCGGTAGTTCTTAGTATCAGCGGATTCAAATTGTCCGTAAACCCCAGGAGTCTGGTCGGTACCGGCGCTTTGTCTGGATTTATGGGAACGACCGCTGCGATTGGCGGCGTACCACTGGCTTTACTGTACCAGAGATACCAGGGACCCCAATTACGAGGAACTTTGTCGGGTATTTTTGTAATCGGGACCATCATATCGCTGATTTTTCTCGGTCTGATCGGGCATTTTGGCGTCCTTGAAATACAGCTGGCGATGGTATTGTTACCCGGCATTCTACTTGGATTTCTTATCTCGGGAAAAACGGCCAGATTGTTGGATGAAGAGTGGATTAGACCAACGGTTCTCATACTGGCAAGCCTTTCAGCAGTTGCAGTTATTCTCAAAAATATGTAATCTGAATTGATTGCAGGTATTTTGTCGAAGTATATGGAGCAATTATGCATTTTGTTGAACAAAATTTCGGCGATGTTAAAGTTCTTTCGATTAAGGGAAAATTGAGCGATACACCCGAAACAGAGCAATTACATGAGAAAGTCAAAGTTTTTCTTGAAGAGGATCAAAATAAGATTGTCCTTGATCTCAAGCATGTTCACTGGCTCGCCAGTATGGGTATCGGTGCGATCATGCGCTGTGTACTGACTGTGCGCAACGCTGGCGGTGATTTGCGTCTGACCGGGTTGACCGAAAAGGTTTTAAACATCTTCTCGATTACCCAATTAATTGGGGTGATAAAAGTGTATGATTCGGTTCAGGCTGCCGTTGAGAGTTTTAATTAACCTGTATTTCTTTTTAACGCATCTTTTCACAAAAATTTTCGTATACCAGTTGTTACGACAGAAATATAGTCTGGAGATTTAATGAAAACCCTATGCATGGTTGCCGGAATCCTGTTCTCTTTTATTGTTATGGGATGCCAGCAAGATAAAATTCCCTTTACGACCGATTCCGATATTGCCCGTGAATATCTGATCAAGGGGCTTGATCAGGCGCTGACATTACGAAATCAAGAGGCGGTGGAAAATTTTCAACTGGCGCTGAAGCACGATCCCGATTTCCCTATGGCCAATTATTTTATGGCAGCATATGCGGCAACACCTGGTGAACGGGTAAGCTATTTTGAAAAAGCAAAAAGCGTCATGAACAAAGCCTCATGGGGTGAGCAGCAATATATTCTGGCGCTCGAGGCGGGGATGAGCGGGTATGCAAAAAAACAAACCCAATTAATCCAGGAATTGTGTTCGAAATATCCCATGGACGAAGGGGCAAAAAATCTTCTTGGCAACATCTATTTCGGCCAACAGGATTATCAGCAGGCCATAGAGACTTACATGGATGTAATCCGGATCAATCCGGAATATTCCCAGGCCTATAACCAATTAGGCTATTGTTACCGGTATTTGGGTGATTATGTCCTGGCCGAAAAGGCATTCAAGAAATATATTGAATTGATCCCTGATGAACCAAACCCCTATGATTCTTATGCTGAATTATTACTCAAGATGGGAGAGTATGAGGTTTCCATTGAGAATTACGAAAAAGCATTGAAAATAGATCCAAATTTTATGAACTCCTATATGGGTCTTTCATGCAATTATAATATAAAACGTGAGTATAAAACGGCCCGCAAATATCTAAAGGAATTTTATACGCGGTCTATGAGCCAGGATCAGAAACGAACGGCCATCGGTGCTTTAATACTCTCTTTTGTAGATGAAGGGGATCTGGACGGCGCCATGAAATGGGCTACACTTAGATATGACGATTCTGTGCGTGAGGGCGATACCGTTTTGATTGCCGCCGATCTCAACACAATGGGTTATCTTTACCGGGCCAAAAATCAGCCGGAAGAAGTCGTGCGTGTCTTTAAGCAGGGCCAGGAATTAATCAGACAGTCAATTATACCCGACAATATTAAAGACAATTTTAAACGCTTTTATCCCTACATTGAAGCACAAATTGCCTTAATGAAAAATGACTTTGATCTGGCGAAGAGGAAGCAAATCGAATTTCAAGCAGAAATTGAAAAAATTGAAAATCCCAATCAGGTCCGTCTTGCGCATGAGCTATCCGGGCAAATTGCGCTGGCAGAGGAAAAATATTCATTGGCTATCGAACAGCTGGAGAAGGCCAATCAGCAGAATGCCCGTAATTTATATCGGATTGCCAGCGCCTATGAGGGAATGCATGATCTGGAAAAAGCGCTGGATTATTATGAACGTGCCGCCAATTTTAATGCATTCATGGATATGGAATATGCGCTTATACGCAACGATGCTGAAAAAAAGATAGTTGAATTACATGCGCGGCGCAAAAGCATGTAGTTTCAGGATATAAGTCGATTTGCAAGCGATGCAAGGGCTGACTCGACTGAATTGTCGGTCTTGATTTCATTAAAAGATATGCTATAATCTTTGCCGGATAGAACAGCCGGCATTTTTTTTGTGTCACCGGCTTGAATCAGTCGCAAAAGCGTGCGAGCCATCCGTTGGGCAAGCATCAAGTCCAAATTGTTCGGTGCGGCACCCCGGGTATCGCGGGAAAATGGTTCGCAGATAACCCGCCGTTCCGTTTTGAGACCGGCTGAGATCAGTTCCCGGTGGAAAAACTCGGCCGCGTTACCTCTGAAACCCGATTTTTTTCTCTCCGCTGTTTTATAACCTTCAGCAACCACGATAACGGCGTTTTCCCTTTGGGACACGGCCATGGCGATTTTTTTCATATCATAATTTGATGACGGCAGAACAGCCAGATGGGCGCCTGCACCAAGACATGAATGTAAGGCATGATAGCCGCCACGTGCCCCCATCATCTCGATGATATAGATTCGTTTATGGGTCCGGGCGTCGGCCATATAGCACCGTATTTTTTCGGCGCCAATTTCTACTCCGGTAAACTCACCGATACAATCCGTACCATATATATCACTATCAATGGTTACTGGAACAAAGAATACCTGGATATTTTTGGGCAGCAGTTGCGCAAGGGCGGATACACCGGCAAAAGTACCGTTACCGCCAATACCCACAAGGACATGTACATGCCGAAATTCGATATTTTTTGAAGCAATCTGTTGATTCTGCTTTTCGACAAACTGAGGAAAACGCTCGCTCCTAAAATCAGCCCCACGGCTTTCCCGTAATGGCGGAGAAAAAAGGACTCCGGGCAATTGCTCCATTTTATGATACTGTTGGGAATTGTAGATTAAACGACGAAAATCCTGGGTTCTGTTTGAAATCAATGACCGGAAACCTTCCGCGCAGATATAAACTTCCCTTCCGGATTTTTCAAGATATTCACTGATAAATGCCGTCACCGGGTTGTACCCCGGGGCGCAACCCCCCTCCTGTAAAAGCAGGATATCCATTTTATCATACAATCCCGGACCTTCTCGCAAATAAGTGGTTACGAGACGTGAAAAGCCTTTGAATATTTTCTTGGCGGTTTTGCTGGCAACCAGGTTCTCATTATCCAGATCTTCTCCATCCAATATAAAAAGTGTGGCCTTACCCAATGCCCTAACGGTTCCCATTCGTGGCCGGTTATCAATAAGTGCAATTTCGCCGAAAAAATCACCCTGTTTGAATGTTCGTGCCTCACGTCCCATAATCTCAAGTGAAAAGGTACCACTATGGACAATAAAGGCAGTCGTCCCAGTTTCTCCTTCTCTGATAACGGGCTCACCTCTGACATAGCTATTTTTTTTAAGCACATGAGCAATCTCTGAGATTTCTTCTGCTGCAAGATCGGAAAATGGAGTAACCATGCGCAGCAGCTTTATCAATCGCGGATCATCAGGGTTGAAGAATTTTTCAACTGGCATATTCAGACCTTTATTTGTATTTTCATCGTGAATTGTGCGAATCTAATCATTCAGCCGTGGTGATTCAACAATTTTGATCAATCCCAAGATGATATATGGCCTACATTCCCACATCAAGAAGCGATCATGTAACTTTAGGGTGATTTCTTCGTAAGAGTATATGGGAATTTGGCTGAAAAGGGGCGTCCTATTTTAAGTGAATGAAGATAAGATGGAAGCTGTAATACCATGGAGACCTGACAATCACAAAACAAGCGAGAAAGTATGTTTAATGGGGGATTAAGAATTAATAAAAATATCGCAGCTGGTTTTATCCTGTTTATAGCGACAAGTATCGGGTGTTTATCGGCACAGGAGCAGAATCTCCTTATTGAATATGGCCGTGGAAGCGGGGTGAAATTCGCAGGATTCACCCTTCAGAATGATCGAGCCATACATATCAAAGCGGTTATCGCCGGGGGCGGTAAAGAAATCAAACGCATAAAAAATTACCAGATTGATCCACAGAATATGTTCGTTTTTGCCTGGATCATCGATGCGAGTACGCGGGAACTGGTCTGGCGAACGACGATCAATAATACCAAGGATGACTGGTGGAATAAGTGGAACCGTGTTTTTGATGATAAAGTCCCCTTTAAAAAAGGAAAGTATGAGGTTTATCTTAGTGCACTTCGCGAGGGGTATATTATGCATGAAGGTGGATTTATCACTTGGGGCAAGTTGATGGAGAAAATCTTCGGTAGCGATGACTGGTGGGAAGAAAACTCGAAGGAATGGAAAATTGAAATCCAGAATCTTGATGAGGTGATCGAACAAAATGCGGTTCGAAAATACCAGCAAGCGTTAAAAAATTCAGCGGTTGTCAATCTTACCGAAAGCGGTGACCGTGCAGACAAAAAAATCGGATTTACCGTCCTCAAACCGGCCAGTTTTGATGTTTATGCCATTGGCGAGGGATATGAAGGTGAGATGTATGACTATGGATACATCATCAATGCAAAAAACCGCGAACGTGTGTGGGAAATGAACTACCGTACTACTGATCATGCCGGGGGCGCAATCAAAAACCGGGTTACCCGCCAAACCATCGATCTTCCTACCGGTGACTACGTGGCCTACTACAAAACCGATGATAATCATTCCTCTGCCAGCTGGAATGCTAATCCACCTTATGACCCAAATTTTTATGGTATGCTGATCTCCGGTACCGGCAGAGATTTTGACCGCTCGTTCATCTCTACCTATAATGAAAAGGAAGGTACGATCGTTGTCCGGCTGGATAAATTGGGTGATTATGAACATGTTTCAGAAGGATTTACCTTGTTGCGCCCTATGCGACTGAGGATAGTTGCCATTGGAGAGGGGCGTGACAACGAAATGTTTGATTACGGTTGGATTCAAAATGCAAAGACCGGTGAAATTGTCTGGAACATGGATTATGATCTGACCGAAAATGCCGGAGGGGCGGGTAAAAACCGGCTTTTCGATGGTGTTATCGCCCTCGAACAGGGCTCATATCTCGCGTTCTTTACGACCGATGACAGCCATTCCTATCGTGACTGGAATCAAGACGAACCGAATGATCCGGAAGGATGGGGAATCAGGATTTATACGATCGGTACTTCTGAAGATGAAAAATATGTGAAGCCCTATGATCCGGAAAGGGAAAAAAATATACTGGTACAAATAATCCGTGTGCGGGACGACGAGCATATACGGAAAGAGTTTAAACTGGACAAGCCAACTAATTTGCGAATCTATGCTCTGGGTGAAGGGGATTGGGATGAAATGTATGATTATGCCTGGATCGAAGATTTTAATACAGGTAAGGTGGTGTGGAAAATGATCCACAGTGAAACACGCAGGGCCGGCGGTGACTCGAAAAATCGGCTCTATGATGGTACAATCCGGCTCAAGGCAGGAAAGTATATCGTTCATTACCAGACAGACGATACCCATGCTTTTGGCAGCTGGAATACATCTCCTCCACGAGATCAGGCAAATTGGGGCATTACGATTTATACCTTTCAAAACCAGGATTGAGACTATGCGACGGAATCATTCTACATTTATTTTTATTGTGGCTTATCTGATCCTGTCTGGATTGGCACTGGCCGGTGAGAAGAAAGAAAAAATCGAAACAAATATACCTTTTGAATCGGGAGGGTATCTCAATTTAATTAATCAGAACGGAAACATTGATATTTCTTCCTGGGGGGAAGATAAGGTCTCTATCATTGCCTATAAAAGAGTATATTCATCCCGGGGGGGAGAAGAGGATGATTGGCTGAAAAAGATCGAAATTGACATCGATCAGCAAGGTGATAAGATTAAAATTGAAACGCATATGCCCGGACACCAAGACGGATTTTTCGGGAAAATTTTTAACCGCCAAAAAATATCTTTTACCGTAGATTATGAAATTCAGGTTCCGAAAAAAATTGATTTAAATATTCAAACCGCTAACGGGGATGTCGATATCCTTGCGATTGAGGGACGGATCAGATTGGAAACGACCAACGGTAATATAGATGCCAGTAGGATCGAAGGTCTGGCAAAATGTAAAACAACAAACGGTTCTATTCGTATCGAGTTCGAGGAAGTTCCGGATGAAGATAAAATGTCATTTGTAACGACCAATGGATCGATAAAAATTTATCTGCCGGATGATTTTGGTGGTGAATTTGACATTAAAACAGTCAATGGTAATATCGATAGTGATTTTCCGATAAGTATTAAAGGGCGATGGCCCCAAAAGCATTTCCATGGAAAGGTCAACGAAGGCAACTGCGATTTGTATTGTTCGACTGTAAATGGAAGCATAGGTGTGCTGTATAACCATTGAGCAATACCAAAATAATTCCGGGTATTGAACCCATGTCGCGGATATTGATTTTAGCCGGAATATTATTGATCATATCCGGATTGATTTTACATTTTTTCCCAAAATTTGGTCATTTACCCGGTGATATATCCATCGAAAGACCAGATGGAAAGATCATTATTCCTTTTGCTTCGATGGTTGTCATCAGCGTTGTTATCACGATTATTCTAAATCTTTTACTCTGGTTCATTTCGAAATTCAAATAAGTAAATAAATTCAGCTAAAAAATCTTCCCAGATCTCCGAATTTTTCAATTTCAGTTAAGCGCGGATGAATCTTTTGTAAAGGTTCGTCATCAAGTTTCCAGGTGTAGGGATAGGGAATATATACCGCCCACATCCCGGCTTGTAAAGCGGGATTTATATCCGATTTGGGGCTGTTTCCAATCATGCATACGGTGTCAGGCGACCATTGCTGTTCCATCAGAATTTCGTAATAGGTGTTCACATTTTTCTCGGGGACCACGAATGCTTTCCTGAACAGCGGCGCAAGGTTCGAATCCACAAGTTTACGGGTCTGTTCTTCTGAATCACCTTTTGTAAGCACGAACAGGGAATACTTTTTTGATAATTTTTTCAGGATAGATTGCACACCCTCAAAGAGCTCCGGCGGGCGGGATGTATGTTGTGTGAATTTATTCAGAATGTCGTGATATGATTTACGGGCTTCCGTTGAACCTTTCAGGAAGGAAAAATTATCATACAGCGTCTCCAGGATAAAGATAAAATTTCTGCTGCCATAACCGCGCTCCCGAACGACCTGCCATTCAAACTCATCAAATATCCGGTCAAAACTTTTAGTTGAAGGGCTGTATTGTTCACATAATTTGATAAATTCATATCGAGCGGACTCAAAGTAAAGATTATTTTTCCAGAGCGTATCATCCGCATCAAAAATGAGAAATCTGATCTGCTCCAAACTGTATCTCCCAAAAGATAAATGCTGCCCTATGCAGAACAGGGTTTGTTCACAGGCAAGATCTTAAGTAAGTTCGATTTCGTCAGTCTGCTCGTAAAAAAAATCTCAATGTGCGCCGTATTGTCGATAAATCTATTGAGTAAATCTAAAAAAACACGTTGGCAAGATCAATCTTCATACGTATATTCATAATATTCATTGAAATTGCAAGATCAATGATTTAACTTCTATGACATTTAGCAGGAGGCTTGGAAATGAGAACATTTTTTGCGTTAATATTGATCGTTTTTTTGGGATTTGCGCTGATCGCCTGTTCAGGTGAAAAGAAAGCCGATGAAACCCAACAGGTGGAACCCCAAATGAAAACCACCTCAGTCGAGGCGGATTCAATGGCAGGGCAGGCGGTATGCGCTGCTTGTGGGATGGAAATGAATAAGGCCGATATGGTCGCTTATGAAACTGAAGAGGGCGATACACTGCATTTCTGCAACGAAAAATGTCAGGAAATGTATATGGCTAAAATGGAAGAAGAAACAACAGATTAATCGGGCCGTTTAGCTATAATCTTCGATAAAAGCCCCTCCGGGGCTTTTTTTTATGCATCCGTCGGGCGATGGGGTCAAAATCTAAAATCCTTCAACGACTCCTTCGGAAAAAACCAAAATCAGAAATTAAGGCACTTATTTTCTGACAAGTGGGTGCTATGTATCGTTAATTAAAAATATCCGGGGTCTCAGTCTCAGAGAATATTAGTATCAAATGGATAAATTTGAACTGGTTGCAAAATATATGCCGCAGGGTGATCAGCCCGCTGCCATCAGCGAACTTGTTGACGGTATTATAAGAGGAGATCGGTATCAGACGCTCTTGGGCGTTACCGGCAGTGGTAAGACCTTTACCATGGCAAACGTGGTCGCCCAAACCAATTTACCAACTCTGGTCATATCGCATAATAAAACGCTTGCCGCACAGCTCTATGGTGAGTTTAAAGGATTTTTTCCCAATAATGCGGTGGAGTTCTTTATTTCCTATTACGATTATTATCAACCTGAAGCATATGTTCCGACTACGGATACCTATATTGAAAAGGATTCCTCGATCAATGAAGAGATTGACCGTCTGCGGTTGAAAGCAACTTCTTCCCTGCTATCCCGCAAAGATGTCATTATCATTGCCAGTGTCTCGTGTATCTATGGTCTGGGTTCGCCCAAGGATTATCAGGATCTTTTGGTGGTTGCGCGAAAAGGAGAAAAGATAGAGCGAAATGAATTGCTGCTCAAATTGATTGACATACAGTATAACCGGAACGATTTTGATTTTCAGAGGGGTACATTTCGGGTTCGTGGTGATGTTGTCGATATTTTTCCGGCCTACGAAGAATTTGCAGTACGATTGGAGTTCTTTGGCAATGAGATCGAAAATATTTATGCCATCGATACACTTACCGGAGCGATAAGAGAAGAGTGGAACTGGCGATCATTTATCCGGCACGTCACTTTGTAACTACTGAAGATAAAATGATTCGGGCGATAAAAACAATTCGCACAGAGTTAAAGGAACAATTATCAATTTTACGCAGTCAGAATAAACTCCTGGAAGCGCAACGCCTTGAAATGCGCACAAATTATGATTTGGAAATGATGCAGGAAATCGGGTACTGCTCCGGAATCGAAAATTATTCCAGGCATATTGCCGGCAGAGCCAAAGGCGAACCTCCTTATACCCTACTTGACTTTTTCCCGGAAAAATATCTGGTGTTCATCGACGAGTCGCATCAATCTATCCCTCAGATCCGGGCCATGTACCGGGGAGACCGGTCTCGCAAAGAGACATTGGTAGAGCACGGTTTTCGATTGCCGAGTGCGCTGGATAACCGGCCTTTAAAATTTGATGAATTCGAGAATCGGATGCCTCAGCAAATCTTTGTTTCCGCAACACCATCCGATTATGAACTGGAAAAATGCGGCGGCGTGGTGGTTGAGCAGGTCATCCGGCCTACGGGTCTGGTCGATCCGGTAATTGAAGTCCGGCCAATCGCCACGCAGATCGATGATCTGATCAGTGAAATCCGTCAGCGGGTAGATCTTAAGGAACGTACGCTGGTGACGACGCTGACTAAGCGCATGGCTGAAGACCTGACTGAATATTTACTCGGGGTCAATATACGTGTCCGTTATCTGCATTCCGAAATCGATGCACTTGAGCGGGTCGATATCTTGCGCGATCTGCGACTGGCACAATTTGACGTGCTGGTGGGTATAAATCTCCTGCGTGAAGGCCTTGACCTGCCAGAAGTATCGCTGGTTGCTATCCTCGACGCCGATAAGGAAGGGTATCTGCGTTCATACGTCTCTCTTATGCAGACATCAGGACGTGCCGCGCGCAACATCGGTGGCAAAGTGATTTTTTATGCTGACCGGATGACCGATTCCATGCGAAAAACCATCGATGAGACCACCCGCCGTCGTGAAAAGCAATTTCTTTATAATACCGAACATGGAATCACTGCTCAGACCATTTACAAATCTGCCGAGGAAATTCTGGCGACAACCAGCATAGCCGATGCCCGACATAAACTGCAAAAAATTGCAGAACCAAAAATTGAATACGGAAATCTGGACCGTGCCGAGTTGCTTGAACGCCTGGAAAAGGAAATGCGCGCAGCGGCGGCAAATCTTGAATTTGAACGGGCCGCTGCAATCAGAGACGAAATAAAAAGGATACGAAAGTTTAAAGGCGGTTAATTGTATACTAATATGTAGTACCATATTGAATCGTTAAACCGTTAAATCGCTGAATCAGCGGAGAGACTAAAATGCAAAAAAATAAAGGTAAAAAAATATATTTCGTATGACCGATCTCAAATCACTTCTCCAGCATAGAATTCTGATCCTTGATGGCGCCATGGGGACCATGATTCAACGGTATAATCTGTCTGAACAGGAATATCGCGGATCCCGGTTTGGCGATCATCCCAAATCCCTGAAGGGCAATAATGATCTGTTATCGCTTACCAACCCGAATGTTATCCGGGAGATCCATACCGCCTATTTTGAAGCGGGGGCCGATATTGTAGAGACCAATACGTTTAATGCCAACGGGCTGTCTCAGCAGGATTATGATATGGCCGCTCATGTATATGAAATGAATCTTGCTTCCGCCAGACTGGCAAAAGAGGTGGCAGAGAAAATTACGTCCGGGAATCCTGACAAACCGCGATTCGTCGCCGGAGCCATTGGACCAACCAACCAAACCGCTTCACTATCACCCGATATCAGCCGTCCCGAATTCAGGCGGGTAAATTTTGATCAGGTAGCAGAAGGCTATCGCCCACAAATTCTCGGATTGATGGACGGGAATGTTGATGTATTACTGGTCGAAACCGTTTTTGATACACTTAACTGTAAGGCCGCGTTGAGTGCAATAGCGGATTGTTTTGCTGAGCGTAATATACGTATTCCGGTAATGTTGTCGGTTACGATTGTCGATGCCAGTGGTAGAACATTGTCTGGACAGACACTCGAGGCATTCTGGGCTTCTGTTAAACATGCCAATCTGTTCAGTATCGGGTTGAATTGCGCGTTGGGAAGCGCTGAAATGCGTGCCTATCTCGAAGAGCTGTCGCTGCTGGCCCCGATTCCGGTGAGCATCTATCCCAACGCCGGATTGCCGAATGAGATGGGCGAATATGATGAGCAACCCGTTTATATGGCACGCATCCTGGGAGAATACGCTGACAGTGGATTTGTAAATTTTGCAGGGGGGTGCTGTGGTACGACACCCGATCATATCCGTGCGATTGCAGATAATCTGGCGCAAAAGCCACCAAGGATTATACCGGAAATCACCCGGAGGCCGGTTTTTAGCGGTCTGGAAACATTGGTTGTACGGCCGGAGACAAATTTTATCAACATTGGTGAACGTTGCAATGTGACGGGTTCCGCCCGTTTTCGCCGACTGATTCAGGAAGAAAATTATGAAGCGGCCCTGGCAGTGGCGCGGGAACAGGTCGAAAATGGTGCACAGATCCTGGACATCAACATGGATGAAGGTCTGCTCGACTCAGAAAAAGTGATGATGCATTTTCTCAATTTGATCGCATCAGAACCCGATATTGCCAGGTTACCCATCATGATCGACTCTTCCCGCTGGTCTGTTATCGAATCCGGCCTAAAATGTCTGCAAGGTAAAAGTATCGTCAATTCGATCAGTCTGAAAGAAGGGGAAGAGTCATTTAAAGATCAGGCACGGCAGGCATTGCGTCTGGGAGCGGCCGTCATCGTGATGGCTTTTGATGAGCAGGGGCAGGCTGAAACTGCCGAAAGAAAAGTGGGAATATGTCGGCGTGCCCATGATATCCTGACCAGGGAAATCGGTTTCAGCAACGAAGACATCATTTTTGATCTGAATATTTTTGCCATCGCAACGGGTATCGAAGAACATAATAACCTGGCCGTAAATTATCTTGAAGCGACCCGGGAGATAAAATCAATCTTACCCGGTGTTCTGATCAGCGGCGGTGTCAGCAATCTCTCATTTTCATTCCGCGGAAATAATGCCGTCCGGGAAGCCATGCATTCGGTATTTCTGTATCATGCTATCCGGGCCGGAATGGATATGGGCATTGTCAATGCAGGTCAGATCACGGTATATGAGGAAATTCCAAAGACTTTTTTAGCATTGGTTGAAGATGTCATTCTTAATCGTCGTCCTGACGCCACCGAACGGCTGCTTACTGCGGCCAAAGATGTAGAGCAGCAAGGTAAATCACGCAAGCAAGATGATTCATGGCGTCAAACACCGGTTGAAGAACGTCTCAGATATGCCCTGGTGCAGGGGATCGTTGAATTTGTCGAAACGGACACCGAGGAGGCACGGCAAAAATATGATGATCCGCTGGAGATCATCGAAGGCCCTCTGATGGAGGGGATGAATGTGGTTGGGGACCTTTTTGGAGCGGGCAAGATGTTCCTGCCGCAGGTGGTGAAGAGTGCCCGTGTGATGAAAAAGGCTGTGGCCTATCTAACCCCTTATATCGAAGAAGCGCGAAAGGGCGCCCCAAAGGAATCCACCGGTAAAATTTTAATGGCGACGGTCAAAGGTGATGTGCATGACATCGGAAAAAATATTGTCGGGGTTGTGCTCGGTTGTAATAACTATGAAGTAATCGATTTGGGTGTGATGGTACCGACCGAGCAAATAATCAGCAAAGCGAATGAATACAATGTTGACATCATTGGGTTAAGCGGTCTGATTACCCCCTCTCTGGATGAGATGGTCCACGTGGCCAAGGAATTACAACGCATCGGTATAAAAAAGCCATTGCTTATTGGTGGCGCGACCACATCAAAGGTACACACGGCGGTAAAAATAGCACCAAATTATCAGGGTCCGACTGTGTATGTACTTGATGCCTCGCGGGCAGTCGGTGTGGTCGGAAAACTGCTGAGTGAAAAGAACCGGGATCATTTTGTACAGGAAATCAGGGAAGAATATGCCGATGCAAGGACCGCTCATGCAAAAAAACATGGAGATAGAAAACGACTGGACCTGTATGAAGCACGCCGAAGACGTTTAAATATAGACTGGCAGACAAGGGATATCTCTGCTCCCAAATGCCTTGGTCAAAGGGTGTTTCCTGATTATAGCCTGGAAGATATACGTCAGTATATCGACTGGTCACCATTTTTTACAGCCTGGGAATTGAAAGGTAAATATCCGGCGATTTTGCAGGATAAGCATGTTGGTCGGGAGGCAGCCAAATTGTACGCCGATGCTAACGATATGTGCGACCGGATAATTAAAGAAGGAACACTCCGGGCGCGTGCTGTGATTGGCATATACCCGGCCAACAGCATCGGGGACGATATCGAAATCTATGATCCGGATCAGACCGACAAACCGCTGGCAATTTTTTATACGTTACGACAGCAAAATGACAAAGGAGGGGAGCGCGAGAATTTTGCATTGGCAGACTATATTGCACCTCGGAGCATTGATCTGAAGGACTACCTGGGGCTGTTTGTGGTTACGGCAGGGATTGGTGCCGATGAATTGGTAAAACACTTTGAAAATGAACATGATGATTACAATGCGATACTGGTAAAAGCTCTCGCGGACCGGCTGGCTGAAGCCCTTGCCGAACGGATGCACGCTGAAATTCGCACAAAAATCTGGGGTTATAGTCCGGATGAATCGCTTAGCAATGAAGCATTAATTACCGAAAAATACAGAGGGATCAGGCCTGCTCCCGGGTATCCGGCCTGTCCGGATCATACCGAAAAGGAAACAATTTTCAAGGTACTAGATGTCCCATCAACAATTGGTGTAGGTCTGACCGAAAACTATGCCATGCTTCCCGCGGCCACGGTGTCCGGTTACTACTTTGCCCATCCAAAGGCCCGATATTTTGGTGTAGGAAAAATCGGGCGGGACCAGGTGATAGATTACGCAAGACGCAAAGGCATTGAAGTTTCACAGGCCGAAAAATGGCTCAGTCCCAACCTCGATTATGAGACCGATTAAACGGTTCAACTATTCAACAATTCAACTTTCCTTTTAAAGACCTAATCACTAATTTATAAGATATCTGACACAAGGAGTGTGTGATGAAACAGATTTTAATTCTGGGAGCCGGATTAAGTGCCCCGTATATGATTTCCTATCTTTTAAAAGAAGCCGAAAAAAACGACTGGTTTGTAACCGTCGGGGATCTAAATCCGCAACTTGCAAAAAAATGCGTAGCCGGCCATCCTAAAGGAGATGGGGTATTTTTTGATGTAAACGATGCGGTTATGCGTCGCACGCATGTTGAAAAGGCTGATATTCTTATCAATTTTTTACCGCCAAAATATCAATATCTCCTGGCACTCAGTTGCACCACTTATGGATGTCATATGATCACAGCATCCTATCAGGATGATCGTTTGCGGGATGTCGAACCGGATGCGATTCGAAAAGGGGTGCTGATCCTGAATGAGATGGGGCTTGATCCCGGCATCGATCATATGTCGGCGATGTCTATGATCGCCAAAATCAGGCAGGAAAACGGAAAAATCATGAGTTTTAAATCATACGGAAGTGGTTTACCGGCTCCGGAAAGTGCTACCAATCGTTTGCGTTATGTAATCACATGGAATACCCGCAATGTGGTCATGGCGGGAGAGTTTGGGGCACAATATATGTTTAAAAACAGTATAAAAATTCTGCCCTATCATGAAGTCTTTCAACGGACCTGGACGGTCGAATTGAATGGTGTCGGTACAATGGAGGCTTACCCCAACCGGGATTCGCTGAAATATATTGATTTATATGGACTCGATGGTGTGGAAACCATGATTCGCGGCACCTTGCGATATCCGGGCTGGAGTGAAACCTGGTTGCAAATTGTCCGGCTCGGGTTGTCAAATGAGACCATGCATATCCCAAATTTGCAAGCGCGCACATACCGGGATCTGGTCGAAATGTTCCTCCCGCTTCATAATCCGGGAGCCGATCTGGAGCATCGTGTGGCCAACCTTCTGCACATCAGCCCGACGGGCACTATCATGGAAAACCTGCGTTGGCTCGGTCTTTTCTCCGATGAGACCATCAAACTGGAAGGCGACACGGCTGCCGATGTCCTGATTGATCTGTTAAGGAAAAAACTCCAATTGGATGAATACGGCCGTGATATGGTTGCCATCGTTCATGAGATCGAAGCGGTTTATCCGGACAAATCAAATCGCCGCGAGAAAACAACTTCTACATTTATCGAGTATGGTGAACCAGGTGGTTTTACGGCGATTGCTAAAACGGTGGGACTACCTGCAGCCATCGCAGCAAAGACTGGTGCTTCTCGGAGAGATCCCACTGAATGGGTGTCATATTCCGACGCATCCGGTTATATATTCGAAAACGCTTGTAGAGTTACAGAAACAGGGATTCAAATTCGTTGAGCAAACATCACCGGCTTGACCTGCTGATACGGTGATGCCTATTTCAAAATGATCATGTCTGGTCAAAAATGCCAGACCTAATATCAGGCCCATAATCCTTTGCTGCCATACGTTTACTACCGGAAAGTATTCTTCTCATGGGAAAAATGATCCTGCACATCGGCCCGGTCGGTCCTTATTATTTTTTCCGGGACATCATACGCGACCACCTTTCGGGTGACCAGCCAGCCTTTTTGTATATGCTTCCGGTAAACCGGGCGGTACGTTATCTTAAAAAGGAATTGATTTCAGATCTCGCACCCAAAACAGTTGTGGACCCAAAAATTTTTACTTTTGATGGATTGTTCCGATTTTTGTATCAGAAAATGCCACAGCGTAAAATCATTGCCGGAAGAATAATCCGTCTGGCTATCCTGAATTATCTGTACCAAATGGTCAACAAAGATCTTGAATATTTCAGGTCAGGCCGTGGCCGCCTGCTGATAAAAATTGACCAAATGCTGGCCGAACTGCTTGAGTTTGGTATTTATGATGTTCCGGATCTTGAACCACCCGATTCATGCGCACTCAAGTACAACGATTTCCAGAAGATAATTCGTGTACTTTTTGATCATTATGGGGATACCTTGATCGATGAATATGCTCTGCCCGATACGGTTGTTAAAAATCTGGACGAGGCTATCATACAAAAGTATCTGGGTGAGCGACCGCAGATTTACGTCAACGGCTATGGTATCTATACACCACCAATGATCCGGTTACTGGAACGTCTGAAAATATGGTGTGATATCGAAATAAAACTCGATTTTATGCCTGGCTTTCCGAATCTGTTCCGGCATACCAGGGATGCTTATGAAATGCTCAGACCGCTGGCGGATCAGGAACTTGAATATCGTGGAGGGGACCCGGATGGTATCCGGTTATTTAGTTCCATCCTGCCGGACAGCCAACCAAGATCAGATGGCCAGAAATACGGGCTCTTGCCCGGGAAAAATCCGCAAACCGAAGTGATACAGATTGCTGCAAAAATCAGACAATGGCATCTTGATCAGGTGCCTCTACATCAAATCGGTGTAACTTTCCCCAATCTCGAGGCGTATGCACCTATCATCCGACGTGTATTCCGTAGATTCAAAATTCCCTTTAATCTGTCTACCGGATTTGCGCTGGCACAATCACCACTGATCCTGGCCTATCTGCAGGTATTTGAAATTGTATTATCCGGATTCGGTTGTACCGCGTTCTATAAACTTTTGATTTCTCCATTCTGTGGACGGGTCATCGGCATCGACAGCCACCTTTTTATGCGCCTCACCACCAAGTCTGCGTGTTCGTTCTCTGACAGGAAACTGGCATAAAAGATTCCTGTCGGTTGCAAAGGATACCCAGTCAGATATGAAAATCTCCCGCGATGACTTGCAGGAGCAAATCAATAGGATTACTGAGGTCCTGAATATTATCAGCCGTCTGCAAAAACCGGAACCGGTTGAAACGTTTTACCATACATATCTTTCCGTTCTCCGGGACCTGGATATGCTCAATTGGTATGATCGCAATGAGATGCTGATTGAGCGGGAGTCAGGGAAAAGGAATTCCGCGCATTTAACCGGTTTATGAAGATTATTGAACAACTCAGGTGGATTTTGACTTATATCTATCAGGAAAATCGGCTGACCACTGAGGATTTTTACCGCTATTTGAGACCGGTCCTGCAGGAGTCTACATATAATATAAAGGAGTGGTCCGGATATGGTGTGCAAATCATGCCTCGGCTGGAGGTATTGTCGCTGAATTGCACAAGGTTGATTGTCGGCGGTTTAATCGAAGGGGATTTTCCACGCAGATTTGCCCGGGATATATTTTTTAATGATCTGGAACGTCAGCAGCTGGGTTTGAATGCTACCGAAGATTTGGTCGCTCAGGACCGATTTCTTTTCTATCAGCTCATGATGTCGTCTGCTGAGAAGATTGTGCTGACCTGGCCCAACTACGATGGTGATACTGCCCTTCTCCCCTCTACATTTATCGAGAATCTATCCGAAATATACACTATTGATCGAAATCCACCGATTGAAGATGGCTATAATCTGACAACGGCCGAAATATTTCTGGAAGATATTTCCCAAAAACTTAACGATAATCTAAGCGATCGGGAATTCTCTGATCTGGCCAGCTGGGCCAATTTGTATGGGGTGGAACACCTTCAGTTCTGGCTTGATGGGATTGATCATCAATTAAAAAAACAATTGCGGAATCAGGTTAGCATATATGAGGGAAATCTGACAGAAAATGTGATATTGCATTCGATCTTAAAGGCCAACTACAGCATGCGAACATTTTCGGTTAGTGCGCTCGAATCTTACGCTTTCTGTCCAATGCAGTATTTTCTTCAGCGTATTCTTGGCTTGGAAGAGGAAGAACCGCCGGAGCAAAATATTTCGGCCCGCGAAAAAGGCGCATTGATCCACCGCATTCTGTTTAAATTTTACACGTATCTCAGAGAAAATAAAGCAACCGACAAACCCTGGGAATTCCGGAGTCAACTCTTTGCAATCGCTGAAAAGGAATTTGACCAGCTGCCGTATGAAGGACTGTTGTGGCGGATTGAAAAAGAAGCACTGCTTGGTGCCGAAATGCAACAGGGATTACTGGATCGATTTCTGGAGAGCGAACGGTCTTTTCTTTCCGGGTCAGGGTATATACCACAATTTTTTGAACTGGCCTTCGGACCTGCTGCTGCTGATCAAACCTGTGATCCGTCCTCAAAAAGACAGCCAGTGGAATTGAGCAAAGACGGAAAAAAACTGTACCTGACCGGAAAAATCGATCGCATCGATACCGATGTTAAAGGGCAGGCGATTATCCTTGATTATAAACTAAGTACGAATACAAAAGGGCGACGTCTGCCCGATATGATATCCGGTTTAAGTCTGCAGCTTCCGGTTTATGCCCTTGCAGTAACAAAAATATTAGCGGGGACGCATCCCGTGGCAGCTGCATATTATAAGGTGCGTGATGCATTGAATTGCACCCGGCAGTTCATGTTCGTCGATGGCAATCAAAGCCATCGTCTCACAGTGAGTAAAAAAACGTTACTTTCAGGTAAAAATAATTCCACACCGGAGAATATTACTTTTGCGGAACTCATGGATAAAACAACTGAGCACGTGTTCCGATACGTGCACGACCTGACAACCGGAAAATTTACCCATACACTCCATCCCGATGATGACCGGTGTGTAAGATATTGTGTCTATAATCGGATATGCCGGAAAGATGTCGGGAAATTGCGTCACCTGGCAGCGGGAACCAGACGAAAATGAAATCAACCTTAACAAAAAAACAGCTGGCAGCACTCGATTGTTCCCGTAATATTGCGGTTACTGCAGGGGCTGGTACTGGGAAAACCTTTATTCTGGTGGAACGATACCTGGATATCCTGATAAATCATGATGTAGACATCAGACAGGTGTTGGCGATAACATTTACAAAAAAAGCAGCGGCAGAAATGATGACACGGGTAGCGGAAAGGATAAATGAACTGCTAACCGAAAATCCATCACCGCAGATTCATGAACGATTACTCCACATCAAAGGATATCTCAGTGCATCATTTATCTCGACAATTCACGGTTTTTGTTCCCGGATCCTCAGGGAATACCCGGTTGAGGCCGGGATCGACCCGGACTTCACACAATTAAGTGATATGCAGTCCGAAATACTTTTTTCTGAAACATTTGACGAAGTCATCAACGAGTCTGGATGAGGAAGAATCAGAATGGATCGATCTTTTCCGGTCTTTAAACGTGTGGTCGGTCGAGCAAATGCTGCGCGAAGCCCTTGGGCACCGCTTTGAGATGCGCAGGGTAGTCGATAAATATAACACGCATGCACCGGAAATAATATTCGGAGAATTGGTTGAAACGTATCTACGGGAAGCGAAGAAAAATACAGATCCGGGAAGCTTAAAACAGATTGTTCTCCAGGTACAGGATATTCTTACGAATCTGGATGTGGAAAAAAAACATCCTTTTTTAAAACATCTTGTTGATTTTCATCATGCCCCCGATCAAAGTGAAATCGGTTTTTGGCGTGCGCTGGTAAATCTGCGAATCAGGTTCACCACCGGTGACAAAAGGGCCTATTCAAACCTGCGATTTTTAGGGGGTAAAGATATTTGGGGCAAGGAAAATGTTCAGCGCGTATTGGATCTTTCTGAACTGCTGGCACACCTTTCAGAATTACCTGAGCCGGCACCGGATCCGTCGGATCTGTATTTACTGCGGATCATGGTGAAATTTTGTGAATTATATCGTCGCATCGAACAGGGCTTTCAACAAAAAAAACAGATGCATAACACGGTCGATTATGAAGATCTCCAGTCTACTGGTTTATGATCTGCTCAAATCAGATGAAAGTCTATGTCAGAATATTGCGGAGCGGTTCAGGTATATCATGGTTGATGAATTTCAGGATACAAATCCGCTTCAGTGGGAGATTGTCGGATTGCTCGGTAATCTGAATGACAACAAATATTTTATTGTTGGCGACCCAAAGCAGTCGATATACGGTTTCAGAAATGCAGATGTGCGGGTGTTCCAGCAGGTTAAGCAAAGCTTTATCGACAACTCACCAGAGGATCAATATCTTACTGATATAATTATGGAGGACAGTTTCAGGTTCAAAACACATCTGGCGGAATTTATCAATCACTTGTTTACCGCGATTATGAGTAATAACTCCGGGATAGAATGGGAAGTAGGGTACGATTCGATGTCCTGTAAGCGGGCTGACGCTGATGGTGGTGAAGTGGAAATAGGACTGGTTGAGAACGATAGCCAACCCGAATTTATTGCTGCAAATATTCAAAACATGATCAGGCAGCTGGGATGGGAATTTGGTGATATCGCCATTCTGCTTCGTACGCGTAACCATCTTGTCGAACTTGAAGAAACATTACGGCAGGAGGGAATACCTTTTAAAACGATTGGGGGAATAGGATTTTTCCAAAGGCAGGAAATATATGATGTTTATCATCTCGTCCGTTTCTTAATCAGTCCGTCAGATGATATCGCGGTGATCGGGCTGCTGCGTTCGCCGTTTGCCGATATTTCCGATGAGGGAATTTTTATGCTGGCTTGTGAGAAAGAGCCTTCCGGTTACTGGCAAAAAGTTCTCAAAGCAGACCAGAGCAAGGGTATGCTATCCGATGAATATCAAAAGATAAAACGTTTCAGGGCACTCGCAAAAAAGTGGCTTTATTGGCGTGACCGGATGAGTTTTAATGAATTGCTCGATCGTATCTTTAATCAGAGTGGTTTCCGGGCTGTCTATGCTGCCGATCAGAAATCGGCCCGATATCTTGCCAATCTGGATAAAATACTGGAGCAGGCGGTAGAATTGGAACGCGGAGGATTTGCATCTTTGGCCGATTTTGGGGAAGCCCTGCAGAATCTGATCCGCAGCCAGGTCCAGGAGAGTGAGGCTCAGGTTGAAATTGAAGATAAAAAGACCGTTAAAATTATGACGATTCATCAGGCAAAAGGCCTTGAGTTTCCGGTGGTAATTTTGCCGTATCTGGAGCAGCAACTTCGTTCAGAATCATTCAATAATGTAATATTTGATGAAGAATTCGGTTTTGCCCCGACATTATCTGGTGGAAACGATCCTGGCTTCCTGCCGCGTATTGTACGTACCCGTGCCCACCAAAAAATCCTGGCGGAATTAAAACGGTTATTCTATGTCGGCTGTACCCGAGCTAAAGACCGGCTAATTTTAACCGGGACAATACATGCCGGAAACGTTCCAACCAATACGCCTCTATCCTGGCTGATAAGCCATTTGGATATCGACCCTGCTCATCTAACCAACACCGAATTGCATCATGGAATCAGCATACGGTGTTCGATGCCGGGAACCGAGGAGATTCGCGTTACGCCGCCCGGACAAATTATGAGCAATATCGTGCGCATACGGGACTATGTCAGCGGACAAACGCGGTCGGAAGCTAAACCTGATTATTTTCTGGGACTGGAAGCCCGGCCGGAAGGAGAAGTCTTTTCGGCAACACAACTGATGATCTTTGGGCACAATCCGGCTGAATATTTTGAACGATATCATCTCGGCTATTTTGCCTCAGATTATGATTTTAGCCTGAGATTGGAAACGGAAGAGGATACGGCTCTGTTGCGCGGGAAGTTGATTCATAAGTATTTTGAAGAATTCCCGGAATTTGATCTGGAGCGAACGCTTTATGAATATGAGATAACCGATCCGAAAATTATTACCCGGATGCACGACGAAGTAGCCGAGACGATTGAACGGATTGGTAAATCTGTTCAGATTTCTGATATTATGGCGGCAAAAGAATACATTAATGAAGTGTCGGTCATGCGTAAGTTGGGGGATGATCTGATTACCGGTACGCTCGACCGGTTGTTTCGGAACAGAGATGGCAAGTGGGAAATAATCGACTATAAGACCAACCGTATTTCAGTCGGACATGTTGATCAGGTTACCACGATGTATAAGCGTCAACTTGAGGTGTATGCGCTTTTGCTGGCAGGTCTGTATCCGGATCAGGGTATTTATCCTGTAAATCTCTATTTTACCCATATCGATCTTTTGCGTCAGCACAGATACAAAGCGGAGGATCTAAGAAAATTTGAAGACAGTATCCGAGAGACGATCAAGGGCATTAAAAAGTTTAGCCCCTACAGACAGGGCAAAGATTTGCATTTGATCGATATCGAGGATAAATTTTAGGTTCGGAAATTTGAATATCTGGAGGTTTTATCAAACATGATTACATCGCAGGTCACGAATCTTTCTAGTTGCAAAAAGGGATTAAAAATTACAGTACCGGTAACGGAGATTGATAAGATCCGTGAACATGAGATCCGGCAAATGCAAAAAAATGCGGATATTCAGGGATTTCGGCGTGGGAAAGCACCCCGGAGCATGGTTATCAAACTCTTCGAAGGATCAATTGAACGGAATACGATAGACCATGCGCTGCAGCATGGATTCGAAGACGGATTGAAGGAAAATAATATTATTCCGGTAGGGGAGCCGGTGGTAAAAAAATTCGACTTTGACGAAGGAAAGAACCTGTTAATGGAAGTAGAAGTTGAAACGTATCCCGAAATTACATTAAAAAAGTACAAGGGATTGAAGATAGAAAAAGATTTGTACACAATCACGGATGAAGATGTTGAAGAAAGTCTAATGTATATCCGTCGTCAGAAAGCCATCGTTTCATCGGAGGATGGTGCATCCGAAGACGGCCATATTATCTCCCTGAATATGCAGGAGCTTGATGCCGGTGGCGTGCCTCTGGTCGGGAAAAAATATAATAATATCAGAATACAGTTGGGAAAGGGAGAGTTTGATCCGGATATCGAGCTGGCATTAATTGGGTTGAAAAAGGGGGATGAAAAAGTGGTTGAAAAAGAATACCCCAAGGATTTCAACCAAAAAGAATTTGCCGGAAAGAAGGAACGATATCGGGTTTTTATTGAGAATGTTGAACGTGAAGATCTCCCCGAATTGAACGATGAATTTGCCCAGACCCTGAACTATAATAATGTCAGTACGTTGGATGGGTTACGGGATATGATAAGAAAACAGCTCGAGCTGCAATATGGTCAACAGGCGGAAGAACAGTTTTATCACCGTTTCGCACATGAATTATTGCAGGAGAATCCATTTGATGTCCCGGAAGCGGTTGTGGATCGATATCTGGATGAAATCGTTGAAGATATCAGCCAGCGACAGAAAGATGCGAATCTCGATGAAGTTCGTAAAGCATACAGGGCTGATGCGATGTTTAATGTCAAATGGTACTATTTAAAAGAAAAAATTGCGGAAGTCGAAAAAATACAGGCTGAAAATGAAGACTTTGATAAATTTCTGGCATCAGTGACCGATGATAAGGTAAAGGAAAAGTATAAATCGAATAAGGCTTTGAAAAAAAGAATTATGAACGATATCTTTGAAAAGAAGATATTTGAGTTCATGGTCGAAAATTCAAAAATTAAAATAATTACTAAACCGATAAAAAGTAGAAAGGACCTGGTTAGCGTATGACTCTAATTCCCATGGTCATTGAGCAGACGGGGCGGGGCGAACGCGCTTTCGATATATATTCGCGTCTGTTAAAAGAGCGTATTATTTTTCTTGGGACACCGATTGATGACAATGTTGCAAATCTTGTTATTGCACAGTTGCTTTTTCTGGCTGCCGATGATCCCGATAAAGATATCTATCTTTATGTAAATAGTCCTGGCGGGATGGTTTCTTCCGGGCTGGCAATTCTGGATACGATGAACTATATTAAACCCGATGTTGTAACCAACTGCGTCGGTCAGGCAGCGAGCATGGGGGCAATATTGCTGGCCGCCGGCGCCAAAGGTAAACGGTTCGCACTGCCACATTCGCGTATCATGATTCATCAACCGCTTGGTGGTGTGGAAGGACAGGCAACCGATATCGAAATTCACACAAAGGAAATTTTACGTATTCGGGAAATTCTGAATAAGGTACTTGCGGATTCTACCGGTCAGGTTATCGATAAGATCAGTTCCGACACCGATCGTAATTTTTTCATGTCGGCTGAGGAAGCAAAAAAATACGGAATCATCGATGATGTAATCAAACAAGCCGTTGGAACGGCTAAAAAAATTAAGAAAAAAGATGAGTAAAGATAAACTAAAACCATCCAGTGTATTCTGTTCATTTTGTGGAAAGACAGCTGCCGAAGTAGAGAGTCTGATTTCCGGACCGGGTGTGCATATCTGTAACGAATGCATCCACACAGCCTCCGACATCATCGAAACCCATCAGCGACAAAAGACCATTTCGACACCCAAAGATCTGCCAATACCGGCTCAGATAAAATCCGAACTGGATAAGTATGTCATCAGCCAGGATCGTGCTAAAAAGACGCTGGCGGTTGCCGTCTATAATCATTATAAGCGCATTAATAATCAGGGCCGTATCGGCGATGTTGATATCGACAAGAGCAATATGCTGTTAATTGGTCCAACCGGTACCGGAAAAACTTTGCTTGCCCAAACCCTGGCAAAATTTCTGCAGGTCCCCTTTGCAATTGCCGATGCCACCGTCCTGACCGAAGCCGGATATGTCGGTGAGGATGTCGAGAATATCCTTGTACGATTATATCAGGCTGCGGATTATCAGGTTGAGGCAACGGAACGTGGTATTGTCTATGTCGACGAAATCGACAAGATCGCACGTAAAGATGGTAATCCATCGATAACGCGTGATGTTTCCGGTGAAGGGGTCCAGCAAGCCATTCTTAAAATGCTTGAAGGTACAATATCCAGCATTCCTCCAAAGGGAGGACGAAAGCATCCCGAACAGAAACTGGTAAATATCAATACCCGCAATATTTTATTTATCTGTGGCGGTGCTTTTGAAGGGCTGGAAGATATTATTGCCCGGCGTGTTGGTAAAAAGGCGATCGGGTTTAATACGGAAGCAAAATCGGTACAAAAACTATCCAAGGGAGAATTATATTCGCGGGCTGATTCAGAGGATCTGCTGAACTATGGTTTAATTCCCGAATTAATCGGCCGTTTACCGGTAGTGACATCATTAGGCGAATTGGATGAAGAAGCCCTCCGTTCTATTTTGACGGAACCTAAAAATGCCCTGGTGAAGCAGTACCAGAAACTCCTTGAACTGGATTCAATTCAATTGGAATTTGAAGAAGAGGCCCTTAATGCAATCATTAAACTGGCTATGAAGCGCAACACAGGTGCGCGTGCATTACGGGCCATCATGGAAGATGTCATGCTTGATATTATGTATCGCCTGCCAACACTGCCGAATGTGGAAAGTTGTACGATTACCGAAGCGACGGTAGTGGAAAGAAGTCGAACCGCTGCTAAAATTCAGGAAATCGAGAAAAACGGCTTGATACTAAAAGTAAGTACCGATAAAAAAACCCCCGAGTTCCCGGGGGTTTTTTTTATGTCATTTTGTTGACAAACTTGGTCAGATTTGATTTCTGATTGGCGGCTTTGTTGTCGATGAATCAGTCCTTTTGATGCAGATATATCCAGCAAGGCTACGGTTTCAGGTAGCAGTTTCTGAGCCTCTTCTTTTGAGGTAGCCGAACGTACACTGTTTTATCAAAGTTGTCAAACGTTTTCCGGCTCTGACGATTGATAACGCGAGATTCTTTTCTGCGATCCTGCATTGCGTTTGAACGCTGATTTGATGATTTGCCATATTTATTCCTTAAGCGAATATTTTATTACACTGAAAAATAAGCCAAGAAATTTAAAACATTCATTCCCGAATGTCAAAACAAAAATGATATGGATCATCAGCCGTTATCACAGACCGAATGGTCCATTATCTAATGACGGCGATATTTTACCCCAAATAAAGGTTACCGTGAAAAAAGAAAATATTATCCGGAAGTTATTCTGTCGCAGGCTACTGAAATTTATAATGAAAAGATAAGAAAACTTGCAAAAAAATATTGACTTTGGAAGAATATTATTTAAATTATGTGGCTCTAAGTTTTTTAACTGCTGGCGTAGCTCAATTGGTAGAGCAGCTGATTTGTAATCAGCCGGTTGGGGGTTCAAGTCCTCTCGCCAGCTCTCATCTCTTCTGCTGATATGAGTCGGAAGATAGGTTACACTTGTACCGCAATAGCGGTAGAGGTTTAAGTATAAGCGGGAGTAACTCAGCTGGCTAGAGTCACAGCCTTCCAAGCTGTTGGTCGCGGGTTCGAATCCCGTCTCCCGCTCTTAGCACCTGAACTTCCCATTGAATACGATCAAATTATGCGGGAAGTTATTTTTATTTCCCAGCCCACGTAGCTCAGTTGGTAGAGCACATCCTTGGTAAGGATGAGGTCACCAGTTCAATCCTGGTCGTGGGCTCAGCAATATAGCCGGAAAGAATTAAAATTAAATTTTTGGAGGAGTATTTAACATGGCGAAGGCAAAATTTGAGCGTACCAAGCCGCATGTAAATGTTGGAACGATTGGTCACGTTGACCATGGAAAGACGACATTGACGGCAGCGATCACGTTGTTGCTGAGCAAGAAGGGTTTATCGGAGTATCGTAGTTTTGACAGTATCGACAATGCACCGGAAGAGCGTGAGCGTGGTATCACGATCGCGACGGCCCACGTTGAGTATGAGACAGATAAATCGTCATTATGCGCATGTTGACTGTCCGGGTCATGCGGACTATGTGAAGAACATGATCACCGGTGCGGCCCAGATGGACGGTGCGATCCTGGTGGTCAGTGCGGCGGATGGTCCGATGCCGCAGACCCGTGAGCATATTCTGCTGGCGCGTCAGGTGAATGTACCGAGCATTGTGGTATTTATGAATAAGACGGATCAGGTAGATGATCCGGAATTGATCGAGCTGGTGGAGTTGGAATTGCGTGAGTTGCTCAGTTCGTATGAATTTCCCGGTGATGATATACCGATCATCAAGGGCAGTGCCTTAAATGCGCTGAACAATCCGGAAGATGAGGCGGCGACGAAATGTATATTTGAGTTGATGGATGCGGTAGACAGTTATATTCCGACGCCGGAGCGTGATATTGACAAGCCGTTTCTGATGCCGGTTGAGGATGTATTCAGTATCACCGGTCGTGGTACGGTAGGTACCGGTCGTATCGAGCGTGGTGTGGTCAAGGTTGGCGAAGAAGTAGAGATTCGTCGGAATGGGTGCGCATCGCAAGACGGTAGTCACGGGAGTTGAGATGTTTCGTAAGTTGCTGGACCGCGGTGAGGCGGGTGATAATGTTGGCTTGCTGATGCGTGGTGTTGAGAAGACGGAGTTGGAGCGCGGTATGGTTGTGTGCCAAACCGGGCAGCATTACACCGCATACGAAGTTTAAGGGCGAGGTATATGTATTGTCGAAGGAAGAAGGTGGTCGTCATACGCCGTTTTTTAATGGCTATCGTCCGCAGTTTTATTTTCGGACGACGGATGTGACCGGATCGATCAAGATGCCGGAAGGTGTTGAGATGGTGATGCCGGGTGACAACATCACGATGGAAGTGGAATTGCAGAAAGAGATCGCGATGGAGAAGGAATTGCGTTTTGCTATCCGTGAAGGTGGCCGTACGGTTGGTGCCGGTGTTGTTGACGGAATATTATATGCAATAATAAAAACCGGTTAGGCCTGTAGCTCAATTGGCTAGAGCACCGGTCTCCAAAACCGGGGGTTGGGGGTTCGAGTCCCTCCAGGCCTGCGATATAGGGGCAATCGGAGAAGATAAAAATGTTTGATAAAATTGCAAAATTTCTGAATGATGTAAAGACTGAAATGGCAAAAGTATCCTGGCCGACCCGTCCGGAACTGATAAATTCCACAATGATTGTAGCGGTGGTCAGTATTTTTTTTACGATTTTTATATTTTCAGCGGATTATATTCTTTCATGGATAATGCGCTTTTTAATGACCATGTTCTAATCATCCAAGTGAGGATAAAGATTTGGCAAAAAAGTGGTATACACTCAGAATTTATTCAGGTCAGGAAGCGAAAGTTAAGGCCCATATTGAGTCGGAAATCAAGCTTAAAGGGATTGAGGAAAAAGTCGGCCGTATTATTATTCCGTCGGAGAATGTTGTTGAAATGCGAGACGGGAAAAAACGGGTTAAAAATAAAGTATTTTTTCCGGGATATATGCTGATTGAGATGGATCTGGATACCCAGACACAGCATGTGGTTTCCGGCGCACCCGGTGTGATAAGTTTTGTCGGGCCAAGAAATGAACCTACACCATTGCGTGATAACGAAGTATCCCGGATACTTGGTAAAATTGAAAGCAGTCGCGAGGCAGAGGTTAAGGGCAAAATAAAAATACCTTTCAAAGTAGGTGATCCGATTCGGGTCGTTGATGGTCCGTTTAATGATTTTACCGGTTTTGTTGAAGAGATCAATGAAGAAAAAAATAAGGTCAAGGTAAATATAAGTATTTTTGGCCGACCGACACCGGTTGAATTTGATTTTCTTCAGGTGGAAGTGGAAAAATAATTAAGTAATATAGAGGATCGACACGTATGGCAAAGAAAGAACTGGCAAAAATAAAATTGCAATTACCCGCCGGGCAGGCAAATCCTTCGCCACCGGTTGGACCGGCACTCGGTCAGCATGGGGTCAATATCATGGAATTTTGCAAAGCCTATAATGCCAGGACCCAGGAAAAGGTAGGTTTGGTGATACCGGTGGAAATTACGGTCTATGCTGATCGCTCTTTTCATTTATCACCAAAACACCACCTGCTTCTGTGCTATTGGTAAAAGCAGCAAATCTAGAAAAAGGCTCAGGTGAACCGAATACCAATAAAGTTGGAAAGGTGACCAGGGAGCAGGTTAAGGAAATCGCTGAACTAAAAATGCCCGATCTGAACGCTTCGAGTGTTGAAAGTGCCATGCGAATGATCGAAGGAACTGCCCGTAGTATGGGAATTGTCGTTGAATCATAATTTAGGTAGAGGTTTAATCAATGAAACGAAGCAAGCGTTATAGAGAGATTGTTTCGAAAATAGAACGGACGAAAGAGTATTCTATTGAAGAGGCTGTTAATCTGATCAAGCAGTCTGCGACGGCCAAGTTTGATGAAACCGTTGAAATCGCTATGAAACTTGGTGTGGATCCACGGCATGCTGATCAAATGGTACGCGGTACGGTCTCTCTTCCGAATGGTACCGGTAAAAAAGTGCGTATTCTTGTTCTTTCCAAAGGCGATAATGTCGATAAGGCACTAAAATGCCGGCGCCGATTATGCAGGTCTGGAGGAGTATGTTGAAAAAATTCAACAGGGTTGGCTTGATTTTGATGTCGTTGTTGCGACCCCGGATGTGATGGGCGTAGTCGGAAAATTGGGTAAAATTCTGGGAACCCGTGGATTGATGCCCAATCCCAAAAGCGGAACGGTCACACCCAATGTTGAAAACGCTGTACATGAAATTAAAGCAGGGAAAATAGATTTCCGGGTTGATAAGACCGGAATCGTGCATTCTGGTGTTGGTAAAGTTTCCTTTGACGAAACGCAACTCATCGAAAATATTCGTGTATTTATTTCTACCATCGTAAAAATGAAACCTCCGGCAGCCAAAGGAACATATCTGCGCAGTATTTCGATATCAAGTACGATGGGGCCGGGAATTTATCTGGATAGAAACATTACTGCATAGAAGTTGAGAGGATATTAAAATGCCGACACAAAAAAAGATAGATATGGTTGGAGAGTATACGCAAAAATTCAAGAATGCGAAGAGCATCTTTATGGCCGATTTCGGGGGCATTAATGTGGCCGAGGCTAATATGCTGAGACGTTCTTTTCGCGAAGCCAATGTTGAATACAAAATTATAAAAAACACACTTGCCAAGCGGTCCTTTGATGGTGCCGGTATCGATGGAATTGATCATCTGCTGAGTGGGATGACGGGTTTTGCATTAAGTGAAAATGATCCTGTCGCTCCGATCAAAATCATCAAGGAATTTAACAAAACACTTCCAAAAGATAAAAAAGGTTTGGTGGTTAAAGGATGCTTTTTTGAGGGCAAGATATTAGGGCCGGATAAGGCAGATGCACTGGCAAATCTCCCGAGCAGAGAAGTGTTACTGGCGCAACTTTTGGGCATGTTGCAATCACCCATGAGTAAATTGCTCGCAGCGCTCCAGGGAACCGGTCAAAAGCTGGTCGGCACACTTGAAGCCGTAAAAAATCAAAAGTCTTAAATAGAGATTTCATTACAAAAGATTAATTGGAGGTTAAAATGGCTGAGATTAAAAGGAAGGATGTTTTAACTTATCTTGAAACATCTACGATGCTGGAAGTATCTGAACTGATTAAAGATATAGAGGAAAAATTCGGTGTTACCGCTGCTGCACCAGTTGCAATGGCTGCGGGCCCCGCTGCCGCCGCTGCACCTGCAGAAGCCGCTGAAGAAAAAACTGAATTTGATGTCGTTCTGATTTCATCCGGTGAAAAGAAAATTCAGGTTATTAAGGTTGTACGCGCAATTACCAATCTTGGACTTAAAAGAGGCAAAGGATCTGGTTGACAATGCTCCGAAGCCGATCAAGGAAGCTGTGTCCAAGGCCGAAGCTGAAGATATTAAGAAACAGATCGAAGAAGCCGGTGGAACCGTCGAGGTCAAATAAGTATAAGTCAACTAACATTAGAGGTGTTGATACCTTGCGTAATTCCAAAAAGTATAGAGAGAGTTTCCTATAAGTCCATTCATCAGGTATTCTGAATTATCCGAATCTGATGGATATTCAGACAAAGTTCTTCCGCAATTTTCTGCAGGAAGATATACCACCTTCAGAAAGAAAGAGCGAAGGTTTACAGGTTGTTTTTGAAAGTGTTTTTCCGATCACAGATAGCCGGGGAAATTATGAATTGCAGTTTGTTGAATATTATCTGGATAAACCAAAATATTCTGTACGTGAATGCCAGGAGCGGGGCGTGACTTATGCGGTTCCTCTAAAGGCAAAAATGCGTCTGGCGATAAAGGATGTTACCGGTGAGACCGAAAATTTTACCGAATTTATCGAGCAGGATGTTTATCTGGGTAATATGCCCTATATGACCCGACGCGGTACTTTTATTATTAATGGTGCCGAACGGGTTGTTGTCAGTCAGTTGCATCGTTCACCGGGCGTGTTTTTCTCCCAGACAGAACATCCAAACGGAACGCCGCTTTATTCTGCCCGAATTATTCCTTTCCGGGGATCCTGGGTTGAATTTGCCACCGATGTAAATGACATGATGTATGTCTATATCGATCGGAAGAAAAAATTTCCGGTCACAATGTTGCTGCGTGCCATCGGTTATTCCACCAATGAGGATATTATCAATCTCTTTGATCTGGCGGAGAAGGTTGCAATTCAAAGGGGATGCGCGAACTTGTTCTCCTCGGAAGAATGCTGGCAAAAGATGTGGTTGATATGACAACCGGTGAAGTGCTGGCGGAACAGGGAACTGATATTGATGAAGATTTTCTGGCCCAGTGCAAGAAATTAAAAATCAAAGAAATAGAGGTTGTAAAATCGTTTGATCCGACATCACCGAATGTCATTCTTAATACGCTGAAAAAAGATATAACCAAATCCGAAGAACAGGCAATTGATGCGATTTACCGACAGTTACGTTCCGGTGAACCACCGGATATCGAAACCGCACGTGGATTGATCGAGCGGATGTTCTTTAACAACAAGCGTTATGATATGGGCGCTGTTGGTCGTTATCGTATGAATAAAAAACTGAATGTTTCGACACTTCATATGATGTGACCGTTCTGAGTAAGGAAGATATCGTTGCGATTGTTAAATATCTTCTTGAATCTGCGTGATGGCCGTCAGGTTACTGATGATATCGATCATCTGGGTAACCGCCGGGTGCGCACCGTTAGTGAACAGCTGGCTGCGCAATTCAGTGTCGGATTTTCCCGAATGGCACGTACAATTAAAGAGCGTCTGAATCTGGGTGATTCAGATAAACTGACTCCGCAGGATCTGGTTAATGCACGTACGATATCATCTGTGATCAATACCTTCTTTGGTACATCACAATTATCGCAGTTTATGGATCAGACAAATCCACTGGCGGAATTAACACATAAACGCCGGTTGAGTGCTCTTGGTCCCGGTGGTCTGACCCGTGAGCGTGCCGGATTTGAGGTTCGTGACGTACATTATACCCATTATGGCCGACTTTGTCCGATTGAAACACCGGAAGGACCGAATATCGGCTTGATTTCATCGCTCTGTGTCCTGGCCGGATAAATGATTTTGGTTTTATTGAAACACCGTATCGGAAAGTAAAAATGGGGTTGTTACTGGATCGAGGTCGAATATCTTACTGCGACAGAGGAAGATTGTTATACCATTGCCCAGGTAAATGCACCACTGAACGAGAAAAGTCAATTTGTCCGTGACAAAGTCAAGGCCCGTTACAAAGGTGATTTTCCTGTTGTTGATCCTAGAGAAAGTGGATTATATGGATGTGGCCCCTAACCAGATTGTATCTCCGGCAGCTTCATTGATTCCGTTTCCTGGAACATGATGATGCAAACCGTGCTCTGATGGGTTCGAATATGCAGCGACAGGCAGTGCCGTTGCTCGAACCGGAAGCACCAATTGTTGGTACCGGAATGGAAGGAAAAGGTTGCCGCATGATTCGGGGCCCTGTTCTTGAGCGAGCATGATGGTGAAGTTGTTTTCGTGGATGCGGAGAAAATCATAATCGCCCTGGATGCAAAGAAGGGTAAGGGCGAAAAGAAAGGCTTGTCTGAAGCAAAAGAATGAGCAGAAAACTTATGATTTAATCAAGTTTCAGCGAACCAATCAGGATACCTGTATCAATCAGCGTCCGCTGGTTGTTGTTGGCGATCAGGTGTGCCGGGACAGGTGCTCGCCGATGGTGGTGCCACCGATGGTGGTGAACTGGCGCTTGGAAGAAATGTGCTGGTCGCTTTTATGCCGTGGCAAGGTTATAATTTTGAAGATGCGATCATTATTTCTGAACGTCTTGTTCGAGAAGATGTTTTTACTTCAATTCATATCCAGGAATTTGAACTGCAGGTCCGGGACACCAAACGAGGCGAAGAAGAACTAACCCGTGAAATTCCGAATGTCAGTGAAGAAGCGACACGAAATCTGGATGAAAATGGTATTATTCGTGTTGGCGCGGAAGTAAATGCCGGAGATATTATTGTTGGAAAAGTGACGCCAAAGGGTGAAACTGATCCGACGCCGGAAGAAAAATTGCTCAAGGCGATTTTTGGCAGCAAGGCCGGTGATGTAAAGGATGCTTCGCTGAAAGCTCCTCCCGGAATGAAGGGTATTGTCGTAAATACCAAACTGTTTTCGCGTAAACATAAAGATGCAAAGACAAAGAAAAAAGATAAGGAACTGACTGAGTATTTCGAAAGGGAGGCCAGAGAAGACGTGAAAAGTCTGATTGCGTATGCAGAAAGCTCTTGGCAGTCATTTTGATGGTGAGAAATCAGTACAGCATCAGATATGTTGATGGCAAAATTGCCTAAAGGCGAACACAAAAATCCAGGAAGAGACATTTTTGAAAAGATTGATGTCACAAATCTTGATATCAATTCCACCTGGTTTGAATCTGATGCCACAAAATGAATTTGTACGTGAATTATATGCTGAATATCGCCGGAAACTGCAGGAAATTGAAAATGATCTAAAACGCGAAAAACATAAAATTCTGGTTGGTGATGAATTGCCGCCGGGTATTGTACAACTGGCCAAAGTATATATTGCCGAAAAGCGCAAACTGGCTGTCGGTGATAAGATGGCTGGTCGCCACGGAAATAAAGGTGTTGTTGCCAAATTGGTACCGATGGAGGATATGCCTTTTATGGAAGATGGCACTCCGATCGATATTATTCTTAATCCGCTCGGTGTACCTTCACGAATGAATCTGGGACAGATTTTTGAAACTACGCTTGGTATGGCCGGATATGCCCTTGGGTAAAAATTATGCCACACCGGTATTTGACGGTGCAAGAAAAGATGATATCAATAATGAAATGGATAACAGCCGGATTACCACTTACCGGAAAAGCTAAATTGTCATGATGGTCGTACCGGTGATGTCTTTGACCAGGAAGTTATGGTTGGGATGATTTATATGATGAAATTGTCACATCTGGTTGATGATAAGATTCATGCCCGGTCAATCGGTCCTTATTCACTGATCACTCAGCAGCCTCTGGGTGGAAAGGCACAGTTTGGCGGACAGCGGTTTGGTGAAATGGAAGTATGGGCGCTGGAAGCTTATGGTGCTGCCCATACACTTCAGGAAATATTGACCGTTAAAAGTGATGATGTGACCGGTCGTTCCAAGGTTTATGAATCTATTGTTAAGGGTGAGAATTTACCCGAGCGCAGGAACACCTGAATCATTTAATGTTCTCGTACGGGAACTTCAGGGTCTTGGGTTTAAAAGTAAAATTGGAATAGTTATCCAGTTATCTTAAGATCAATTATCTAAAAATTAAAACAGGAGTTAAAAGATTTGAATTATAAAAAAGGTCCAAACCGATTTCAAAAAATAACGATCAGTCTTGCTTCACCAAATGATATTTTGGAACAATCCCATGGTGAAGTTACAAAACCGGAAACGATAAATTATCGTTCTTTTAAACCGGAAAAAGATGGTCTGTTTTGTGAAAAAATATTTGGTCCGGTAAAAGACTGGGAATGCCATTGCGGTAAATACAAACGGATTCGTTACAAAGGAATTATTTGTGATCGCTGTGGTGTCGAAGTAACCCAGAAAAAAGTTCGTCGGGAACGAATGGGGCATATCAGTCTGGCTGTACCGGTTGTGCATATCTGGTTTTTCCGTTCTTGCCGACCAAGATCGGTTATTTGCTTGATATGTCGCCAAAAGATCTGGAAAAAGTGATTTATTATGAACAGTATGTTGTTGATAAATCCGGGCAAAAGTGAATTAAAAGAAAAGCAACTGATTAACTGAAGAAGAATACTTTGAGCAACTTGGATGCCCACGGTGAAGCAAATGAAGATCTGCCGGATGATGATCCGAATAAATTTATCGCCCAGATCGGTGGTGAAGCTATTCATTCTCTCTTGAGTCAGATCAATATTAAGGATCTTGCCTGGAATTGCGAAATGCGGTCAGAACAGAAACATCAGCCCAGAAAAAAGCCGAAGCCTGAAGCGGCTTAAAGTAGTTGAAGCATTTCGTGTTCGTGATGCCAATACTGGAATATCGCAATAAACCGGAATGGATGGTACTTGATGTTATTCCGGTAATTCCACCGGAATTGCGTCCTCTTGGTTCCACTTGAAGGCGGCCGGTTTGCCACAAGTGATCTGAATGATCTTTATCGCCGGGTGATTATTCGCAATAATCGGTCTGAAAAAATTGCTTGAAATCCGTGCGCCGGAAGTGATTTTGCGCAATGAAAAACGAATGCTGCAGGAAGCGGTGGATTCACTATTTGATAATTCAAAACGATCAACAGCCATGCGTTCAGATGGTAATCGACCGCTAAAATCTCTTTCTGATATGCTTAAAGGAAAGCAGGGACGTTTCCGCCAGAATCTGCTTGGTAAACGTGTTGATTATTCCGGACGTTCAGTTATTGTTGTCGGTCCTGAATTTGAAACTACATGAATGCGGTATTCCGAAGGATATGGCCATTGAACTTGTTCAAGCCGTTTATCATTCGGAAACTGGTTGAAAGACGTTATGTAAAAACAGTAAAAAGTGCCAAAAAACTGGTCGAAAAACGGGGCGCGGAAGTATGGGATATTCTGGAAGAAATTATTGAAGATCATCCGGTGATGTTAAACCGTGCACCAACCTTGCACCGACTGGGTATTCAGGCATTTCAACCGGTTTTGATCGAAGGTAAGGCCATTCGAATTCATCCTTGGTCTGTACGGCATTTAATGCTGACTTTGACGGTGACCAGATGGCTGTTCATATTCCTCTTTCATATGAAGCACAGGTTGAAACGAAAATATTGATGTTGTCCAGTCATAATATTCTGTCACCGGCCAGTGGAAAGCCGATCGTTGTTCCGAGTCAGGATATTGTTCTCGGTTGTTATTATCTGACCAAGGTCAAGCCGGGTGATATGGGTGAAAATAATGATTTTTTCGTCAACGGAAGAAGTAATTGTCGCATACAATAATGGAAAAGTAGATCTACATGCACGGATCAAAGTGCGTATCGATGGCAAAATAATCGAAACGACGACCGGACGGGTTCTTTTTAATCAAATCGTGCCTGAAGGTCTGGGATTATGTAAATGAATTGCTGTCCAAGAAAAGTCTGACCGAAATCGTTTCTCGCTGTTATCAGATTCATGGTAACAGAGTTGCGGCAAAATTTCTCGATGATCTGAAGGATCTTGGATTTAATTATGCGATGAAGTCCGGTGTATCGATCAGTCTTTCTGATGTGCTATCTCCGCCTGAAAAGAGATGTCTTATCCAGCAGGCTCAAAATGAAGTTGATAATATTCAAAAACAGTTCATGCGCGGTATTATTACTGATGGTGAGACGATATAATAAAATTATTGATATCTGGACGCATGTGACCGGTGAAGTTGCTGAGATCATGTTCAGCAAACTGAGCCAGGCATGATAATGGATTTAATCCTCTTTATATGATGTCTGATTCCGGTGCCCGTGGAAGCAAGGAGCAGATTCGGCAGTTGGCCGGAATGCGTGGTTTGATGGCAAAGCCGCAGAAAACACTTTCCGGTCAAACCGGTGAAATTATTGAAAATCCGATCACGGCGAACTTTCTTGAAGGTCTTGTCGGTTATCGAGTACTTTATTTCTACCCATGGTGCCCGAAAAGGTCTTGCGGATACAGCGCTTAAAACTGCCGATGCCGGTTATCTGACCCGTCGTCTGGTTGATGTGGCACAGGATGTGATCATTTCTGAATATGACTGTGGTACGATCCTCGGTATTGAGATGAGGCGATCTGAAAGAAGGTGAAGAAATTATCGAACCGCTTGAGGACCGAATTGTCGGCCGTGTTGCTGCAGAAGATGTTATGGATCCTGATACCGACGAAGTGCTAGTCAAACGTGGTGAAATGATTAGACGAAGAGACCGCGTGAGCAAATTACTTCTGCGGCGATTGAAGACGGTAATGGTCCGTACTGAATTAACCTGTGAATCAAAACGTGGTGTATGTTCGCTCTGTGTATGGCCGTAATCTGGCTACCGGTAAAATGGTTGGATTGGTGAGGCTGTCGGTGTTATGGCTGCGCAAAGTATCGGTGAACCGGGAACACAGCTGACTCTGCGAACCTTCCATATCGGTGGTACAGCAGCCCGTATTGCTGCAGAATCACATATTGCTGCCAAATATGACGGAAAGGTAAAATATATCAATATCCGGCACATTAAGACAAAGATATGGCTGATAATATTGTTCTTGGCCGAAGCGGTAAAATGGAGATACTTGATGACAACAACCGGTCATGGCTCACCTATAATGTTCCGTATGGTGCTATGCTACGAGTTGATGGATGAGTCAGAGCCGTAAAAAAAGGCGAGACCTGTTTGACTGGGATCCATACAGCATCTGTAATCCTGGCTGACCGTAATGGTAAGATTGAATTTGAAGATCATTATCGAAAATATGACCTATCGTGAAGAACTGGATGAACAAACCGGTCTTCGTCAGCGTGTGGTTATTGAATCAAAAAATAAAAATCTGAATCCGTCATATTTATATTAAAGCAAAGGATGCTAGAACAGAGTAAGCCAGTAAATTTATTATTCCGGTAAAGTCCTTCCTGCAGGTTAGCAAAAGTCAGGATGTAAATGCCGGTGATGTGCTGGTTAAGATCCCAAGAGAAATCAGTAAGACCACGTGATATTACCGGTGGTCTGCCCCGTGTGGCTGAGTTATTTGAAGCACGGCGACCAAAAGAAATGGCGGTTGTTACTGAAATCGATGGTATTGTTAAGATTTGGTCCGATCAAACGTGGTGTACGGGAATTGATTGTTGAAGGTGATACAGAACAGAAATCCTATTCTGTACCTTATGGAAAGCATATTCTGGTTCATGAAAATGATTTTGTCGAGGCAGGTGATCGACTTGACAGATGGTTCGATTGCACCGCAGGATATTCTGACGATTAAAGGACCGGGTAAAGTTCAGGAATATCTGGTGAATGAAATCCAGGAAATTTACCGTTTGCAGGGTGTGAAGATTAATGACAAGCATATTGGTATTATTGTGCGCCAGATGTTGCAGAAGGTTCAGATCCTTGACGGTGGCGATAGTCCGTTCCTGGAAGGTGATCAGGTGGATCGTGGCAACTTTCCTGGAAGAAAATGAAAAAGTTCTGGAAAAAGTCGTTGTTGCCGATGCTGGTGATTCACTGTTCCGTGAAGGTGATCTGACCGACAAAAAAACGATCGAATTGATTAACCGTGATCTGAAAAAAGATAAGAAAAAACCAATTAAGTTCAGAAAAGCAAAACCGGCTTCATTTACCCCGATTTTGCTGGGTATCACTCAGGCAGCGTTCAATACGGAAAGTTTTATCTCCGCTGCTTCTTTCCAGGAAACAACCAAGGTCTTAACTGATGCAGCCGTTGCCGGAAAAGAAGATAACCTGATCGGTTTAAAGGAAAATGTGATCATGGGGCATCTGATTCCGGCCGGTACCGGTTTGGCCAAATATGCCAATCTCTAGGTTGAAAAAAGAGGAAGATGATGACGCGGATGGAGCAGGAAATAGTGGATGAGGATATTGGAAATATCACAGAAACCTCTTGATAACAAAAAAATATCGTTGTAAATTAGAATCTGTCACTTTTAAGGAGGGATATTTGCCGACAATTAATCAGCTGATTACGAAAAGGCAGAAAAAGCATAGTAAAAAAGACAAAAGCTCCGGCTCTGGGGTCTTGTCCGCAAAAGCGTGGCGTATGCACCAGGGTTTATACAACCACACCGAAAAAACCGAATTCTGCGCTTACGAAAAGTTGCACGTGTACGTTTGACAAATGGTATTGAAGTTACTGCTTATATTCCGGGCGAAGGTCATAATTTACAGGAACACTCGATTGTCCTGATTCGTGGTGGTCGTGTGAAAGATCTTACCGGGTGTGCGCTATCATATCGTACGCGGTACACTGGATACCAGTGGTGTTGGTGATCGTAAGCAAAGCCGTTCAAAATATGGTACTAAAAAACCAAAAGCATAATCGTTTTGGAGTAGTTGTATGTCAAGAAGAAGAAGGGCACAAGAAAGAAAAATTCTGCCTGATCCGAAATATAAGAGTGAACTGGTCGCAAAGTTTATTAATGGTTTGATGCTGGAAGGTAAAAAAAGCATCGCAGAGCATATCTTTTACGATGCGATGGATCTTATTGAAGCAAAAACGTAAAAAAGATCCTTTGGATGTTTTTACGAAAGCGATGGAAAATGCTGCCCCTATGCTTGAAGTGAAATCACGACGTGTCGGTGGTGCGACCTACCAGGTTCCGGTTGAAGTGCGTGATAAAAGAAGACGTACCTTGGCGATTCGCTGGTTGGTTTCTTTTTCACGCACCAGATCGGAAAAAACGATGGCTGAAAAACTGGCCAATGAATTTATGGCTGCGGCAAATGGCGAAGGTTCGACAATTAAAGAAAAAGGATGATACTCATCAGAATGGCCGAAGCAAATAAAGCTTTTGCGCATTTCAGGTGGTAAAATAAATAAAGATGGCTAGAAAGACGTTCCATTTAGATAAAATCAGAAATATCGGCATTATGGCCCATATTGATGCCGGAAAGACGACGACAACTGAGCGTATTCTCTATTATACGGGACGTTTGCATCGGATGGGTGAAGTGCATGATGGTGCGGCTACGATGGACTGGATGGAGCAGGAAAAAGAGCGCGGTATTACTATTACCAGTGCAGCCACTACCGCGGTCTGGAATAATTATTACGATCAATATTATTGATACGCCTGGTCATGTGGATTTTACGGTTGAGGTCGAACGTTCGTTGCGTGTTCTTGATGGTGCTGTTGCTCTGTTTTGCGCAGTTGGCGGTGTTGAGCCACAATCGGAAACGGTATGGCGTCAGGCCGATAAATATGGTGTACCACGAATTGCCTTTGTAAATAAAATGGATCGTATCGGTGCTGATTTTTATAATGTTATCGATATGATGCGAAACCGTCTTGGAGCCTTCCCGGTTCCGCTTCAGATTCCGATGGGCGAGGGTGATTTGTTTACCGGTCTGATCGATCTGATCAAAATGAAGTCGGTTATTTATAATGAAGGTTCTCTTGGTGTCCTTTTTGAAGAAGGTGAAATACCAAAAGGTTTGATTGAAAAAGCACAGAAATATCAGAAATGATATATTTGAAGCGGTTGCCGAGTATGATGAGGGCTTGTTGGAAAAATATCTGGAAGGTGAAGAAATTACTGAAGCAGAACTGATTTCCGCAATTCGAAAAGCAACAATTGATGTAAAAATTGTGCCGGTTCTTTGCGGATCTGCTTTTAAAAATAAAGGTGTGCAGCGCTTGCTGGATGCGATTATTGCTTATTTGCCGTCACCGAGTGATTTGAAACCAGTTGAAGGAAAGCATCCCCGGACGGATGAGGTGATTAGCGTAAAAATACTGTGGATGAACCATTTGCTGCTCTGGCTTTTAAGGTGATGACCGATCCCTATGTTGGTAAACTGACTTTTTTCCGGGTTTATTCAGGAAGTGGCAAAGGCCGGATCGTATGTTTTTAATCCTGATTCACAGAAAAAGGAACGTCTGGGACGGATCCTGCAAATGCATGCAAATAGCCGAGAAGATATCGGATGTGGTACAGTGCCGGTGATATTGCTGCCGCTGTAGGATTTAAAAATACCCGCACAGGTGATACGCTTTGTGATGAAAATAAACATATCATTCTGGAATCCATGCATTTTCCGGAACCGGTTATTGCGGTTGCTATTGAGCCAAAAACAAAGGCTGATCAGGATAAACTGGTCGAAGCACTGGTCAAATTGAGTGATGAGGATCCCACTTTCCAGGTTCGTACTGATGAGGAAACCGGTCAGACGATCATTAGTGGAATGGGTGAATTGCATCTTGAGATTATTGTTGATCGTATGCTGCGCGAATTTAAGGTTGGTGCAAATGTTGGTCGTCCTCAGGTTGCTTATAAAGAAACGATTAGCAAAGAAGTTGAAGCTGAAGGTAAATTTATCCGGCAGTCTGGTGGTAGAGGGCCAATACGGCCATGTTAAAATTATTGTTGCGCCCAATGAACCGGGTAAAGGATTTGAATTTGAAGATGCAATTGTTGGTGGTGTAATTCCACGTGAATATATTTCATCGGTCCGTATCAGGTATTGAAAGTGCCATGAATAGTGGTGTTCTTGCCGGTTACCCTGTAAAGGATATTAAGGTCAACCTGATTGATGGTTCTTATCATGATGTTGATTCAAGTGAAATGGCCTTTAAGATTGCCGGATCAATGGCACTTCAGGAAGGATGCAAAAAAGCCGATGCCGGTACTGCTGGAACCGGTAATGAAGCGTGGAAGTTGTTGTTCCGGAAGAGTATCTTGGTGATGTGATTGGAAATTTGAATTCACGCCGCGGAAAAATTTCCGGTATAATCCCGCGTAAGGATGCACAGGTTGTGGCAGCCACTGGTACCGCTTGGCAGAAATGTTTGGATATGCAACACAATTGCGATCAATTACACAGGGTCGCGCTATTTATACGATGCAGTTTTCGCATTATGAACCAGTACCAGAAAGTATAGCAGACGAAGTAATTGAAAAAGTAAAGGGTTAAATCCTTTTTGAAAAGTTTTGGAGGATAGATTAACATGGCGAAGGCAAAATTTGAGCGTACCAAACCGCATGTAAATGTTGGAACGATTGGTCATGTTGACCATGGTAAGACGACATTGACGGCAGCGATCACGTTGTTGCTGAGCAAGAAGGGTTTGTCGGAGTATCGTAGTTTTGACAGTATCGACAATGCTCCTGAAGAGCGTGAGCGTGGTATCACGATCGCGACGGCACACGTTGAGTATGAGACAGATAAATCGTCATTATGCTCATGTTGACTGCCCGGGTCATGCTGACTATGTAAAGAATATGATCACCGGTGCAGCCCAGATGGACGGTGCGATCCTGGTGGTCAGTGCGGCTGATGGTCCGATGCCTCAGACCCGTGAGCATATTCTTCTGGCCCGCCAGGTGAATGTGCCGAGTATCGTTGTGTTTATGAATAAGACGGATCAGGTAGATGATCCTGAACTGATTGAGTTGGTGGAACTGGAATTGCGCGAACTGCTCAGTTCTTATGAGTTTCCCGGTGATGATATTCCGATCATCAAGGGCAGTGCCCTTAATGCGCTGAATAATCCGGATGATGAGGCGGCGACGAAATGTATATTTGAGTTGATGGATGCGGTAGACAGTTATATTCCGACACCGGCAGCGTGATATTGACAAGCCTTTTCTGATGCCGGTTGAGGATGTATTTAGTATTACCGGTCGTGGTACGGTAGGTACCGGTCGTATCGAGCGTGGTGTTGTCAAGGTTGGCGAGGAAATTGAGATCGTCGGTATGGGTGCGCATCGCAAGACGGTTATTACCGGTGTAGAGATGTTTCGTAAATTGCTGGACCGCGGTGAGGCCGGTGATAATGTTGGCTTGCTGATGCGTGGTGTTGAGAAGACGGAGTTGGAGCGGGGTATGGTTTGTGCCAAGCCGGGCAGTATCACACCACATACCAAATTCAAGGGCGAGGTATATGTTTGTCCAAGGAAGAAGGTGGTCGTCATACGCCGTTTTTTAATGGTTACCGTCCGCAGTTTTATTTCCGGACGACGGATGTGACCGGATCGATCAAGATTGCCGGAAGGCGTTGAGATGGTCATGCCGGGTGACAACATCACGATGGAAGTGGAATTGCAGAAAGAGATCGCGATGGAGAAGGAATTGCGTTTTGCTATCCGTGAAGGCGGTCGTACGGTTGGTGCTGGTGTTGTGACGGAAATTATAGAATAACTTTTAGAGTATAGTTCAGGAGCATAAAATACGGTGGCAGGGCAAAATATTAGGATTCGGTTAAAAGCATACGATCATAATCTGATAGACAAATCAACGGATAAAATTATCCGAACAGCACGGGCGACGGGTGCAATGATTTCCGGACCAATTCCCATGCCGACCGAGCGAACTGTTTATACTGTCCTGCGTTCTCCTCATGTGGATAAGAAGTCTCGTGAGCAGTTTGAAACCCGTATTCATAAACGACTGATCGATATTTTAAATGCAACCAACAAAACGATTGATGCATTAATGAAGTTGGAATTGCCTTCGGGTGTGGATGTTGAAATTAAAACTTGATTATTTTGGAGATAATCAATGGCTGGTTTATTAGGTAAAAAAATACGAATGACACAGATGTTTGATGAGAGCGGGAAAGTCAATTCCGGTGACGGTTATCACTGCCGGTCCCTGTTTTGTGACCCAGATTAAAAATGAAGAAAACGGATGGTTATCAAGCGGTTCAGCTAGGTTTCAGGAATTAAAGGAAAAGCATGCCGAAAAACCGCAGGTGGTCATTATAAAAAAGCTGAATTTGAAACCGCCATTAAATATTTGCGTGAATTTCGCTTTACTGACCGACCAGGAAGTTAAAGATTGGTGATGAGGTTAATGTGGATATGTTTGCTGAAGGTGAGAAGTCATGTTGTTGCGGACATCCAAAGGACGTGGTTTTCAGGGTGCCATGAAACGACACGGTTTTAGTGGCGCAAATAAAACTCATGGTCAGTCTGATCGCTGGCGTGCACCAGGTTCACTTGGACAAAGTTCTGATCCATCACGTGTGTTTAAAGGTATGAGGATGGCTGGGCGTATGGGCAATGACCGGATCACATTAGCATCAGCAAAGGTGGTAAAAGTGGATGCGGAAAGAAATCTGATTTTTGTCAAAGGACCGGTTCCGGGTGTCAACAAATTCTTTGGTCGAAATAAAAAAGATATAATTTTAGGTTTATAGGTTCTGAACTATGAAACTGAAGTATATTGAATGAAACGGGCAAAAAAACCACAAAAACAGTGGATTTGGCGGATAAGTTTTTAAGTATTGAACCTCATGATCATTCGATGTGGCTGGATGTCAGATCATTACGGGCAAATCAGCGCCAGGGTACACATGCCAGCAAAGGGCCGTTCTGATGTTTCCGGTGGCGGGAAAAAACCATTCCGTCAAAAAGGTACAGGTCGTGCACGTCAGGGAACGATTCGTGCACCCAATATAAAGGTGGTGGTCGGGTGTTTGGGCCCCATCCCAGGATTATCGTATTGGTGTAAATAAAAAAATAAAAGCACTGGCCACGCAGATCGGCTCTTACTTATAAAGCCAAATCAAATAATATCATGATTGTTGAGAATTTTTCCTATGATCAGCCAAAGACGAAAAGAATTCTGAGTTTCTTAAAGCGCTGGAATCTGGATGGGAAAAATAGTGCTGTTGTTAACGGCTAAGAATGAACCAAACATTTATATGTCTGCACAGAATCTTTATCAGGTTGAGATCCGTGAGAATCAGTAACATTTTCGACATACGATGTTCTTAAGGCGGAGAAGGTGGTGATGCAGGAGGGAGCCTTGATAAAATAAATGAGGTGCTAGGCTAATGCAAGAAAGAGTATTATTAATCAGGCCGACTATATACAGAAAAAATCGCACGATTGCAGGATTCAGAAAATAAGTATGCATTTGAAGTATATCGCAATACGAATAAAATTGAAATTCGGAAAGCGATTGAAAAAAAATTTGAGGTAAAGGTTAAAAAGATCCAAACCATGATTATGCCTGGAAAAATGCGTCAGCAAATGACTCGGCGGGGAGATTTCATGGTAGACGTCCGGACTGGAAAAAAGCGATTGTGACATTGGTGAAGGTGATAAACTGGAATTATTTGAGAACGCATAATCAAGGATTTGAGGAACAATGGGAATTAAATCATTTAAACCAATCACACCGGGTCAAAGATTTAAGACTGTCAGTGATTTTGATCAGGTCACGAATCCGCCAACCGGAAAAAACACTGGTTAAAGGGATAAAACTAAGAGTGGTGGTCGGAATAATTCTGGCCGTGTAACCTCTTGGCATCGTGGTGGTGGACATAAAAGAAAATATCGAGAAATCGATTTTAAACGAAATAAACGAGATATTCCGGCACGAGTTGCCGCTATTGAATATGATCCGAACCGGACAGCACGAATTGCCCTGCTTATATTATGCTGATGGTGAGAAGAGATATATTCTTGCTCCGGATGGATTAAAGGTAAATGATGTGGTTGAGGCTGGCGAAGAATGTAAATTGAAACCGGGAAATGCCATGCCACTGGAAAAGATACCGGTTGGTGTTGATGGTTCACAATATTGAAATGCGCGAAAATAAAGGTGGCCAGATCGCCCGAAGTGCGGGAACAGCCGCACAGTTGATGGCAAAGGAAGGTAAGTGGGCTATGTTCAAATTACCTTCTCGGAGGTGCGTAAGGTTCCGTTACAATGCTATGCGACTATTGGTCAGGTATCAAATGTTGAGCATTTTAACATATCAATTGGTAAAGCAGGTCGTTCACGCTGGAAAGGACGTCGTCCAAATGTCCGCGGTGTTGCTATGAATCCGATTGATCATCCGATGGGTGGTGGTGAAGGAAAGACTTCAGGTGGCCGACATCCGGTTTCACCCTGGGGTCAGTTGGCAAAGGGTCTGAAAACACGGAAGAAAAAGAAACCTTCAAATGCCTTAATTGTGAAAAGGCGTAAATAGGGAGTAGAAGATGGCAAGATCAGTAAAAAAAGGTCCGTATATCGATGCGAATCTTGGCAAAAAAAATTGATAATCTGAATAAAGAAAATAAAAAAGTGGTGGTAAAAACCTGGTCACGTCGTTCGACAATTCCACCGGATTTTGTCGGACATACAATTGCTGTTCATAATGGTATCAAATTTATTCCTATATATATCAGTGAAAATATGGTTGGACATAAATTAGGTGAATTTTCACCCACCCGAACTTTTCGAGGACATGGTGGTAAATTTGCCGAGCGAGTGACTCGCATAAAGTAAGAAGATGGAGAATGTAACATGCAGGCAGTTGCAAAATCAAAATATATCAGAATGTCAGCCACGAAAAATGCGCCGTGTTCTTGATCTTGTTCGGGGTAAACGTGTCGACGAGGCGCTGAATATGTTGCATTTTACACATGAAAGTGCGCCTCGCTGCCGATTGAAAAGACAATTCGTTCTGCTGTTGCAAATTTTGGAAATATTCGAAGAAGGCCAGCGAATTGATCTTGATCAGATATATATTAAAGAGGCATTTGTTAATCAGGGGCCGACATTAAAGCGTTTTCGACCAATGTCAATGGGTAGGGCTGGAAAAATTCGAAAACGTACATCACATTTAACGATAGTTATAGAAGATAGCAAGTAGGAGTTTAATTTGGGTCAGAAAACACATCCAATTGGTTTACGGTTAGGAATCATCAAAACCTGGAACAGTAATTGGTTTGATGAAAAGGAATTTTCCAGCAAATTGGAAGAAGATCTTAAGATCAGAAAATATGTTCGTAGCCGTCTGGAAAATGCTGCGGTTTCGAAAATAATGATTGAGCGAACTGCAAAAAAGATTATTCTGACAATCCATACGGCGCGTCCAGGTATTGTTATCGGTAAACGTGGCTCGGAAGTGGATAAATTACGTGAAGAATTAAAAACGATTTCCGGCAAGGATGTTCAGATCAATATTTCTGAAATAAAACGACCTGAACTTGATGCTTATCTGGTCGCGCAGAATATTGCCAAAGCAACTGGAGGGTAAGATTAGTCTTTCGCCGTGCGATGAAAAAATCATTACCTCAACGATGCGTCTGGGCGCCGAAGGGATAAAGATTGTCTGTTCCGGCCGACTTGGCGGTGCGGAAATGGCCCGAAAGGAAGAATATAAACAGGGACGAATTCCATTGCATACACTCCGTGCAGATATCGATTATGCCACATATACATCGCATACGACACTATGGTTGTATCGGTGTAAAAGTTTGGATTTGTAACGGTGAAGTCATCGGTAAACGCTAAAATGGAGTGACTATTTATGTTAATGCCTAAACGGGTTAAATACCGTAAAAAACAACGTGGTCGTATGAAGGGTAATGCGCAAAAAGGAAATTATGTTGCCTTTGGTCATTTTGGTCTAAAGGCAATGGAATCTGCCTGGATTACCAGTCGTCAGATTGAAGCCGCTCGTGTTGCGATGACCCGATATATTAAAAGAGGTGGAAAAGTGTGGATTCGAATTTTTCCGGATAAACCGGTCACACAGAAACCGGCCGAAACCCGAATGGGAAAAGGAAAAGGTGCGCCGGAATACTGGGTGGCTGTTGTAAAAACCGGACGAATTATGTTTGAGATTGAGGGTGTTCCTGAAGAAATCGCAAAAGAAGCGATGCGTCTTGCATCTCATAAATTGCCGATCAAAACAAAGTTTGTAAAGCGTGAGAGATAAAGGGATTATAATGAAGACTAAAGAGAATTACTAAATCTGGCCCCAGATGAACTGAAGGAAAAACTGATCGAATTACAGGAAGAGATGGCAAATCTGAAACTTCAGAAGGCAACACATCAAATTACCAATCCATTGCGAATTCGTTTAGTGCGAAGAGATATTGCCAGAGTTAAAACCCTTATTTCAGAACATGAAAAAGGTATTCGGTAACAAATAAAGAAATAAAAAATAGGTGAAGGAGCATGGAGAACAAGCGTGGATTACGAAAAATCAGAATTGGTGAAGTCGTTAGCGATAAAATGGATAAAACGATTTCCGTTGCAGTCGTCCGACGGGTGAAACATCCGGTGTATGAAAAATATTATTAAGCGAACCATTAAACTTATGGCCCATGATGAAAAGAATGAATGTAATGAAGGTGATGTTGTAAAAATTATGGAAACCAGACCATTGAGTCGGTTAAAACGCTGGCGTCTTGTTGAAATTGTGGAGCGAAAAAAATAGCATTCTAAAAAAGGATAAGTTAAATGATTCAGGAATATACGAGACTAAATGTGGCAGATAATTCCGGTGCAAAAAGGGTCATGTGCATTCGACTGCTCGGTGGATCAAGAAAAAAATATGGATCGGTTGGTGATATTATTGTTGTCTCTGTGAAAAACGCAATTCCAGGCGGCGCGGTAAAAAAAGGTGAGGTTTCACGGGCAGTAATTGTCAGCACGAGTAAGGAAATTCGACGTGAGGATGGTTCCTATATCCGTTTTGATGATAATGCAGCGGTATTGCTCGATAATCAGGATGAACCGCGCGGAACACGTATTTTTGGCCCGGTTGCCCGGGAATTACGGGAAAAAGAGTTTATGAAAATTGTTTCTCTGGCACCCGAAGTGTTATAAGAAGGATAGGTTTAGCAATATGCATGTAGTAAAAAATGATACTGTAAAAATGTTGTCGGTAAATACCGGAAAAACCGGAAAGGTATTAAAAGTATTTCCGAACAATAATCGTGTGATCGTTGAGGGTGTAAATATTATCAAAAAACATACCAAACCCTCACAGAAAAATCAGCAGGGTGGTATTGTTGAAAAAGAAGCCTCAATTCATGTTTCAAATGTCATGGTGATTTATCCCAAAACGAATGAACCCGGACGCGTTGGATATAAATTTCTGGAAGATGGAACCAAGGTTCGAATTAGTAAAAAAAGCGGCGAAATTCTGGGAAGTTAAGGTTTAGATGAGGGTATAAATGGCTGAGTATGAACCAAGGGCATTTAATAAATATAAAGATGAAATTGTGCCGTATATGATGAAAAAATTTGGGTACAAGAATGTTAATCAAGTACCCAAGATTGCAAAAATATCGTTGAATATGGGCGTTGGTGATGCCAAGCAGGATGCCAAATTACTGGAAAATGCAATGACTGATTTGACATCATTTCAGGACAAAAGCCGGCTGTGACTAAGGCCAGAAAAGCTATTTCGAATTTTAAATTACGTGCTGGTATGCCAATCGGCTGTAAGGTTACTCTTCGCCGACAAAAAATGTATGAATTTCTGGATAAATTTATCTCAATCGCAGTGCCGCGTGTCCGGGATTTCAGAGGATTGTCAGATTCATCTTTTGACGGCCGTGGAAATTATTCTATCGGTGTAAAAGAACAGATAATTTTTCCGGAAATCAATGTGGATAAGATTGATCGTATCCGTGGTCTTGATGTTACCTTTGTAACCACTGCCAAATCGGATGAAGAAGCATTTGAGTTGTTAAGAAATTTTGGTATGCCATTCAGGAAACAGGGACAATAAAGTTAGAGGTGTGTTTTGGCGAAGAAAAGTATAATTGTAAAGTCCAAACGGCAGCAAAAGTTTAAGGTACGTGAATACAATCGTTGTAACCGATGTGGTAGACCGCGAGCATATATGCGCAAATTTGGAATGTGTCGAATTTGTTTTCGGGAACTGGCTCTTATGGGAGAAATACCCGGTATTGTCAAAGCAAGTTGGTAGAAAATTAGGAGTTTGAAAAATGTCAGTTAGTGATCCAATTGCAGATTTTTTAACTATTATCCGAAATGGATGTAATGCGAACTTCGATTATGTCGATGTTCCGGCGTCAAAGATGAAACGTCAGATCACCCAGGTGTTATGATCAGGGATATATTAAAAAATATATCGATATCGATGATGGAAAACAGGGTATCGTACGTATTTGGCTCAAATACAATGATGAGGGTGAGTCGGCGATCAAAAGGATAAGCGAGTCAGTCGCCGGGAAGAAGAGAATATACAGGTGGAAAAAGTATGCCACGGGTGCGAGATAATCTGGGTATTGCTATCATGACAACACCTCAGGGTGTTATGACAGCACGTGAAGCTGCACGGTGTAATGTCGGCGGCGAAGTATTGTGTTATGTCTGGTAAATTTTAGTTAAGGAGAATAGACCAGTGTCACGGATAGGAAAATTACCAATAGAAATTCCTGAAAAAGTTGAAATAAAGCTGGAAGAAAATAAGTGCATTGTAAAGGACCGAAAGGGGAATTGATCGACGATTCATCCGGATATGAAAATGAAAATTGAAGATGGTGAAATTATGGTGACGCGTCCCAGTGAAAGCAAGCAGCATCGTGCTTTGCATGGATTGACCCGTTCACTGATTGCCAATATGGTTGAAGGTGTTTCCGATGGATTTTCAAAAAAACTGGAAATTGTTGGTGTTGGTTATCGGGCGGAAATGAAGGGTAAAAATTTGAGTCTGACTATTGGATACTCACATCCGATCTTCATGAATTTTCCAGATACAATAACTCCTCCTGTCCGACACCAAATGAAATTATTATTGAGGGTGTAGATAAAGAGCTGGTTGGCAGGACGCAGCGAAAATTAGAAGTTTTCGAAAACCTGAACCTTACAAGGGCAAAGGTATCCGTTATGCCGGTGAGTATGTACGCCGTAAAGCCGGTAAAACAGGGGCTTAATAAACTAAGTTTAGGATATGGAAAAATGAAGGTAAAAAGAAAGAAAAAAATTGTAGGAACAGCAGAACGTCCGCGTCTGGTAATTTATCGCAGTTTGAAACCATATTTATGGTCAACTCGTTGATGATACAACCATAAAGTTCTGTTATCATCTCGAATGTCAGTAAAAATGTCCCGGCAACGTAAAAAAAGCAAAAACACAAATTGATGCTAGTATGAAGTTGGTAAAATTCTGGCCAAGAAGGCGCGAAAAAAAATTGATAAAGTGATATTTGATCGCAATGGGTATCTGTATCATGGCCGTGTAAAGGCATTTGCTGAAGGTGCCCGTGAAGGCGGATTAAAATTTTAAATAAAAGGAGATTTGGATTGGTTGAGAGAATTAATCCTACGGAATTGGATCTTAAGGAAAAGGTTGTACATATAAATCGCGTAGCAAAAGTGGTCAAGGGTGGTCGTAGATTTTCTTTTAATGCAATTATTGTTGTCGGTGACGGCAATGGACATGTCGGAATCGGCCTGGGAAAGGCGCGTGAAGTAACCGGTGCAATTGCAAAAGGAACCGAACAGGCAAAGAAAAATGTCTTCCGTGTACCTTTGGTCAAAGGTACGATTCCTCATCCGATCACATCTAAATATGGTGCAGGAAAAGTATTGCTTAAACCTGCCTCGGCAGGTACCGGTGTGATTGCAGGTGGTCCGGTTCGTGCTATCTGCGAAGCAGTTGGTATTCAGGATATTCTGACCAAATCTCTGGGATCATCAAATCCGCATAACGTTGTCAAAGCTACGTCGGTGCCTTGACTTCATTGATGAATGCCGATGGTCAGGCAAAGATGCGGGGATACGGTACCAAAAATTTACAACGGTTAAATGCAGGGAACACAGTTATGAAAGACCAAAAAATCGGCAAAATAAAAATTACCCAGATCCGGAGTACGATCAATCGTCCATGGACAAAAACGAACGTTGAAGCATTGGGATTGCAACGAATTCGTCATTCGGTAGTTCACAATGCAACACCACAGATTCTGGGAATGGTAAATAAAGTAAAACATCTGGTTCAGACAGAAGAAGTTAAATAGAGGAAGAGAGATGGATTTAAGTAAACTTAAACATGCAAACGGTGCGAGACATAAAAAGAAACGTGTTGGACGAGGTGAAGGATCCGGTTGGGGTGTGACTGCCGGTCGTGGGGAAAAAGGATATGGTTCCCGTGCTGGTTCCAAGAAACGAAGCTGGTTTGAAGGCGGACAGATGCCGCTGCAGAGACGACTGCCCAAATTCGGTTTTACCAATATTAATAAAAAAGATTATCAGGTTGTTAATGTTTCAGGATCTGAACAAAATCGCAAAAGGGGAAGTATCCAACGAAATTCTTTTTGATAAAGGATTGATTAGTAAAAAATCATGCCGGTAAAAATTTTGGGTAATGGTGATTTGAAGTCAAAATTGATGTTAAAGTAAATGCAGTGAGCAAATCGGCCCAGGAAAAAATTGAGAAACAGGGAGGCACGGTTACTTTATTATGATTCTCAACACATTCAGAAATATTTTCAAGATTCAGGAATTAGAAAACGCATTCTGTTTACGCTGATGATTCTGGCGATGGAACGAATTGGTACCTGGTTGTTACGCCCGGTATCGATACTACCGTTCTGGAAGAAGGATTCAGGCAGTTGCAGGGAACGCTGTTTGGTCTTTATGACCTTTTTGCCGGTGGTGCTTTTAGCCGTGCTGCCGTGTTTGGTCTGGGAATTATGCCTTATATCAGTGCCTCGATTATTATTCAGTTTCTAGGTTCGGTTATACCATTTTTCCAGAAATTGCAAAAAGAAGGTGAAGAAGGCCGAAAGAAAATTACCCAGTATACCCGTTACGGTACACTTACTCATTTCTGCCATGCAGGCATATGGTGTTGCTATATTTTTGCAGAACATTCAACTGGCCAATGGATTGCGTGCAGTTCCGGATCCGGGAATTGGTTTTATTCTAATGACAATGATTTCGATGTCACCGGGTACGATGCTGATCATGTGGCTTGGTGAACAGATTGATGACCGTGGTATCGGTAATGGTATTTCATTGATCATTTTTATCGGTATTATTGCACGCTTCCGAGTGCTCTTTTTGAGGAGTATACACAGTTTTCCAGCGGGCAGCGCGGATTCTTGTGAACTGGCATTACTGGCACTTGCGTTTCTGATTATTGCTGCAATCGTACTGCTAACCCAGGGTACGCGACGTATTCCAATTCAGTATGCAAAACGAGTGGTCGGCCGAAAAGTGTACGGCGGTGTAAATACACATTTTCCGATGCGTGTCAATACGGCCGGTGTTATGCCAATTATTTTCGCTCAGGCAATCATGTTTGTGCCCAGTACGCTGATCACATTTTTCCCGGAGAGTGAGTTTATGGACATGGTGCAGCGCTTATTCTCTTATGATTCATGGTTTTACTGGATTCTTTATGGTGTGATGGTTGTATTCTTTACTTATTTTTATACGGCTATCGCTCTGAATCCGGTTGATGTTGCTGATAATTTGAAAAAACAGGGTGGATTTATTCCGGGTGTACGTCCGGGTAAAAAAACCGCCGAATTTCTGGATAATATTTTGACCAGAATTACGCTACCAGGTTCAATATTTTTAGCGATCGTTGCGATTATTCCGGCATTTCTGGCAAAATATTTCAAAATATCCTTACAGTCTTGCTTCATTTTTTGGCGGAACCGGATTGTTGATTATCGTCGGTGTTGCGCTTGACTTTCTGCAGCAGGTTGAATCACATTTGTTTATGCGACATTATGATGGATTTATGAAATCCGGAAAAATCAAAGGTCGAAGGGGCTAAAGCAGCGGTTATGATATTATCTTAAAACCCGTGATGAAATTGAACGGATCAGAGAAAGTAATCACATTATTGCTGAAGCTCTGAAACATATTACCAAATTTGTCCAGGAAGGTGTCAGTACCTGGGAGACTGGATCAGAGAAATTGAAACTTTTATTGTAAAAAGAAAAGCCAAACCGTCTTTTAAAGGACTTTACGGTTTTCCGGCAGCGACCTGTATTTCGGTGCAGGATGAGGTGGTACACGGCATCCCTTCAAAAAAAGAAAATTAAAGACGGTGAAATTGTTGGCATTGATGTGGGTGTTGAAATGAATGGATATTTTGGCGATTCCGCCTATACTTTTGCGGTTGGACGGATAAGTCAGAATGTTGAAAAATTGCTGAGGGTTACAGAGGAAAGTCTGTATCTGGGTATTGACAAATCGGTTGCCAACCTTAAGGTAGGCGATATTGGATATGCAATTCAGACCCATGTTGAAAAAAATAAATTCAGTGTGGTTCGGGATCTTGTGGGACATGGTGTGGGCAGGAAACCGCACGAGGATCCGCAGATACCCAATTTTGGCAAACCGGATATGGGGGTGGTTCTAAAAACCGGAATGGTTATCGCGATTGAACCCATGGTCAATATGGGAACATATGAGGTTTTTTTCGCTGATGATGATTGGACGGTTAAAACTTCGGATGGATTCCCTTCGGCGCATTTCGAACATTCTGTTGCGATAACGGATAATGGTCCGGATATTTTATCTAAAATTAACTAGGAGACAAAGGTGGCAAAAGAAGAAGCGATAAAGGTTGACGGCGTTATAAAAGAAACATTACCAAATGCTACTTTCATTGTGGAACTGGAAAATGGTCATGAAGTACTTGGCACATATTTCCGGCAAAATGAGAATGCATTTTATTAAAATTTTACCCGGAGATAAGGTGAGTCTGGAATTATCTCCATATGATCTTTCCCGTGGTCGAATTATTTATCGATATAAATAGATTTTTTGTAAGGATAAAGCGAGGAAAAGATGAAAGTTCAGGCCTCAGTAAAAAAAATTTGTGATGGTTGTAAAATTATCCGTCGCCGAGGTGTGGTCCGGGTTATTTGTAGCAAAAATCCGAAACATAAACAACGTCAGGGTTGATCAGAGAAACAGGAGGATGTCGCTTTGGCACGTATTGCAGGAGTTGATTTACCAAAAAATAAACGGGTCGTTATGGGATTAACCTATATTTATGGTATTGGTAGATCCAATGCACGCAAAATACTGGCTGAAGCCGGTGTCGATGAAAATATCCGTGTTCATCAACTGACCGACGATCAGGCGGCTGCAATCCGTACAATCATTCAGTCAAAACATAAAGTTGAAGGTGCGTTAAAGTCTGAAATCAATATGAATATTAAACGCTTGATGGATATTAATAGTTACCGCGGATATCGCCATCGTCGTGGTTTACCGTTACATGGCCAGAGAACAAAAACAAATGCCCGGACACGAAAAGGCCGTAAACGCTTAATCGGTGGAAAAAAGTAAATTAATATAAGTACAATAGGAGGAAAATTTGGCTTCCCCAAAGGCAAAAAAACGAACAAAAAAGAAAGAACGCGTAGAAGCGCATGGAAAGGCTCATATCAAAGCCACTTTTAATAATACGATTATCTCCCTAACCGATTCCTATGGAAATGTAATTTCCTGGGCATCGGCAGGTAAATCAGGATTTAAAGGATCCCGTAAAAATACGCCATTTGCCGCACAGATTTCTGCTGAAAGTGCCGCAAAAGATGCAATGGATCTTGGATTGATGCGTGTAGATGTTGAAGTTAAGGGACCGGGTTCGGGACGTGAAGCGGCCATCCGTTCTCTTCAGGCAGCGGGTTTGGAAATTCTGTCGATCAAGGATGTGACACCGATTCCGCATAATGGATGTCGTCCACCAAAAAGACGACGCGTGTAATATTTATAAATATGGAGTAAAGTGAATGGCAAGATATACAGGAGCGGTTTGTAAACTATGCCGAAGAGAAGGTGAAAAACTATTTCTTAAAGGTAATCGTTGTGTTACGATTAAATGTTCATTTGAAAAGAAAAGTTATGCACCAGGTCAGCATGGTGTATCACAACGTGTAAAACTATCTGAATATGGTATTCAGTTGCGTGAAAAACAAAAAGTACGCCGGATCTATGGTGTTCTTGAAAAACAATTCCGAAATTATTTTGCAAAAGCCGATCGTCTGAAAGGTGTGACCGGTGAAAATCTGTTGCGTCTTCTGGAAAGCCGTCTGGATAATACTATTTATCGTCTTGGATTTGCCCAGTCACGCAATCAGGCACGACAACTGGTGCGACATCGTCATTTTACCGTCAATGGAAAACTGGTCGATATCCCTTCTTATCTTTTACGTCCGGGCGATATTATGGCTGTCAGGGAAAAGAGCAGAAAGTTACCTGTTTTCCATGAATCGATGCGACGTGTACGTGATGAGGACATGTATCCCTGGCTGAAACTTGAAAAAGCGAAAAGTGAAGGTACTTTCGTCGATTGGCCAAAACGGGATGATATTCCAATTCAGGTACAGGAAAATCTGATTGTTGAATTGTATTCAAAGTAATAATCTTAAATAAAATAAAGGTATTTTAATGAGCTGGACAAATTTTCAGATGCCAGAACGTATTGAATTGGATGAACAAACCTATACCAATACGTACGGAAAGTTTTATGTACAACCCCTTGAAAAGGGATTTGGCGTAACAATTGGTAATATGTTCCGTCGTGTTTTGTTATCATCGTTACAGGGTGCCGCAATAACAGCCATGCGTATCGAAAGTATACAGCATGAATTTACAACCATTCCAGGTGTTTACGAGGATATTACCGAACTGGTGCTAAATCTCAAACAGGTGCGATTGAAACTTTTAAATAAAAAAATTGAAAAAGTTACTGTTCCGGTTAAAGGACCTGGCGTATTGACCGCTGCAGATATTCAAAAGCAATCCCCCGAATTTGAAATTCTGAATCCTGATTTACATATTGCGACGCTGAATGAAGAAGCAAACATCGAAATTGAATTGCGTCTCGGACGGGGCCGCGGATATGTACCAGCCGAAGAAAATAAAATGGCTGATCAACCGATCGGATTGATTCCGATCGATTCGATCTTTTCACCTATTCTGAATGTAAAATATCATGTCGAAAACACGCGTGTTGGCCAACGAACGGATTTTGAAAAACTGATCCTGGAGATAGAGACCGATGGCAGTGTCACACCGGATGATGCTCTGACATTCAGTGGAAAAATTCTGAAAGATCATATCCAGTTATTTATCAATTTTGATATCGAACCAGAAGAAGAAGAGACAAGTGAAATCGATGAAGAAATGCTGCGCATCAAAAAGTTACTCAAAATGAGCGTTGATGAGCTGGAACTTTCGGTCCGCTCACACAATTGTCTGAAAGCAGCGAATATTAAAACCATTGGCGACCTGGTCCATCGTGATGAACAGGAAATGCTAAAATTTCGGAATTTTGGGCGAAAATCTTTAACAGAATTGAATAAAATTCTGGAAGAACGGGGTCTCCATTTCGGAATGAATATTGATAAGTATTTAAAAGGCGATGAAAAATAAAATTGTTTGAATGAAGAGGTAATAATGCGACACAGAAAAAAAGGCCGGAAACTGAATCGGACAGCCAGCCACCGAAAAGCCATGCTCAGTAATTTGGCAAATCAGCTGATTGAGCAAAAAGAAATTAAAACAACGACCGCAAAGGCCAAGGAAGCCCGATCGACGGTAGAAAGATTGATTACTTACGCCAAGAAAGGGGACACGCATCATCGCAGACTTGCCTTCGGTTTTTTGAGAAACAAGGAAACGATAAAAATCCTTTTTGATGAGATCGCTCCGGGATTCTCTGACCGTCCGGGTGGCTATACACGTGTGCTAAAACTCGGCCGCCGTCAAGGTGATGGAGCTTCCTTGTCATTGCTCCAGTTGGTGGGATTCGAGAAATTGTCAGAAGTATCGAAACCAGAGAAGAAGCGTACACGCAAAAAAGAATCTGCCAGGAAAGAAACACCGGATGCCGCGCCGGTAGTAGAGCGTGAAGAAATGGCCGAATTGGAGCCAGCAAAGGAAGAGCCGGATGCCGCGCCGGTAGTAGAGCGTGAAGAAACGGCCGAATTAGAGCCAGCAAAGGAAGAGCCGGAAACCAAAGACACGGATGAACAATCTGAAGAAGATAAAGATAAAGGCGATCAATGATCGCCTTTTTTCTTGTAGCAAAAAAAATACCTACCTATAAAAATTGATTTAACTCAAATAAAACCTTAACATTGCATCAATAAATCCGGTTTTAGATTTTTTCAAATTATTCATTGAGTGATTGAATGAGCCTCAAATTCATCTGTTTTTTTTTGCTGTTGGGTTCGATTGCAATAAGCCAGGAAAATTCGCCGGAAAGAGAAGGATTCTGGGTGGTCCGTTATGCTCTTAGATCACCGGAAGATATAGACCAAATAATTCATACCGCCTTTACCACCGGAATAACCGATCTTTTCATCCAGGTACGCGCCCTGGGTGAGACCTATTATAAAAGCAGGATCGAAAGCAAATCATTGATGATTCCAGAAAATTTTGATCCGCTGGCCTATGCAATTGAAAAAGCACAGCTCTTATAACATCCGGATCCATGCATGGGTCAATATGTTTTATATCTGGTCGGGTAATTCCCCACCGCTGGACAAACAGCATATATATTTTCGTTTAAACCGAGCTATTTTACGTAAAAATCAGCTACCGAAATACCATGAATTAAAATCAGCCGGCATTGAAGGATATTTCCTGGATCCACAGGATGAGCAGGTTCAGAATTATTTACTAAATCTTTTGGGTGAAATTGCCGATAATTATAATTTGTCCGGCATTCATCTGGATTATTTCAGGTATCCGGATATTAGTTATTCATTTACACCGGAAAGCAGAAGCAATTTTATGCTGCTCAATTGGTATGATCCACTGGAGTTATACCGGGCACCCGAAACGTACTCCAGGGAGCGAGGATATTCGGTTTTCATCGAAGCGGATAGGCAGTATCGGCATTATTTGAATATCGCCCTGACCCGGTTTCTGACCAAGATCAGGGATTTACTGCATAAAAAACCGCGTAAGATTGAACTTAGTGTAGCGGTGAAGCCGGATCCGATAAAAGCCAAGCACCGTTATTTCCAGGATTGGATGAAATGGATTAACGAAGGATATTGTGATTTTGCTGTGGTGATGAACTATAATACAGAAAGAGATGAATTTAACCGGGTGTTAAAAGCTCTTTGAGGGACTTGCATCGAAAAAAAATGTTATTATGGGTATATCAACCTATAATCAGAACATTGAAGCGGTTTTGGAAAGAATTGAGTTAGTACGGGCGGAAAATTTCGCAGGATTTTCCCTGTTTTCATATAACCATTTAATCGAAAACAAGGAATACCTGATGCGGCTAAAGCAGAAAAGCAGGATGTAAGGACGTGCCAATGATGCAAAAAATAACAGCTCCGCGGGGTAGCAAGTTAACCTGTAAAGGATGGCATCAGGAAGCCGCGATGCGGATGCTTATGAATAACCTTGATCCCGATGTCGCAGAAAATCCGGATGAACTTATTGTATATGGCGGATCCGGTAAAGCTGCCCGTAACTGGGAATCATATCATGCGATCGTAGCGGCGCTCAAAAACCTTGAAAACGATGAAACATTGCTGGTGCAATCAGGAAAACCTGTCGGCATTGTCCGGACATTTCCCCATGCCCCGCGGGTTTTGATTGCGAACTCAAACCTCGTTCCGGCATGGGCCACCTGGGATAAATTCCGTGAATTGGAAAAAAAAGGATTAATCATGTATGGCCAGATGACCGCCGGCAGCTGGATATACATTGGGACTCAGGGCATTCTGCAGGGTACGTATGAGACATTTGCTGCCGTAGCGCGAAAGCATGGTTGGACCGATTTAACGGGAAAACTTGTTATTACCGCAGGTCTTGGAGGTATGGGTGGCGCTCAGCCCCTGGCGGTGACTATGAATAATGGTGTCGCCCTTGTGGTTGAAGTTGATAAAAGCCGGATAGAGCGACGCATTGCAAAAAGGTATCTTGATGTCTGGACAGATGATCTATATGAAGCAATCCAACGTTGTCAGCAGGCCAAAAGTGAGAAAAAACCACTTTCGGTTGGACTACATGCAAATATAGCCGATATATTACCCCAATTGATTTCCCGCAATCTGTTGCCTGATATCGTTACAGATCAAACCTCAGCACATGATGAATTAAATGGTTATGTTCCTCATGGAATACCTTATGCTCAGGCTCTTGATTTACGCAAGAGTGAGCCAAAGAAATATATCGAGTTGGCTTATAAATCCATGGCCAGGCATTGTCAGGCGATCCTTGAACTGCAGAGAAAGAATGTAATCGCTTTTGATTATGGTAATAATTTAAGAGCCCAGGCAGAAAAGGCAGGTGTTCGCAATGCATTTGATTATCCCGGATTTGTTCCGGCATATATTCGTCCCCTGTTTTGCGAAGGAAAAGGACCGTTCAGATGGGCTGCACTTTCCGGTGATCCGGAAGATATTTTTGTGACCGATGAATTGGTGTCCGAGCTTTTTCCCAAAAATAAACCACTGATTCAATGGATCAAAATGGCTCATGATAAGGTTGCATTTCAGGGATTACCGGCACGTATTTGCTGGCTCGGATACGGGGAACGGGCAAAATTTGGCCTGGCTCTGAACGAGCTCGTGAGAAAAAAGAGAATTAAAGCGCCGATCGTGATCGGGCGTGACCATCTTGATACAGGGAGTGTTGCATCTCCAAACCGGGAGACCGAAAATATGCGGGATGGGAGTGATGCCATTAGTGACTGGGCTATTTTAAATGGTTTTATCAATATTGCTTCGGGTGCCTCCTGGGTATCATTTCACCACGGGGGTGGCGTTGGGATTGGTTACTCACAGCACGCCGGTCAGGTGATCGTAGCCGACGGCAGCGAGGATCTGGATCGGCGAATCGAACGTGTACTCACGAACGATCCATTATCGGGGGTTCTCCGTCACGCGGATGCCGGCTATGAAGAAGCGATTATTTGTGCCAAAAAAAATAACCTCAAGATTCCGATGATGAGTAAAGCGAATGGCTGAAATCATAGCTGTTACAAGTCAAAAAGGCGGAGTCGGAAAGACAACAACGGCTGTAAATCTGGCGGCGAGCCTGGCCATACTGGATCGTAAAACACTTTTACTGGATATGGATCCCCAGGGAAGTATTGCTGCCAGTTTCCGGCTGAATGAGACAGATATAAAAAATGGAATGTATCAGGTGTTTTCGACAAATTTACCCCTTTCGGAAACAATAATCGATATCGGATTAGGAGATCTGGATATAGTTCCAACCAATATTCATGATGAACTTGAGGAGATCGAATTCTTCCGTTATGCAATGGATTTTGACCGACTTAATAAAATACTGAATCCATTTAGGGAATTATATGATTACATCATTATTGACTGTCCGCCCAGTTTGGGCAGCCCGACGATTAACGCGATTATTGCCTCCGACTCTCTGATCGTTCCCGTACAGAGTGAGTATTATTCACTTAAAGCGCTCGGCAAATTTATCCGGTCAATCCGAGATATCAGCAATAAATATAATAAATCATTGTCAATCAAGGGTTTTCTTGTAACGATGTATGATAAAAGAGTAAAAAAAAATCAAGAAATTTTAGATAGGCTCCGATATAGCTTTAAGAAAATAGTCTTTACTACTACAATACCCCGAAATGCAAAGTTGGCCGAGGCACCGAGTTTCGGTCGTCCGGTCGCGCTTTTTGATATTGGTTCGTCCGGAGCTTTGGGGTATCTACAGCTTGCGGAAGAAATAATAACATCAAATTCAAAATAGGGAAGGGAAAAGCCGTGGAACAGAGGTATACGAGAATTAGCGGTTTGGACGATAAAATCAAGTCGATCAGTATGCCATATCTGGAATGGAAAGTTCTGTTTGTCATTGGCGAAAATACGGTCATGGATGATATTGTCGAACTGATTGATGATGAACAGGATGCAATTCAATCCACTCTGGATGGCCTTCTGGAGCGAGGATTAATTGAAGTAACGGAGAGTGCCGGAGAGGAATCTGAGCAAACCGAGGAAGAACTGGTGGAAACGATGGAGGAGGAAACGGTTCCGGAGGAAGAAACCGAAGCGGAAATAACTGAGCCGAAAGAAGAGGAAGCGGAGGAGATCAATCTGACTGAGATGGAAGAAGAGGAACTTGAAGAAAAAACGCAGATTGAGGTTTCAGCGGTTGAGGAGGAAACCGAAGTAGAGGCGAAAGCAGAGCAAGAAGAGGAGCAGGAGGAAGAGGTTGATGATAAAACCGATCTTTCAGGTCTCTTTGATGAGGACGAATCGGCAGCGGAAGCAGAGGAATCCCAGACAGAACCGTCTCAGCCAGCCAAGAAAGAGCCGGTGCAAGAAGAAATCGCAACCATAACCGGTAAAAAAATAATGATAATCGATGATAGTATTGTCATTCGCAAGATGATCGAGATTGCTCTTGAAGAAGAAAACTATCATCTGATAAACACCAGCACCGGTAAGGAGGGTTTAGACTCATTCGAGAAGGATAAGCCCGATCTGGTTATTCTTGACATGATGTTGCCCGATATGAATGGAATCGACCTGCTGAAGAAGATCAAGGAAAAGGGAAACACACCGGTTATCATGCTTTCGGGGAAAGATTCACCACAGCTGGTAGAGAATGCAAAAGAGGTCGGTGTCAATGATTTTTTACCCAAACCGTTTAAAGATGAGGAACTGGTCGAAAAAGTCAAGAATCTGATCAATTAAATGGATATTCCAGGTAATTGCTGATGAGCACTATTTCCAGATCAGAAGCAGGAGATTCAGTCTCTTCACGGTATACGGTATTTAGCTGTGCACAATATGATTTTGCAATAGATATAGCTTCTATTCAGGAGGTTTTAGCGTTTCCCCGATTAACTCGGGTGCCAAATATTAAACCGTATATACGAGGCGTATTTAATCTTCGTGGGAAGATTTATTCCGTCATGGAGATACACCAGATATTTGGTATGGAAGCCGAAAAGGAAACCGATAACACAATGGTGATTTTAATTGGAAAGCCAAATGAAATATCAGGTATCATAGTCGATCAGGTAAAGGAAATGATTACCATTGAATATGCGGATATCCATCCGCCATCGGAGGACATTCCGACCGATATAAGTCGCTATATCACGGGCTACTGTGAACGTGAAACCGGCAAGGTATATATTATCAATATTCCCAGATTGAAAAATCCGGACCTGGGGCAGAAGCTGATGCCGGTTTGGAAAGATAATTGCGAGAATTTATGACAAAAAAAGGTATAATCATTAAATCACTGCTCATTATTATACCCGTGCTGATCATCATTTGGTCGCTAATTGCTTTCTGGCTTACGTTAACAGCTGGAAAGCAAACCGAGCAACTGTGGTTGAAAAATGCCCAGAAAAGCGCAATAAACGGTTCTCTGCAGATTGATGGAGATGTTTTCGAAAAAATCCGGGAAACAAATGATTATAAGAACGAGGCATACGAGCAGATTTACAACTCGTTACAACGATTTCAAACAGCAAACGGGTTGGCTTCCTGGCAGGTAAAAACCTTACGTCGAAAAGGGAATGTGACCGAATATGTGGTTACCGGGGATAATCGTAATCGAATCGGGGAAGAATTTGATCTCTGGGGAGAGATGAACCCGACGATCAACAACGGACAGGTCACGGCGCGCGGTCCGTATGAAGACGACAATAAAATTCTGGTCAGTGCATTTGCCCCGATTCGTGGAAGCGGTGCTCAGATTGCAGGATTACTCCAGATTGATCTGGATTTTACGCATAAATCTTCCGGTTTGCGTGAAATTTTGATTCCGGTAGTCACGGGTCTTTTAATCTCCATTTTAGGCATATTTATTGCGATTATGTTAATTGGCAATAAAATCCAAAAATCTTCCAATTCGGTTGGTTCATATCTGAATGCTTTAGCCGAAGGTCAGTTTTCGCTAAGATACAGTGAAGATAACTCGGATTTCCTTACGGAAATAACGGTGATCCTGGAAAAACTACGCAGTGGACTTGAAAAAAAGGTCGAAAGTGAAGAAGACAAAGATAAATTACAGCGACAAATAAAAGAACTTTTACGTATTGTCAGCGCAGCGGCTGAAGGAGATTTCACCGCAACGGCCAGAGTGACGGCAGATACATTAGGCGCACTCGCTGACTCCTTTAACTTGATGGTTTCTGATCTGAGTGAATTGATCAAGGACGTGAAAAAAAGTGGAGATCATATTTCGCAGTTTACCACGGGAATTCTGACGACCACCACCGAGATGGCTTCCGGCGCCGGAAACCAGGCAAAAGAAATTGAGCAAACCCGAAATCTGGCTCGTGAGGTTGCAACGGTTGCAGGTAATACGGATGAAAGTGCCAGACTTGCCAATGACTCCGCTCGCCGGGCAAAGGATGTCGCTGAACGCGGTGGAAATATTCTCAAGAAATCAATAGAAGGTATGCACAGGATAAGGGAAACAGTCCGCGATACATCCAGACAGGTTCATGTGCTCGCCGATAATTCAGCCCGGATTGGTGATATCACCGGTTTTATAAGCGATATTGCCAAGCGTACAAATTTATTGGCGCTAAATGCAACGATCGAAGCGGCACGCGCCGGTGATGCTGGCAAAGGTTTCACGGTTGTAGCGGATGAAGTGCGCAATTTAGCAGAGCGATCCAGACGCGCGGCAAGTGAAATTACCAAACTGACAGAAGATATTGAAACCGGTACCTCTGAAGTTATTCTGGCTATGGAGCAGGGTAATCGTGAGGTGGAAGATGGCACCAAAATGGTTGATGAGGCCGGCGGTGCATTAAAAGAAATTCTGGAAGCGGTTGATATCTCTACCGGTTCGGTAGAAGAAATAACAAAGGCAACCCAAATGCAATTAAAATCCAGTGAAGATATTGTTACGATAATGGAAAAAATTGCCCGGATCGCACAACAAACTGCTGAAGGTGCAAAAAAAACAGAAGTAGGAATCATCGAATTGGAGTCCTTGTCCAAATCCCTTAATAATGCGGTATCAAAATTTAAACTTACGTAATCAATCCAGAGGCATAATATGATAGGCAGCAGAGAAATTACATTCAACCGGTTTTATGAGCTGGAATTTCTTCAGACCGTACGAATGCGACTTTCACGCGAATTATCCGCGGAGAATGCAGAATTGATGATTCAGCTTATTGATCATCTGCGACCGCATGATGATATGACTGCCGGTATCGAAAAGCTGGCCCGCGAACAGGGCACAGGTGAGCTCTCAATTTTTTTATTCGATATTTTCGACCGGATTGAAGATTATCCGCCTACGGTTGCTTATGATGCGTTACAGGATATCGTTGAGGATTTTGTCAGCGCTGTGTCCGTTATGCTTGAAGAAGAAATAACGGTTGAAGCCATAAAAATAGTTAATGCAGAATTTGCCGGCGATGCCATCGCTCCTGAAATACCAAAATCCACCGAACCGGAAATAATAGCTGAACCACAAGAGGAAGTAGAGCTTGTTGAGGAGACGGATAAATCATATCCCCTTACCGATAAGGAACCGGACTCAATCCCTTTTGAATTGTTTGTTGCCATTGAAGTCGAAAAGATGTTTAAAAATTATTTTGATTCCACAGCATCATCAATTAATAGTGAAAATCTGTATAAATTCAGCGATATAGTCTTGGATATTGTTGAATTACCGACAGAGGGTAAAGTACCGCAAACCCTGTTAAAACTCATGCAGGTTCGACAGATGTTGTTTCCCTGGAGATATGAACTGGACTATAAAGCCAGTAAAATTATGACGAAATTGTCTGAGAATGTAAAAAAATTTACAGATCTGATTATGCAATTGTCTCAGGAAAATGAAGAGATCGTCGTTAATTCGCTTGAAGATAACCGGATCGTCCTGCAAAAAACAGAATTTATCCGCGAAGAGGTGGCTGCCGATCCCACGACCATCGATGGACTGCTCGCTGAATATTTTAGTAGTGAAGTGAAAGAACACCTGGAGCAAATCAGAAACACATTGTCACAATTACAGGAAAAACCTGAGAATAAAACCGTCACAAAGGAACTCATTGCCCATTTTCAATCATTAAATGAGATAAGTATGATTCATGGGTATAGCCCGATCGAATCATTCTGTAGTCATATCACAGCTATATTAAATAACGGAATAAAAGAAAATCTGATTTTCAATCGTGAGGCAACCAGGCTTTTCGATCGCTTATTCGATATTTTAAACTATGCCGAACCGTTGAAGGATGCGCATGCCAATACGAAGGAAGCCATCGACCTCACAAATCTTGCAGAGGAGATGGCGGAAGAATTATTGATTGCCCGTGGTAAAAAAGTAAAAGAACGACCCAAAAAAGAATCAAAACCTACCGAAGAACCGTCCTTGCCCGAAATGCCGATCGAGGAAGAACCTGAGAAACAAATTGCTGAATCTCAGGAAATATCTTTTGAGGAACAGGAGCGTATTTTTGACATTTTTAAAGAAGTGCTGGTCAGGTCACAACAGTTCATGGAGAGACATTTACTCGAAAAGCGTCAACCTGAGAAAGCAATCACCCTTCTCGATACTTTAAGCGGTAGTGCCGGTTTGCTTGGGAATCCGCAAATACGGACGGTATTCAATGAATTCAGACAATTTGTACTTAAAATAAATTCAGACAACGATAATAATGTCTCCGAAGCCATTAAATTCATGTCGGCGCACTATGAGGATTTTGTAAAAAAACTCACACCGGATATGGATTCCACGAAGATAAAGGCTGTGCTCGACGCATACAAACCGAAGCCGGAGCTGATAAGTATTGGGGATGTCCAAAAATTATTACAAATTTTGGGGACCATTGAAAACCGGAACCAAGAAAAATTTATCGATACTCTTACAAAGATATCCGAGGGCGATGAAACCCTTAGAGAAAGCCAAAGCAGACATTTCCGTCGGTTATATGAAAATTTAACCAGCATCGGAAGCACAAATTTTACCGCATTTCCTCAGTTTTATATGAACATATTTGAGAACAAAGCACAAATTGAGAAGTTAGATAAATCGATTTTGCAAGAGTTGTCTCATTCTTATAAGCTTTTTGTAGAATCTTTGTCAGGAGGTGGGACGGGTGTCGATACGGGCGACCTTGTCGCTATACTGGAGGAGTTGATTTCAACCCCGGTAGAAGAGGAATTATCGGGGAAAGATGACTTTATTGAGCCGCAGCAAGAAGACAAAGAAAAGACTCCAAGTGAAGAGGGTGAGGAGGATCTCGATGAGATCTTTCGTCAGGAATCGGAGAATAGTTTTGCCCAAATCACGAAATCACTTGAGCTGTTGGAGAACGATTTGAATAGCGCCGAATCCTATGGTGTCATTGAACGGAATCTACATTCGTTAAAATCTTCCGCCCGACTTATGGGCTATACGGAAGTAGCCGAAATTGCGGCGCCGCTGGAAGATATCTGTGAAAATATACATTCCGGCCAGTATGGCGCAACAAAAGAGGCCCTCGATCTTATCCGCGAAGGAATCAATCTTCTGAAAACCAAAATCGGAGGGGGGGAGGTAGAATATAAACCCTTTAAAGAGAAGATCGGGAACCTAACGCTTCCAGAATTGACAAAGAAAGATATTGAGGAAAAGGATGTACCGATCGATGAAAAGCCATTATTCAGCACCAGTGATGACGAGGACGCAGACCTACTGGACGTTTTTAAAGACGAATCCGATCAATATATAAAAGTTCTTGAGAAAGCCAATCAGGCGTTGACAAAAGATCTCGCGAATAAAAATTCTCTTAAAGCACTTGAAACAGCGTCTCATTCATTGAAAAGTGCGGCAAAAATGCTCGGTTTCCGCGAAATCGGTCAGCTGGGTGACAGCCTCGAGATTGCTGCTGAAGCTATGCATAAAGGGGAAGTACCAAATACGCAGATAGCCCAGGAACACATTGCCCAATCGATAGATTTTATAAAAAAACTGACGGCAGGAGAAAAAGCCGATCCATCGCAACTTGGTAATATTATTTCTGCCCTGCAACCAGATAAACTCAAATCCTACGGGGTTACACCGGAAAATGAAGAAGACGATCGGGCTACATTTCTCCGGGAGGCAACAGACCTCTTGGAAAAATTGAACAGTGATTTGGTTAAAATTGAAAAGAAACCTGAGGATCCGGCTTTGCTCAACAACCTGTATCGGAATATGCACACCTTGAAAGGGGGTGCACAGATCATGCAATACGATAAAATTGGAGCGATTGCCCACCGGATTGAGGACTTTTTTGAGGCTGCCAGGGAGGGTGAAAAAGCCATCAGCAGCGATACGCTTGATCCGATTTTTAAGGCGATCGATGAAATTCAGTCGTTGACGGACGGAATCAGGAAAAATGGAACCGAAACATCCAAACACTATGATGAGGTGCTAAATGCCATCAGTGAAATTCCTGATATTGGGGAAAAACCGTCAAGAACACCTGTAATCCGGCAAATAGATGAGAAAGCCAGTGAACAAAGTGAAAACGGCCAGGAGCAGACCATTAAAATGACTACACAGAGCCTGGACCACCTCATGAATATGGCGGCTGGATTGATTGTCAATAAAACACAGTTGAATAACTATCTGGAAAGCATGAAAACAATTGTAAATCGCATTGACAAAGACCGTAACCGGTTAAGATCTACTCGGAATACCATTGATACGCTGATGGAAATGAATGAAGATCTGGATCCAAATGTCGAGCTCCCCATATCTTTAACGGGATTAAATCAGGCGGCACAGGATTTTAATGATGTCCTTAGCACCCTGGATGGGGTTTCTTCAGACTTCTATTCAATCACACAGCATTTGGAAGAAAATATCCGTGAAATCTCGCTGTTGACCAAACAGCTTCATGATGATATTTTGCAAGCCCGAATGGTTCCGGGCGAAGTTCTGTTTAATCGATTCCCGAGAGCAGTGAGAGATCTTGCGCGAAAACAAAAAAAGAAAATCAACTTAATGGTTCAGGGTGAATCAACCGAGCTGGATCGGGCTATGATTGAGGCACTCACCGATCCGGTCATGCATCTTATTCGTAATGCTATCGACCATGGTGTGGAAACCCCAAAAGAGCGTAAAACCAAAGGGAAAACCGAAGACGGTATCGTTCTGCTTAAGGCGTTGCGGGACAAAAATCAGATCATTATCGAAGTACATGATGATGGCCGCGGTATAGATCCGGCTGTAATTGCAGAAAAAGCCGTTCAGCTGGGATTAGTCGAAGAGAAACAAGTAAAGAAGATGCGAAATGAAGAGATATTGGATTTGATTTTTGCGCCGGGATTTTCGACAACCGAGAAAGCAACGGATTTGTCCGGCAGAGGCATCGGTCTGGATGTCGTTGCAACTGAGATACAAAAATTAAATGGCGATATCCGGTTGAGTTCAACCTTGGATAAAGGAACAATTTTTCGTATCCGGGTGCCTTTAACATTAGCAATTACACAGGCGATGCTGGTTGAACTTGACGGAGAAATTGTTGCTATTCAGATTTCGGCAATAGACGAGGCCATTGAAATCGCTAATGAAGATATCGAAATAGATAATGATCTTACGTATCTGAAATTCCGTGATCAAAGGCTACCGATAAAGAATCTGGCAAATTTTCTAAATTATGAAGAGAAAGAACGTAAACCGGATAAACCTTCCGGTCTGATTATTTATGATGGTGAAATAAAATATGTCCTCCAGGTGGATGCCGTGCTGAGAAGGGAAGAAATTGTGGTCAAAAACCTGGGTCCGGAATTAAAAGATGTGGCATACATTTCCGGTGGCACTGTGCTGGGAGACGGGTCGGTTGTTTTGCTTCTAGATATAGCGGCGATTACCCATAAAATTGAACTCGAATATGCCGGTGAGGGGCGGGATTTCTCCTCTCTGGAAACAGCACGCCAGGTGTTATCGGGTCAAGATGAGCGAAAAACCGGAAAAAAACAAACGAGCGAATCAAAAAAGAAAAAAATCCGCAAAGCTAAGGAAATCGGGCAAAAGAAAATAAGTGGTCGGAAACCAGTCGCTTTGATCATTGATGATTCATTAAGTGTAAGAAAATTTGTTTCAGCCGTCCTGGAGCGTAACAATTATATTACCGTACTGACCAGTGACGGCCCTGAAGCGCTCGAGAAAATGAATGAAAACGACTTTGATATCATTATTACAGACCTGGAAATGCCCAAGATGCATGGATTTGATCTGATTGGAGAAATCAGGAATACCGAGAAATTCAAAGAGGTGCCGATAATAATCCTGACAGGAAAATCGGGTCGTGAGCATGAAGAAAAAGGAAAAAAAGCGGGTGCCAATGCATATATTATAAAACCTTTTAAAGAGGGAGATCTGGTTAAAACGCTGGAAAAATTTATAACCACATAGATATTCTGGTCGCTTTTTCCTTCCTGTCGTCAATTTTCATCATCTCGGGTACTTTATTTCTCTAAAAGCGATAAAGTGCACTCTGCTCTATCCGAATATTATATTATAACTCATTTAAAATTGGGTAGAAGATGCGACTTTTCCTGAACCAAAATATCCGGACATTTATTTTGGGGATTGTCCTGGCTTCAGTCACAACCGCCCAGGATCAGGTTCTGTCAGGAGGCGAGCTGGCCGGGTATAAAATTTGGCGGGGTACGCTAATTATCCAGGGAGATGTGACCATTCCGAGCGGATCCCAACTGAATGTTGAACCAGGGACGAAAATTTATTTTGCCGCAAATCGTGATGATCAGCGAGGTGGGAACGATAAAACGCGCAGTGAATTGATCATCAGAGGCAAACTGATCGTCCGAGGGTCTGCTGAAAATAAAATTGTTTTTACCTCTCAATCGGGATCACCACGCATGGGTGATTGGTATGGGCTCCAATTTCTTCATAGTCAACCCGGTTGTGTGATGGAATATGCCGTTATCGAATATGCCTATAATGGTATTGCGATTAAAAATACCGGTTTTCCGGTTTCAAACTGTGAAATTCGATATAATTATAATTCAGGTATTAGAACCGAAGTAAAAGCCAGTCCTCAAATTAGCCAAAACATTATCACAGAGAATGGATATGCCGGAATGGTTTGCGAGCTGGGTGCCATGCCCGTATTGACCGATAATCTGATTTCACAAAATCCAATGGGTGTGGTCATACTTAGCTTGTCAAAACCAAATTTGGGCTCGTTGGGAAAGGATGAAAATTTTAATCCGGGACGCAACCAGTTTTCCAATAATGAAGAATATGATCTCTATAATCACTCTTCAAAACCAATTATGGCCCAGAATAATTCGTGGGATTCAGACCGAAGACCAAAATTATTCGATCAGCAGGATAATGGGAAATATGGAAGTATCAACTTCAATCCGAAGCTCAATCAGCGTTCAAGCGGAAATCTTCTCTTACTTGCTCAGAATACATCAACCGCCCCGAGTCAACCGGCAAGGGCAAATCAGGTTAATAATCAAAACCGGCAAAATTTAACGCTGGATCGAAATATCGGAGAAAATAACAATAACGCAGGCAATAATAAAGCCGGCGATTCAGGTCTGGATACTCTGTTCCAGAATACGCCGGCGATACATACGGAGTCTTCTGCCGAGCCGTTGATGGCTTCCACATCTGGTTTTACTCCTGAAAATGGAGATACTCCCATCGATATTGACCAGATCAGGCACGTTATCGATTACAATAAGATATTTTTGGAACCCTTTCTCGATACCCATAAAAAAAAGATTATCCGGAAAGAAAATCTGTATATGAACGAAACGATACGTAGAATACTTGAGCCCGGCGAGGTGCGGATCAAAGTAACGGTTGACACCGATGGAACAGTATTAGCAGCAGGTGTTTTACGGGGCATAAATCCTATCCTGGATGATACAATCTTACAGGTCGTAAAAAAGTACCTATATGAACCGGGTACGGTAAACGGAAAACCAGTACGCTTTAGCACCAATGAAGTTTTCCGATTCAAATGACCGGCATGTTATTCTCCTCTTCATCGATGGTGTCGGAATCGGAGAAAATAACGCTGACTTCAATCCACTCACTTTTAGTCAAACCGGTATCTTTCTGCCAAATAGTTCTAAGCGCCTGCCATTCGGCGGGATAAGATACGGCCTTGATGTTTTACTGGGTGTTCCCGGTTTGCCCCAGAGTGCCAGTGGCCAGACTTCCATTTACACGGGTATAAATGCCGCCGGAACAATAGGTCATCATCTGTTTGGCTTTCCAAATCAGATGCTGCGTGAATTATTACATAAGAAGTCTCTTTTCGTCAAACTAACTTCTGCCGGGAAACGATGCAGATTCTTAAATGGATTTCGCCCGGTATTTTTTACGGCTTCTGAAATATTCAGTAAAATGCGGATGTCGGCTACGACCGAAATGAATCGCGCAGCAGGTCTACCGTTCACATCGCTGAATGATATCAAAAAAAGGACTGGTTTATATCATGAATACACCAACCGTATCCTGCGTAAACTGGGATTTTCCGTCCCGCTTTTCACCCCGGATGAAGCGGCTGAGATCATTGTAAATGAAAGCCGCAAATATCATCTTCTGCTTTATGAGTATTTTATGACCGATAATGCCGGTCATAGCCAGAATATAACAATTGGCAAAAAAGAGATATATAAAATCGAACAGTTGATTTATCAGATCGCAGCGCGGATTGAACCGCGCGATACGGTTTTTATGGTCGTTAGTGATCATGGAAATCTGGAGGATCTGCGTACAAAATCTCACACTCTCAATAAATCATTTTTTGCCCTTTGGGGAAAAAATACCGAAAATATGCCGATTCAAAAACTGACCGATGTGGCTCCTCTGATCCTAAATATCCTTTCGGTTGAAAAGATTTAAAAATTCCTTGAAACATGCTACCCCCTTCTGTAAAATGAATGAGGAATTGAGACTTCTGAAAAATGTGAATTTCCGTCAGAATGCATTCTGAATTTAATTCAGAATCTTGTAAACAGACCCTGAAATAAATTCAGGGTGACAAATTGTCTTGCCCTGAATACATTTTTCAGAAGTCTCTATTTCGGAATTTTGGATTTTAATATAAATATGCAATTTATATAGTATTAAGCCTGGTTTCAAACATTCTTGCTTATACCCAGGCCGAAAGTAAGTGTTATCAAGCGTAATAAATCCGGAGTACATTTTTGGAAAAAAAACGTAAATTATTTGTTGCCATTGCCGGTAATATTGGTGTTGGAAAGACTACCCTCACACGATTGCTCAGTAAGGAATTGGACTGGCGTGCTTATTATGAAAAAGTGATTGACAATCCGTATCTCCCGATGTTTTATGACAATATGGATCGTTGGAGTTTTCACCTGCAAATATATTTTCTTTCCCATCGATTTAAGGCGCAAAAAGAAATAACCGAATGGCCTGATTCCTGCATTCAGGACAGGTCCATTTATGAGGATGTGGAAATATTTGCCAGAACATTGCACGAAAAAGGTTTTATGAGTGACATGGATTATGAAAATTATTGTCTGCTTTTCTCCACAATGGTTGAATATCTGAGAAAGCCCGATGTGGTTATTTATTTATATGCACCGGTCGACAGGCTTATCGACCGTATTTTAAAGCGCGGTAGAGACTTTGAACAGACCATTGATCGGGATTATCTGGCACAACTCGGTGAGGCGTATGAAAGATGGGCGCATGAATCTACCGAATCGGGAATTAAATTTCTGCGAATCGATACTGAACATAAAAATTTTGAAGATAATCGACGGGATCTTGATAACATCGTACAAAATATCAGAGAGATGGAAAGGCAGTCTTGGTTAAACGTGGATTAATTATTTGCTACTATTTCCCCCCCGCCGGAGGCGGAGGGGTCCAGAGATGGGTAAAATTTATCAAGTATCTCTCTCGTCTGAATTGGGCATTTACGATCATCACGGCACCGGTAGAGCCCGGAATGCCAAAAGATGAGGTCCTACAAACAGAAATTCCTCCCTCAACCAAAATTATCAGGACCCCAGATTCAAACCCGTACGGCGGTTTCTTATCTTTTCTAAAAAAACGCCTTTCACGGGGATACCTGCTGCGCTGGTTAAGTGCGCTGATCTATATTACCGATAGCCGAAAGAACTGGAACAAATCCGTGTGGCCGGTATTAATAAAGGAAATTGAGTCCGATCATTACGATTGTATTATTGTGTCCAGTCCACCTTACTCACTTTCATCCCTGGCCGTAAAGATTCAAAAACATAAAAACATCCCGGTGTTTCTTGATTTACGCGATCCCTGGACCACCAATCCTTATAAAATATATCCGTCTGCGATCCATCGCTTTCTTGATCAGCGACGTGAAAAAAAACAAATCGGGCAGGTAAACAATCTGATATCTGTGTACCATCTTACTTTTGATCATCTGGAACGGGTTATAAAGACATTCAATCAAAAAAACCGGGTGGTTATTCCAAACGGTTATGATGACGAAGACTTTGATCATTTGCCACAGACTGAAAATATCAGACAGAATGGCTATCATTTGGCTTTTTCCGGTACGTTTTATTCTCATTTGAATAGGCCGGACAATCTTTTTGCCGCAATCGGCATTTTGAAAAAGGAAGGTATTATTGTCCGTTTCCATCATTTTGGGCAGAGCATGCTCGATCTGAAAAGAATGGCTGAAAAGTACGGAATAAATGATCAGCTGAATATATGGGGATATATCGAACATGGTGAAGTACTCGCAAAACTGTGTCAGATGGACGCACTTTGCCTGATTCTGGATCCGGAATCCAAAAATGCGGAGAAAACAGTGGGAGGGAAATTCTACGAATATTTGCGTTTCAGAAAACCCATTTTCAGCTGTAGTTCCTCAAGATGGAGAAGCTGCCCGGATTATTCACGATACAGATTCAGGTGTGGTGATTCCTTCGGCGAATCCCGGAACCATCGCAAATGGAATAAAGCACCTGATAGCCTCTGATCAAAAATTCACATATAGAAATATTAAGCTATATAGCCGGAGTAGATTATCAAATCAGCTGGATCGGTTTTTGACATCCGAAATATCAAAGATCACTTTATGACATTCCACCTGATATTTTTAAGCATTATCTTGTTCGAACTGACCTACGCCCTGGAAATTTCCATATTTTTTCTGCTGTATACACCCCTGGATCTGGTAACGGCCGAAACTTTGATAAGAACAGCAAGTTTTTCGAAGGGTAATCTAGTTCTGTTTTTTGGCCTTGCGGGATTGATCTGTGGTCTGACTCTAATGAAGGTTGATAAATCTGGTATTTTGAAGCAGACACTATTGCAGAAATTCTTGATTTTGCACAGTGTATTTACTGTGATTGTATTGATTAAATTTTTGCTCTTTCTTTTCGAAGTAAATTTGCATGTCTTGGCATTAATTTCTGCAGCAACGGCGATATTTTTATTTTTTCAGATTGGTCATCTATTATATAATTCGAAAATTTTAGCGTGGCAACATCCGACCACTTCTGGCTATGTATTGGTTTCCGGATTACTTTTAGCCTCCACTATTATTATATTATCAGACCAGTATTCGCAATATCAAATGTCGATGCTGGTGTGGCTGGGTATCCTGTTAGTTATGGATCTAGTGATTCTGTTTGCCAGGTTCAGGTTTCTCACAAAATCAGACCAAATTACACGCAATCTTGCTGCAAAATTGCTGAGTGATCACATTCTCCTTTTTGGTGGTTATATCATCGCTGGTATATTTATCCCTCTGGTTTTTATTTTTTATACATTCTGGGTAAATCCGGTTTCACAACAGGCAATTGTGATCCTCGTCACGCTTGGCGTTCTGTCAGAACGCTATATTTTTATAATAGTTACGGGGCAGGGGAAATCATGAATGATGACCGTATTAACCGCAACTGACTGATCCTTATGAACGCTGACATACAAACCGAACAAAGCCGATGTCTAATGATGAGAACAGTCCCCAAAATAATATTATCTTTTCAGAGGCAGGAATATCCATATATTTTATTAACATAAATTTAAAAGGATCAGCAGACTTTAAAATCTGGGCTAAAAGTTTGCAGATAACAGGCTGAATTATCAGGATGAGTTCAAATTTACAAACGATCATATTTAAAGGTTTGTCAAATAACCCTGGATGTGCAGGTTGTGCACAGCATGTGCAAATTGTACATCTCGAATTTGACCCTTTCGTTGAAAATCGATGAAAATGACCGGAAGATTCAACTGGATGACGGGAAACCAGATCTGGCATAATTGTTGATAACATACATGTTAAAGGAGTTTAAATTAAGGAGAACCTGGCGTCAACCGGGGTTATGCCCGATACAGCTTATAAAAGTGCTGTAGAGGAGGATCCGGGGGCTATGAAGCTAAAAATGTTGATGAGCATTTACCAAATTATACCTGCCAGGGGTATTTCTGTCGCTGAATTGGTAAGAAATCATTCAGATAACCTCAAATACAAAATCAATAATTCAGCTTTGAAAGGTGCCATCCAAAGCCGGTTGGACAGAAGATAACTTGTATAGTATCATATGCTTAGATGAGAAATAGTTTGTCTTTTATCTTTAGATGGATCGACGAGGTGAGTAGTACTATATTGCTAATTTCGAAATTGCGATTAAAAAAAATTTTAGTTTTTAACAAATAAGTCGAATATTTTTATAGATTTGCAGAGTTTAAATTTATAAATTAGGTAAAATAAAATACAAGTTAAGCTTGTGGGGGATCGAAATTTATGAGAAAAATCGCTACCCTGAAAATTGTGTCGTGTATACTTCTGATGTTCGGTACTGCGGTGTTGGCCAATATTAGCCAGCCGAATGCGACGCCGTCGCCAAATCAGACGAACAATTTCGCCCAGTACACCATTACTTCTTCAACCGGCAACGGAAATACCAATCTGGATGCAAATCAGGACAGTATCATCATTGTATTCAATGCCAGTACGAATGTTCCCAACAATATCACCCCCTCGCTGATCACGGTTAACAACACAACGGTGAACACCCTGGTGGTTAGCGGGCAGCGCCTGGCCATTGTTACGCCGGTTAATATTGCTAAAAACGGCGGAACGTTCACGGTTGTGATCGATGCCAACGCGAAGATCAAAAATCCTTTAACCGCGGGCGGTTATACACTCCAGGCGGCAACATCGAAAGAGACAACGTTAATAACTTCAAATACTTACACGATCACACAGTCGTCATCGACGGTCACTCCGGCGGCAGTGACGCCAAATCCCTCCGTTGCCGGTGAACCGGCTGCATATACGATTGGATTTAATGTGGGGTCCGGCGGTGCGATGAATGCCGGAGAGGGGGTCGTAACGATCGTATTCCCGAATGGTACGACCATCCCTGTGGGATCATTATCCGGTGTTACCTTAAACAGCACTTCAGCCTCCGCAACCGGAGATGGTGATACCGTATTTGTAACCACACCGGTCGATATTGAAAATGACCAGGCCATTCAGATCATAATGGCCATAGGTACCGGTCTCCAAAACCCTTCATCGGATGGAACCTATCAGGTGTCGGTAAAAACCACTTCAGAGCCGACTCCGGTAACGTCAGATAACTATAATATATCTCCCATCGATGAGCTCGTCCATATCGGCGATTACGACAAAACCGGATACCGTAAACCAGGGTGGTGTATTTGAATTCGAGTTTCGCACCGGTTCGTTCGGCGCCCTTTCAGCCGGGAATGATTCGATTGTTGTCATATTTGAGCCGAATACATTTCTACCTGATAATATGGTTGCCTCCAATGTATCGATCAGCAGTGGCGGATTTTCGGATAATGCCGCATCGGTCTCTGTTCTCAAAAATGTCCCTGCCGATGACGATACCGTATTTATTGTTACGCCGATAAATGCCGGAAATTCTTCAAATGTGGTTGTCACGTTCAATACTTCGGCCGGGTATCTGAATCCCTCCGTTGCCGGTAATTACACACTGCAGCTTTATACAACCAAAGATACGCAGACGGTCACTTCTAATCCATTTAGCGTTTTTAATACTACAACCACGGTTTCCCAGGCAATCGTCACCCCGGGCAGTAATGCCACCTCCGCAGTAACGAATTATATGGTGGATTTTAATCTGGGATCGCTGGGTCGTTTAAAACCCGGTGAAAGTACCATAACACTCACATTCGCAGGCAATTACACGCTGAGCACAACGCTTGCCAATTATGATAATACCAGGATTGCGATTGGTGGTGGATCATATGTTAATATCCCGACAACCAATATCACTCCAAACAATACTGCTAAAACTGTACAGGTTACCATTCCGGACACCTTTATAACAGGTAATGGGGATAATCTAACTCTGATCATCGATGGCAACGCCACCGATCCGATAACAAATCCAAATTCCCAGGGTAATTATGTGCTGGGTGTCAAGACCAGTGTTGAGGCAACCAATGTAAATTCCAGTACATACAATATCGGTGGCACCGCGATAACGATTAACAGTGTCACCCTATCGACTTCCACGGTAAACACGGCCGCACAATATACGTTTAATATTACCACCCAAACGCAGTTGCGTACGAATCAAAACGATTATGTCAAAATTATTTTCCCGGCCGGTACGGATTTACCGGCTACCATAGCCAATGCAAATGTTCAGATTGCCGGTACAAACGCTAATTCGGTTACCGTGAACCTAACGAATCGCAGTGTGACGGCAAATGTTGGTCAGGTCATAAATCCGGGCACATTCAATGTAGTGATTCAGGCAGCAGCCAATATCCGGAATCCGATTATTCCCAGTACGACCTTCTACAAAGTAACGGTCAATACCAGCAAGGATCAAAATCCGGTCACTTCAACTGCATATACAATAACATCCGGGAATACCCAGGTCACTTCGGTATCTGCCAGCGCCAATCCCTCGGTTGCGGGTGCAAACAGCGCAGCCTATACTGTAAATTTTACCACTACGGCAAATGGAAAAATTACGGGAGGAGCGGCTGCCGGATCCAGCACGATCAACATTATCTTAACCGGAACGAACGTACCGACATCGATTCCGGCTGGTGCGGTTGAGGTCAATACCATTCCAAGTAACAATATTTCAGTGGTCACATCCGGCATCGGCGGGGAAGTCAGTATCACCATGCCGTCAGGGCTCACCATTGGTAATAGCACGGCCGTCACCGTCGTGTTCGACACCAGCGCCGGGCTGGATAATGACACCCAGGGTATCAAAACGGTTCAGGTTAAGACGACCTCGGACAATGTATTCGCCTCAGGGAATTATACGTTGACTGCCACGCAGGACCTCTCGGTCACATCCGTGACCCCGAACCCGGCGATTCAGAATGCGAATGCAAGTTACTCGGTAAAATTTACCACCGGTTCCTCCGGAGCGCTGACCACAGCCGCTGCGGATAGTATCAAGATCGTTTTTCCGTCAAATACGTTTTTGCCCACAAACATCAGTAAAAATGATATCACCGTTAACGGAACACCGCTGTCGGTAAATCCAACCACCGCCGGGCAGGGTCTGAGGATCCTGGTACCCGCGAATATTAGTACCCTGACACCAGTTACGGTTCTGATCAGCCAATCTGCCGGTATCCTGAATCCGACCCTGGTTCAGAGTTATACCCTGAATGTTTCCACAACCCAGGAAACCGGTCCGTTTACCTCGCCCAGCTACAGCATAATTCAGACATCTAGTACGGTTTCTGCCGCAACGGTAACACCAGCGGTACCGACGCCATCCTCTTTATCGAAGTATACTGTGGATTTCAGCACAGGTACAAATGGCCGGCTGATGGCAGGTACAAGTACAATAACGATAACCTTTAATGCCAGCACTGGTGTAAATACAACCACAAGTAACTATGACAGTAGCTATATCGTTGCCAATGGCGTCTCCACCAAAATCCCAACCGGGAATTTTTCGATCAACGGAAAAGCGATTACCATGACGGTCCCCAGCGGTGTAGTCGTAGGAAACAGTAAAAGTGTTTCAATCATTTTGAGTAATCCCGGAGCAACAAAACCGATTACAAATCCCAGCACATCAGACTTCCTATACGCTGACCGTAAAGACCAGTGTCGAAACGTCAAATATAACTTCCAATTCGTATACCATATCCAGCGTAGGTCCTGTAACTAATGTCAGTGTAAATATCAGTCCGGATATTGTAAACGCAACCGCCACCGATACGGTTAATTTTACCGTACAGAATGGTCTGGGGGCCGCGACAGGAACGGTAACCGTTACTTTTCCGTTCAATACGTTTATTCCAACCAGTATTGGTGTTACCAATGTCCGGGTGGCAAATGCCGTGGCTAATCCGTCCAACTGGACGAATGCCTCAGCGGTGGTAACCAACCCTTCGGCCAGATCCATTACGGTTACCGTACCCAATGCTATAACCGCCGGTCATCAGGTCCGGGTTGCCTTTCTGAGCGGGGCCGGTATACAAAATCCGTCGATCGACCAAAGTTATAGCCTGACGGTTCGCACCAGTGCACAACCGTTGAACGCAAGTTCGTCATCATATGCGTTGCAGCCATCCGATACGCAAATTGGAAATGTTCAGGTTGATGTCGTACCGACCGCCCTCAGTGTTCTGGGACAATATACGATTACGTTCAATACCGGATCACGTGGTAGGCTGGTATCCGGCGCCAGTACCATCGGCATCATTTTCCCCTATCCTTATGATGTTGCCTTTACACTGGGCACACCGGCAACCTCCAAAGTAAAAGTGAATGCGACAAATGCCGCTGGAGTCACATTGTTCGATAATAATTCCAGCAATGCGGATAGCCTGATCATTACAGTGCCAGCGAGTGTTACCATCGGTAATAATACCGGGGTGACCGTTTTTATCGATTCAACGGCCGGCATTCAAAACGCTTCTTCCGCCGCATCACTTACGTATCAGGTATACACAAGTGTTGAGAATACAGTTATAGGAGGGGATTTCTCCTTACCGGTTGAACTTACATCCTTTTCTGTGGAGAGTACCGAAGGCATTGTGCAGCTGAACTGGATTACGGAAAGCGAACTTCAGAATGCCTACTGGATTCTGGAGCGGAAAGAATTGACCAAAGATGAATATAATCAGATCCAGCGTGGTGCACTATCTGTATATGCCAGCTCAAATCCATTCGGAGAAATCGGAAGAATCGAAGGACAGGGAAATGCAGCGGAAAAAACATATTATACGTATCTGGACTCAATGGTACAGGTCGGAGGTGTCTATGCCTATCGTATTGCCGATGTTTCTTACCAGGGGGTTGTAAATTATCACAACGTTGTTTATCAGCAGGTTGATATACCACAGGGATTTTCCCTCGCTCAAAATTACCCGAATCCGTTTAACCCTGAGACAGCCATAAAATATATCCTGCCGGTAAATGCACAGGTTGAACTGAAAGTCTACAATATTCTGGGTCAGGTGGTCAAAGTCCTGATCGACGGCGAGGTGAAAGCCGGTTTTCATAGAGTACAATGGGATGGGACAAATTTGCATCAGCAGTCTGTTGCATCCGGTATCTATATTTACCGGATCCTGGTAAGATCTTCGACAGGAAACCAATTATTCAACAAGGTTCAGAAAATGGCTTTGATCCGATAAAACCTGCCTGTTAAAATTATAAAACCCGCGTCTCACCAACGCGGGTTTTTTTTTCACGGACAGGATTACAGCATAATGGAACGAACATCAATTAATCATCCGGGCATATATTTATTTTTCTGCTAGAATTTGCCTAAAATGTGCAGAATAGCTCAAGTATCAATCGTTTTTAATCATCATCTGGCCTGTTATTCTGTCTGCAAAATACGTGCTGCACCATTTATTTAATCAGCAACATTTTACGGTTAGCGGTATAATTTCCGGCCGAAACCACATAATAATAAATACCGGACGAAATTCCCGTTCCGTCGAATACAATTTCATGTACACCAGGAGCCAGACCCTTTTGCTCGATAATTTGAATCAGCTGACCGAGGGTATTATAAATTCTGAGTTTGATATCTGATAATTGTGGTAATGAAAATTTTATGGTAGTCAACGGATTAAACGGATTTGGGTAATTCTGGAACAGAATGAATTGCTTTGGTAGTCTGGGTCCCGCAGTCACCCTATTCGGTTCGCCGGACTCAATGGCACCCATATCCGGCGCATTGTCATTATACACAAGAACCGGAATTTTTAATGAATCCAGATCAGAGTTATAATATAATATCGTATCCTGGCGTCCGGCGTCGATACAGGGGGATTCTGCCTGCAATCTGAAATCATAATTAAGGGAATCTTCAAACAGCGGGTTAAGATCTATATTACCGGAAAGCCAGTATAAACTGCCGTTTGTGGTTGATAAAAGGCCTTCTTGGCCGCCTTGGATATCAGAGTATGCCACCGCCGCAGAATTTGGGTCAGAGGAAGCATCAAACACCAGTGCATCGCCCGATGTTTCCCAAAATATAGAATTTACAACGGATATTGCCGAATTTCGTAAGTACATGACCCCAAATCCGGGATTAGCCACCATTGTTCCATTCAGCAATTCAGCGCGGGAATTGTTTTCCAGATATATAGCTCCACCGAGATCTGCACTGTTTTCCTGAAAAATGGTTTGATAAAAATTTGCCTGGGAATTTTCCATATAGGCAGCACCGCCGTTAAATCCATATCCATTCTGAAGTGTCATTTTTTCGATTACGGCACCGCGGTCACCTGAAAATCCCAGTATTGGTGCGATAAATGAACCGTCAAGAATAACTTCCCGCGGATTATTCCCCGCCAGCGTGGTAAAATTACGCATATTTAAGGGGAAGAAATCATCGTTTTGATAAATACCGTAAGTGCCTGGCGCAAGATAAATCGTTCCGGGGTTGCTGCTGTCGGCTGCGATTTTGGTTAATGCATAAGCAATCGTTGCCAGGGGATTTGCATCTGAAAGACCATCGTTATTGTCACTGCCTGCTGGACTCACATATAGTTCATTCCCGGTGGCAACCACTTTTGCCGCCTGAGCATCGATCCGGAACAGTCTCACTCGGGAATGCCTGGTATTCGGTAACCGGCAGGATTGTTGTTGTATCGAGAGTTACAGGAATGAGTGTGTCGGATTCCGCATAAAAATCGTTACCCCTCAATCCGGCAAAATTCAGAAAAATATCCGATTTTTCGTTTTCATCAAACATCAACGTTGAGTAGGCCGTAAAAATACCACCACCCGATGCATATGCCTGATTATGATGTATCCGAGTTAGCTGGAAAACCAGGCCGGATTCCAGCGCAAACAGACCTCCACCCTCTTCAGCGGCAACATTTCGTTCGATTTTACAATTGTTTATAACGGTTTCATAGCAGTTCTCAAAAAACATGCCGCCACCCTGAAAAGAACTGTTTTCTCTTATATTCGTATTTACAAAATCCATACGGGAAAAAGACGCAAAGAGTGCCCCTCCGGTGTAATAGGAAGAATTTTGTGCAATCAGGACATCATTCAGGAAGACATACGAGCTGTCGTTCACATATATACCCCCTCCGTCCTCGTTTGCCGTGTTGCGTTTGATTTCTCCACTCATAAATTTTATGGAACTGTTCCGGTCACAGAATATACCGCCCCCGGCATAAATACCCGAATTATCCTGAATACGCACACGTTCAAGTTTAATATGACTGTCGTTATAAACAAAAATTCCGGCGCCGACGCCACTGATGTTCTTACGTATGATCAGATCACTAAATTTCGGATTTGAACCATTGATACAGCGTATACCCGCTCCATCGCCCGGAAACGAAAATCCATTCTGAATTGTAAAGCCGATCAGCTGTGTCGTACTATCCTCGCCACTTTGAAACACTACCACTGATCCCCCTCCCTGACCATCAAGAACCGTTGATGTTATCAAACTGGTATCAGATTCGGTTAAATATCTGCTGGCGACGATAATATTTTTCCCGAGAAAATCAATCCGTTCGGTATAAGTTCCCTGATCTACCAAGATCGTATCGCCGGTGGTAGATGAATCAATGGCTGTCTGGATATTCGGAAATTCTGCTGAGGGTACATTCAGAATTTCACTAAAACATGGTACAAATGCCGATAGTACAAATATAAAAACAGTAATAACTTTCATTATTACCTCCATTTTATCTCAAGTCGAGGTTTCTATTTATTCTTCGTTAATATTAGTCCTTTCATTGACAACTTATCACCGAAATTTATTTAAATGCAACTAAAAATAACATTCTGATCTTCCGGATCAAACCATCATTACTTGGCAGCACCGGTTAAAGTTATTTCCGGGTCCTGAGCAATGTAAATACCCCGGCAATGCCGAAAATAATATTACCCATCCATGCCCCGAAAAATGGAGAAAGGGTTCCCTGATGCCCGAGAACCTGACCGGTTCGGATAAATAAAAAATATACAAAACAGACCAGGAGACTGATTCCGATACCCACTGCCGTGCCACTTCTGCGTTTTTGAGCCGCAATTGGCGCACCGAACAATATGATAATAAAATTGGCGAACGGATATGAGATCTTAAGCTGAAGTTCAACGACCCATTTACGAACCACCGCACCTATTTTTTGCATTTCGTCGACAAAAAGTTTTAACTCTGCATAACTCATCTCTTCCGGTTGCTTTTGAAGTTCGAGTAAATTTTCCGGCTTGAATTCAAAGTCCCCGGGCGCCCACTCGGTATGTGTCGAAATCTCCTCCGTGGTATCCCTGAACACCCGTTCCACCGCATCAAACAGAACCCAATGCTGATCCATCCATTTCATTTTTTTTGCATCAACCCGGCGGGCAAGCGCCGCACCTTTGAAATATTGCAAACTGACATTCAATGCCTCATTTGTCATGCCGTTGAAAAATGCGATGGATACCTTCCGGTTTTTTGAATCCTGCAGATAGATATTATTACGTTTGCTCCCTTGATTGCGTGGATTATTTTGGATCTCATATCGGTACAGATCCATCCGCCGCTCGTTGGCTTCCGGTACAATCATCTCGTTGAAAAATCCGGAGAATACGCTGATAATCAACCCCAATATTAAAAGCGGGGTAAAAATCCGGTATAAACTTATTCCGGCACTCTTCTGTGCGATGATTTCATTATGCTGGGACATGCCCCCAAGTGCGAAAAGGCAGGCCAGCAGCATGGATACGGGAAGGGTAAGACTTATGATATAGGGAACATAATATCCATAATACAGAAAAACATCTGCCAAGCCGGTATCCCGGTCGATGAACTTATCCACATTCTCAATCAGATCGACAACCAGAAAGATAACGACAAAGGCGATTGTCGAAAAAAACAGGTTGAAAAGGAATTTTCGGGTCAAATATCTGTCAAGAATGGTCATCATTTTTCAGATATATCCCTTTCCGCCGGGTGTTTTCGCTTAAATAAACGACCAACCTTCTCCCATTTAATTATCGTGGTTTCCTTAACCGTGCGCCAGGTCAGATAGGCTCCGATCAGTCCAAGAACAATATTTGGAAACCACATCGCCAAAAGTGGTGGCATAAACTGGCGATCGGCAAGATCCTCACCGAGAATCAGACATGCCCAATATACAAGGAAAAAAATGATACTGAACGTGGCGCCCACACCCAGGCTCCCTCGCCGTGCTGCGATACCAAGCGGTGCCCCGATCAAAATAAATACAATGCTGGCAAAGGGGATCGAAAATTTTTTATGAACCTCAACCATATAACTGTTCATCATCCGGTTACTGTTCTGAATTCGACTGCTGGAGATCCGTAAGGACTGATATTCGCGGCTTATAGTGCGATGTGCCTTATCAGCAGTCTTCTTTCCACAAAAGTTTATCGATCTCCGGTAATTTTACCTGAGCTGTATCCCTATTGGTAATTTTCAGAGAGTCGGATATCGTGCTGAGCCGTTCCTCAATTTTTTTGACAACTTTAGCGGATTCATCACGTTTTTCCCTGGCGAAAGTTTCGACCCGGTCGATCATCATCTCCACATCCATCTCGCGGTCACCGCGGATATTATCATCCCGGTTTTCCAGTTCAAACTCCGGGGCAGCAAGGGTGAAGTTGTAACGTGATAAAAGTGAAAAGCGGTATTCTTCCGTATTGATCGTATTCAGTTCATGATATTCACAATCAAATAACGCGAATAACAGACTTTTTTTCTTTTTTGAATAAACCATATACCCTTCATCGGCGATCAGGGTAATGATTTTTGCCGGGTCACGATTATCAAAAATGGTAACCTGCCGAAGCCGGTCCAACGTCGGATCACTGTCGAATTCCGGGCCAAGAATATTGACCCGCTCGGAAATTTCCTCGCCAAGTGTTTTTTCAATTTTTTCGACATGGAATGAACATTTACCGACGGTAAAAAATATACCCGGTTCCAGTTTCAGTGTTGCCTTTTTCTGCCCGATATTACTGAACATTACCCGTGCGCGATGGTTAAAATCGGGCAATACACGATCATTAAAAATAATCATCATCACGGTTATGACTGCACCGAATACGAGTGCCGGTCTGATAATACGGTAAATGCTGATACCGCTCGATTTCAATATTGTAATCTCATTATCGCCAGATAACCGACCGAAAGACATCAGGGTGGCAATAAGGACCGCCATTGGCACCGCGAGGGCAAACATCCATGCGAGATTATAGAAGACCAGTTCAATAATGGTGAAAGCAGATAAACCTTTGCCAAAAATCCGGGTGATATACTTGAGCATAAATTGCATTAAAAAAATAAACATCAAAACCGTCAGAGCAAAGATAAATGGAGGAATATGTTCGCGAATAATATATCGGGATAAAATCTTCATGTTGTCTTCTTGTTATGCATGCACAAATTTAATTAAAATTAAAAATAACTCCTAATTATTGGGGTATAAAACATTAATGCTATTTGCTGATGAAAGTTCATTGAACCCGGCTTGCCGACAGACTTTAGATCAAATTAATCTGCCATATTTCGTAAAAACGGGGACCTTTTCCCGTAATGGTGTGTAAAAGATACGTAACAAAATTCAGATTAAATGCTGAATACAGCATAAAAAAGGCCGATAATAAGGTCAATGGCTTTGTTTTGTAAAGAATTTAGCCTTAATAATTCACCGCAGAGGACACAGAGTAATTTTAAATTATATAAAAACAAATAGTTATAAGAATTAGTGAAGTATATCCAATTCTATAAGATTTAATTCTTTTATGAAATATAACTATAATAATATCATAAAGTTAACTCTGTGCGCTCTGTGGTTTATGAATAGATCAGGTTAGATAAATGTGAAAACTTGCAAATATATTCAGTTGTAATTAATTTTAAGCTTTATCACTTTCACCAATCTGGAGGAACCGCCTGAGGGAGTTGTTACCGAATTGATTAACTAGTTGTCTGGAATCTGTGGGTAAACATCTAATTTGTGAGAAAAGGCTCCTCCAGGCCTTATTATTCTCCACGCTAATTTATGTGCTTTACGTGGGTCAGGCCCACGCGCAGGTGGGTATGCATATGCCCCCACCGCCCCGTACTGTGCAACTTTTTGAACCTGAAAGCGCGGGATTAGGCAGTTTTTTTATCGATTCCACGCTTTTTGTCCGCAAACCACCACCCTCCACCAAACGTGTCATCGAAATGGATTCCACGGCGTCTTTCGTCAATGTCAGCGAGAAAATCGGTCAGAGTGAATTCTATTTTCCAGTGGTTGTTGATCTTGATACCTATATCCGGCTGCGCCTGGCATATGACCGGAAAGCAATGTGGAAAGAGGTGTTTACAAAGAAAGTAGGCGAGACGGTTGACCAGAAGACCGGTGCACTGGAGTTGGAAATACCTGTACGCATAAAAAATGAGACATTTACACGGATATTCGGAAGTGACCGGGTCAGATTGAGAGTCACGGGTAATATTTCATTCGATCTTTCAGGCCGGTCTGAGAACCGCTCAGGATCAGCCGTTAGTGCGATCGAGGACAGAGGTAGTTTTAGTCCGCGGTTCAATCAGACCCAGCAATTTACCATTGAAGGTAAAATCGGTGAAAAGGTTACCGTCTCGGTCGAGCAAAACAGTGAAGCAACCTTCGATTTTGAAAATACTCTTAAACTCCGGTATGAAGGAGATGAAGATGAGATTATTCAGAGTATCGAGGCAGGCAACATCGGTCTATCGCTTCCTTCGACCAAATACGTAATATTCGGTGCTTCAAATAAAGGTCTATTTGGTCTAAAAACCAATATGCGTGTGGGTAATCTGTTTTTCTCTGGCATTGCTTCTCTGGAGAAAGGTGAGCAGAAAAAGCTCACCATTTCAGGCAGTTCAAGTGAGAGTAAAACCACCTTACATGATTATGATTTTATTCGAAATCGTTATTTTTTCATCGATTCATTTTATGCGGATTATTTTGAACAGGGTTTTTCAGATGACCTGACACAATGGTTTTACTCCAGTGATGCGAATCTGATCCGTGAAATAGATGTATACAAATCGGGTAAGTATTCCGATGAAAATGCGCGCGATGGTATTGCCGTCATTGATCCAAACGATCCAAAATACAGGGATATCACGAGTCTCGATCAGGTCGAGCTCGAAGCCGGAAAGGTAGAACAGGCCACATTTGTACCCCTGGTACGGGGCAGGGATTATGAGTATGACTATGCCTTGGGGCAAATCGTTTTAAAACAGGAATTACGTGATAGTGAAGTTCTGGCCTTGGCATATGAGACCGATGATAAAAAAGTCGGGACACTTGTATTGGATGTGGCTGATTCAGATACCACAAAACCCTATGTGTTGCGGTTGATCAAACCGCGGAGTATGCAACCTTCCCATACAGAGGTCTGGCCATTGATGATGCGGAATGTATATTATCTCGGTGGCACGAACATTGAGGAAGAGGGGTTTGACGTACAGGTGATGTTCAATCTGAACGGCGAACAGGAAACGATCCAGCAGGTGGAACCGCGAAAATCTTATCTGTATCTGCTGGGATTGGACCGTGTGGATGAAAATGGAGCAGCATCTGAAAACGGGGACAGAAAAATAGATGATAACGGTTTTCTGATAAATCGCTCCGAAGGTACCCTGATGATGCCTGGATTGCAGCCCTTCGATCCGCTTGAGGGGAGCCGGTTTGTGAATAATCCGCCGGATCAGGAAGGCCTTGCGGACACAAACCGGGCAAGAATTTATAACACAAACGACAATTTTGAGCGTGTCCGTAATACAAAATTTGAGGTTGTCGTCACCTCCCGTAGTACAAAGTCTACATTTGATCTCGGATTTAACGTACTCGAGGGCAGTGAGGAAGTATTGTTAAACGGTGCGCCGCTTAAGCGCAATGAAGATTATCTGATCGATTACTTTACCGGGCAGCTGACCCTTATCTCGAACCGGGCGAAACGATCGAGTTCTGATCTCGAGATAAAGTATGAAAAAGCCACCATCTTTCAGCTGAGATAAAAAAACCATTCTTGGCGGACGGGCGGAATATCGTTTTTGGGACGATTCCTTTATCGGCTTTACCGCCCTGTATATGAACAAGTCAACCCTCGATCAGCGTGTGCGTGTGGGCCAGGAACCCTTCCGCAATTTTGTCTGGGATCTCAATACATCCCTGAAATTCAAACCCTCTTTTCTAACCGATCTGGCAAACCTGATGCCGATAGTGGAAACCAATCAGCCTTCTACGCTGGATATCGAAGCGGAGTTTGCCCAGGTCATGCCGAATCCGAATACGCTGAATAACGAAGGGACCGGCGATGATCAGGGGGTAGCGTTCCTGGATGATTTTGAAGGTACGAAACGAAATACCACACTGGGCATCCGGTATAACGTCTGGACTGACGCCAGTCCACCGGTGCTTTTTCGTGAAGACCCTTCACAGATTGAACAATTCATGGACTTTAATAATATAAACTATACGCAGCGTGCTGACACGGTGGCCGACAAAAACCGCGGCAGGATTGTATGGTTCAACCCATATAACCGGGTACCGATCAAACAGATCTGGCCAAACCGGGATGTGACGGCGGAAACCGGACAGGAAACCGATGTATTGGGGGTAGAGGTCTGGGCAGAGGAAGGGGATGATCAGGCAAACGGCATGGGCAGGTTTTATGCGATCCACCTCAACCATTGCTAACCAGCAACGCACAAAATTTCTCGAGATCTGGGTAAAAGAAGATACAATATCAAATCCGGAATATACACGTATCAATATTGATCTGGGTCAGGTCTCGGAGGACTGGTACATGCTGAGCTGCGATGGTGACAGCCGGAAATATGGCGCTCCCAGTCTGGCGTGGTCAGAACACAGAGGACCGGAACAAGAATGGTGTGCTGGATGAAAATGAAGATACCGGTGTAGATGGGTATCCCGATGGGCATCCATGCGATGATCCGCTTGACAATTGGCGTGAACCGAATCGATCAAGTGGATCGTATGACGGAATTAACGGAACCGAGGGCAATTCACGTGCCCGGGCGGCAAATTACCCGGATAGTGAAGATCTTGATGGTGACGGCCAGCTAAACCTGAACAACGATTATTTCATGTATAGTTTTACACTTGATCCGCGTGACCAGAAATCGCGGCAATGGCTGTCTGGTGAAACGGTGAATAGTGAAGGGGTGAAAACCGGATGGAAACAATACCGGATTCCACTCAGAAGCTATGATAACGTGGTCGGATCACCCGATACGACATTTCAGTCGGTATATTTTGTTCGTATGTGGTTTAGTAATCTGACGACCACAAAGAAAGAAATTTACTTCGCAACCCTTGATTTTGTTGGTAATGAGTGGGAAGAAGATGGTATTGCCGTAAATGATTCAGCAAATTTTGTCCCTAATGATTCTCTTTTTTCGATTACGGTTTATAATACGGAGGAGAACGCCGCCGCTATCGATGGAGGACCTGAGCCATACACCTCCCCTCCGGGTGTAGCGGGTATTCGCGACCGGATCACCCGTGCCCTTTCCAAGGAGCAGTCGATGGTCTTGAGGATGATCGATCTCCAACCGGGACATGTCGTACAAGCCAATAAATCATTGTTTGGTGAAATCCTGTCATTGGTGAATTATAAAAAATTGCGCATGTTTGTACATGGCGGGATGGAATTACCCCCGGCGCCATCTGTTGATACGAGTGATGTGGAGGTCTATATTCGTTTCGGATCGGATCCGAAGAATTATTATGAATATGGACAGCACATATATGCCGGATGGGCGAAAATCAATGAGTTTGATGTTGATCTGGATGAATTATCAAGAACTAAATTCGAAGATCCGGTGGGACCGGAAAGGTGGGAAGTTCCGGTTGAAGGGAAAACCGAGGTCAATGGGGTCTATCGTATCAGTGGCCGGCCGAGTTTATCAACAATCCGCTACTTTAAAATCGGTGTACGTAATAAAGGGAATTTCCCGTACACCGGTGAAGTGTGGCTTGATGAAATGCGCGTTTCGCAGGTCCGGCAGGAATCCGGTACGGCTTTGCGACTGAGCGCCAACCTGCGGGTTGCAGATTTGCTGACCTTTAACGGCAACTGGGAGAGCAAAGATGCCGATTTCCATGATGTCAAAACACAGTTTGGCAGCGGTAACACAACGGAATCGCAAAATTACTCGGGTGTTTTAAACCTGCATAAATTTATACCTGAAGATCTGGGTATCACGATGCCGGTCGATGCACGGGCGTCATTTGTGCGAAGCATACCAAAATATTTCCCCAAAACGGATGTACTGACGCAGTACCGTAATGCAACCCCGGAAGAAAAGGTGCAATCCCTGTTTGGCATGCGCGAGCTCCCCTCCGAGTTGGACACAGTTGTTACCGAATCTGAAATATATGGTATTGGTACAACCCTAAAAAAACGCCCAAACGAAAATTTCTGGCTCTTTTATCATACAATTGATCAGGTAAATCTTGATGTTGATTTTTCATTTAAAAACAGCCGAAATTATCAGACTGAATTCCAGCGATCCAGACAATGGCGATATTCAGCGAACTACAGTTTCCCCTGGGGAAAGGAAAATTTTGTTGAGCCGTTTAAAATGCTAAGTGTTTTCCCGATTTTAAACATGTTCTCTGATCAGAAAATTTATTACACACCGAACAGCACGTCAATGAGTCTGAGTATATCTGACATCAAAGATTCCAATAGAGCTGCGCAATGAAATTCAGACGACAGAAACAAACAATGTGACATCCGATCGTCGGATCACCATCGGTTATCAGTTTATCCCGAGCATCAGTTTCAATTATGGCCGCAGTCACAAAGCCGATGCGGATGTGGTCGGCATAAACACGGCCAAGGAACTGATTCAGTCTATTGTACAGGATTTTTATTTTGGTCGTGAGACGAATATCACTCAGGATTTTAAAATGGATTACCGCCCAAAATGGTTCTCCTGGTTCACACCCGATTACTCCTATACGTCCGATTTCAGTTATAGCATTGTAAATCTCAACAGGGATCAGAAACAAAGCAGTAACCGCGTGGGACACCGGGTAAATTTAAACTTCAATCCGAGCGATTTTATTAAGCTGATCTATGAGCCTGAAAGTCAACCAACCGCTACAACCAGACGAGGCGGTCGCCCAAGGCCAAAACCTTCAAAACCAGAAGAAGAGGAAGATAAGGCGAGCGAAGATGAGGAGCAAAAAGAAGAGGAGAAACCGGCACGAGCCTTCCCCAACCCGCTGGTTTGGATCTATGAATTTTTTAATTCCTGGGATAAAATCCAAACCGGATACACCTGGAACAAAAGCATTACCAATTCATTTATATCTGAAATCCCGGATTGGAAGTACCAGTTTGGTCTGAGTGAAGATCCCGGTGTACCGCAGGATACCAGTCTCACAAAAGGGCTTGTTTACGGACCATCCATTACCGATACGCGTGCTTTGCAGACATCTTTTAGTTTCAATATATCAAAGAATATCAGAACCAATTTCACACATAACTATAATATCAACGAAACAACCAATGATAAAACAAAATCTGCCAACGAAAGCGTCACCTTTTTTGCCCTCGGTGAAAATCCAAACGAAAATTTTAGCGGACCTCTGAAAGACATGCGCTCGTTCATTCCCGACTGGACTATAAAAATAAGTGGTTTGGAACAATTTTTATTTTTCTCTGATTTAGCCAAAACGGTTTCTCTGGATCACGCACGTTCGGGAAAATATACTGCAAATCTCAGACTAAAAGATGATAAACTGATTCCCTCAAGCGAAAGTTTTACCCATAATTTTCAACCTCTGGTTGGTGTCAATATCAGCTGGGATTTTGGTATGTCCACAGCGATCCGTATGAATCAGAGTTCAACACTCACTTTGACGGCCGGTGGTGGCGCCACACGGTCGGTTAATAATTCTTTTTCAGTGACAGCAAGTTATGCCACCCAGGGCGGTTTTGAAATTCCAATTCCCATCTGGCCGTTTAAGGGACAGATCATCAAAAATGAAATCAATTTTTCACTTACTTTTGATAGCTCTAATAATCTTACATTTCAAAAGCAGTTTAATCAGAAAGAATTTCAGGAAACACAGAAAAACAATACGTGGAAACTTCGCCCCTCTGCAACGTATCGGTTTAATCAAAGGGTTTCTGGGAGTCTTTTTTATGAAACAGGTGTTACCGAAAATAAAATCAGTGGTAAGTATAGCTGGAATGAATTTGGTATAACTGTTAATATAGCCATCCGTGACTGATAAATCAGCAAAGGATAAAACCGTGAGCTTGAGCAGAGATCGGATGGTAATCAAGGACAGTCTATGAGCTGGATTGAACTGAATCTGAATTTTCCCCAGGAGCGGTTGGATGATGTTTCGGCATATCTGTTCGCCCTGGGGTGCGAAGGCATCAATGTAACCGAATCTGCCATCGTCATTTATTTTGCGACCCACAAATGGAACAATGAGGTGCGCAAAGGGATAATTGAATATCTTCGTCATTTTGACCCGGGTTTTAACAATCGTAATCTTAAGGTTACCGCCCTTACAGAGCACGATTGGCTATCCGATTGGAAAAAGAGTTTTAAGCCAATCCGTGTCGGTGAGCATATTGTCGTCAAACCGCCGTGGGAAAAGTATCGAATACGTGAGGGTGAACTGGTAATAACCATCAATCCTAAAATGGCATTTGGGACCGGTCACCACGAAAGCACCAAACTGATGTTGATTGAAATCGAAAAGACCATAAAGCCTGACATGCAGGTCCTGGATATTGGAACCGGCAGTGGTATTCTTGCTATTCTTGCGAATAAAATGAAAGCAGCAGAAGTCCTGGCGATCGATAATGATATTGAAGCCATACGTAATGCCCAGGAAAATGCCAGGTTGAATAAAGTGACCGGAGATCTGCTATTTGCCCTGGGAGATCCAGCACAACTGCCGGAAAATAAATATGACCTGATTCTTGCGAATATCAATCGTAACGTCTTACTGGATCATGCGGAAATTTTCCCGCAATTTTCTGAAATCAGCAGGATTGATTATCCTTTCTGGTTTATTACTCAGTGATGAATCATCCGTGCTACCCGCGTATCAGGCGGCAGGATTTAGGCTGATCCGGAGATCTGCCATGAAGGAATGGCTGGCCGTGGTCTTACAATTGGAGCTGAAAAAAACCGATGAAGAATCTGGCCGTAATCGATATCGGGACAAATTCGATCCTGCTTCTGATCGCCAGATGGCATAATGCGGGTGAGTCTGGAAACGGTGAGGCAGGCATATCGGGTAACCCGACTGGGGGAATCGATTTCAGGTGATAGGGTGATCAGCAGGGACGCATTGGAACGATCGATGAAAGTATTGCACCAGTACAATGACATAATTCACCGCTACAAAGTACACGCGGTTAAAGTATTTGGGACTGAAATGCTGCGTCAGGCTGTTAATACATATACTTTTTCTGAAAGGGTGAAAGAGAATTTTGGATGGTCGGTTTCTGTGATCAGCGGTGAAGAGGAAGCCAGGCTCACATATGCCGGAGCGATTACGGGTATTATTACGGATGCACAGCCTGCTTTGGTCGTCGATGTCGGGGGTGGAAGCACTGAACTTGTTCAAGGCGAGGGCCGGGATGTTCTTTCTGTTTGCAGTATTCCCCTGGGGGTTGTGCGCATGGCGGAAAAGATGCAACTACGCGAGAAATTGTCATCGAAAAATGCCCTGGAATTGATATTGTATATTAGACAATCATTAAGTGGACATAAGGATATTTTGCAAGGTTCATCTGAAACTATATTGATTGGATCAGGGGGTACCATGACTACTGTAGCTGCCATAAAACAGAAAATGCCCCATTATGATCCTGAGAAACTTCATGGATTCATGTTAACCCTTAGTGATCTTGAATCCTTCTACCATAGGATCAATAAGATGACTCTGACGGAAAGAAAAAAGCTGCCCGGAATGCTAGCCGGAAGGGAAGATGTCTTGTTATATGGCATCTTGATATTTATTGAAATATTGAAAATGGCCGGTCAAAAAGAAATATATGCCACGGACCGGGGCCTGCGATATGGATATCTGCAATCCACAAAAAGTATAGGGGATTAAATGTATCGTTTATTCGTTTCTGTCTTAATGTTCTGCTTTATTGTTATTAGCGCATGTAAAAATGATGATCCAATTGGCATATCAGAGCTGCCATCGATCGTTAAAGTTAAACTGGCTGAAAAATGGAAACCAAATGCCCAGGATCTTTATAAAATTGAAACGACAATCACCGATCCACAGGGGATTGAGAACGTTAAGACAGTCATTATCGACGTCAAGCGAGAACAGGAGGGTGGAATCATCTATCAGGATACGCTATTTGATGACGGGGCGTATCTGCACCCACAGGATGGTGATGTTTTTGCCGGAGATGGCATTTTTACCAATCGCTTCAGCACGGATATGATTGATCCTGGTGTAAATAATGGAATGTATGTGTTCAGTTTCAAGGCTGTTGATCAGAGTGGAAATCAGAGCGGCGTTGTCGAAAAATTAATCCTTTTCAGCGACAATGCGCCACCCGAAATCACCGAGGTGGTTTCACCGGATACCTTCAGCGTCTTGCTCCAGGATCAGTTGCTCATGGTGACTGTGACCGATACCAATGGTCAGATCGATATTCAGCGGGTTTATTTTGAGAGCCGGAATATAACCACGAATGTAATAAAAATTGAAGGTGACCTATACGACGATGGGGATTGGGAAAATCACGGTGATTTAAATGCGGGAGATTCCGTTTTTTCCGCACGGTTGGATGCCGGAATCGCCATAGGTAAAAAGGGGGATTTTGAATTGCTGTTCGGGGCCGAAGATAAATTTGGTGAAACCGGTGTGGCCGGACCGGCTATGATTTATATTAATAACCTTAATCCGGAATTTGGGATACTTGATGTGCCGGAATCACTTAATCGTCCGGCACCCGGTACGTCCACCACACGTACACTGATCACGGCAGAGGTTTTGGATCCTGAGGGCTTGGCCGATCTTGACTCGGTTTACTTCTATTCCCGCAAACCGGATCAGACCTTCGCCAATAACGGCCAACCCATAATCCTTCGTGACAACGGCCTCCCCTTTGATCCGAATAATCCGGCTGTAGCCGTTGGTGATGCACAGGCCGGTGATGGGATTTATTCATTCTCTCTGATCCTGGACCCCGGCACCCAGCTGGGCACCTACCAGTTCTCGTTTTATATTCGGGATAAAGCCGGAAACCTTAGCCCGGTGTTGCTCCGGGAACTTACCATTCTTCCTTCAGAATAATGCAAAAACAGGATTTTACAATGATCAGATATATTGCTTTTACTTTGATTCTCACCGGTTGTGTCACGGGACAAATCTTGACAAAAGGTGCTTTCAATCTTAAGACACCACCGGAAATGTTGGGAGGCACCTTGCTGGGAAACGGCATCGTAGATATTCTTACCCGTGATTCTCTGGTCTTGGCCGGCACCGGTTATGGTCTTAATAAAACCGTTAGTGGCGGAACTTTCTGGCAAACTTTCAATTCATCAGATTATATAGGTAAGGGCGGTATTACAGCGATGGGATTTATGAATGATTCGATTTTTTGGATCGCTACGTCCTTCGATACGGTCACAGCATCCGGTTCCCTCCCGGCCGGGGGAGGATTGAGTTATACCACCGATTCCGGCGTTTCATGGATACATGTTCCACAGCCCGTTGACCGCCGTGATGAAACCCGTTATAAACCAACGACCACTAATGTGCAAAACCTGACATTCGATATTTCGTTTCTTGATACAACAATATGGATCGCCAGTTTTGGTGGTGGTTTACGCCGATCCGACGATATGGGATCAAGCTGGCAGGTAGTAACAACCGATGGGATTCCATTCTCGGCGCTGGATTATCTTAATCACAGGGCATTTTCGGTAATGTCGGAAAACGGAAACATCTGGGTCGGCACAGCCGGTGGCATAAGTAAAAGCATGGACGGAGGCCAGACATGGACACGGTATACTTCCAAGAATCAGGAATTTCATATTTCCGGTAATTTTGTGGTTGCACTGGCCTATCAGGAAAAGACGGGTGCAGTATGGGCGGCGACAAATGTAACCGATTCCAGCGAAACAATTGCCATCAGCAAAACCACCAATGGTGGTGCTTCATGGGAAATTTATCTGGAAAATATTTTTGCCCATAATTTTGCGTTCGACGGAGATCGTGTCTATGTGGCCACCGATGAAGGCATGTACCTCAGTGATGATGGTGGCGACAACTGGTATCTTGTACCACCTATCCGGGATGACCAGAGCGGTGAGGAAATTCTCACCGCTGTCTTTTATTCCGCCGGTGTCAGCCGGGAAGGCGGTATCTCGCGTTTCTGGGCAGGTTCAAATGATGGCCTGGCATCGACGACCAATAATGGTTTTAGCTGGACGGTCAACCGTTCATTTCAGTCTACCCGGCTGGCATCGGTTCCAGCAGTTTATGCCTACCCGAGCCCATTTTCGCCCTCAAGGCAGGGATATATTCGCTTTCAATATGATGTGCAGAAAGCGGGCCATGTGACAATTGATATCTACAATTTTGCCATGGAGCATGTTGCGAGTATAAGGGAGTACGAATCTGCTCCCGAGGGTGGAAATTACGACCGGAGTAGCAAATGGGACGGAAGGACAGCGAGTGGTCAAGCCGTTGCCAGCGGGGTATACTTTTTCCGTGCTGATATACAGGGTCGGGTATCCTGGGGTAAACTTGTGGTGATAAACTGAGGAGTAAAGGTGAAGAAATCTTTAGCTATTATTTTGTGTTTATTTCTTGTGGCGCCGGTTGTCGCCGATGAAAACGCCAGCCAGGCAGGATCGTACCTGCGGATGGGATTGGGCGCACGGGCTATCGCCCTGGGCAATACCGGTGTAGCATCACCGGTTTCTGCATATTCTGCTTTTTATAATCCTGCGATACTGGCAGAAATAGAGGGCCGGTTGGGCGGATTATCTTACAGTTTTCTCTCACTTGATCGTCGGCATGGGTATATCACTCTGGCGACTAAGGTACCGCCTGCCGCGGGATTGAGTATCGGCTGGATCGAGAGTGGTGTGGGGGATTTGAAATCCTATAATTCCATCGGCCAGGAGACCGGAGAAATAAATCATTCCGCCAATGCGATCTATTTTGCATTTGGCCGGAGCATTATCGATCGTTTATATATCGGACTTTCGGTTAAACTGTTATTTGAATATATCAATGATGGCACAGATGAATTTGATTATACTTCTAATGGACTGGGATTTGACCTCGGATTGCTATATGTCATGAATGAAGATTTGCGCATTGGATATCAGATAAGGGATATAAAATCTCAACTGAAAGCGAATACGGATCAGATCTTCGAGCGTGGTGGTACGACGATCGATCCTTTCCCAATTCTGAATAAACTGGGCGTCTTTTATCAGACACCGGTGTCCTGGCTCAGAACTGCCTATGATCTTGAATGGTCTAACCGATCGCAGGTGAAACATCATATTGGTTTGGAGGCTATACGCGGACGGAATCTTGCCCTGCGAATGGGCTATAATGGTTCGGTAATAACGTTTGGCGCCGGGATGGACTTTAAAATCCTGACAATCGAATCTTTTCTGGATTATGCTTTTCTTCCTTCTGTAATCGATGAAGGGAGCAGTCATATTTTTTCGTGGCAGTTGTCTTTCTAAACGCATAAGGGAAACGGTATGAGAAAATATTTTCCAATTTTACTTGTGATTTTTACAATGGTTTCTTATCTGGCAGCGCAAGATGCCGGTAAAACCGGACTCGCATTCCTCAAAATTGGTGTGGATGCCCGTGCGGCAGGAATGGGGGATGCGTATACATCCATCGCCAGAGATGCCGCTTCTACGTATTGGAATCCGGCGGGACTGGCATTGACGAACGCTAATTCGGTTGTTCTCACGCATAATTCATGGTTGCAGGATGTAAATCATGAATTTATTGCCGTACAGATGTTTAATGGCAAACATAATATTGCACTCTCTCTAAATATGATCTTTGTATCGGGTATCGAATTGCGGGACAACCGCGCCACGGAGACCCCCTATGGAGAAACCAGTGCCCATAATGTGGCACTTGCAGATTCATATGCCACCACGATATTTGAAGACTGGAAGATCGGTACCCAGATCAAGTATCTTTATGAAAAATATTATCTGGAATCAGCAGACGGCGTTGCATTTGATCTGGGACTGATGCATGAACAACTGATTGAGGATCTGAACTGGGGATTTGTCATTCAGAACATCGGTTCAATGGCAAAATTACGGAATGAATCGACCCCTTTGCCTTTAATCATACGGACCGGTTTTCAGCTACCGTTTACCCTGGGAGCTGCTCGGGTCAAAACCGATCGCAGCCGCTGACATTTCATACTTAAAAGGTGGTGACGGGCGTCTGAATCTCGGCCTTGAATATGAGCTGTATTCTTATCTGACCTTTCGCACCGGCTATGTCATCGGGAGCGAAACAATGAATTTTACTGCCGGTCTGGGTTTTAATTATGCACCTTTAACCATTTCATATGCCTTTGTGCCGTTTCAATATGATCTGGGCAATGCGCACCGCTTCTCTCTCGTGTGGACACTGTAGCTGGTTAAATGAAATATGTGAAAAAATTGTAATCCCGGTCACAATTTAGATGGATAAAAATGGTAAATTCTACTGTATATTTTTTCGGGTGAACCTGTAAATGCAGATTGAGTTAATCGAGCAGAAAAGAATCGAACCGACATCCACGCGGCGCAAGTGGTTAAATGATCCGGAAGTCAGTAAATACCTTTTTCTGGATGAAAATGTATCGCTTCAGGATGGTGCGAACCTACTAAAGAATTTTCAAAAATATTACGAGATTTATGAAGGTGATCGTCACGTCGGTGATATTAAGGTTTTCTATGAAACTGAGGAAGATATTTTTGAAAAGAGAGCACAGATCCTAATGATTGTGGGGGAGCGGAGTCAGGGTATAGGCAAATCCGCACTCAAAATTTTGCTCGAAAAACTGCGTGAAAGTTATAGCAATGTCTACTGTATTATTCAGCGCTCCAATGTTGCCAGTTTAAAAATGCTCAAACACAATGGTTTTATAATTGAAAAACTTAAAGATCAGAACATCAGATTAAGCCGCCCGCTTTAGTCCTTCCGAGTTTTTATCGGATCATTTACCAATCAAGAAAAAATTCCATAGCACAAAACACAATTTCCAAACAAATTCTAACTTTCAAATAACAAAGCTCAAATCAATAGGATAATTTATGGTCTGAATGTATTTACAATTTTCAAGGAACAATTTAACAAATGGCATCTTTTAATAATTTAAGTTTTTCATTTTCTTAAACCCAGGTTCAATAAATGCCAGGGGAAGGCGACTATTCAAGAAATTCTAAAACGTGAATGAGTCACCTGTTACCCTTTGAAGATTAAAGTCCATTTGAAATGGGGAGTCTGCATTATTATTTGAACTCTGTTATTTGGGATTTGCTTATCCGGCAGGGCTTCTATGGATGAATTTGGATTTTGGATTTTGGATTTTTAATTTCACAGTCTGACCGACTCCGGAGCGATGATGCAAGAAATTTCAATTGCCGCATATGCAAAAATCAATCTCACATTGGCGATAAAATACCGCCGCCCGGATGGATATCATGAATTGGAATCTATTTTTCAGGAAATAGATTTTTGTGACCAGCTGACGATTAGAAAATCTGAGGGGATTCAATTCAATTCAGATTTAAAATCTCTTGAAACGGATTCTTCAAACTTATGCATCGCGGCAGCCGGATTGATGATTAGCGCATTTGGGATCTCCGGGTTGTCAATTGGATTGGAAAAAAGGATCCCCATCGGAGCCGGTCTTGGGGGCGGAAGCAGTGACGCTGCAGCGGTATTAAAAGGAGCCAGCATGCTTTATTCTCTTAATTTGGAGAAAAATCTTTTGAACCCCCTTGCGGAAAAATTGGGCTCAGATGTTCCCTTCTTCCTGACCGGTAAAACAGCGTATGTAACCGGTCGCGGTGAAAAAATCAAACCACTATCGGGGGGGGAGGCGTATCATCTTGTGCTTGTGATACCGAATATCCGAATTTCGACCATTTGGGCCTACAAAAACTTGAATTTGGACTTGACAAAAAAAGTACGTGAACCTAAATTTAGAGGCTTTAAGTTTCATGAAATTGGTGTGCGTGATTTCAGAACTAATTATTATAATGATTTCGAAAATACGGTCTTTACGGCGTACCCGGCGTTACTGGAAATAAAAGAGCGGTTATATGGTGCCGGAGCCAAATATGCCGCTTTGAGTGGCAGCGGTTCGACCATCTTTGGCGTCTTCAAAAAAAGGTCACAGGCGCAAAAGGCATCTGAAATTCTGAAATCGGCATACACCGTTCAAATTGCCAAACCATTGCTAGGGTAAAAATGGGGCGTGGCCAAGTGGTAAGGCACCGGGTTTTGGTCCCGGCATTCGGAGGTTCGAATCCTTCCGCCCCAGCTTTTTTATTTATGATCAATCAGGAGTTTTAAGATGCATGAACCAGAAATTACGGCTGAAATAAGAGAACATAAGGGTAAAAGTTTCGCAAGGAAACTACGTCGCTCAGGCGAAATCCCATGCGTACTTTATGGCATTAAACAGGAATCGGTTCCCCTTAAGATGAACCGGCGGGAGTTTGAAAAACTGCTTGTAGAGACCCGTTCGGTCTTTGTTGTTCATTACGGTGCGACCAAACAACGCTCCGTTGTTAGAGATATACAGTACCATCCTGTCAAGGGTGATATTATCCATGTCGATTTGCAGCGTATTAAGGAGGGACAGGAAATTACGATCGCTGTGCCATTGACATTTGTTGGCAATTCACCCGGCGTAAAAATGGGTGGCATATTTCAGGAGCTACGTTCGGAATTGGAAGTTACCTGTCTGCCCAAATATCTGCCAAATGATATTGAAATTGACATATCCGGATTAAGCATTGGCGATTCGATCCATGTGGAAGATTTGAAACTGGAGCATCTTACGATTGAAGATGATTTACAAACCGCATTATGTTCGGTTGTAATGCCTAAGAAGGTTGAAGAGATAACGGCTGAAGAAGAGGAAGAAGAACTTGAGGAAGGGGAAGCCGAACCAGAAGTCATCACAAAGTCGAAAAAGGCTGAAGAAGAGGAAGCGGAATAAATCAGGTAATATCTTTTGCATGCGGTTTTTGGTTTAGGAAATCCCGGATCGAGATATGCAAAAAATCGTCACAATGTCGGTTTTGAAATTATCGATCATTTTGTAGATTCATATTCAATCCCCTTTAAACCAGGTAAAGGGGATTATTATTATGCTGAAGTTCAAGTTGCCCGCACGCGGGCAATTTTTGTCAAACCGATTACTTATATGAACCGGAGTGGATTTGCAGTCCGGCATGTACTGAATTATTTTCCGGTCAATCTGGAAGATCTGCTGGTTGTCTGTGATGATTTTCATCTTCCGTTCGGAACAATTCGCTTTCGCGCCGGTGGCAGTGATGGCGGGCATAATGGTGTCAGGTCAATAATTGATGTGATTGGACAAGATGTTTTTGACCGGCTTCGCTTTGGCATCGGGAATGGTTTTGACGATGCGGTTGATCATGTGCTATCAAATTTTACAAAAGGTGAACAAAAAAAAATGACGGAATTAGTTCCCATTGCATGCGAAGCGATAAGGTCCTGGTTTGAACACGGCATCGAAGAGACGATGAATCGATACAACAGAACATATTTATTGTGAGATCAGTGAGGTTAAGATGTATGAAAATGTGATGATTTTTGTGTTTTCAAGCGGTATTCTTGCACTTTTGTATGCTCTTCTCGAGATCTTCCTGGATCAAAAGACAGGATCCGGGGAATGAAAAAATGATTGAAATCGGACAGGCAGTGCGTGAAGGGGCAATGGCTTTTCTGGCGCGTGAGTACAAAGTTCTTTCGATCTTTGTAATCGCTGTTGGCAATTCTGTTGTTTTTCGGCAATTTTCCAGGGCACCGGACTGGTTGCAGTTTCATTTATTGTTGGTGCATTTTGCAGCGCACTGGCCGGATTTTTTGGCATGCGTGTTGCCACCTGGCCAATACATCGAACAACTCAGGCAGCACGGACGAGTCTTAATGCCGCACTGACTGTTGCCTTTAATGGCGGTTCGGTAATGGGAATGAGTGTCGTCGGACTTGGTGTGATCGGATTATCGGTCTGTTTTTCGCTATACGGCGGACTGAAGCAAAATGCCTCACTTCCGCATGGTTATGACAATGCTTTCCGGTTTTGCCATGGGTGCTTCTTCTATTGCGCTATTTGCCAGGGTTGGTGGTGGTATCTATACCAAAGCGGCCGATGTGGGTGCAGATCTGGTCGGCAAGGTCGAGGCAGGGATTCCCGAAGATGATCCAAGAAATCCGGCAACGATCGCTGATAATGTCGGTGATAATGTTGGTGATGTAGCCGGTATGGGTGCTGATCTTGTTTGAATCTTATGTCGGTTCAATTATCGGTGCAATGGTACTGGCTGCAGCCGCCGGTGCCGCTAATCTGGTTATTTTGCCGCTTTTTCTGGCCGGGGCCGGTATATTGGTTTCAATTATCGGTACTTTTTTTGTCCGGACCAAAGAAGGTGGTAATCCGCAAACAGCTCTGAATATCGGTATCTTTGGTGCCGGCGGTCTGATGCTGATCGTAAGTTATTTTGTTATCGACCTATATTGTCCCCGAGGCGGTTACTTTATTCGGGTATAAATGTCACCGGACTTGGATATCTTTTTTGCCACCATTACCGGATTAATTGCCGGAACAATGGTCGGTTGTTGACTGAATATTATACGGCAGAATCCCGACGCCCAGCCCGTAAAATTGCCAAAGCCAGTGAAACAGGTGCAGCCACAAATATTATTGCCGGTCTGGCAAACGGGATGTATTCTACGGCACTGGCCGGTTCTGACCATTGCGCTGGCAATTATTGTCGCTTACTATTTTGCCGGTTTGTACGGTATTGCCATTGCGGCGCTTGGAATGCTTTCGACTACCGGTATCCAGCTGGCGGTCGATGCCTATGGTCCGATTGCCGATAATGCCGGTGGATGTGCGGAAATGGCTGAGTTACCTACAGAGGTACGTGAACGCACCGATAAACTTGATGCGGTCGGTAATACTACGGCGGCTATTGGCAAGGGTTTTGCCATTGGCTCTGCTGCTCTGACAGCGCTGGCTTTGTTTGCCGCCTTCCGTGAAACAGTCGCAAAGTCACTGGGAATTGACCAACTGGTCCTTGATATTAACGATCCAAGGGTAATGGCCGGTTTGCTGATTGGTGGTGTTTTACCCTTTGTTTTTTCATCAATGGCCATGCGTGCTGTTGGTGAAGCGGCTTTTGATATGATTGAAGAAGTGCGTCGTCAGTTCCGGGAGATAAAAGGATTGCTGGAAGGAACAGCCAAGGCCGATTATGCCCGCTGTGTGGATATTGCAACTGCCGCAGCAATTAAAAGAATGATTGCACCAGGCTTACTGGCAGTCTTACACCGGTATTTTTTGGATTGATTCTTGCATGAGCCGGAGATGCTTGGCGGCGTGTTGGCTGGTGTTACCGTTTCTGGTGTATCTGATGGCCATATTTATGGCAAATGCCGGCGGTTCCTGGGATAATGCAAAAAAATATATTGAAGGCGGTGCACATGGTGGTAAAGGATCTCAGATGCACATAAAGCAGCTGTTGTCGGTGATACGGTCGGTGATCCTTTTAAAGATACGGCCGGACCGTCACTAAATATTCTGATCAAATTGATGTCAGTGGTATCGCTTGTGATCGCGCCTTTGATGTGATAAGTTTTTATTTGTGAGTTGTGAATAATGAGTAATAAGAAATAACAGATGCAACAGAGCCATAAGTGACAAAGAGAATAACTTTGAGATCTGTTGCTTTATCTGCTTTGAGAAATATATAAAAGTAAAGAATCATTAATTAACAACAACCACAAATCCTTTTCCACACCAATAAGAGTGTGGAAACGTTAGACCGAAGGAGAACCAAAGATGGCTATGTACGAGACTATCTTTATTCTCGATAGTCTGCTTGACTCACGGAAGAGATCGATAAGACTGTCGACCGGGTAAAGGAGATTATTGAGGCGAACGATGGAAAGGTGCTCACCATTGACAAATGGGGAAAACGCCGCCTGGCCTATGAAATTCAGAAGAAACAGTACGGATTTTATGTGGCGATCGAATTTGAAGCGGAAGGCAACCTGCCTCAGACTCTTGCAAACCGAGTACAATTTTAACGGATAAGGTTACTTCGATATCTGACTTACCGCTATACGAAGAACAAAATGAAAGCGCGGGAGAATGAAATTGAAATGAATAAAACATCGCGGTGAAAATCTATGCATTGAGGATGAAAATCAGGCGATCGGGCAGAAATTGACAAAAAGAATGTAAAAGAGGAGGCTGAAGATGCGTAGAAATGTGCCCGAAACAGCAACGACCAAGACCCGGAAGTCAACAATGAGATGGGACTGAAATCAGCGTAAAAAACGAGTTTGCCGCTGGTGCAAAGACAAACAGTCTTGTCGTGATCTTTACATCGATTTTAAGGATACTAAAAAATTCAGTCGCTTTCTTACGGAACAGGGAAAAATGATTCCCAGAAGAACTTCCGGTAATTGTGCCCGCAGTCAAAGACAATTGGCGATCGCGGTTAAACGTGCACGTCATCTGGCGTTGATCTCATATGTCGCTGATATACCACGGTAATGCGGAAAGGAAGGTTTATAAATGAAAATAATATTACGTCAAGATTATGAAAAACTTGGGTGAAGCCGGAAAAATCATCAATGTAAAACCCGGATTTGCCCGAAATTTTCTGATTCCAAAGGGTATGGCCATGGTGGCAACGGAAAATAACTAAAACGTTATGAAAATGAGAAGAAACAAATGGACTGGCAAAAGGAAAAAGAAAAACGCAGAATCTCAGGAATTGGCCAAAACACTCGAGAATGTTTCCTGTACTATTACTGTACAGGTTGGTGAAGAAGATAAATTGTTTGGTTCTGTTACTTCTCAGAATATAGCAGATTCGCTTGAGGCACAGGGCCATAAAATTGACAAACGTAAAATTCTGCTGGAAGAACCGATTAAATCTCTGGGTATTTATTCGGTGCCAATCAAACTACATTCTGATGTTGAAGCCAAAGTAAAAGTCTGGGTTGTCAAAGAATAAAAATCAGCAGGATTGGTTAAGGTAAAAGAGTACATTCCTGATTGGTCTTCACATGGGCGGCATATGGCCGCCTTTTTAGTCATATTTAAAATGCGGATTTCAGCATATGTTATATGCACAGGTAATCTTTAATATCGCTGTGCCGCGTACTTTCACTTATCTTGTTCCAGACTTGTTTCTGAAGGTCGTTGAGCCTGGAATACGCGTACTGGCGCCATTCGGAAAAAGAGAATTGTCCGGTGTCGTCGTATCCTGTCATGATCACACAAATATTCCGAATTGTAGAGAAATTATCGATGTAATTGAAGATAAGCCGCTTGTGTCGCAGGAAATGTTGCATCTTACCGCCTGGATGGCTGAATACTATATGTGCGCCTGGGGGCAATCGGTCCAATTGGCTCTGCCACGAGGTCTGGAGCAAAAAACAGTTCAGAGGATTCAACCCGTCCGTCCTGCTCCCCCCGCTCTGGAAGAAATTACCGATAACCAGCGCCAATTGTATGACTTTATTTTCCGTGAACCTGATCACGATACAAAATTTTATCGGCAGAAGTACGGTACCGGATCATTTTATTATGCCCTGCAGGGCCTACAACAGAAAGGGCTCGTGCACCTGATTCAGTCGCTGAGTGGAGCCCGTGTGACAAAAACGTACGAAAAGACCATCATCATACCAGAAAATGTAGTGAATAATTTTGCCGGATTGCGGAACAGCGAAATGGTTCAGTCATTCCTGAAAATCCATGCGGGTAAAACATTTAGTCTCTCTGAATTCCGGGAACATAGCGGTCTTTCCGATAACCGTATCAAGCTGCTTGTGCAGCGGGACATCATCGGGGTCGGCAAGCGCGAAAAAACACGGGAACATCAATTTTCCTACCAGGAAGAAAAACGTGAAATCTCGCTGAATCCGGATCAGAAAAAAGCCCTGGGTGAAATTAAAGACAAGATTATTCATGAAAAATACGGTGTATTTTTGCTTCATGGTGTGACGGGAAGCGGGAAGACGCAGATCTATATCGAGGCGATAAGAATTGCTCTAAAAAAAGGTAAAACAGCCGTAGTATTAATTCCTGAGATCAGTCTTACCCCCCAGACCGTCCGGCGTTTTGAAAATGAATTTCCGGGCCAGGTGGCTGTTTTTCACAGCCGTCTGTCCCTTGGCGAGCGATACGACACCTGGAGCAGAGTCCAGGACGGTAAATATGACATCGTGGTGGGGCCAAGATCCGCACTGTTTATGCCCTTAAAAGAAACCGCTGTCTATGTAATCGATGAAGAGCATGATTCATCGTATAAACAAAACGATCCCGCTCCGCGTTATCATGCAAGAGACGTGGCTATTTACCTTGCACAAATGCAAAAGGCGGTTGTGATCCTCGGTTCTGCTACACCCGCGGTGGAGTCGTATCATAACACCCTGAATGGAAAGTATCAACTCATCGAGTTAAACTACAGAATCAATGATTTTCCATTACCAGAGGTTGCAGTGATTGATATGCGCCGCGAAGGGCGAAAATCTGACAAACTGAACATGATTTCGCCTTATCTGGAATCAAAAATTCAGTCGGCGCTGGGAAATGAAGAGCAGGTAATAATTTTGCAAAACCGACGGGGATTTGCCTCATTCATGCAATGCCAGGATTGCGGCCATATCCCTGTTTGTGCAAATTGTGAGATTGCCTATACATATCATGCCTATAACAATATGCTGCAATGCCACTATTGTGGAAAAGAACAAACGGCACAGCAATTCTGTATACGTTGCGGCGGCACAAATATACGTTATAAAGGAGTGGGAACGGAAAAAATTGAAATGGAATTGAAGCAACTGTTTCCGGAGGTGCGATTGCTGAGGATGGATCTTGACACTACGGGCCGTAAAGGTGCACATGATGCTTTGCTCCAAAAATTTAAATCCCGTCAGGCTGACATATTATTGGGTACACAAATGATCGCAAAAGGACTCGATTTTGAGAATGTAACCGTGGTCGGTGTGATCTCAGCTGAAGTTGGCATCAGTCTGCCGGATTTTCGGTCATCTGAGCGGGTTTTTCAGCTCTTGACACAGGTTGCCGGAAGAGCGGGCCGTGGTGCTAAAACCGGGACGGTAGTGATTCAAAGTTTCTCGGATGAATTTCCGGCCATCCGTCATGCGCGTTCCCATGATTATACCGGCTTCTACAAGCAAGAAATTGAACGTCGCAGCAGTCTTGATTATCCGCCTTTCTCCCGATTGATTCTGATCAGAATATCTGCGGTACGGACGGCTGAAGCACTTGAAACCTCCCGCCAGATCGTCCATCGGTTGCGCCGGGGTGCCCGTCATAGGTTTCAGGTTCTGGGTCCGGCACCGGCGCCGTTTAGCCGTCTCAAGAATATGTATCGCTGGCATGTGGTGCTGAAAGTCGACCGGAAATGGGATAAAACCAGCATAAAGACAAAAAAAGTCATCCACGATCTATTGGGTGCATATTTAAATACGTCCGGTGGCACGGTTCGGGTAGTGCTCGATGTTGATCCGCTTGAGATGCTTTAATCGAATTTGTTGCGACGCAGACAGCATTTTTCTTAAATTGATACAAATTAATGGTCCCGCGATAATTATGAGCAGACAATTCGAAGCAAAAAAAGAAGCCCTTTCAAGAATAAATCGTTCCTTAAGCGATAAAACGACCAGCCGTGACCGTGAATACCGGGATATGCATGATAAATACCGGCTACTGCTTGACCGTACCCGGGCACTTGAAAAGGTCTATAAGTTTCACAAGGGCATCATTCAGAATATTTCCAGCGGTATTATAACGATCGACTTTTCTGAGAAAATCACATTTATTAATTCTGCGGCCCTCAAGGCTTTGGATTACAGATATGATGAACTGAATGACAAGTCCGTCCGCATGATCTTTGCGGATAATCATGAATCTGAATCGATCCTGCATCAACTGATGATGCATAAAAAGATGTTTGAGAGTAAAGAGGTTAACCTGCTGGCACGTACAAAAAAAATAATTCCCGTAGGATTCAGTACGACTCTGCTTCAGGCCGACGATCCGAAATACAATGGGGTTATCATAAGCTTCCGGGACCTTACAAATCTCAATACATTCCGCGCACAAATGGAACGTATCGACCGGCTCACAACACTCGGGGAGGTATCGGCCGGGATTGCACATGAGATCAGAAATCCGCTGGCAGGTATAAAAACCTCTGCTCAGGTATTGGAAGAAAGTTTTAGCCCGAACGACCATCGTACCCAGCTGGTACGCCGTATCGTTAAAGAAATCGACCGGTCAAACGAACTGCTCAAAAAGTTTTTTAAATTTGCCAAACCCGGTAAAGCCCATCAAAGCAGTGTGGATATTGAAGCCCTGATCGAAGGGGTATTTATTATCCTGGCATCTAAAATGAAAAAGAAAAAAATTTCATTGCAGCGCGAATACGGTCATAAAATGAAACATGTTTATGTGGATGAAAACCAGATCGAACAGGTAATTTTTAATTTGCTGCTGAATGCAATGGATGCCATCGGTGAGGAAGGTGAAATCGTCATACGGATTTATGATCAACCGGTGACATCCGATCACACAGATGAAATGATTGCCATAGATATTGAGGATAATGGCTGTGGTATCGTCAAAGACGTTTTGGAGAAGATATTTAATCCATTCTATACATCTAAAAATGACGGCGTGGGTCTTGGCTTATCGATATCATCCCGGCTTGTGGAAGAGAACGGGGGGCACTTGAATGTGTCGAGTGAAGCTGGCCATGGATCAATCTTTACGATAGTGCTGCCAGCTGACTGACAGCAGGGATAGACAGGCATTTAATCGAAAAGGGGTCTGTTAAATTATGGGAACGGTTAAAAAGTTAATGATTGTTGATGATGAAGAAACCCTTACATTCAGTCTATATCAGACCTTCATCATGGCTAAACAGGATTATGAAGTCATTACCGCTTCATCCGGAGAGGAAGCAGCCGCGAAACTGGCCGACGACACTTTCGATTTGGTCATTACGGATATCAGTATGCCCGGAATGACCGGTCTTGAATTACTGGCACAAATACGTCAAATGTATCCTCAGACAGCTGTTATAATCATGACTGCCTATGGTTCTGAAGATAAAAAAGAGGAAGCACTGCGTATTGGTGCCCATCATTATATTGAGAAACCGTTCGAAATAAAAGAGATAAAAAAATTAGTAATGGATATACTACATTAATATGGCACTTGTCGGAAATCTCAGGGATTTAAAACTTCCCAATCTGATACAGTTAAATTGTCTGGAAAAAAATGAATCGAAGCTGACCATCGAGCATGCCGGAAAATATGGGTCAATTTATTTTAAAAACGGGCAAATTGTCCATGCAGAATTTGATCCGGATGTTGGGAAAGAAGCCTTTTTCCGATTACTGGGCCTGGTGGAGGGAAAATTTAAAGTCGAAAACGGTGTGCGGCCTCCAATCCTATCCATAAATGAAAATTGGAGTAATTTAATGCTGGAAGGGTTGCACCAGTTTGATACACTCCAGTCCTCCGATACTGCCCGAGAAAAAAAGATAATCAGTATGTTAATGAATATTAAGGGCGTAAAACGGGTGGCAATCATAACCACTGAAGGAGAACCGGCATTTTCAACCTTCGAAGAAAAAAAAGGATTCGGTCTGGCCGCAATCAGTACCTATGAAATCAATCGGATCAGCCAAATTTTGAAGATGGACGACGCAAGTTTGATAAGTCTGGTAAAAGATAAGGTCAGACTGGTCCTGAGTAAAACCGGACCGGATATTACCTATATCGAATTTGATGCACGTCATCAATTTGATACGATTTTACCGTATGTAGAACGTATTCTGGCCGGCGAGGGGTGATTGCAAAATGGAAAGCTGGTTAAAAAATATACTCACACTTGATGGGGTGGAAGGGGGTCTTATTCTGCTTCGTACCGGTGAAATACTGGTTGAAAAAGGATTAGACCAGCACAAAGCAGAATTATCCGAGTTGGCCAAAAGATTTTTGCGGGTAATAAGCCTATACCGAAAATACAGTTCATCCATTCGGGAAATTGAAATTGTCTGGCAGAATAAACGCCTCATCGGCGCTGCCGATGACGCGTTTATTATCTTGATCTTATGTGGTGCAGATACATCATTTCCCCTTTTACGCATGACGTTGAATGTCACACTGGCACAAATACTTAAGGATAAAAAAACCAGTAAAATTCTAAAGAAAATACAGGAAACAAAGATTGATCATTTAAGGGTTGGTGATCTGGATGAAATTGAGATAAATTTAATTTCGAAATTGCAATGAAACAGGTTAGCAATTATATTCATTATTTATACTCTGTGAGCAAAAATCTTTTATTAGTAAAATCGACATTTTTTTTACGGTAATCCGGTGGAATAACCGATTTCTGGAGAATTGCAGCTAATATCGAATGGGTGAAGATTCCATGATTGAATCAAAAGTTGGCAAGCAGATTAATGACAAAATGGTTTTGGAAGTAATAGGAGCAAATGGTCCAGGAAACATAAAATTAAAACGAAAAGAATGGGAACTGGTAATTCAAATTGACGGTGTACGCACAGTTGGTGAAATTGTAGGCCGGTTTAAGGTAGAAAAAGCAGAAATATTAGCCATATTTGACAATTTGTATCAAAAAAATTTAATAAAAGTTAAAAATCATGTCGATAAAGTATACGTGGATAAAGAATTCTTTACAAAACTGGAACAAATACTTACTGAGTATATCGGACCCGTTGCACCGTTTGTGATCGACGAAATGCTGATTGAATTGAATGAAGACCGGTCTGAATTTAACACCGAAAAATTACCGTTGTTGGCTGAAATGATCAGCCGCACAATTGAGGATGATGAAAAAAAGATAAAATATCAGAGCGTGATGCTTGAACAACTCATGAAATCATGAAATTTATTAGTCTGCGATGGAAAATTAGTGGCATTCTGGTTTTCAGTAATCTGTTTCTGGGGCTGATTATTGTGTTTATCATCCGGGATACCGTTACCGGTGCCCTTGAACGCGAAGTCATAGAACGTGGCAGGACAATAGCACAGGATATCTCCCGTTACAGTGCAGAGCTCGATTTTGGAGGAAGACATCGTCGGTCTGCGGGAAATGGTCACAAGTTCGCTTACTTTTGAAAGTGTCGGCTACATTCTGATACAAAATGTGGACCAAGAAATTCTGGTTGATACATATAATGGTAATGTACCTGAGGAACTGTTGGCTCGAAAATTGGATGAAGAAATAAATCTTCAAGAACCTCAGTTAATAAAACTTACACAATCCGGTTCAGAATGTTACGATATCATCGTTCCGGTAGAAGAGGGCAGCCTGGGATTTATTCGGATCGGGATGATCCGGGATTATATCGTATCGAAGGTGAAGGAAACCAATAATTATATTTTGCTTGGTATAATTATTATTACCTTCTTAGGCATCTTTATCGTATATTTTCTGGCAAACAGAATTGTAGTTCCGATTTTGAATCTGGCCAAACGTGCCAAGGAAATCAGTCGGGGAGATCTGGAAGAGACGATCACAATTAAGACAAATGATGAAATAAATTATATGGCAGAAGCAGTTGAACGTTTAAGAGAAAGTCTGAATATTGCTTGGCTCGGTTTGGATAAAAACAAGAAGACGCGATTGTAACTAATAATATAGGGATGATATATCATGGTACAAACAAAGAAACTTAAGGACGGCAGTCGCCAGATCATTCTGAATGGTAAGCAATACGAAGGGGTTACGAAAACCTTATCTGAACTGGCAACCAAAACGAAAGCATCCGCAATTCTGTTTGCCGATATGAGTGGACAGTTGATCAGCCAACGAGGAAATACGGAGGATATGAATACGACCGTATTGTCGGCACTGGCTGCCAGTGATTTTGCCGCAACAGCCGAGATGGCAAAACTGGTTGGCGAAGAAGCAAAGTTCAAACTCTTGTTCCATGAAGGAGAGAAACGCAATGTATATCTTTCCAATGTGGGGGATTATTTCTTTCTGGTTGTCGTCTTTGATGTAAATGTTACATTGGGACTAATTCGAATTTATACCAAAAAAGCGATCCAGGGCCTGATAGCAAATTCTGGAAGAAGAGAGTGATGAGATTCACAGATCAAAAAGATATGATTGATTCTGATTTTAGCTCTTTGCTTGGTGATGCTCTGGATGAAACTTTTAAATAATAAATAGTTAGATAAGGGGCTGAAATTGAAAATATTGTGAGAGGTTCTAATGTTTATTAATTGGGCACTTACAAGAAATCAATTTGAAAATTGTGTATTATGGTCCCGGAATGAGTGGTAAAACCACCAATCTGGAGTATATCCATTCAAAACTGGATCCTTCATTGACCGGAGAACTGGTGTCACTGAAAACCAAAGAAGACAGAACGATATTTTTTGATTTTATGCAGATTGAAGTCGGCAAAATTAAAGGTAAAAAACCAAAATTTAATCTGTATACTGTTCCTGGCCAGGTCTATTATGCATCCAGCCGTAAAGTGATTCTTAATGGTGTGGATGGAATCGTATTTGTTGCTGATTCGCAACCGCATCGAATGGAAGCGAATATTGAGACCCTGCTGGATCTTGAAAATAATCTTAAACAGGATGCGTCAATCCCTGGAAATCTTTCCCTGGGTGATTCAGTATAATAAAAGAGATCTGCCAGGTGTTGATTCTGTGGATATGTTACAGAAGAAATTGAATTTCTTTGGCGTACCGCATTTTGAAGGTGTTGCTGTACGTGGCGATGGTGTTTTCAATACCTTAAAATCAATTATCAACCGTGTTGTACAAAATGTACAGAATCAGTTGTAACCAGCAATTGCATCCATATACCTCCCTTTCGGGGAGGTTTTTTTTTGCCCTCTAGAGAAAAAATCCAAATTCCAAAGTCCAAAATCTTAGGCGAGAAGTTATAGACAAAAAGCCAAGGATAAACCAGATAATTTGTTTTTCGATACAAAAGTTCAAAGATTCAACAACTCATACGCGATCCCACATTGCAGATTGCCATTGACCTTTGATCTATTGGCCAAGATGAGCACTCTTTGAGATTTTGGATTTTGGGCCTTGGATTTTAGATTATGTGTTTATGATTCGATCATAATTGCTTAAATTTTAGTTCCCTGTTAAAATAAAAAGCGAGAATAAACTTGTACCCTCATGGTAAAAAAAGTAAATTTCGCATCTTTATTATGTTACTCCTGACCACCATTTCTTCCGGATTGGCCGATTATGTTAAAACAATTGATCAGGTTGAAATTGTCGGGGAATCAGGTGATAGTAGCATCGTCAACTTTCTGGCGAATGTGATCCGGGAAGAGCAGCAGACGTTCGACGCGTTTTTTAATTACCAGATCATGACCAGCGTGACGGTTCGGCTGGCTGAGTCAGAGGCAGCCTATTTCAATCTGGCCGCTACCCATATACCTGACTGGAGTGGGGCTGTTGCTTTCCCGGAACGCCGTTTGATATTGTTAAAGCCGGGTTCATATTTTGATCCCGATGATTATCGGGAAACGTTGCTACATGAACTGGCTCATATATATATTGCCGATAAATTTGAAAGCCAATATATCCCACTCTGGATGATCGAAGGTGGTGTGATGCATTTAAGTAAACCGGCACTGGTGTGGGATGAAATGATCGTTCTCGGTAATGCTTTTGCCAGCGACCGGGTTATCGGTCTTGAAGCGATCGATGAACTGCTCCGGTTTGGTCCGGGAAAGGCGCGTCTGGCCTATCTCGAATCATTTTCCGCTGTCAGATATTTAGTGGAAAATTATGGGAGCGGGAAATTCCTGGGTATCATGCAAGATTGTTCCACTGAAAATAGCATTGACCATTGTTTTGAAAAGCAACTTGATATCAGCTTATATGAATTTGAGGATGAATGGTACCATGTGACGAAAGAACAGTTCAGATGGATAATTTTTTTACAGGTTGAAAACCTGATCTGGTTTTTACTAGTTTTTATTGCCATCTCTGTGTTTGTAATTCTAAGAATGCGTAACCGTAAAATATTACGGAAATGGCAGGAGACAGATGATCTTATTTGAAAGGATTGAACGTTGTATGTACCACAGAAGATATGCCTGACCAAGGGTGTTGGTAAACACCGTGAGAAATTAACGAGTTTTGAAATGGCACTTCGAAACGCCCGAATTGCTTCGTTCAATATCGTATCGGTTTCCAGCATCTACCCTCCGGCTTGCTCGTTCTTACCCCTTGAACCAGGGCTGATGGAACTTACACCGGGTCAGATTGTCCATGCTGTCATCAGCAAGAATGCAACCAATGAACCCAATCGGATGATTGCAGCCTCTATTGGAGTCGCGGTTCCGAAAAAAAAGGATCTTTACGGATATCTGAGCGAGCATCACAGTTTTGGAGAAACGGCTCATATTGCCGGGGATTATGCTGAAGACCTCGCGGCTGAAATGTTGGCAACAATTCTGGGCGTCGCATTCGATGCCGATGCCTCATGGGATGAAAAACGCAGTCAATGGAAAATCAGCGGCCAAATCGTAAGAACGAAAAATATCACCCAGACGGCACGCGGTGATAAAAATGGCCTGTGGACCAGTGTGATTGCCGCAGCGATATTGTTACCCTGATGCAATTTTTTGACGATGATATTCCCGATATATCGTTCGAGCAGGCCAAAGTCATCCTGATGCCCGTACCTTATGAGCATTCGACGAGTTATGGCAAAGGAACTGCCGCCGGGCCTGAAGCAATTCTGAAAGCAGGTCCTTATCTTGAGTTCTACGACGATCAGTATGACTGTGAACCGTGGCGTCTGGGTGTGTATACTGTTCCTCCGGTAAATTGTGATCAGGATCCCGAGATTTTTCAGCAAACGCTCTATCAAAAAACAGCTGAATTACTTCAAAAAAACAAGTTCATTGTCGCCCTGGGTGGCGAACATGCGTTGTCGTTCGGACTGTTCCGCGCTCACCACGAACGGTTTAAAAAAATATCCGTTCTTCAGCTTGATGCACACTCTGATCTGAGAGACAGTTATCAGGGATCCAAATGGAGTCATGCATCGGTGATGCGCAGAATCTGGGAGTTAAATCAGAGTATCGTTCCGATGGGAGTCCGCTCCCAGTGTCGTGAAGAACGAGATTTTATACTTGAGCACCGGGTTCCCGTTTTCTATGCGCACCAGATAAGAAAAGAAGGATTCAAAGAAAAAATAATCGATCAGCTGAGGGAACATGTATACCTGACTATCGATGTAGACTTTTTTGATCCGTCGATAATGCCGAGCACAGGTACGCCCGAACCGGGCGGATTTTTGTGGTATGAGACACTATACTTTCTTGAAAATCTGTTTCGGCAGCGTAAAATTGTGGGAATTGATATTGTCGAGCTCAGCCCAATTCAGAAAGTCTCTCATCCGGATTTTTTGGTCGCAAAACTGATTTATAAATTATTGAGTCTGAAATATTTACAGGAGAGTCTGAAGGGATGAACAAAGTCTATTTTGCCTTTGGAATACATAACCATCAGCCGGTTGGAAACTTTGATTTTGTATTTGAGGAAGCCTACAATAAATCCTATCTGCCATTTGTACGTATCCTGGCGCAGCATCCGAAAATAAGGATCGCGTTGCATTTTACCGGCATTCTGCTCGACTGGATCAAGGCAAATCGGCCGGAGTTGATTGACCTCCTGGGGAAACTGGTGGAAAGACATCAGGTCGAAATGATGACCGGTGGATATTACGAGCCTATTCTGAGCATTATCCCAGAGGCTGACCGGCTTGGTCAGATCAACAAACTTTCCGAAGAACTACATCGCCTCTTTGGCATAAATCCCAAGGGCATGTGGCTGGCTGAAAGAGTATGGGAACCCACCCTCCCGAGTACACTGCATAAGGCAGGAGTGAAATATACGATAGCAGATGATACACACTTTAAATATGCCGGTTTGACCGATAATGAATTAAACGGCTATTATATAACCGAAGATCTCGGTAACGCTGTAGCCCTTTTCCCGATCAGTAAACGTCTGCGCTATACGATTCCTTTCGAGGATCCTCAGGCGACAATCGATTATCTTTCCGGATTTGCTTCCGGAACGGAAAAAAGTGTTATCGTCTTTGCCGATGACGGTGAAAAATTCGGCGTATGGCCAAACACATATCAGCATGTTTATGAAGACGGTTGGTTGAGACGTTTCTTTGAAAAGCTGGAAGAGAACAGTGACTGGATAGAGATGGTTCATTTCAGTGAAGCCCTGGAAATGAACCGTCCGAAAGGGAAAATATATTTGCCGACTGCATCATATTCAGAAATGATGCACTGGGCTCTCTTCCCGGCATCTTTCCGGTCATTTGAAGATTTTGAAACATATCTGAAAAAACAGGATTTTTATGAGGATATAAGCGTTTTTGTTCGCGGCGGATTCTGGCGCAATTTTCTCTCAAAATATCGTGAAGTAAACAATATGCACAAAAAGATGCTGCGTGTAAGCCGTAAGTTATGGTCACTTCCGAAGGCCAAAAAGGCAAAAGCACAAGAAGCCTTTGATGCTCTTTGGGCAGGTCAGTGCAATTGCCCGTACTGGCATGGTGTATTTGGCGGGCTCTATCTGAGCCATCTGCGAGACGCGATTTACAGCAATCTGATCAAGGCGGAAATAATCGCCGATAAATTACACGGCACTCGCTTCCCCAATATGGAGGTTTTTGATATCGATGTTGACGGCTATGATGAGATCGTTATTGAAACCAAATCGTTAAATGCCCATATCGACACCGGTCGTGGTGGATCGGTATATGAACTGGATTATAAACCGGTTACAAAAAACGTGCTCGATACGATGACCCGACATCGTGAAGGATATCATGATAAATTGAAATCAGCCGTTGTCGGTGGCGGGCATGATCAGGGGGATAAAACAGCCAGTATTCATGACCTGGTACTGGCGAAAGAGCCTGATCTCTTGTCAAAATTACACTATGATACCTATGAACGAAATACCTTTATGGACCATATCTTCACAGAGGATACCAACCTGGAAAGCTTTTCGGCCTCGGAACACAGGGAGATGGCCGATTTTATCAATACACCCTACTCCATCGTAAAGCATGCGGTAAATGCTGAAAAAGTTATGATACGCATGTCAAATCTGCAGCCTCTGAAAATCAGGGAGCAGGAAATTCCATTAAGTATCACCAAAACCTTCATTTTTGAAAATAAAACAACCGTCTGTCGTGTTCACTATAATTTACAGACGGATCACCAGGAACCGGTCGATTTATGGTTCGGGGTGGAATTGAATTTTGGCATGCAGGCAGGGCATGCCGATGATCGATATTATTATAGTCCGGATGTGGTTTTTGATGATAAATATCTGGATAGCAGGGGTTCTCTGGATTCAGTCAAAGTTATCGGTATCATTGACGAATGGCGTAATATTAAAATAGAACTGAAATCTGATTTTCCAGCCAGTATCTGGCGATTTCCGATAGAAACGATTTCTCTCTCAGAAGCAGGTTTTGAAAGGGTATATCAAAATTCGGTGCTGTTACCCAATTGGAAAATCCGGTTGAAAAATAAATTCGAGGTGAATCTTAATCTCAAATTGAGTAAATATTTATCTTAAAATCGGTAGTTGAGGTAAAATTATGCGCAGAACAAACAGTCTGCTCATCCTGATTGTACTCGTCCTGATCATTGCGGTTTTAGGAACACGGTTTATGCGCGAGTACTATGGTCCTTCACCGTCCCCTTCCCAGGAAAAGAACATGGAGAAGCTGGACGAAGTGGTGAATTATATTTCCCGGTACTATGTGGATGAGGTGAATTGGCAAAAACCAACCCAGAGTGCGATCGAAGCGATGCTTTCAGAACTTGATCCCCACTCGGTCTATATAAATCCCGAAGAAGCCATGGCCAATGAGGAAAACTTTGAGGGACATTATCAGGGTATCGGAATCCAGTATGACGTCATTGATGATACATTGACCGTTATAGCGCCGATCCCTGAATCCCCTTCGGAAAAACTGGGGCTGATGGCGGGAGATAAAATCATCGAGATCGATGGTGAATCTGCTATTGCTATTTCAAATAATGAAGTTCAAAAAAGACTTAAGGGAGAAAAAGGTACCACGGTAAAGATAAAGATTCTGAGACCACCCCAGAATAGTGAACTCGAGTTGACCATTATAAGGGATGATATCCCGATTTTTACAATCAACAGTTATTTTATGGCCAACGACACGACCGGCTATATTTTTCTCAGCCGGTTCGCCAAAACGACCGATGAGGAGCTTGAAAATGCACTCAGCGCATTGGTCGAACAGGGTATGCGCTGCTTGATTTTGGATCTGCGCTCCAATGCCGGCGGATATCTGGATCAGGCAGTAAAAGTCACCGCAAAGTTTCTCGAGGGGCATAAAAAAATTGTTTATACTGCAGGAAGATTGAATCGTTTTGACGAGGAATATTACGCCGACAGTTTTGGAAGCGGTGTGGTACGTTTTTACCCGATGATCATCCTGATCAATGAAGGCTCGGCCTCTGCTTCAGAAATTGTTGCCGGCGCAATACAGGATTATGACCGGGGTTTGATCGTTGGAACAGTGAGTTTTGGTAAAGGCCTCGTGCAGCGTGAATTTCCGCTGCCGGACAGTTCCATTCTTCGCCTGACAATATCAAAATATTATACACCCAGTGGACGCCTGATCCAGCGGCCTTATAAAGGAAAAAAAGTAGACGAGTATTATATGGATCGATTTGTCCGTGATAGCGTTAAACAGGATAGTATGGGTGAGCAACCGGTTTACTATACGGCGGGTGGCAGAATTGTCTTTGGCGGCGGTGGAATCACCCCGGATACGGTTATTGAGTATCACAGCCAGCTCCGAAATACGGAAGTACTTCAACGTATGGTCAGTGCGCGGGTGTTTTTTGATGTCGCAGCACGTTACGCCAGTCAGCATAAAGATCTGAAAGAAAATTTTGATCAGTTTATCGATCGCTTTGAGGTAAGTTCTGCCCTGGTCGATGAAATGATGAAAGTTGCCAAAAAGAAAGGAGTCAGTCTGAACCCGGCAGATCTTAAAGAAAACCGTCTGTATTTTGAAACTCGGCTCAAAGCTGAGATTGCCAGAAGTCTGTGGGACACATCTAAATACTATCAGGTTATACTGCAGATCGATAATCAGTTTCAGGCGGCGTTGACGCTATTTGCCGAAGCTAATCGTATACTTGGTTTACCCCATGATAAGACCGTAAGACACTGAACGCATGTGGAAAAAAGAAATTGACTTTTTTTTGTAAAAATGTTATTATAACCGAATCTAATACGTTTAATTATTTCAATCACATAAGGCGTTTATATTCATTTTTGGAGGAGTTTAACCCATGGTAAAATTGTTTCTCGATGGTGGAGAGTTCATGTGGCCAATTCTGGGCTTGTTGATTGTCGGCCTTGCTTTCGTTATTGAACGGTTCTGGACATTGACGAGAGCCTCCGTGAACACAAGAAAATTTTTAGGACGAATCAGGATTGCCCTCGAAGAAGGTGGTATCGCTGCCGCAACGGAGGAATGCGAAAAGACACCCGGACCGGTTGCCTCTATTTTTCATGCCGGACTGAGCCGTTCTGACAAAGGACTTGATCATGTGGAAAAAGCGATCACCACGGCCGGATCTCTGGAAATGGCTTTTCTTGAACGAGGCATGATTGTTTTGAGTACAGTGATTGTCCTTGCCCCAATGCTTGGTTTTACCGGAACGGTTTGGGGAATGGTTCAGGCCTTTGATGCCATCAAAGTTCAGAATGATATCTCACCTGCTATCGTTGCCGAGTGGTATTTCTCAGGCCTTGTTGACTACACTTTTCGGTCTGATTGTAGCCATGATTATTCAGGTGTTTAATAATTATTTCACCTCGAGAATTGATAAACTTATTATCGATATGGAAGAAAGTTCAGTCGAATTGATCGAAGCCCTGGGTGATATAAAGAACAAATAATAAATAAAGGGCGAAATATGTTATTAGGTAAAAAGAAAAAACACAAAGCGTAGAAATTCCAACGTCCTCATTACCGGACATTGTATTTTTGCTCTTAATCTTCTTTCTGGTGACGACGACCATCGATGCGGAAAAAGGATTGGATCTGGTTTTACCGCCTCCCGATGCCACCGAACAGGAGATTGCCAAGAAAAATCTGATTAATCTTCTGGTAAATGCGGCCGGTGATGTATTGTTTGACGGTGAAGTTGTCGAGATCAGAGATATCACCAGGGTCGTCAAGGAACGGTTGCAGGATAGCCCATTATTGGTAGTGTCGGTAAAAACGGATAAGCAAACCCGTTATGATGTTTATATCGACGTCCTTGACCGATTAAAAAAAGCCTGGGGTGATCAGCCGACACGAATTTCTATCGCCGAACCGGAAGAAAACTAGGCATCTTGAGGTAATCAAATGAAATTTGAACGAAAAACAAAGATATCGACTTCCATACCCACCGCTTCATTACCTGATATTATTTTTATGCTGCTGATTTTCTTTATGGTGGCGACGGTGTTTAAACAATTCTCGGGACTCAAAGTCAGTCTGCCCGATGCAGAACTGGTCAAAAAGATTCCGGGATCGAAACGGCACGTGGTCACGATCTGGATCGATAAAAATAATCAGGTTGTTTGCGATGATTATAAGGTTGATAATGTGATCAATCTGCGTAATGTGCTCTATGAAAAACGGGTTAAAGATCCTCAGATAATCATCGCGATGAAGGTAGACAAAGAAGCACCGATGGGCATGGTAAATGATGTCCAGCAAGAGATGCGTAAAGCGAACGCCTTACGTCTAAACTATTCAGCCATACCAGGGGTTCTTTAAAATGGGTAACCTGCTAAAAAAAGATCCGCAAGCGGATCTTAGATTAAAGTATCAAAAAGTGCTGGAAGCCAGTTTACTGGCTGCGCTGGTACTCATGGTAGGCACTTTTTACGCGTTTAAAAAGTTTGACATCGCAATCAAACTGCCCGAAAGTCCCGATATCAAAATTGAAATCATGCAGATTCCGCCGACTCAGCAGATCCAACGCCCGCCGGCACCACCAAAACCGGCTATTCCTATCGAATCTGAGGACGATGATCTGCTCGATGATGTGACGATCGAAGAAACGGTATTTGAATTTGGTAATGTCGATGATGCACCTCCACCGCCTCCACCTGAGGAAGATGAAGTGTATGAATTCTTTGCCGTATCGGAAAAACCGCAAATTATTAAAAAGGAAGTACCTATTTATCCGGATCTTGCGCGTCGTGCACAGATTGAAGGAAAGGTTGTCGTCACGGTAACCATCGATAAACAGGGAAATGTGGAAAAGGCAGATGTATTTAAATCGGTTCCAATGCTTGACGAAGCCGCCATCGCCGCAGCCATGCGATGTAAATTTAAACCCGCAAAACAGCGTGATAAATTTGTTAAAGTCAAAATGAATATACCATTCGATTTCAAACTTCGATAATCGTTTTTTCCCAGGCGGGTTTTTAACCCGCCTTTTTTTTCCCCTTGAACAGATATGTCCTTTTGCTGATGTAAATATAATTGTAAGTTTACACAAACAGGTTTTGGAGTACATATAAAATGGGCGATAGGGTCGGTATTGGTGTTGATCTTGGCGGCACAGCCATCAAATATGCCTTGGCAACTGAGTCGGGCAAAATTCTGCAAGATGGAAACAGACCATCTTATTCCCAATCCGATAAAAAATCTATTCTAAATCAAATTATAACAGCGATTCACGAGATGCAGAAGCATGCTCAAAATGAAGGTGTATCGGCGGAAGTGGTCGGGATCGGAACACCCGGCAATGTCGATATAGAAACCGGTGTACTGATGGGCTCCACACCAAACTTTCGGGATTGGCGGGATGTCAATATCTCGGAAGAGGTGCAGTCACAAGTCAATTTACCCGTTTTTGTTGATAATGACGCCAATGTCATGGCTCTGGGTGAAGCACGATTTGGCACCGGCCGGGGGTATAAGAATCTCATTTGTATCACGATTGGGACTGGCATCGGCGGCGGTATCATGATCGACGGTTCGATTTATCGTGGCGTCGCCTGTGCTGGCGCCGAACTGGGTCATTCCATAATCAGATATGGAAGGCATACCGTGTAATTGTGGAAGCAAGGGTTGTTTGGAAATGTACGCATCTGCCACTGCTATGATAAAACGGTTTGTCAGTTATTGTCAGCGTGATCAGGTGGCTTTTAATGCGACGGGTCTGAACGCAGCGCATATTTTTGATCTGTATAGTAAATCACATGTGCAAGCAAAACAGACCGTTGATGAATCGATATATTTCCTGGGAAGAGGCCTGGCTGGATTTATCAATATATTCAATCCGGATATCATCATAATAGGTGGTGGTGTGGCTGAGGCCGGAGATGTTTTCTTAAACGGCATTCGAAAAGTCGCTTTCCAATACGCGATGGAAAAGCCGGCTGAAAATGTGAAAATTGAACGTGCCCTACTTGGGAACCGCGCCGGATTTCTTGGCGCACTTGCCTTTGCATTCGAGCAAGCCGATAAAAAAAAGACTGTCCCCCTTCAATACCGGGAATCAAGGCTACTCCAGATGAAGTATAGGTTCATTATCAATCCCAGATCAGGCCCGCGGAAGAAGGCATTAAGTTTGGTTGAAAAAATTGATGCCCGGTTTCGTCAAACAGATCATATCTTTGAATTTGCTTTCACGACCGGTCCCGGTGATGCAACAGATCTTGCCCGTAAATCGGCCGATGAACAATGTGATATTGTCGTCGGGGTTGGCGGAGATGGCACGGTGAATGAAGTCGCAACCGGACTTATTCATTCTGACACGGCCCTGGGTATTATTCCTATGGGTTCCGGAAATGGTGTGGCCCGCAGTCTGAAACTTCCGCTTAAATTTTATCCATGTCTTGATGTGCTCTCAAAACCGGTCTTCGATTATATTGATTCGGGAGAAGTCAACGGTCATAATTTCTTTGGTATCTGTGGAATCGGTTTTGATGCCCGCGTCGGTTACAAATTTCAACATTTCGGCATAAGGGGGCCGATACCTTACTTCGTCATCGGTGTCAAGGAGTTTTTGAATTATATCCCGCAAAAAATAGTTCTCCACACCGAAGATCAGGAAATCGAAATCAGTCCGTTATTACTGGCCATCGCCAATACTTCGCAATACGGAAACGGCGCCTTAATTGCACCGATGGCCGATCCAAAAGATGGCTGGTTTGAAATATGTTATCTTAAAAATACGTCACTTTTCAAATCCTTATCTGCCGTGAGAAGACTATTTAACGGGACCATTGATAAAATTGATATTTATCAACATTTTCAGGCCCGGGCTTTAACCATCAGCAGCGGAGCAGACCAAACTATTGTGCATCTTGACGGTGAACCGCATATTTTTACGGGTGACCTGCAGATTCGCATACATCCCCGGTCATTAAAGGTGGCACTGGGCCAGCCGCTTTGAGGTAAAAGGAAAAAGAGACAAAGAAACAAAGCAACTGAGCGACAAAGAAGCAGGCGGTAAGTAGTCAGCAATCAGAATGAAGAACTAAACCGTCATGCAGTAAGCATCTTCCTCATCGCCGATTCGGATTTTAGGGCCGGAAGATCTTTACAAGATGACCTTATTGGTAAAAAATGCTAATTAGTTTAAATCTCATTACACTTGACCCTTTAATGATCAGGACATGACTTTCTGCCTACTGCCTACTGCCTACTGCCTACTGCTTTGTCTCGGTGCCTTTTAATTTTTACCAATAACTGAATGAAGCAAATGAAAAGTATATTTGAAATAGCTGCTGAAGTCGATCATGTGAATGAAACAATCCTCTCTCCGTTCAGTACGCCCAATAATAAGGCGTCCCGTAAACATATGGATGATCAGCAGCGATTCAGGCCTCCGTTTGCGCTGGACCGGGACCGGATCATTTACAGCGGAGCATTCCGGCGGTATACCGGCAAAACGCAGGTGGTATACTTTGCTTCCATGCTCGATGAACAACTATCCAGCCGCAGTATACATACACTCAGTGTGGCGCAGGTGGCTCGTACGATCGGCCGTCTTTTGCGTTTAAATGTTGATCTGATCGAAGCGATTGCCCTGGGACATGATTTGGGGCATCCGCCGTTTGGACATGACGGTGAAAAGTATCTGAGTGTCGTCAGTGAAAAATACGGTATCGGGCAGTTTCATCATAATTTACAGAGTCTGCGGATCGTCGATGAAATAGCGAAAAAGGGCGAAGGTTTGAATCTGACTTTTCAGGTGCGTGAAGGTCTCCTTTCCCATGATGGCGAAGTCCACGATCAGAAACTGATCCCCGAACCCGAAAAATCAGAAAACGATCTGGAAAATTTTACAAAAACAAAAGAAGCCGGTAAAAACATAACCATGATGCCCATGACCCTGGAGGGTTGTGTTGTACGTATTACTGATACCATCGCCTATATCGGGCAGGATATTGAAGATGCGATACGCATTGGATTGATTCAACGTAAAGACCTGCCGGAAATGTGCACGAAAATATTGGGAAACAATAACGGACAGATCATCGAGACACTCGTAAAGGATGTGGTTGAGAACAGTTACGGACACAACTATGTGTCTTTCAGTAAAAAGATCTCCGATGCACTGCAGGCATTGAAAGAATTTAATTATCAGTATATTTACAAGAGTAACAAACTCAAAATTAATCATCAACGGATCGCCCGTGGCTTCGAAATTCTATTTTCCGCATTTATGGAGGATCTTGACAGCAACAGGTTGCCAAGCACTATTTTTACAGATTTTTTGAATGGGAAGTCGCGGCGATATTTAGAAAAGACGGCAAATCCACTGAAAGTCCGTGACTATCTGTCGGGTATGACCGACCGGTATTTTACCGATATTCTGCGCCGGCAAATTATCCCTGATATTACATTGGGGGACTTATAGGGGCGAAGTGATGCTTCGCCTATTGAATTGTTGAATTGGAAGGCACGGCCTCAAACCAATTAAGAGCAAGAGTAACGATATCTCCGTCATGCTGAAAGCATTTTCCTGATTGCCATTCCGGATTCAACCGCAGGAAGATCCCTGCGGAATGACAATTATGGTAAGATAAATTAATGACGTTCAAATGAAATTAACTTTGACAAGCCAAGAATCGGAAACAAATTTTTGCCGACTGCATTATGCCATTGTATTAATGAAAGGAAAAACCATGCATCACACAGACAAGGATAAACTACTGGCAAAAATCGACGCGCTGGAGACGTCAGCCATCGAAATATTGAGTGATCTGATTGCCATCAATACAATAGGGCCAAAAAATAATGGACCTGGTGAAACCGGTAAGGCGGTCTATCTTGAATCCGTATTAAAAAAACTCGGTTTTCAAGAGGTCAGAAACTATCCTGCTCCGGATGATACGATCGCCGGAGGTAGTCGCCCGAACCTGGTCGCCAGAATCCCGGGGAAGGATCAAAGCCGGACACTCTGGGTCATTGCACATATGGATGTGGTACCGGAGGGCGATCTGAAAAAGTGGGATACCGACCCGTTTAAAGCCGAGGTTAAAGACGGGAAGGTTTTCGGTCGCGGCAGTGAAGATAATCTGCAGGGTTTGGTATCCGGACTTACCATGGCCCGTGCATTTCTGGAGACGGGTGTCACGCCACAAGTCAATATAGCCCTGGCGTTTGTTTCGGATGAAGAAACCGGTAGTGCATTCGGTTTGGGGCATTTGCTTACAAATCACGAAGATCTGTTTACAAAAAAAGATCTGATCATCATACCTGATGCCGGTGAGCCCGACGGTTCGATGATTGAGATTGCCGAGAAGTCGATTCTTTGGCTCAAAATAACCACGCTGGGTAAGCAGGTCCATGCAAGTGTACCGCAACATGGCGTCAACGCTTTTAGGGCTGCTGCATACCTGGTAGTCCAGCTCGATCAGCTGCATCAGCAATTTTCAAAACAGGATGCGCTGTTTGATCCACCCATATCAACTTTTGAGCCGACCAAAAAGGAAGCCAATGTGCCGAACATTAATACGATTCCTGGTGAAGATATCTTTTACCTTGATTGCCGTATTTTACCGGAATACAAAATAGATGAGGTTATGGCACGGGTTAGAAAAATGCGCGATAAGGTGCAGGATCAATTTAAGGTGACGATTCAGATATCAAGCGAACAGAAAGAGCAGGCGGCTCCTGCCACAGATGTCCATGCACCGGTTGTCAGACTTCTGAAGACCGCCGTTCGTGAGATCTACCAGATCGAACCGCGTCCGCAGGGTATTGGCGGGGGGACGGTGGCAGCGTTGTTCCGGCGAAAAGGATATCCGGTGGTCGTCTGGTCGAAACTCGATGATATGGCGCATCAGCCAAACGAATATTGCCGGATAGAAAATCTGACCGGTGATGCCAAGGTGTTTGCGCTGGCGGTGTTGAATGCGGGAATGTGACATTAATGCGACATATCCTCACTTAAATTGATTCAGGTAAAAAAAGCACCAAAGCAAATGAGCAACAAAGTTTTTCTGTGTAATTGTGTATCTTTGTCGCTTTGTCGCTTTGTTGCTTTGTTCCTTTGTTGCTGCATCCTCAAAAAGTGATCATGTGTCGCAAATACACCTGCTCCAAAAAAAACTTTGCAAATTCACACAGGTTTACCTATATTTCCCACCGTCAATATCTTCTTTAGTTATTGAGAAATTAGGGTTAATTTATTCAGGATAGAAATAAAAGGGGCTTGGTCGCATATTGGGAATATCCGGCCTTTATAAATTCCAAAATCTTTATAAGACGTTTGTTTTCGAAAAAAGTTGCACAAATAGGCAAATATTTTCCTATTGACCGGGAAAAACACTGCCTGGATGCTTTGGGCAAGATTTTATAACTTAAATAATTTCAATAGGTTATAAAATATTGATAAAAGTTGGTATTATTTTTGTAAGTAATATTAGCGCACCTAACTTTTAACCAACGACTACACAAAATATTGAAGGAGGACCAATATGACCTAGCTCATACCCTGTCTTTTTTTTATTTTTCCCTATTAATAACAACTGAGTAGGAGGAATTCTAATGTTCAAAAAGTTATTACTCATTAGTGTTATCGTGAGTATGCTGCCCTTTGCCTTGATGGCGCAATCGACCGGTAAAATCGTCGGTCAGATTTCCGATGAGGCAACAGGTGAACCGCTTCCGGGCGTAAATGTAACGGTTGACAATACGTTGCTCGGGGCAAACACAGATTTTGATGGTTATTTTGTAATTCTGAATGTCCCGGTCGGTGGCTACACCGTCCGAGCCAGTTTTATCGGCTTTCAGGAAGTGGCGGTTGAAGAAGTGCGCGTTTCTGCCGGTATTACGACAGACGTAAACTTTCAATTAAAAGAGACCCCCCTGGAATTGGGCGAAGTTATTGTCATTACCGGTGCCCGGCCGCTGGTGGAGAAAAACATCACCCAGAGTTATTCGTTGGTGAATGCCGAGCAGATCGAATCGATCCCGGTTCGCGGTACCAATGCCATTCTTAACCTGCAGGCCAGTATCGTCGTGCAGGATGGCAACGTCCACATCCGTGGCGGCCGCGGCAACGAAACCGGTTACTATCTGGATGGTGCCTCGATCGTGAACCCGATTTCCAACCAGCGTGCCGTTCATATTATTCAGGACGCTGTGGAAGAGTTGCAGGTTCTGGCCGGTGGTTATACCGCTGAGTTCGGCGGTGCCAACTCCGGTATTGTAAGATCAGAACTCAAAACCGGTACATCCGATTACCACTTTTCTCTCGATGTTCAGACCGATAATTTTGTCGACAACGGTAAGAAATTTCTGGATACCTATTCCTATGGTGAGAGCATCATAGCAGGAACGGTAAGCGGACCCATTATGATGAACAACATCCGTTTCTTTCTGGCCGGTGAAAACTGGTATAACGCCGACAACGCCAAGCGATTCAGCGAGGCCATTGTTTTCAATGATTTGGTGGATACCGAACCCCGTAGTGCTGATGTCGCAGCGGGTCATCCCGACACGGTCAGTCTGAATTATTTGCCCGGTTATACACCGCGCAACGATTTCAATCAGTATTCGCTTAACGGTACATTGCTGTTTGATTTTAAACCGATCCAGTTCCGGATAAGTGGTGTATACACCTTTTCCGATAACCGCACCAGTACGAATCCGATGCAAAATATGCTCAACAGCCGTCAGCTGAATACCGCCATTGATCATCTGCTGCTGACCGGTAAATTGACGTATGTGTTCAGCGGTACATCCTTCCTCGATGTCAAGGCCAGTTATTTTCAACGCAGTACCGAGACGGAAGATCCCTGGTTTGGAACGGACTGGCGGAAATGGGCTGACAGTCTGGCGATCTCCGACTACACCAATGGTGAAGTTGAATATCGTGACAGATGGCTGAGCCCTTTTGCCTATCGTTTGCTGGGTATCCAGTTCAACCGTGAAGGAACGGCTCCGGGTAATTACGTTACCAATGATCAGAGTTATATCGGGGGTAATATTGATTTTGTCACCCAGGCCAATAAATACAATGAAGTCAAAATTGGTGGCGAGGTCCGTCTGTTTACCACCCGTCGCTACAGCATTAACCCTGTAGTGATGGAGGATCTTGAAACATATGGTTCGGAGGAGGCAGTCCCCGATGCTGTAATGGCAGAACGTGCCGGCAATATTTATGGCTACGATTATTGGGGAAATGAGATCAACAGTGGTTTCAACGGTCCCCGTGAGCCGGTATTTGGTTCCTTTTATGTCCAGGATAAAATCGAATTCAAGGACCTGATTATTAATGCCGGTCTGCGTCTGGATTATTTCGATACGGATGATAAGGTATTGCGTGATCCAACCGACCCGGTTGTGGATTCAGAGACCAATCTGATCGCAGAATCGGAATGGTCGGATAAAGATCCCGTAACCGAAATAAGCCCGCGTCTGGGTGTTTCTTTCCCGATCAGTCAGAAAACGGTATTTTATGCCCAGTATGGCAAGTTTATCCAAATGCCCGAACTTGACAATATTTACTACAATAATCGTCAGTTGGGCCGCCAGATCGTTACCGGTGGTTTTTTCTACCTTGCACCGATCGGTTTTGCCATGGATCCGATGAAAACCACCCAGTATGAGATCGGTTTTCGTCAGCAGCTCGGTGAGGTCGCCGCGATCGATATTACCGGATTTTACAAAAACGTAAAAGGTTATCCGACTACTGTCCGCGTGCCGGCCGCAGCGGGTGCTGATATTCAGACTTACTATGCGATCACCAATGGTGACTTTGCCACGACCAAAGGGCTTGAATTCAAATTCAATCTGCGCCGAACCAATCGTCTGCAGGCTCAATTAAACTATACGCTGACCAGTGCCGAGGGTACCGGTTCCGGTGAAAGTACCTATTATGGTGCGGTTTACCGCGGATCTCAGGTTCCGACGATCACGTCACCGCTGGATTTTGAACAAACCCATCGCGGCTCGGTTATACTTGATTACCGTTGGGGCGTCAATGACGGTGGTCCGGTTCTGGAGCGGCTGGGCGCCAATATGGTTTTCAGTTTCAACAGCGGCCATCCCTACACGTATGCCTATGCCCCTCCTGGCGGACAGTCAGATGCGTATACAGCCGGTGTTGATTATATGAATGATCCGCGTTCACGTGAAGCGTTGGAACCGGTCAATTCTTCCCTTACCCCATGGAACTTTAACATGGATCTGAGACTGGATAAATCATTCAATATTATCGAGAATCTGGTGGGAACATTCTATATTCGTGTAACCAATCTCTTAGACAATAAGAACGTGATCAACGTTTACCAGAATACCGGTAGTGCGGTTGATGACGGTTATATTTCCGATCCGTCACGTTATAAATCGAATGTCGACGCCTATGGCCCGGAATATCTCGATCTGTATCGTGCTATGAATACGGTTAACGGATCATCCTATTGGAGTCAGATTGGGAACGAATTGTATAATTCACCGCGCCAGATTTTCGTGGGTCTGAAACTGACCTATTAAAAGGTCTTGTCAATCAGACTTCATAATTTTATATGCTTAAATGTCTTGATAAGGAGTGGATATGCAAGTGAAAACGAAAAAGACTCCCCTTCATATTGTTTGTAGGGGTACTGATATTGATCTTTGCCGGCGGTCTTTTCGCCCGGGAAGATCCGAATCAGCAGGGAAAGAGTTTTCTGGCGAAGCCATCCGAGGAACGCGTTGGACGAACATTATCCAATATCGGTAACTGGTCCTACTGGATCTATAATACCGGTACATCGGGTAACGATCCGAATGGCGACCCGGGCGGTGTTTACCCGCGTGCCACGGCCGCATTGGTTTTTACCGACGGTCTGGTATGGGGTGGTTACGTCGGGGGTACAGATAATACCGCAGTTCAAAATCCTCGGGTGGGTGGTGTAACCTACCGTGAAGGTGTAACACAAGGCTGGATAATAACGCCTGGTGACGGGGTAAATCCCCCTGTTGCCGTCAGCGCTAATGATGTACGCGCTGGTATGTGGCGTATCCGGTCAGATTATGCCCAACTTACACTGGAAGATGTCCGTCAGGATGCGGCAGAACTGAATATAAAAGATGCCGCCGACGTTACCGATGCGGAAGCGCAGGCGGTGCTTGACCAGTATGCCTACGACTGGGCAAACTGGCCGGCTGATATAGGCGCACCGTTCTACGACGATAACGGTAATGGCGTTTATGAACCGGATCTGGGTGAAACGCCCGGTCTGGCCGGTGCCGATCAGGTTGTCTGGTGTGTCTACAACGATATGGACGATGGTAAAACCGTGGGATTATATGGTTCACAACCCATGGGTATCGAACTGCAGGCAACCACCTGGGCATACAATCAGCCCGGCGCCACACTCGGTCAGACTGATATTCCGGAAGTTTACCTTTATCAACAAATCCGGAATCAATATTGACAGTATGTTTGTCTGCATGTGGTCCGATGCCGATATCGGCAATTATACCGATGACTATGCCGGTTGTGATACCGTGCGGAGTGTCGGTATGGGTTACACTTCGGCGCTGACCGACCCGGATTATACGGCTTTTGGTCTGCCCCCGGCAGCAGTGGGCTATGACTTTTTTCAGGGTCCGGCTGTGCCGTCCCCGGGAGATACGGCTGTGTTCAATTTGAAGAAAAAACCCGGTTACAAAAATCTGCCGATGACCTCCTATTTCTTCTTTGCATCAGGCAGCCCGATCAGCGATCCGCCGCTGGGTCAGTATACCGCTACGGAAGAATTTTATAACATGTTGAACGGGTATATACCGACATCAGATTTAATAAATCCTACACCGTATATTGTCGGGGCCGGACCAAACCGGGGTACGCCGACAAAATTCCCGCTGTCCGGCGATCCATCGACCCAGCAGGGTGATGTGGACGGTCTTGGTGACAATCTGCAGCCCGGTGACCGCCGTATCGGTATGTGTTCCGGTCCGTTTAATATGGCTGCAAATGACACGCAGGAAGTCGTTGTCGCGGTTATCGGCGGCATCGTGGCGCAGGCTGGCGGTGACAACCGCAATGCTGTGCTGCAGATGAAGTTGAATTCCGATTTTGCACAGTTTATCTATGACAATCTTTTTCAGGCGATCCCAAGAGCCCCACAACCACCGAAAGTCCAAGCCACTGCTCTTGAAGGTCAGGTAACCCTCGAATGGGGAAGTGACCAGGCCAATGTTGCTGTAACAGAGGCACCCGATCTGCTGCTTGGCTTCAACTTTGAAGGCTATAATATCTATCAATTGCCTTCTGCCACAGCAACGGTCGATCAGGCCACTAAGATTGCCACGTTTGATGTGAACAACGGTGTAACCACAATCTATGCAACAAAGTTCGTGGGTAGCATTGGCGATATCGTCACTGTTCCGATTCAGAAAGGTACCGATGTCGGCGTCAAACGATCCTTTGTCGTAGATCAGGATTATATCAACGGCCTGCCGCTCTATAATGGCACTGTTTATTATTTTGCGGTGACAGCCTATAACTACAACAACGATCCTACGGTTCCCGAACCTTCTTTGGAATCCAGCGTCCAGCCGGTGACTCAGGTTACGGTACAGGGCGAAATTCCGGGTGTAAGCTATGAAGGTGAACCCGGTCAGGTCGTAGACGTTGAACATCCCAGCGGTGCCGGCGAAGGCCAGGTTCTCGTAACGGTTGTTGACCCGGCGGCCACAACCGGTCATGAATACGAGATCTTCTTTGTTGAAGATACGGATTCCAATTCCGCAACATTTGAAAAGTTGCTTTGGAATGTTCGCGATAAGGCGACCAGCGAGGTCAAGGTTGCCAACCAGATCCAGCGGGAAACCCTGGAAGAAACCGACACCCAGCCGATTTTCGATGGTATTCAGGTGAAGGTGACCGGTCCTGAACTGACCTATACCTCCTTCCAGGTGGTCGCAAATGCCAACGGCGTGCTGGATCCGCCGGATATCGGATGCTTTGCTTTTAACAGTAACGGATTCCCGTTCTGGATGGGGAGTGACCGTCCGGGCAGTACACAGCAGTCCGACGGCAGTACCTGGGGAATTTGTACCGGTATGACTAGTGCTGAGGATGCATCGTTTGAGTATTTCATTTCTCGTACGACACAAGGTGGCGCCCGTTGGCCCGAAATCAGCCCCTATGACTGGGAAATCCGCTTTACCTATGAAGCAGACAACTGGGGTCTGGTACCGGCTGCATTTGGCTTCGCAGCCAATGATCTGCAACAGGTGCCTTTTGAACTCTGGAACACCGGTATCGGAACACCTGATGATCCCAGCGATGACTGGCGTCTCTTCCCGTACCTGATTGACAGTGCGGAAGACGGCGTATTCAATCTCGCCGCGATCGACCATGTCGTTTCCGGTGGTGACAACGATCCCGAAACCGACTGGTTTTACTGGGTGATCCCAGCAGACCGCTCACCGGGTGAAGGCGGCTATAATACTTTACTGGCTGCAATACAGGCCGATATCCCGGGATATGTATACCTCGATGGTGCTGATGGGGATGCGATCCGCCGGATGGTTCTGGTCAACTGGAATGGCGGCAGTGTCGCCGATGCAACCTTCCCCGATAATCTGGATTCCCAGATGCCGGAGCAGGGAACGGTATTCAGGATAACCTCCGCCAAGCCGAATGCTACCAGTGACGTATTCACTTTTACGGCACCGGCAGTAACTCAGGATGCTGCCCTTGCAGCAGCGGATGTTGAGAAGGTAAACGTATTTCCGAATCCCTATTATGCATTCAATCCTGCGGAACCTGATCGGTTTACCCGTTTCGTAACGTTTAATCATTTGCCCGTAAACGCAACAATCCGGATTTTCAACCTGGCTGGTGTTCAGGTACGGAAGCTGGACAAGAGCACACCGGGACAGTTCCTGCGTTGGAATCTGCAGAATGAATCCGGTCTGCCGGTTGCCAGCGGTATGTATATCGCCTATGTCGATATGCCGGATCAGGGTAAGCAGAAAGTACTTAAGATCATGGTTATTCAGTCGCAACAACAGACTTAAGTACTATTAATCAGGTTTTCTTGTGAAAAGAATAGTCAAAGAGAAAAGGGAGACAATAATGATAAGCAGAAAAATATTTAGCGGGTTGGTAATTCTCGCTATAGTTATTGGTTTTGCTGCTGCTCCGTCGTTTGCCGGTGATCCGGACCGTATTGGTACCGCCGCAGGTGTACAGGTTCAGGTTCCGGTCGGTGCAAGGGATATGGCACTGGTCGGTTCCAACCTGGCCTATACCTCGGGGCTGGATGCCATTTACTGGAATCCGGCCGGTTTGGCACGGATGGAAAATACAGCAGCGGCTCAGTTTTCATATATGAGCATCTTTAACGATATCGGCGTCACATACCTGGCAGCTGCCTATAGTGACGAAGATCTCGGTGCATTTGGTTTCAGTATAAAATCGTTCAGTTTTGGTGATATTCCGTTTACCACAACCGAAGATATGGACGGATCCACGGGCCGGACATTTTCGCCGACCTTTGTAACCTTAGGGTTTACCTATTCCCGTCCACTGACCGAGGTAGTGAATGTCGGATTGACCCTGAAACTGATCAACGAAAGCATCGACCGCGCAGCGGCTTCAGCCTTTGCATTCGATATTGGTCTGCAGTATGACAATCTCGGAAGCATAGACGGTTTGTCGTTCGCGGTGGCGCTTAAGAATATCGGATCGAGTCTAAGATACGAAGGTTCTGCATTGGGAGATAACTACCAGGATCCTACCGGTCGTGAAGATTTTCTGACGCGCGATGCTGCCAGCAACCAGTTGCCGACTTCCATTGAACTTGGTATCGGCTATCGTGCGATGCTGGCCGAGAAAAATATGCTCTCGGTAACGGGAAATTTTCTGAGCAATAACTTTGAAAACGATGCCATGAAATTCGGCGTCGAATACAGCTTTGATAATTTCCTGTTTGCACGCGGTGGCTATAATCTGGGTATGGGCGTAGATAAAGAAAATCAGCTCTACGACTTTGCCCTTGGTGCCGGTATCAAGTATCCGTTAGGGGACATGGATTTCATGTTTGATTATGCCTTCAGAAATTCACAGTACTTTGATGGAGAAAATGTATTTACCGTTACGCTTGGCTTCTAAGTCATAGCGGACACACAGGAGAAGGCCAGTGGTTACCCACTGGCCTTTTCTATTTTAGACAGGATAACAGGATTAAAATAATTTCACGAAGCACCACGAAGAAGACACGAAGGTCCCCAAAGGTATTTAAGGAAATTTATGACAGGTTTAGTAAAAACTTACACCTGGTTTTTAAACGCAATCTGTCCGTTTCGATCTTATATTCTTTCTATCCTTTTGAATCTTCGTGATAACTTCGTGTCTCTTCGTGGAATTTCAGTTAAATCCTGTTAATCCTGTTATCCTGTCTCAAAAAATTAATACCTTACCGAAAATGAAGCCTGAAAATACCGCTTATTGAGCGTGTAATAGGTATACCCGCTGTTATCGAGAATATTATATCCGGCCAACTGTAATTCCAGGATCAAATGATCGAAATTGATCCGATATCCCACCGATAGATCGATATCAAAAAACGGATCCAGTTCCTGGGTCACAAAGCGATCATCCTGATCATAGTACCATGCCGTACTTTTCCCCTGATAATAGGAAAGCGAGTGGAGATAAAATCCGAAAGCAAACTGCAGGTCGAATTGCAGGCTGTAATTTTCCTCCGGTTTATAAGGATAAAGATAGGGATCGGCAATATTGAGTTTGATGGCCGCTAACCCGACCGTAAAAATATCAGCCAGCCGGTTCAATTTTACCGATGCTTCGAGCCCTTTCGTGGTACTCCGGCCGATCTGCGCCCGCGCGATCAGATCATCAAACGGCCTGGTCAGCAGTTTGTTATAAAAGGTACTGGAAAACCAGGCAAAATCGATTGCCAGGGACTGAAGGGATGCGATTTCCGGGGTGAAAACGATGCCAATACCCAATTCACCCGAATTATTGAATTCAGGCTCGAGACGCACCCCGGCGCTGTCTTCATGCAGAAAATCGGTCAGATCCTGTAAAAAGGCATTTTCAATCAGCGTCGGATATTTAACATTTTTTCCATAACTGCCATAGGGCCGGATGGACCATCTGGCCGTTTTTACATCAAATTGAGCGCCAAAACTGTGCGTGAAATCTGTACGTCCGTTGGCAAGCATGTCGTAGCGCATTCCGATATAGGTTTTCCATGAGACATTGTGCTGAGAAGATAAAGTGTCACGAAAAGCCAGCACACCCGCAAAACCAAGCCGGTTATCGTACACCTCACCCCGGTACACCGTGCGTGTCACCGTATTCTGACTCAGGTTGGATGTCGAGACCAATTCATCGTGTAGATATTCTGTCAGGAACTGGAAATCGGTATTCTTAGAGGTCACTGATTTGGCGATTCTCCCATTAAGACGTTTTGAGATATACGAAGAGCTGTATCTGGTTTTGGCCGATTCGGTTCTGATAATCTGATTGTCGCCGTAAAGGTAATTGACTGAAAGGTCAAGGTCGGATATGGGTAAAATAGCACCTTTATAGTTCCCTGCCAGGATGTAGTTGTTATAACGGTTCTCCCAACCCGGTTTTTTATAATCCAGCAGATAGCCCATGGCCTTGGCATTCAGACTGCCATCTGTCAGTACAAAGTTTGCATTGAGGTGATGATTTTGCTTTTTTGTTTGAATTGCAGCATTTAACGACTTTGCGGCATATTTCTCGCCCGGAAAAAACTCAATTTCCGGTTCCATAAAATTGATCTGGCCAAAATAACCGATGATGATCTTTTGCGATAAGGGTATATTCAGAGAAGCCTGCCCGTATCGGGTTTTAAAACTTCCGCCTTTTATTTTAAGGGAATACGCTGGTTCAAAGGATTTTTGGGTTGAGATATTTACAACGCCACCAAAGGCCCCCTGACCAAGAAGAATGAGGTTGCCTCCTTTGAGGACTTCGAGTTTTTCCATGTTTTCTGTGGCTACCATGCTAAGATCGGCTACATGATCAAAGCGAAGATTGTTGATCAGTATACCGTCGATATATACATTCACTTCATCCGGATTACTGCCACGGATCTGAATAGTGCGCCCGTCAAGATCATTCCCTTCGACGCGGACAGCCGGTAAGGCTTTTAGAACATCACCGATTTCGCTGCTCCCTAACCGTCTAATTTCTTCCACATCAATTGTATAACTGGCATGGGGCATCTCACGTCGGGCAAGATCAATTTTATCTGCAGTGATTTGGATCGACTTTTCATACTGCAGAATATCAGGTCGCAGGTAAATGAGTGTGTTTTTAACATGCCCAGAAATCGGCAATTTATAGTCAAGAAATCCAAGATATCTTATAACCAGCGTATCATTTTGAAAAGAGGAGGGCAAACGAAGCAGAAAATAGCCATCGGTGTCGGTGGTTGTGCCGATGTTACGCTCAGAAACATTTATATTTGCCCCGTCAATCGGATCATTGGTATCATATGCTAAAACAAATGCCCGAATTTCAATATATTGGGCCAGTACAGAAACCGGTAACAACAAAAACGCTGCATAGAATGCTACAAGAATATCCCGGTAGTAGATTTTTATTCCGGTCATGTTAAAATATTCCGGGGTTTATATAAATTGTATTATACCTATTAAATGTTATCAGAATCAAGCTGTAATATTTCGGGTTTGTCTGTATTTTCTTGTTGCGTCTTGGTGTTAGACAGATTTAGAAGGTTCCCAGGTATGATCCTGACCATGTGTTAACATAATTCTAAAACGCTGTGTAATAGTTCAACGTCACCCCCCTCGCGCTTAACTTCTCACAATGACAGCAAAAATTGTATTCTTCAGAAGTCTGGTATAATTCAACCCGAGAGATTAGAACAAGCGAAGGAGATTTAGTAAGTTGTATAATTTTAATGAGTTATAAGATTTAATATATTCTGATCCCAACCTGCCAATCCTGTCGGCCGGTTAAATAAAATGCTTGGTGATTTTTGAATTTGTATTTTCAATGAGGTATCGTTGCTTGGATAATCAAAAAGACCAGTCGTCCGGAACAGTAATTTTTATTTTGCTTGACATTAAACGAGTATGCTTCTATATTTTTGCTGCTTTTGCATTATTGCGGGAGTAATTCAGTGGTAGAATGTCAGCTTCCCAAGCTGGACGTCGCGGGTTCGAGTCCCGTCTCCCGCTCCAAAATTGGGATAATCCTATCCAGTGACAGCAATCACAGATTAGATATGAAAATCTTTCATTAATTACAAACATGTCACGCTGACTAATTAATTGCTAAACTAATTTATTGGAGGCAAAGATGAAATTCTTCGCACTATTATTTACGATCTGTTTACTGTATCGCTGTTGTTAATCTGCCGGCGCAGGTATATCAGCAGGTTGCTGATGCCGGTACGATAAACTGGCAGGATCAAATCATCCGACTTCTACCGGTATCGGTGCACCAAATCCTAATATGCCGCTGGCTGCACAGCGGGCCGGGGCGATTGAAGCCGCCAAACGGGTTGCACTCCGTAATCTGCTGGAAACGGTTAAAGGTATGTCAATTACCTCAGAGACTACGGTTGAAAACGCAATGATTGCCAGTGATGTGATCAATACCAAAGTATCCGGTATTGTACGAAATTTTAAGGTGGTCAATACACGCTATATGAGCACCGGAGATGTTGAAGTTGATGTTGAAATACCTTTGAGCGGGGTACTTGCGGATGCCTTGCTGCCTGAAGCTGGGACGACCGATGGCCCCGGTCAGGGCTTGCCGGGATATCAACTCGGGAGTACCCGGCCAAGAGCGCGTGTATTTACCGGTTTGATTATTGATGCGCGGGGAACGGGTGTGCGTCCGGCAATGGCACCAAAAATAATCGATGAGCAGGGAAATGAAGTATATGGCACCGGCTATGTCAGATCGTGAATATGCGGTTCAGATCGGCGTGGTCGGCTACGAAAAAGATGTCAACCGCGCCAAAACAAATGAACGTGTGACCGATAATCCTCTGGTAGTAAAGGCCGTCAAATCAAGCGGCACGACAAATTGTGATGTTGTGATCAGGACGCGGATGCACAAATGATTGTCAGCGCAGCGCAGAATCTGAATTTTATGGAAAAATGTAAAGTGATGATTATTCTTGACTGAGATCATGGATTATAATCCATGTTTTTATCTATACTCAGGAGTATTGGGGAGGTGTTTATAATTATGAAGTATTTGATGCCGGTTGCAGTAATTGTGTTCAATGATGCTTATTAAGTGCCTGCGGTGGGCCAAAGGAACGTCAGGCGGAATCTGTTCTTGATACACCGGAATATCATTATAATCAGGGTAAAAAATATCTTGAAAGGATGATCTGGCAAACGCCGTGCGTGAATTTAATGAAGCAATCAGCCTGAAAGCCGATTTTGCACCAGCTTATGAAGGTATCGCTATTGTTAAGATCCTGGAAAAAAATTATGCTGAAGCAGAAAAAAATATCAAAAAGTCACTCAGTGAAGATGGCGACTGGGTACCGGCCGTGGTTGCCCGCGGTCGTTTACTTGCCGCAAAAGGTCAGTATGAAGATGCGGTTGACGAATTTGATGATGCGATCGATGATATTGACGGCTCAAAATCCAATTTTGATAAAAAAGCAGTAAAAATGGATGCCTTGTATCATAAAGGCGGCGCATATAAGGAATGGGGTACAATACATTGACGCCCAGACGACCTTCCAGCAGATTCTTGAGATTGATAATACCAATGTGAAGGCCAGTGCGGCAATAAAAGAACTGGCTGAGTACCAGGCGGCAGTGGCCGGACAGAGTCCCGGAACTTCAAAAAATTGCCAAACAGAAAGAAGTCACCCGTGCTGATGTTGCGGTTCTTTTTGTAACCGAACTACCGCTGGAAAAAATCTTTCGCAAATCGCCCACGACAAGAGTGCCATTTCTTTCAAATCACCGGATGGCGGCGTTATGGGAAAAAAGACAGAGCCGGCTAAAACAGGTCCGGATGTGATGCCACCGATGTACCCGCAAAATTATTGGGCAAGGTCTTTTATTGAAGAGGCGCTGGAAAACGGGATCATAGAAAAATATCCCGATGGCAGTTACCAGCCGGACGAAAAAGTAAACCGGGCTGAATTTGCCCGTCTGATCGAACATTTTCTGGTAAAAGCCTGGGATGATCAGGGCCTGGAAACACAGTATTTTGGCAGTATATCACCGTTTGCCGATGTGTTCAATACTTCGCCGATTTTTAATGCGGTCATGGTGGTTTCAACCCGGGGAATTATGCCCGGTATTGAGGATGGTACATTTAAACCACTGAATGTCGTTTCCGGTCCGGAGGCATTAAATGTGATCCGAAATCTGAAAGCAAAGTTTTAGTAAATCGGCGGGAAATACAGTATGAAACTAATATTATCAATCCTGCTTATTCCGGCCTGATCTGTGGTTTACCGGCTCAGTATGAGAATGCATCACAGGGAGAAGCGAAAGAAGTTGTCGCCAAAGGACTCGGTGCGATTCTCGCCGGAGATGAAGTAAAGGCAGAGGAAGATGCCATCGCGGCTGCCCTGCGCAATGCGGTTGAACAGGTGGTAGGTATGATGGTTGAATCGGATGTACTGGTAGAGAATTATCAGACAGTGGAAGATCAGATTTATACCCGTACGGCCGGATATGTACAGAACTACGATGTTATCTCAACGAACAAACAATTGGATAATGCGGTCGAAGTCACCATCAGAGCAGTGGTAAAGTTATCCGATCTTCAAAATGATCTGGCGGCGATTGGCGTTCTTATCAGCCGTAAAGGTAAACCGCGGACGATGGTGCTGATCGATGAAAAAAATATCGATGAGCATTATTATCATTATCGTCAGGATATGAATACAACGGAGACGGCTTTGATGAATGAACTTATGAATTATGGGTTTCCGTTTGTGGATGCCACGCAGTCTCAGGCTGTGGTCGCGGGCGATGTGGTTACGGCGGCTCTCAGCGGTGATGCCTCTGCTGCCGCAAGTATTGCTACACGGCTGGGAGCGGAGATTATTTTAACCGGCTCAGCGGTAAGTAAGGTGGCGAGCGGAGGACCGGCCGTGGTGGCTAACGCAGGTCTGAAATCCTGCCAGGCCAATTTAAATCTGCGGGTGATCCGGGCTGATGATGCATCAATTATTGCAGTGGCCTCGGCCTATGACCGGGCCGCACATATCGACGAGATAACGGGTGGTACACAGGCCCTGCAGAAGGCGGCAAAAAAAGCCGCAGATGAGTTGAAAGATAAAATTCTCAAAGTCTGGCAGAAGGATGTATACAGCAGTACGCAGGTGCAATTGCAGGTGCTCAATATTTCCAGTTTTAGTCAGTTGAATACCTTTAAAAACAGTCTGAAATATTATGTACGCGGTATTCAGGCGGTCAACCAGCGCAATTTTGCGTCCGGTACCGCTCTGTTTGATGTTGATACAAAAGGTACCGCCGAGCAGATGGCCTCAGAATTAGAGGCAAAGGAAATTGAAGGGCTGAAATTGAAGGTTATTGGCCTGACGGCGAATAAAGTCACGGTGCAAATTGTACAACCCGGGGAAAAATCAGAAGGACAGGGAGGGATACGATGAAACGTATTTTGTTTTATGTGTCGTTAATTCTCTTGTTTTCCATGTGCCTGAGTCTGCAGGCACAGGATTTTAAGGCATTGAAAAAGAGGATCGCAGTCATAAATTTTGAGGATCGGTCCGGATACGGCCATAATATCGGACAGGGGGTTGCGGATATGCTCGTGACCAGTCTGGTGGAAGCCGATCGGTTTCTGGTGATCGAACGCTCTGAACTGGAGGACATCCTCAGTGAACAGGGTTTGGGGCAGACCGGACTGGTTACGCCACAATCGGCTGCACAGGTTGGTAAATTACTGGGTATCGAATTGATGGTTACCGGAAGCGTAACCGAGTTTGGCACAAAAAAGGATAATATCGGTGGCGGCTTGGGAAGCCTGGGAGGTTTTAATGTTGGCGTATCAACCCAGAGTGCCCGTGTTGCAGTGGATATTCGTCTGATCAATGTCAATACCGGTGAGATCGTTACAGCGAAAATGGCTGAAGGGGAAGATTCGAGCACCGGTCTTGATAATGTCGGAATCGCCGATATCGATTTTCATAATTCCAGCAGCTGGGATAATACACAGCTGGGCAAAGCAGCCCGTGAGGCCATTGAACAATGCGTCGAATATATCGGCGATGGAATGGATGAAGTGCAGTGGCAGGGTAAAATTATCAAGGCTTCCGGAACAACCATTTTTATGAAACCCGGTACGAAGGGGGGCGTTCAGCCCGGAATGGTTTTTGTAGTTTATCGACCGGGTGAAGAACTGATCGATCCGGATACCGGGCTCTCGCTCGGCTCCGAAGAAATGAAAATTGGTCAAATCCAGTTTACCGAAGATATCGGTGATGGACGTGCCGGTAAAGCGATTGTAAAAAGTGGAACGGGGTTTGACACCGGCGATCTGATCCGTGTAAAATAGGAAGATACTAATGAGAGTACCAAAAATCATGATCATTTTGTCGTTGAGTATACTTTTTATGCTCACGGCCTCAGTGGCGCCGCCACCACCAGCAGATGTCGGTAAAGTGACCTTTCCCCTTGGTAATGTGCTCATTTTGAGCAAAGGTGAACGTCAATTCCGAAAAGTATCGTTTAATATGCCGATAATTAACGGCGACAAAATTGAAACAAAAAAACAGTCAAGATGCGAATTGACGTTCAATGATGGCTCGGTTGTACGAATTGATGAACAATCCATTTACACCGTTGAGAAAGCGGAACTGAAAAATTCCATTAAAGATGTTGAGTCGGAACTGAGCATTGGAAAATTATGGGCCAATATCAAAAAAGTCGTTTCCGGACGTGATTCCTGGAAATTAAAATCGCCGGCCGCGGTGGTGGCTGTCCGGGGTACAATCTACCGTATGAATGCCGGCGCAGACTCGTCGTCCCAGGTGCTGGTATATGATGGAAATGTTTCTGTCAGCCCAGCGGCACCCGCCTCTTCCCAGCAGGGAATGGGGGTAGTACCACCGGGTAAGCCTCAGCAGGTCCAGGGACCCGTACAGGTCCAAGGTCCGAAGCAGGTTAGCATGGGCGAGTGGTTTGAGATTGTCAAAGCCCAGCAACAGATCGTTGTCAGGCCGGATGGTTCATACGCCAAATCAGAATTCAATCTGGCCGATGATGAAAAACTGGAATGGGTGCAATGGAACAAAGAACGCGATAAAATGCTTGAATAACCTTCTGGGGGACAATGTCCCCCTTTTTTTTTGCCCTGCCAGGTGTCTTGTTTCTCAAAAAATATATATCCCAGAGACACAACAATTAGTGATTTACTATATAAGAGTGATTTTTTAAATGTTCGGTTGTATATAATGCTTTCCTGATTATGCTCCCGTCTGACCCACCCCCAACCCCTCCCTCATGGCAGGAGGGAGGGGAGTGTAGCCTAAATCCAGATCTGTTTTATTCAGGAAAAGAATTACATCATTCTGACAACTCTGATTTAATTTTATAAGTTTTCGGTCAATAAATCTGAACTACCGGAACCAAACTCCCCTCCCTCTTCGCGTGAGGGAGGGGCCGGGGGAGGGTAACCGGAATCCAGGTAACAAGCTGATTCTTATAATCTGCAGATATCACTTTGGATACATAACCATATCTCTCCCCTCCCTCTTCGCGTGAGGGAGGGGCCGGGGGAGGGTAAGCTGAATCCAGATAACAAGCTGATTCTTATAATCTGCAGATATCACTTTGGATACATAACCACCAAACTCCCCTCCCTCTTCGCGTGAGGGAGGGGCCGGGAGAGGGTAAGCTGAATCCAGGTAACAAGCTGATTCTTATAATCTGCAGATATCACTTTGGATACATAACCATATCTCTCCCCTCCCTCTTCTCGTGAGGGAGGGGCCGGGGGAGGGTAAGCGGAATCCAGATAACAAGCTGATTTTTATAATCTGCAGATATCACTTTGGATACATAACCATATCTCTCCCCTCCCTCTTCGCGTGAGGGAGGGGCCGGGGGAGGGTAAGCTGAATCCAGATAACAAGCTGATTCTTATAATCTGCAGATATCACTTTGGATACATAACCATATCTCTCCCCTCCCTCTTCGCGTGAGGGAGGGGCCGGGGGAGGGTAAGCTGAATCCAGATAACAAGCTGATTCTTATAATCTGCAGATATCACTTTGGATACATAACCACCAAACTCCCCTCCCTCTTCGCGTGAGGGAGGGGCCGGGGGAGGGTAAGCTGAATCCAGGTAACGAGCTGATTCTTATTATCTACTCCCCGGATAACAATCCGTTTAATTTGCGTTACACCTAGTATGATTCTATTGCTCAAAACAATAAAAGAATGTAAATTCATATTTTTTTATAAGTTAGGATAGGATGATAGAAATTACGCAGGTACACCCCCAATCTATCGCCGAGGACCTGGGCCTGCAGCCGGGTGATAAAGTGATCAGGATTAACGATCATATCATCAATGATCAAATTGATTTCCGCTATTATGCAGCTGAAGAAGAGATCGAATTGCTGATCACCAGGGGTAATGAAAATATTATCATGGATATCGAGAAGGAGATTCACGAAGATATCGGCGTTGAACTAGAAGAGATGAAAATGAAATCGTGCGGCAATGCCTGTGTGTTCTGTTTTGTCTTTCAAAATCCCAAGGGCATGCGCAAGGGGATGTATTTTAAGGATGAAGATTTCCGTTTTTCTTTTCTGTACGGTCATTATGTTACGTTGACGACGGTCTCCGATGAGGAACTGCAGCGTATCGTCGATCAGCAGCTTTCACCACTATATATTTCGGTGCATGCTACCGAACCGGAAACACGTCGTTTATTATTGGGTATCAAACATGAAGATTATTTACTGGAAAAAATTGAATTTCTTGTTAAAGGGGGAATTGAGCTGCACGCGCAGATCGTCCTCTGTCCCGGGATCAACGATGGTGAAATTTTTGACCGAACCGTCGCCGACCTGCAGAAATACTACCCTGGCGTCAGGTCGATTGCCGTTGTTCCGGTCGGATTGACCAGACACCGGAAAAATCTGTTCGATCTACGAATACACAACCGTGAAGAACTGGTGGAAATGATTCATTATACCGATAAACTGCGTGAGCAAAAGAAAAAAAAACTGGGTGAATGGTTTGTCTATCTGGCAGATGAATTTTTTATCAAAGCCGGGTATCCGCTTCCGAGACACAATTATTATGATCAGTTCTATCAAATTGAAAACGGTGTGGGAGAGTTCCGGGATATGATCGATGCGTTCGATGCCGCATTCCCAAAAATACCTAAGAAAATTTCCCGGCCGCTGCACGTGACCTGGGTTACCGGAATACTTGCCGCGGAAACGCTGGAGCGTAATATTATGACGAAACTCAGGACAATTAAAAATCTTGAGATCGATCTTGTTCCGGTAATAAATAATTTTTATGGAGAAAACATCACGGTTTCCGGTTTGCTGGTTGGTGAAGATATCTTTAACCAATTGAAGGATAGGGTTCTTGGCAATCTAGTCATGCTTCCACCCCGTGTGCTCAATCACGATGGCCTGTTTTTAGATAATTGGAAACCTGAAGATCTTGAGCACCGTCTGGGTGTGCCTTGTATCGTTTATGATCAGCCCCTTGAAAAAATAATTGAATTTATCGGGAGTTACCATGCATGAGGCGGTTGTAGCTATCGTCGGCAGACCCAATGTAGGTAAATCTACCCTGTTTAATCGCCTGATTGGAAGACGTCAGGCTATCGTAGATAATGTTCCCGGGGTCACCCGCGACCGCAATTATGGTACCGCTGAATGGACGGGACATCGTTTTATGTTGGTTGATACCGGTGGTTATTTGCCCGAATCCCGGGAGACTATCGAGCTGGCAGTCAAAGAACAGGTGGAAATCGCCATTGAACAATCGGATATCATTCTGCTGCTGGTAGATGTGAAAACCGGCATCACGGTAACCGATGAAGAAATTGCCCGACTGCTGGTGGGAAATTCAAAACCGGTTTTTGTTGTGGTCAATAAGGTGGATGATGAACGTGACCGGCCTGAAGTAGGTCTGTTTTATAAACTGGGTCTTGGTGATCCCTACCCGGTTTCGTCGATGATCGGTCTCGGAACGGGGGATCTGCTTGACGCGGTTGTTAAAAAAGTCAGCCGGGTGGATTTGGGTAATAAATCCGTCGACGGAATCAAACTTGCGGTTATTGGGAAAGAAAACGTCGGGAAGTCCTCACTGGTGAATACATATCTGAATCAAACCCGCCAGATTGTCACCGCTCAACCAGGTACGACACGCGATTCCATTGATTCAGAATTTAACTATAAGCAGCAAAAAATTGTTATAATCGATACAGCCGGATTAAAAAAAAAGGCACGTATCCGGGAAAATATATTGTTCTACAGTAATCTGCGTACTTATAAGAGCATCCGAAGGGCCGATATTGTCATTTATATGATCGATACGATTACCGGTCTCACCAAACAGGACATTCAGGTGATGATGCAGGTAGTAGAGGAACGTAAAGGTCTGATCTGTGCATTTAACAAATGGGATCTGGTTGAAAAAGATCATCGCACCATGCAAGAACTAAAGAATGATGTGACCGATCGACTCGGGGTATTACGGTTTGTTCCGCTAATTTTCACCTCGGTGATTAACCGGCAACGTCTGTATAAAAGTCTGGATCTTGTCCTTAAGGTGCATGAGGCGCGTCAACGAAGGGTCGCCACGTCGGAGCTCAATAATTATTTTGAACCGATTTTAAAAGCTACAACGCCTCCAGCCGTGAGGGGCCGTGAAATTAGGATCAATTATGTATCGCAGGTGAAGAGTAATCCCCCAGTATTCGCTTTTTATGGTAATTATCCAGAGTTAATTGCCGATCATTATAAAAGGTTCCTGGAGAATAAATTACGCGAAAAATTTGATTTCCAGGGTGTTCCGATTTCCATATCATTCAGAAAAAAATGAGAACCCACATAAAAGCAATATTAATATTGATTTGCTGCGGGCAGGTTTATCCTGCTGACGCCGACCTGGCAGCGCTCCGTAATTTTATCGCGGCCCGGGCCGGTCTGGAGACATATCGGGGAGATACAAAATGCGCCACCCGTTATCAACTGGATATTATCCGGCATTGGGATGAGCTCAGCCTACGTGATCAAAGTCTCTGGCTTACCGATATAAAACAGGACACGATCAGATCAGAAAAATTAATTACACCATCAGGGCATTTTATGCTGCACTGGGATAATTCCGGAATTGATGCTGTACCTCAGACTGATCTCAGCGGAAACGGTATTCCGGATTATATCGACTCGGCAGCGGTGATTTTTGATCTTGTATGGGATACCGAGATCAATCAAATGGGGTATCCTGCACCTCCCGGAGCCGACGGTAATCCGGTCAGTATCTATCATATTTACTTCACCGATTTTGAGTACTATGGTGTAACCTGGTTCGATGAACAGCTGGTGATCGATAATATGGTCAAATATACAAGTCATATGGAAGTTGACAACGATTTTAGCGAATATTATTTTTATTCACCTGGTCTGAATGGGCTAAAGGTTTCCGCAGCGCACGAGTTCCACCATGCCATTCAATTTGGTTACAACGTCAGGCAGACCGACTTTTTTTTCTACGAGATGACTTCGACCTGGATGGAAGAATATGTTTATCCGGAAATAAATGATTACAGGCAATATCTTAATGAATTTTTTGCGGATGTTTCAAACACTCCGTTCAATTATTATAATCAATTCACTGTTTTCCCCTACGGAAACTTTCTGTATGTCCTGATGCTTAACCAAATCTACGATGCAGATATCGTTCGTATTATCTGGAATGATATGTTGGGACGGACCAGTCTGGATGCCTTACGTAATGTCCTGGCGGCGGATCCATATAATAGCAGCTGGCTTTCCTCTCTGGAAGAATATGGGAAATGGCTTTACTATACCGGCGAACGTTATGTCCCCGGATCTTATTTTTCGGATGCAGAAGATTTTCCTGAGATTCGGATAGGTTCAACCGATTCCTATATATTTCCGGATCAGATACCGGAGACGGTTGATGTTACAGAATTGACCAATCGTTATATCAGGCTCATCGGTTTGCGTGGTGCGGACCTGAATCTGCTGGTTACCGCATCCACATTCAATGATGGCGGTTTTCGTTTATTAAGCGGTCTTGATGCAACCGGCTTTTATCCCCTGGGGGAAACGTTTGGTACGACTAATCTTACTGTAGATACTGTAGTTGTGCAACTTGTGAATGCACAAATATCATCAAGGGATTATGGCATTGATGTTTCATCCAAAACTTCAACGGAAATTGCAATTGGCCCAAATCCGGTGCGCATTGGCAGTGGCGACCGTGAAGTTTTGTTCCGCAATATTCCCGATGATGGTCATATTTATATATTTAATGCAATCGGACTTGAAGTAGCGCATCTCGAAGAGAAAGCATCACCTACGCGAGTCTGGAATTTGACAAATAGAAATGGTGAAACCGTTGCTTCCGGAATATATATCTACCTGGTAAAAAGCCAAAAGAAGGAATATAAGGGCAAATTAGCGGTTGTCAGATAAAGAGAACGATAATTTACATTTTTAAAAGATAAAAGGTAAAAGGTGAAAAAGTTGCTCGTTATATACTTCCTGCTCTCCTTTGCTGAGTCTGCCGGCCAACGGTATCTTGCAGTGAGGAGATAGTCTTTATCACCAGAGTGAATATACAGAGGCTTTGTATTATTACCAGCAGGTGGTTAACAACGATCGGTTCTTTCGCCAGGATTTCAATCTGAATTTTAAAATTGCCATGTGTTACATATATGGTAATGCCTATCAGAGTGCCGGGCAGATATTTGAAAAATTGCGACAGCAGCCAAACGAAATACCGGAATATCTGGATTATTTTTACTTCCGTTCGCTTATAGGCCAGAATAAGCGGTCAGCTGCGCGCAGCGTTGCCAATCTTTTTCTTGAAAAATATAGCCGGCATTACCTGGCAGATTCTCTGCGCCTGGGGATTGCTGATTTTGAATTTAAATCTAAAAATTATCGCTCTGCTGAAATATATTATTCACAACTTACCCGTATTAAATCGTATAAAGATCTGAGATCTTATCTGGAAACACAAATAGTCTTTCTGCAAGATGAATAGAGGCCAGGAAAAAGAATCTATTGATCGTATGTATCAGATCATCAAAAAATATCCAGTAAGTGATGAAGCACTAAAGATCGCAGGATATTTAAATTCGGATAAATCATTACGTCAAAAATACTTTTTCACCATTGCAGATGTGTATCTGGAACATCGTTACTATAGCGAATTGACCACGAACATCGAGTTATATATAAAAAGTACCACTGATAAATATGAAAAGGAACGCGCGCGGTTTTATCTGTTGCAAGTATATTATGCACGTGGGGATTATCAGAAAGCCCTGTATGGCTTCAATGCAATGCTGGGATCGCTTGGAGATAGCATGCTGGAATCGCGTTTACGTTTGATGATTGCCCGCGCTCTGCTGCGTCTGGATGACAAGAAAAATGCAGCAGAAGCCTATATCACATATTCTGATAAATATCCCAGACGTCGTATTGCTGTGGATGCAACATGGAAGGCAGCATGGTTATTCGAAGAAATGGGCGACGTAAAGTCTGCACTGATGCAATATAAAAAAATAACGGAGCACTGGTCGGGAAGTGGATATCGGCAAGAAGCAAAATTCAGAGCCGGCTTGTCCTATTACCGGTTGGAACAATATCCGCAAGCTGAAATCATATTCAAATCCATAATCAACAGCCGGTGGGATAATTTTCATCGGGAGAGGGCTTCATACTGGCTGGCTAAGATTTATAATAAGACGGATCGTCAACCCGAGGCGCAGGCAATATTTATCGATTTGAGTCATAACCTGTTCGAAAGCTATTATGCCATTAAAAGTTACCTGCAAATCAATTCGTCAATCAATCAAATTGTGGATTCCCACGGTGATCTGGAAAGTACCGATAATCCGTTACGGCGTTATACACAATCCATCTCTGGTGTAATGGACAATTTTGCCAGACTCTTTACGATTCAGGATCTTCTGGGAGGTTCGTATGCCCATCAGGAATTGGGAGAAAAAAAATACCTGGCTACAAATTTGGGTGAATGGATCGCGCTGGCTGAAGTCTACAAACGTCTTAAAGCTTACCACCGTGCTTATCGTTTATATGACTATATCAATAACCATTACTTTGCCGATCTGCCAAATGAGGAAAAACCTTTTCTTTTAAAAGAAGCTTATCCGCTTTACTATGATAATATTATTGATACGTATTGTCAGTTGCGTGATCTTGATAAAAATATGGTTTTGGCTATCATCAGAGCGGAAAGCGGTTATGATCGGCATGCCCACTCATGGGCAGATGCATACGGATTGATGCAACTAATCCCACCGACTGCCAACGCTGTTGCCGATGAAATGGATTTCAATCTGTCCTCAATCCAGATGCTTTTTGATGCAGAGATCAATATTAATCTTGGTACATTCTATTTTAAGAAGCTCCTAAATCAATTTGATAACCGGGTTGAATATGCACTGGCCGCCTATAATGCCGGCCCGCACCGGGTTAACCGCTGGCAGAATATAACACCTGATGACGAGCTCGATCTGTTTGTTGAAAATATTGAATTTTCACAAACTCGAAATTATGTGCGCAAAGTTATGCGAAATTACTGGATTTATACTTTTTTGGACAAAATTAATTGATCGGGTCTGACCGTTTTATTGCAAGAACCGGATAAAAATCCCAAATTACGTATCCCAGATCCCAACCAAATAACAAATTCAACGCTCAATTTTCATATTGCTGCTTTAAATACCCTTACCAAATAGACTTATCTGGGATAATGGGTTTGTATTTTGTTTTTTGTGTTTTGGGATTTGTTTGTAATTTGGTATCTGGAATTTGTAATTTGAATTTAACATATATTTCAAGTTTGATATTGATTTAATACCCTATTTTTTTATATTTTATAAACTTGTATACAAAACCTGCCCAACGAACATTCATATACTGGAGGTATAGATGAAAATAAAAGAGAAGATTGACAATCAGGTTGCCATTCTGTCCCTGAGTGGCAAAATGATGGGTGGCCCCGAAACGACAGAACTTCATGATCATATTCGCAGTCTTTTAGGTGATGGGATTAAAAAAGTCGTAATAGATCTCGGTGGGGTGAAGTGGATAAACAGTTCCGGACTCGGGGTTTTGATGGCGGTAATGACGACTTTAAAAAATGCTGACGGACAACTGAAACTGGCCAATGTGACCGAAAAAGTAGAAAGTCTCCTAATGATAACCCAGTTGATGCGAATTTTTGAAACTTATGACTCGGTGGAGAGAGCGGCTGCTTCCATGACGGAAAGCTGATAATGTCAAATGCGTTGCCGCTATCAATAAAAGATGCACGTGAAATTCAACTCGAACTTGCAAAACAAGTAATATATTCAGAACTACCGTCCAAAATTCACACAATTGCCGGCTGTGACATTGCCTATATAAAATCTCAGAACAAGTTAATCGCCGGGATGGTAGTTCTAGAATATCCATCTCTCAAACCAATCCGTGAAACATTAATTTCAAAAAATATAACATTCCCATATATACCGGGTTATCTTAGTTTCAGAGAAGCGCCGGCCCTTCTGGAATTAATCGGACGTGACGAAATACCCATCGATATCTTTGTATTTGACGGACATGGTCTGGCACATCCCAGGGGTTTGGGCATCGCGTCCCATATCGGTGTCATTATCGGTAAGCCGACCATCGGTTGTGCTAAGAAAATTCTGGTTGGCAAATATACAGAACCGTCGGCATATAAGGGTGGCATCAGTGAAATTATTTATCGGGAGACAATCGTCGGGTGCGCGGTTCGTACAAGAGATAACACCAAACCGGTATTTATTTCGGTTGGACACATGGCCAATCTTGCGCAGAGCGTGCAGCTGATCTTAAGCTGTTCGCGCCGTTATCGCATCCCCGAACCGACTCGTTTGGCGCATCAAATGGTCACACAGAGACGCAAAAAAATCCAAACAGAAAGGATTTGACGTGCAGGAACAGTTGGCAATATTAAAACGACAGCTGGAACGCAAGCAGCTGGAGATGCATTCGATTCAGCAGATTGGAAAAGCACTCAGTTCCGTCCTGAACCGTGATAAATTACTGATTCTGATCATGGAAGAAGTTACACGGTTGATCGGCGTTGAACGTGGGACACTGTATATTGTGGATGAGGAGAAAGGGCGAGATCTGGTCAAAGATTGCCCAGAAAGCTGAAATAAAGGAAATCCGGCTTAAAATTGGTGTCGGCATTAGCGGGTATGTGGCCAAAACCGGTGAGGTCATCAATATTAAAGATGCCTATAGCGACAAACGATTTGATCCCAGTACCGATAAAAAAACCGGATATGTTACGCGCTCTATTCTGTGTATGCCTATCCGGGAACCGGTTAAGGATGAGAAAGAGACGGCTAAAATAATTGCTGTTCTGCAATTACTGAATAAAATTGATGGCCACTTTACCGATGAGGATGAAGATCTTCTGACCAGTCTCGGCTCACAGATCGCCATATCGCTGGCTAATTCGCGACTCTACAGTATCCTGGAAGACAGGCTGAGTGAGCTTAACCTGATGTTTGCTCTTGAAAAAGAACTGAGTGCAACGACCGAACTCGATGATCTGCTTCAACGTCTGCTCGGGCTGCTGACCAGTACACTCTCAGCAGAGTATGCCATGATGCTGCTTCTGGACAAAGAATCTAATGAATTTACCAAGCGATACGGAGTAAATCTTGATCCTGCAAGATTAAAGGTCGCAAAATATTTTGGCGAAAAAGGGGTCATCGGCAAGGTCCTGAAAAGTGGAAAGATTTATGTCACCAACACGGCAAGTGATGACCGAAATGTTAATCAGACTGCCGGGACATTTTTTTAAAATTAGTCTCAATCATATTCTGTGCGCCCCGATGAATACCGATAAAGATACAGTCGGTATTATCGAGCTGATCAACAAAAAAGGCGGCGGTCAGTATTTTTCCGAAAATGATATCAAAATAATTCAATCGGTCGCCAGTCAGATCTCCCGTGGGATTGAAACTTATCGGTTGAAAGAAGAAAAAATGAAGGCCGATCGGTTGGCCACGATTGGTAATATGATGAGTACGATCGTTCATGATCTTCGCACACCTATGAATAATATCTATGGATTTGTCGATCTTATGCTGGAGGAAGATGACATCGGAAACCAGGAAAGAATATGCGGACATTATCAATGAACAGATAAAAATTCTTACCAATATGACCACCGATGTCTTGGATTTTGCCAAAGGTAAAACAACAATCCTGCCACGTAAATGTCCGGTTGATAAACTGGTCAAGGATTTTGCCAGATTCTTTGAGGCTGATATAAAACGCAAAGGATTCGAATTTGAGTCACAGATAAATACCTCCAGTATGATTTATGTTGACCCGGAAAAGATCAATCGCGTGTTTATGAATATTATGAAAAATGCCCTGGAAGCGATGGGATCAAAAGGGAAAATTCTCATTGATTGCTGATGAGGCCAATGGAGAGGTGATTTTTCGGTTAAAGGATTCCGGCCCGGGAATCCCGGAAGAAATCAGAGACCGGCTTTTTGATTCGTTTGTAACCAGCGGTAAGGAAGGGGGTACCGGTCTGGGACTCGCGATCGTGAAAAAAGTTATCGATGAACATAAGGGTCGAATCGAAGTCAAATCCGAACAGGGAAAAGGTACGATATTCAATCTCTACTTTAAGAAACAGTAAAATACATGGCAAACCTGGCATATATTACCCATCCCATCTATTTGAAACATGACACCGGTTCCTGGCATCCGGAACGCCCCGAACGTTTGACCGCGATAACAGATGCCCTCGACCAAAGTCATCTCAAAAACACAATCGAAATTCTGACACCACTGAAAGCTTCGCCGGAGCAGGTTGCAACCGTCCATACCATTGAATATATTAAATTCGTAACCGATGCTATCCGCCATGGCAAACATGTTCTGGATTTTGGTGATACAGTGGTTGGTGAGTATTCTCTGGATGCCGCATATTATGCCTGCGGGGCTGCCCTGAAAGGGATCGATTTGCTGGCTGAGGGATACATTAAACGGGTCTTTTGCGCGGTACGCCCGCCCGGCCATCATGCAGAACTGGATCGGGCAATGGGATTCTGTATTTTTAATAATGTGGCTGTAGCTGCACGTCATGCAATAAAGACCGGCCTGGCAGTAAGGGTCTTGATCGTAGATTGGGATGTGCATCATGGAAATGGAACGCAACATGCTTTTGAGAGCGATGACACGGTTTTTTATTACAGCCTTCACAGGTATCCATTTTACCCCGGAACCGGTTCAAAGATAGAAAGGGGCCTCGGAAAAGGGGAAGGATTCACACTAAACCATCCGCTTTCCGCAGGAAGCAATGATACGGTCTATCTTGAAGGTTTCCAGAACGATCTGGAGCAAATTGAGCAGGTATTTCGACCCGATCTGGTCATTATTTCGAATGGTTATGATGCCCATCGTGATGACCCGCTCGGGGGAATGCAAATGACCGATGAAGGATTTCGTAAAATGACGGAAATCATCTCGCAGTTTGCCTGGCGACACTGTGAAGGTCGGATCTTATCGGTGCTTGAAGGAGGGTATAATCTTGACATTCTGGCCAGATGCGTGATAAGTCATCTGGATTCTCTGTTAAAACACTGAGGTTTTTAATGCGCTATTTTATCTGTCTCCTTTGTTTGATGATTTCCTGCGGGCAACAGAAATTTAATCAGGAAGATATTGATAAAATGTATGAAAAAATGCGTATATCCATGGTAAAGGATCAGATTGAACAACGTGACGTAAAAGATGATCGTGTCCTCAATGCCATGCGTAAGGTACCCCGCCATGAATTTGTCCCGGAGCATCTCCAAAAATATGCTTACGCCGATGAACCGCTACCTATCGGGGAAGATCAGACCATATCTCAGCCGTATATTGTCGCATATATGACTGAACAACTGGAACTGAAAGCAACCGACAACATACTGGAAATAGGAACAGGTTCTGGCTATCAGGCTGCCGTTCTTGCTGAAATAGCTGATTCGGTATTTACCATTGAAATTGTCGATGTGCTCGCCAAAAGGGCGGAATTAACCCTTAAAAAGCTTGGATATAAGAATATCATGGTGAAAAGCGGAGACGGATACAAAGGCTGGCCGGAACATGCACCATTTGATAAGATTATTATCACCGCGGCACCGACACGTATTCCACAGCCGCTGGTCGAACAGTTGAAAATCGGTGGCAGATTAATCCTGCCGCTCGGTGATTATTCCCAGGACCTTGTTTTGATCCAGAAAAACGAGGCCGGTGTAACGCAGCGGAAACTTCTGCCGGTACGTTTCGTTCCAATGACGGGAGAAATAGAAAACTAAACAAAATGGAAATAATGACCGGTAAGTATTGTGTTTACCTCATTTGAATTGAGAAAGTTAAGGTTCTAAGTGAAAATAAATGAATTAATTGCCGAAACAAAGCGTGTTATCGGCAATCAAATGCAACTGGATTATTTCAGCCAGTTTTACGGAACAGTAATTTTTCGGCAGGATATTGCCCGGATAACGCGTGAAGAAATTGAATCGCTCATCCGGGCCTTGATGGGAAACGGCATTTATGCCCAGCTGCAAATCACCAGTCGCGAATATCTCTTACGGGTTATTGCAGAATATTCGCGGGTTAAACGTGAAAATCGATTTCTGAATCTGATATTATTCCTGACAACGTTTTTTACCACCGGATTGACAGCAGCATGGCTGTATGGTATGGATCTGAATTATAGCATTCAGTATTCGGTGAGTTTGATGCTGATTCTCACGGCGCATGAAATGGGGCATTATTATTATGCTTTCAGACATAAAATTTATGCAACACTGCCCTACTTTCTGCCTCTGCCGCTCTTCAGCCCTATTGGCACATTAGGGGCGTTTATCAAAATGAAATCTCCCATTCCCAATAAGCGGGCGCTGTTTGACGTTGGAATTGCCGGCCCCATTGCAGGCTTTATTGTAAGCCTGATCGTACTCTGGATCGGTTTTGCCCGTCTTCCCGATCTGGAGGGTGTGCGGTCATATATTACTCAAATTCACCCGTGGTCATCCACTGGTGAAGGTGCACTCACGGTGGGTAATTCAATTTTATTTCAATTCTTCCGCACTTCGCTTGGCGGGACGCACCTTCCGATGTATGAAATATATCACTATCCGCTGATTTTTTCAGGCTGGATAGGTCTTTTCGTTACTGCCTTAAATCTCATGCCGATCGGACAGCTGGATGGTGGACATATTAGTTATGCCCTGCTGGGAAAACGGGCACGTTACGTTGCCCTAGGCGCCTTTATCGCCCTGGCGGCGCTAAATTTTTACTCAACCAACTGGCTGCTATGGACTATCCTCTTGTTATTTGTTATTCGCCTGAAACATCCACCGACAATGAACGACCATGTTGAACTGGACAATTCGAGACAATCACTGGGGTGGTTGTCGTACCTTATTTTTATTACCTGTTTTCCCCCGGCACCCTTGTACTTTTCCTGATTGAAGGAGACGGATTGCTTTATATCCTATACATATTCCTGATGCTAATCCTCATTTTTATTACGGTCAATGTCTTGCGTAAGTCTGCACTGGCTTTCAGTTCAGAAAAATCTGCATGATCTTACCGGCAGTATTGGTGGAAATGTTTTACGAAAAGGTTTTCTGGGACGACCGATATATCATGGTAAGTATAAAAATATGGATATCACGATAAATTTCAGCTCGGAAAAATCAGGAAAACATCGGATAAATTATCTGGATATCAGCATTGGAACACCACTAAAGAAAAAATTTACGATCTCGTCACTGAGATGGCTGCGGGAAAGAGGTGAAACATCGGTTGACGATTTTGAACCGATATCGATGAAAAATTCAGAATACGGGATACTGAAAAATCACAAATTAAACATGCAGAAGGGATCGGTTCAAAATATAATTACTGATCTGGACCCTTTTGTCTACGTCTATGGTGGCCAAAACGGAATCCTTTTTGAAAAGGAATGCCAAAATCTGGCCATATGCACCCGCCATCCAAAACTAAAAGAAATTCTGGATACACTTGCTAACCTGATCAAACTGATTTAAATCATGGAATATCGTGCTGGATATATTGCCATAACCGGGCGTCCGAATGTGGGAAAGTCAACTCTGATGAACCATTTGCTGAACCACAAACTTTCGATAACCTCGCCGAAACCGCAAACGACCAGGCGAAGTGTGATGGGAATTCTGAGCGATGACGAAGCTCAGATCGTCTTTCTCGACACACCGGGTATTATTGAACCAAAATATCACCTGCAAAAAGCCATGATGCGTCAAATCCAGAATGCGATCCAGGACGCGGATGCTCTGCTGTATATGGTTGACGATCACATCCTGAGGGAAACAGGCAGGGTGCTTTTTGAAGATGAGATTCGACGCATCACGAATATTAACAGTAGGAATAAACCGGTAATACTGGTCATTAATAAAATTGATCTGGTTTCCAAAGGAAATCTGCTCCCGGTCATAGAGATCTGTGCTGCAGCTTATCCTTTTCAGAGCATTGTCCCGATAAGTGCCAAGAAAAAGGATGGGCTAAAGCAACTCGTTGTCGAATTAAAAAAGGTAATACCGTTTCATCCGGCCTATTACGATCAGGATATACTGACAGAATACCCTGAACGTTTTTTTGTTGCCGAATTGATCAGAGAGCAGATTTTTTATTTTTATAAAGAAGAAATTCCATATTCCACCGAGGTGCAGATAACCGAATTTCTTGAGCGGGATGGCCGGAAAGATTATATCAGTGCCGTGATCTATACCGAACGGGATTCTCAAAAGGGTATTCTAATCGGTCATCAGGGAAAAGCATTAAAGGAAATCGGAACCCGCGCACGTAAAGCGATTGAAGGTTTTCTGGACCGGCCGGTCTTCCTGGAATTGCATGTAAAGGTAAGTAAAGACTGGCGGAGAGACGATTCAAAATTGCATCAATTTGGATATTGATATGAAAAAAAACGGACATAGATTATTGCTGTTTGATATTGACGGTACATTACTCTCCACCCATGGCATCCCGCGCCAGGCCATGAGCGCGGTCCTTAAACGCCGTTATCCGGATTTTAATTATGATAGCGGTTATAACTTTTCCGGAAGAACGGACTGGGAGATCGTGGAGCACCTGCTTCGTTATGACGATCGTCTGATAGGTCAGGATTTGGTACACGATATCCTCAGGGATTTCGCTGAGGAACTTGAAATCACATTGCAGAACGGTCGCCACCCCTTTGTTTACCCTGGTGTTCAGTCTCTGCTGGACAATCTGGCTCAGATAGAGCATGTTTACCTGGGACTTGTGACTGGCAATATCGAAAAAGGTGCCCGGATAAAGTTGAAAAAAGCAGGCCTGAATCATTTCTTCAGTATCGGCGGATATGGTGATGATTCAAATAACCGCGATGATCTGCCGCCGCTGGCGATCTCACGCGCAGAAGAATTGTATCGTCAGTCATTTGATAAAAGTAATGTTTGGATTATCGGCGATAGCCTCTTTGACATCCGCTGTGCCCGAAATAATAAATTAAATTCGCTGGCTGTCTCAACCGGCTGGACAAGTTATGAGGTGTTAAAAACGGCCGCTCCCGAACAAATTGTCCACGATTTTTCAAGGGTGGATGAGATTGTTGAGCTTCTAACCGGGTGATATTTTAAATTAGGAATTATTCATTGGGCAGTTGGCAGGGGAAGGGCTTGTGTCGATTTGATAGGGAATTAGGGGTTGTTATGGTTTACAATAATAACAACTAATCGGGGTTCCTGCGATAATAAAATTTAAAATGTCATTGCGAGGAATTTCCAGCCGATGGCTGGAGATGACGAAGCAATCTGTGGTAATTAGGATTTGTGAATTGGAATTTTAACCGAGTCATTTTTTACCAGATTCGCGTATGATATGAATAAATCGGTTTAGCTATGGCTGAAAATCTGATTAGATGTTTTATCGCGGTTGAATTGCCCGACAATATCCTGAAACAAATTGCAGCGTATACCCGACACTTATCAGAAAAAACTTCAGGTGTCCGGTGGGTCAGGCCGGAAGGAATCCACCTCACTTTGAAATTTCTGGGTGAAATAAATGCCGCCAGGGTTGAAGAAGTCAAGACTGCTCTAACAGACATTAAAAATATCACAAATCCCTTCGATTTGATCATACGTGGTTCAGGGTGTTTCCCGAACCGCCGGCAGCCGAAAGTAATCTGGCTTGGCCTCGAGCATGACACATCCCACTCACTTTTTAAATTGCATGATTGGCTGGATGTGAATCTGGCCGGTCTCGGATTCGAAAGAGAAAAACGTCGGTTTTCACCGCATCTTACACTTGGAAGGGTAAAAAATATGGAAGATTTCGGACCGCTCTTCCGGTACATTGATCAGCACCCTTTCCCCGACAAGGTCTTTAGGGTAGATAAAGTATATTATATACGCAGCACCCTTCAACCCTCGGGGGCAATTTACACTACAATTGCCGACTACCCGTTGAAAACCGGATCCTGAACTTACCTCGTCCAACGCAAATAATATACACGATCGGCGTTTACAAACCGGTCGATGATATCCTCATTATGGGATATGATCAGGAATGACTTGCCCTTTTTCTGTCGCTCCTGAAGAAGATTTAAAATGCGCTGCATGGTGCTAAAATCAAGCCCGTTAAACGGCTCATCAAGAATGAGAATATCGGAATCAAGGATCAATGCCCTGATCAGATTGAGACGCTGCTTTTGGCCCCCGCTGAGGAAGGCAACCGGCATATCCAAAAAAGCCGGAGGCAGATTCTTTTCAAATACGGTCCCGAGGGTCTGCCGGATAAATTCCGGATCAGAACGTCCGGAGAGCGGCAAACCTTTAAATATGTCCTTTACCTTTCCGTTGAGGTTAAGCGCCTCGTCGGCATGTTGAAAGACCATCGACAGTTTCTTCGCCCAGATATGTTTTTTCCAAACCGAAACCGGAGTGTTTTGATCCATATCAATCCCGTTCAACTGCATTGAAAAACACCTGGCAGGCTGCAGTCCCATGATAATTTTCGCCACGGTGGTTTTACCGATACCACTACCGGCCTTCAGATATACAGCGTCGCCGGCAAATATATCCATCGAAGTCGGACCTTGATGGTCCTTGTCGGAAGAAATGGTCAGGGTGCGGTTAAATACTCCGACCTCCTGTTGCATTCGAAGTATCGGCTTCCTGTTATCCCTGACCCGAAAGGTGGCAGGTTTTAGGGACCCCAACCAGTTGAAATAAGAATCGGTCGAAAATCTGACCTGTATCTGACGGCTGTTTGCAATACGTAATTCATTAAATTCGATCTGATCTGATATCCCGGAATATTTGGCGAGGATCTCACTGATCATGGAATAGTCATGGGTAATCAGTAAGGCTGTCACCGCCATGGAATTATGGACCCCGATCAACATTTTCAGAAATATATTACGGTAATCATTATCCAGATTACCCGTCGGTTCATCAAAAATGAACAATGCATTCGGATTTTTTAGGAGAGCCATTTTCTTAAATGCCATGGCGATCAGCATGCGCTGCTTTTCTCCTCCACTCGGGCGAAATGGTTTTGGGTAGACTCCCAGTAATTGATCAAGTTCTATATCATCAAAGGATGGAAAGAGCTGCTTTAGTATATTTTGATTGGATGAAGGATTCTCAATCGCCCCTTCATTCAATTGTTCGTATAGGGTTAAGAGGGGATTCAGATGTGATGAAGGCTCCTGAAAAACGAAAAAGCCCTGTGTTTGAATGTTATGGCATTCTGGCCCTGAAAGATATTCGGAATAGGGTTGCCCGTTAATGGTGATGCACAATTCCCGTTCAGGGAGAAGCCCAAAAATGGCACGGGAGATCAAGGTTTTTCCGATGCCGGATTCACCCAATAGTAGTGTGATTTTACCCGGGGTTATTTCAAACTGATCGATCTTTACCAGGTTTCGTCCATCGGCCACAATATGAATGTCATATCTCATAACCGATGTCTCCTGCCATAACCGTTGCCAATTTGATAAATGCAGAGCAGCGAGAATACGATCAGAGCAGCGACAGTGATCCCCTGCAGATGCTCGAAGGGTAATTTCATAAAATAATGCCAGTGTGTCAGGGAATGGCCAATGGCAAGAATATCCTGTTTACTGTCTATCTTAGCCAGCAGACTGCCCAGTGTCACGGGTAAATCCACCGGACTGATTTCGGTTGAAAGGCCGACAGATATTATAAAATCTACACTGCACAACAGAAAAATTGCGCCCCCAAAAATACCGATTAATTTATTAATAAGATGCATTGGACTGCTGCGAAGTATAATTTCGCGATTGATGATAAACTGTTCCGAAATGCCACAAACCAGCATGGCATCATAAAAATCTAATTGTCTGAAGTGTCCGATCCTTTCTCGCAAAAGATCGAAAATCTCAAGAAAAAGGAAAATGGCAATAATTAAGGCCATGGACAGAAGTATCAACGGTTTAGAAGTAATAATCCGATTCTGAATCAGTAAGGTAAGAAGGACATATCCCAGTAAAGTACCTACTATTTGGGGGACGGATCTGATCAGATTGATAAAAAACATGAGCATAATCTGCAATCTTCGGTACCTTCGATAGAGAAAATCATCAAGGAGCGTTATGCCCCAACCCAGCCCTGCAGCGATAAGGATCACCATCATCGCAATCATAATTGTATTTAAAAAGCCGGTCTCGATCTGACCCAGGGCAGGGGCATTCAAAAAAATCAGATTCCATATCCAAATCAACATTATTCCGCTGAGCCATATTGACAGCCATAACCAGTCTTTCAGGCTAACAAAATTGTGTAGCGCCGGGTTAATTTTTTTTAGAACAGGAGCCGGATTCATTTTTTATTATCAATTTTTTGTTGTTGTACAAAGATGAGATAGTCAACGGCTATCTCGGTCAGTTTTACGATCACAAAAATACCAAATACAATCATAAGCACGATCGCCAGATTTTTATATAAAATATTCTGCATCAATTCATAGCACAACTGACCCTGAATATTCAGGGCCATTTCTATGATGATCAATCCTGTGATCAGAAAGGAGGCCTGTTCTTTCAGTGTGTTCAGATATTGAAACCGGACATTTTGATATATATGTCCGAAAATGTGACCGGGAAATGACTTCCTGATCGTAAAGATTGAGGACAGCCGGAGCCCTGATTCGGAAGAGAAACGGTAATCTTTTTTTAAATTCTTTACGATGGCGGTCTGCACATAGCCTTTCCGGCTCTCACCAACGAGAAATGTAAAATATTTTTGCGTATAGGTGATCAAAAGACCGTTCGATATAACCGCCAAAAGCACCATCAGGACAACCGAATCGGTATCGAAACGGGTTTTAAAGGAATAGGCAATTACATAGGCAGGCGCAAAAAGGGTTAGCATGACCAATCCTTTTAACAAGCCACGCAGGATTTTTCTCAGGATGATCGCGATGAATCGAAATTTCTCATACCAGACACCTGTTTTAAGCAAATCCTGCCAGGTGGTTTTTAGTGAAACGAATAATGAATCCGGTTGTTGAAGACGGATGAACCGATAAACAGCAAAGGTCTCTACGCCATACGAAGTGAGCAGCAATACAATAATATATATCCCCGCAAATTTCACCAGCATGACCAGCAATGAAATAAATTTGCTGTAATTTAATTCTGCGGATAAATATGGCGAACCGGCATCGGCACGTAAAAGCGCGTTTATATAGGTTTCAATTTCGGCAAGCAGACTATCGTGTTCTTGACTGTGGTCAGGATCATAATAGTCGAGTGCTTCACGCAGCAGGGTCCGGTCCTCAGGGTTGCTCAAATCGAGAAAATCCAGTCGGGTAAACGCCTGAATATCCGTCAAATACTTATAGGTTGACACTTTCTTTTCAGGTCCCCAAAATGTGAAAATGAGCAGAAATACCAGTCCGATAAAAATAATGCCTGAGATATTTTCAATAATTTTCTGACGCATGACACGATCAGGATGCTTTGCTGATGATAAAATCCGTCTCATTTGTGCTCAGTTTGTATGCGGTTCCATGGAGAAGATCGGTTAACTCCTGAAAAAGATATGCGCGTGATCGCCGGAAATCTTGATCTGCAGATCCGGACGCGAAGGTGTATCGCAGTAAAGCGGGCGTTTGATATCTGATCCATTGCGGTGGGGTTTTTTTCTTTTTATATCGCTGATTAAGAAATTCAAACAGCTTCCGTAGCCGGGAATTGGATGTCTGTACAATCCGGTCAACCCGTTCAAACAGATACGCTTCAAAGGCATTGTCGAGAGAAGGCGGGTGGTAAATTTCCCAGCGGTCTTTATCTTTTTCTGCGATCCATCCATAGACCTGCCCGGTAATGTCTCTTACATATAAACGACCCTTATCAGCAAAAAATCTTGCCAGGAGTGTACCTGCATGCAGGGTTTCGCTGGTCCCCGAGGGCGGCCAAAAGAAAACCTCGCCTGCAATGATCCGGATCGTATCTCCCCAAATTTTATTGGTGTTTATTTTTTCAATCAAACCGGCAGAGGCCCGATTGACCAAATCACCTTTCTCGTCGATCTGAAAATAATAAATATTTTGTTCAAATTCGGTTTTTATGGTTTGGGTGAACTGGTCACTTAACAGGAAACGCTTATCGAGGATCCGCCAGGGACCATTTGTCTTGAGACCGCTCTTTTCGATCTGGTTTAAACGCTGTTCATACCGGCTATAAATGTTCAGCTGGTCCGGATGCTCAATGATCCAGATTTCTTCCGGTGCAGCCCTGACAGCATTGACCAATCCAAAAATTGCCAATTGAACAAGCAGTAATAGACAATAAACACGATGATTAGACATAATCCTGATATCAGTCTTCTTTTTTTTCAGTCCATTTCTCGATGGTTGATAACTGGGCCGCTACACCGTAAAGATCGATTGTTTCGGGATCAAACTGTGTGGTGAAATAGGCAAGGGAGGGTAGTGAAAAAAGCCAGTGTCCCAGGGCCATTTGCTGTTCGAGATCATCTATGCGACGGGCATATTCCTGCTTATCCCCGATTTCACGTGTTTCCATAAAGGCAAAAATGTATTCCAGTAATTGAAGAATATCCCCGCGTTCTTCAAGGTTAATTTGTGGATCCAGCCGGAAGAAGTTTTTACCGGCGGTAAAAGATGTCGGTAAAATCCTGCCTTCGGGGCCGGTCTCAAGATTTATCCGGTAACGCGCCAGATCCGGTTCACGCAGGAAAATATCATAAAGGTCAAACAGAAATTTACTGCTGTAGCCGGAAATGGCGATCAGTAAGGCATCATAGTTACCGCGCTTAATATCGTCATTTTGTACGGTGGATATACGCAGACGGCCCTTTGAAATGGCCGGATCGTTTAAGATCTCCACAAGTTCACGGTATTCTTCGCGAAAACCATAGTTCAGACAGGCTTTGACCCGGATACTATCCGGTAGCACGGAAAGGTCCGGAAGCTGAATTCTCCTGTAGCGGCAAAACAATCTGTTCCTCAACATAGTAAGAGGAGGAGGGGAAAGCGCTAAAATTCAGATAATCATCATAGTTGTCATGGTTTCCTTTGTAATCGGTAATATGTCGTTGTTGTTCACTCCCCAATTTATAAAAACGTCCGATAATGCTCTCCCGATCGATTAATTTACGCAATTCCTGCCGCTGTTTGCGATTCAGGCGTTCGGTATTGAACAGTATGGCAAAAAAAGTTGTGCTGATATTAGATTTATAAAAATAATCTTCCTTGTCGGCCAGAATTGGTGAGAGACCTCCAAAGGGCGTATCCAGCAATACATTGATATTATTATTGCTTAGCTCGGTTGTAAATGTACTGTTATCCACAAACGGTTGGAGTTTTACGAGCGGAATTTGTGCTTTGCCATCGGGATTCCGGAAAAAATTAGGTACCGCGTCCTGTTTGTCTGCCTGCAGGTAAGGACCGCTGCCGATACTAAACTGTGTCTTGCTCAGATCCGTTGTCTGCGGCAGAATTTTGAATGAGAGTACTTCCTTGATATCTGACTCCAGCCAGATACGGTCACCGGTGAATTGCATACGGATTTCATCGTTGATGTCGGGACCCTCAAAATCAAACGATTCCAAAGCCTGACCAACCAGGATGTGATCGGGAGACAAACTGCCCAGCTGATCTATACGACGAAGTGTGAATCGCAGGTCTTTGGCTGAAAAATATTGAGGCTCACGCTCTTCGGTCGATATATCATCGTCATCCACCTTAACAAAATAACTACTATGCCACTTCTTTTTTGTCTTTAGGCGAATGGTTACCACATTTTTGGTGTCGATGCCGATAAATTCTCCAAGCCCGTCTTCATATGTGATACCACTCGGATTGGCCGAAACATTGAACAAACCGTCAAAAAGAATTTCGTCCAATTTGTCGGATAAGGCATTATAATCCGGAAGATGGGGATCGATCCGCGGTTTCTGATGCGCGATATACGGCATGACAATGTTGCCGGAAAGATCTTTTTTCCAAAGGAAAAAAAGCAGAACGGCGGCTGCAGCGACCGCAATCCCGCCGATGATCATATATTTTTTCATGTGATAATCCTTTTAATTCTTTTTAATGATCGGTTTTTGTGCCAAGATACTGATTTCCAGCGCTTTATACGCATCGTAACTAAATCTTATTTCTAAAACATTATCACCCGTCTTATTAACCTGCAATGGCGTGATCTGCGCAATATAATCATTATCGGGATCCGGTGCGGTGATGGTAAATCGCCCTTCATTCTTCAGGGTCTTCTTATTAAATGTGACGGTTTCGTACCACTGTTTACTACCGGCATGCCGGGCGACCTCCTGCGGCAATTTGATATTTACATCATAGACCGGAAAATTGGCGTCTGAAGGAATCCTTAAATTTATTTTTGCCAGATATGTATTGGATCCACCAGGATTTGTTGTAATCGGTAAAGCATATATTTTACGATATTGTTTCGCTTCAGTAATCCACTTTGACGCGGTTGGATCACATTCGGCAATAAGATTCCTGATTTTAGCCGATTTACCCTGATAATATCGGCCATGGGCAACGATTGACCGGGCCTTTTCCACACCCTGGACATGAATGGCATCAATAAAGGACCGATAGATGGCTTCTATCGCTGTTTCCGGAAATTTTTCATTCCTGAGGAAATCCATGCGATTGACGAGGGTCTGATTCTTCTGCTGAATTTCCCCTGGATTGGTGCTGAATGTAAAGGTATGTACCGGAAAAAGGGCGGGATTGCTATAGAGCGAATCCACCTGATCCAAATTGAGTTTTTGAGCCTCGATAAAGGCATTGGCATTATTCAAAGATAAATTCTCGGCGATCACCTGAATGGAATCTTCATAAGACTTGACCATTTTCTCTTTCCGCGGCATAATTTTTTCGGGGTTGATAAAGTTTCTGTCCTGATCAAGCCGTCGCAGAGCATCTTCCGCGGTGGTGAAATCCTGCAACCTGAGTGCGCGGGATATAGCCTGACGCTGTTGTGTCAGAGACAATTCATCGAGCTCGGCATACTGAGCGCGCAGAAATGTCAGGTCCTGATTTTGCTTCAGCAACCTGAGGATTTCACTATAATTGCCCTGGTTGCGTAGAAGGTTGATCTGAGGAATCAGAAGTTCAGCCCGCTGCATTTTCTGGTCAAGATCACGCAATTCCTTTTGAAGACCATTGATTGCCTTACTCAATAACGCCGCACAGGCATAAGACTTATATTTACCAAAAGTCTGCATATCGGACGAGGGTACTTTGTACAACATCTGTGAAATCTCAGCTCGTTTGTCCGAATAAAAGGTTTCTAATGGCCAGGAGGAAGCGGTACCCAATACCGAGTTCATATTATTCAATTTTGTCCGGATATCGGAAACAGCAATTGCCCGTTGATTATATGTTTTTATGAACGCATCCAGCTCCTTGAAATTTTCATCCGGGGTTTGGCCTACAGCTGAGTACAAATCATGCATGGACTGCAGATCGATATCGATTGGCGTAAAGGTGGTTTTTTTACGAAGTTGTTGTTCGTAGTAGGGCGCAACCGATGGTAATATACGCGCCAATTCCGTTTTAACCGCCGTGTATAATCCGGCAGGGTAGCGGGTAGTTTCGCCGAGTAATTTTTTGTAATCCGGGACATACGTTACAAATTTTTCAATATCGGGTTTTGAACTGCTGATAACCGTTAACATGTCCAGTAAATGATGGTAATCCTTTTGAAAAGTGATTTCTCCGGCGATGCCATTTTTAAGCGAAAGATAATCCAGATATGCCGGATCCTGTGAGTTAAGAATATCGGGCGGGAAGATAGCTTCAATTTCTCCTAACTGCTGATTAACCTGTTCCAGGTTTTTTGATGCCTGGGAAAGACCCAGTTGTTCGCCACTATAATCCACCTCTGAGAGTTTAACACTGGTTCCAACGGCGTTTAAAATATCACGTGGGTGGGTGTTACGGGTAAGAACATCTTTAAAAGCATCGTGTTTTTTTTCAAATTTATATCGCCAGACGGCAACATAGCGGTATGTCATATCCAGGATATAATCCGCTGTCACTCTTTCGATAACCCAGTAAAACGTCGGCACGGTCCTATCGAGCAGATAAACACTGGAACCCTTTACATCATCGCTTTCATCAGGCATTTTTATAATGGTACCTTCTCCGTCATCAAAGGCCCGGGTAAGATAGGTGTTTAAGGGTGTTTTGTCACTGAATGTTAAAACAAGATACGTATTTTCACGGGTTGGCTGTGGATAACGAATAAAATACTTTTTTCCTTCACCGAGTTCAAATCTGTCCTGATCATCGAGCAGCTCAATATAACCGTTTTCAATAAAAGATATTTCCGGGGCCGGCTGCAGTTCCTTATAAGCCGCACACCCTGCCATCATGATGGCTAAAATCAATATAGCAAAAACACGATAATTCATATTTTCCTCACTTTTTGTCACTTTGTCGCTCAGTTGCTGCGGGGCGAGTAACCACCTCGCCTTTCAACAATTAAACATTTCAACAATTTAACATGTATAACCTGTCAAACCGATTTTCATAAAATGCATACGCACAATTTATACATTTTGTTCAACAAAGAAAAATAATACGATTTCAATTTTTGCTTGATTAAAAGACCCATTATTAATAAATATATTATTTATAATTTTCTGAGATCAGAAACTTATCCCAAATCAAATTGTGATCCCGTTTGCATAGGGAAAATTTCAGAAAACCAGCCCGACCTTTGATTGATAAATCGCAAGTTAAATAAACGTATGGATGAGTAATGGCGGAATTTAAACCTCATGTGCCAGATAAGACAGATCTTAAGGATTTCAGTCTCCGGGCACTGTTGATGGGCGCTGTCTTTGGAATTTTGTTTGGCAGTGCCAATGCCTACCTGGGACTTCGCGTAGGCCTGACGATCAGTACGGCCATCCCGTTGGCGGTAATTTCAGTGGCGCTGTTCAAATCACTGGATCATATTTGGGGAAGATCATCAATTTTGGAAGCAAATATCGCCCAGACTACGGGTTCCGCAAGTTCCTCACTGGCTTCCGGGATTATTTTCACCATTCCGGCCCTGTTTTTATGGGGATTTGAGCCGGAACTCATGCAAATTGCCCTGCTGGGTGCCCTTGGTGGTATGCTTGGAATTGTATTTATGATCCCATTGCGCCGCTTTCTTATTGTAAAAGAACACGAAACACTACCCTATCCGGAGGGCACTGCAGCTGCACAGGTGCTGATTGCCGCTGATACCGGTGGTAGCAAGGCGAAGTATGTTTTCCAGGGCCTGGGACTTGGGTGCGGTATATAAAGGCCATTTTATCGTTTGCAAAATTGTGGCCCTCCGAAATAGCGGTCATGGTTCCCGGATTGAAAAAAGGTCGATCTGGGACTGGAGGCCACACCTGCTCTTCTTGGTGTGGGATATATCCTTGGTTTTCGGATTTCAGCCATTATGGTGGCTGGCGGCCTCTTATCCTGGTTGGGTATTGATTCCGGCGATTGCACATTTCGGCGATTTACTCCAGGTACCGATGTTTCCCGGAAAGTGAGAAACTGATTTCAGAGATGAGTCCCCAGCTGAAATATGGACCAGATATGTTCGATATATTGGCGCCGGTGCTGTTGCTGTGGCTGGTATTATAACCGTATTCAAATCACTGCCGACGATGATTAATTCCTTAAAAATCGGCCTGACGTGAATTGTCACCGAAGGCCATGGCAGAAATCGCATGCCCGCAAGCGTACCGATTCCGATCTTTCCTTCAAAGTAGTTATTGCCGTTGTTGGTTTATTCCTGCTCATTGGTATCGTTACCCCTATGTGGTATGGGGTCGGGCAAACATGTGATTGTTCGCATCGTTGGTTCGCTGGCCATCGTATTTTTTGCATTTATTTTTGTAACCGTTTCTTCACGGATTGTCGGTTTGATCGGTGTGTCCTCAAATCCGACTTCCGGAATGGCCATTGTCACCTTGATGGGAACCAGTCCGCGATTTTCTATCTCCTTGGGTGGACCGATGGATCTGAGTAAAACGGCGGTGCTTACAATCGGAACAGTCGTAGCAGTAGCTGCTTCCATTGCCGGAGACATTTCGCAGGATTTAAAATCCGGCTATCTGCTCGGGGCCACGCCCAAACGTCAGCAGGCCAGTGAATTATTTGGGGCTTTTACGTCTGCTTTTTTTATCGCCCTTGCAGTGGTAACCCTGGGCGAGGTTTACGGATTTGGGACCAAAGATTTGGCTGCACCACAGGCAACGTTAATGAAAACAGTTGTCGATGGTGTTCTGCAGGCCAATCTGCCCTGGAATCTTGTCTTAATTGGTGCCAGTTTTGCCATCGTTGCCGAATTGTTGTCAGTTCCTTCCTTGCCGTTTGCTGTTGGTATTTATCTTGCCGCTTTCGACTATGACACCCGGTTTTTGTCGGCGGCTGATCAAATATTTTGTTGAAGGCGACGTAAGATACGGAAGACAGAAAATATTGCCGAAAAACAAACTGATACCGGTGTTTTGCTGAGTTCCGGATTGATCGCCGGCGAAGGTATTATGGGTGTTCTGATTGCCGGATATGCCGTCTGGAACCAGCGACAACCCACGGGGTGTCATTTGGACTGACCGGAGTGTTGGTGACTGGATCTCATTTGTGGTCTTTTGCGGATTGGGTTATTTTCTGTTTAGATTATCCAGCATAAAGTGGAATAAAAAACCTAACAATGACAAATGATTGTTTCAGCAGTATTATAATTAATACGATCATCCTGTTGATCTTGTAAACGGGTCAATTTTACTAAATAAGATGTCAAGTAAAGGAATAAATGTGAATGAACCGCAAGTCGATCTGAATCTGGCTCTTGAACATGGTCTAAACGAAGAAGAATATGAAAAGATCTCAAGATGTTGGGCGGACGCCTACCTATACCGAACTTGGTATTTATTCGGTGATGTGGAGTGAACATTGCAGTTATAAAAATTCCCTGCTTCAGTTAAAAACCCTTCCACGGGAAGGGAAAATCTGCTGGTTGGGGCCGGTGAAGAAAATGCCGGTCTGGTTGATATCGGGGATGATCTATGCGGTAGCCTTTAAAATTGAAAGCCATAATCACCCCTCTGCCGTTGAACCATACCAGGGTGCAGCAACCGGTGTGGGCGGCATTATGCGTGATATTTTTACGATGGGGGCACGACCGGTGGCCGCCTTAAATTCTTTACGGTTTGGTGAACTGGATCATCATAGTAATAACCGATATCTTTTTGGCGGTGTCGTAAGAGGAATCGGAGATTATGGCAATTGTCTGGGTATCCCGACCGTGGCCGGTGAAGTTTATTTCGAAGATTGTTATACGGATAATTGCCTGGTCAATGCGATGACCGTTGGGGTGGTAAAAAAGGACCGGATAGCCAAGAGCGATTGCCAAAACGCCCGGCGCTGCAATATATGCCATTGGCTCTTCAACCGGACGGGATGGTATTCATGGGGCGACTTTTGCCAGTGAGGAACTCAGTGAGGAATCGGAAGAAAAACGCAGTTCTGTACAGGTGGGAGATCCGTTTACCGAGAAATTGCTTCTTGAGGCAACATTGGAACTGATTAAGGAAGATCTTATCGAGGGTATTCAGGATATGGGTGCGGCCGGATTAACCAGTTCCAGTGCGGAAATCAGTGCTAAAAGTGAACTTGGTATCACACTGGATCTGGATGCACATGCATCTTCGCGAAACCGAGATGACTCCTTATGAGATTATGCTTTCTGAATCGCAGGAACGAATGCTGGTAATATGCCGTCTCGGAAAAGAAAATGATTTTGAAGCGGTCTGTAAAAAATGGGATTTGGATTATTCACGGATTGGACAGGTAGAGACCGGAAGCCATCTAAAAGTTTATCACCATAAAGCACTGAAGGCAGATATCCCTTCCTTCTCTCTTGCCGCCGGCGATGGAGCACCGGTATATCAGAGAGAAAGCAGGCGCCCGTCATATCTGGATAAAATTCAGACTCTGGATCCTGAAAAACTGCCCCTGCCGGATGACCTTGAAGCAGCGTTTAAAAACGTATTTTCTTCACCAAATATTGTCAGTAAAAAATGGGTTTATGAACAATATGATTATATGGTTCGAACCAATACGGTGATTGAACCGGGTGGGGACGCCGCCGTCATCCGGATCAAAGGGAACGGATAAAGCAATTGCCATAAAAACAGATTGCAACGGCAGATATGTCTATCTTTCGCCGAGAGACGGTGCCGCAATTGCCGTTGCCGAATCTGCCCGCAATGTCGTTTGTACAGGCGCAACGCCGGTCGCCATAACAAATTGTCTGAATTTTGGAAATCCTTATAAACCGGACGTCTACTGGCAGTTTTCTGAAGCGATTGCCGGTATGGGAGCGGCGTGTCGTAAATTGAATACGCCGGTTACTGGCGGTAATGTGAGTTTCTATAACGAAAGTGAAACTCTATCAGGTTTATCCGACACCAGTGATCGGTATGCTTGGTTTAATTGATTCGATCAGCCATATCACGCCCGCAGGATTTCAGTCGGAAGGTGATTAGGTATATCTGATTGGTGAGACAAAACCTGAAATAGGGGGCAGCGAATATCTCAAATGTGTTCATGGTAAAGTGGCCGGTATGCCACCAAGTCTGGATCTGGATCTCGAAAAACGTACGCAGGATGCCATTCTGGAGGCCATTCGGAAAGGATGGGTTCGGTCCGCTCATGATGTTTCCGACGGCGGTCTGGTAACCGCTCTGGCCGAATGTTGTGTCGTAGGTAATGAAGTTATCGGTGTATCCGCTCGCATAAATAGTAAACTCAGATCGGATTTGCTTTTATTCAGTGAATCACAATCACGTTTCATTATTTCGGTGGCACCTGAAAATCTTGAAAAATTTGAATCCTATCTGAACATGAAACACCTTCCCATGCAACGCCTGGGTAAAACAGGCGGCCCTTTGCTCGAAATAAGCCATCTCATAAAGATTCCGACTCATGAATTGATCGATCTATATTATCACACCCTTTCAAATATCATGGAATCCTGATTTTCCGGACCGGAAAACCTGAAAAATGTGTACCGTCTGGTACACTTGATGTACCCACCGGTACATTATGTGTTCCTAGCGGGATTCTGAAGAAATATACCTAACCAATTATAAATATTATAATTACCGAATCTCTAATGTAAATGGCATGATTCTTGTGGATTGTATATCAGGAATATGAGGTTATAATGCGCAGATCAATAATGATAGCAATTTTATCCGGACTGTTTGTTGCAGGAGTTGTCGAAGGACAAACCTTAAGACGTACCTACAGCAATTTCAGAAAACTCGAGGTGTATGCACAGCGCGTAGATGAAATTGTACAGCGGTTTAATGATCAGCGCGCTGCTCAATTGATGCAGAATGCATTTATTGAAATTGAACAGGCGAGAAGGCATCTCTTTAACACGGAACCACCAGCAATCGTTCAGGCCCAGCTTAGTATGTTAAAAGCCAAGAAATATATCGACCAGGCCGCCCGCATGGTGCTTGAAAAGCCATTTGGAAATTTGAAACTGCAACTGGATGAACTGATAAACCGGGCTGAAAAAGCGGTTATGCAGGTAAATAATGATGAAGCGAATTACCTGCTCAATCAGGCAAAAAGATTTCGCCGGCGTGCCTATGATGCCTACAACAGCGGCAATCCGATCAGGGCACAGGAATATTACCGGATCAGTTATTTCTTTGGAAAGAAATGTATCGATTATGCAAGCGCAGGCGGTATGGGAAGAGATGTAAGTAATCAGTTGATCGACCTTGAGATTTCGATTCAGCAAATGATCGATCAGGGGGAAGAAATTTTGAAAGCGGACCCTAACCCCTACCTGGCGTCGCAATTGACCGAAGCGCGTAAATATTATGAAGAAGCCATGGAAATGGCGGATCGTGGAGATACGGAGCAGGCCATCAAGCGTTTGAGGTTGGTAAAAAGATTGCTTTACAGACTATATGATCAGGCCGAACGGAGCGGTATAACACAAGATGAAAGAATTGCCGATGATCTGTATGCCTTACGTGTATTTCTCGAATCGCTGGCTGAAAACATTGATATAACCGGTGATCCAAAGGCGGCAAAATTATTTGGTCAGGCCAATCGGCTTTACCGGGAGGCGGAACAAGCCCATCAGATCGGTGCTTACAAGGAAAGTGCCTTGAAAATTTCTTTGAGCCAGCGTATGGCAAATCAGACTGTTTACACTTCAGAAGAAGGATATTGCCAGCGATCCTGAAAATCTTAAGGTTCAGCTGCAAGAGACACGCCGTGTTCTAAAAATGCAGGAACCGGCTGTTAAAAACGCATCGTCATCTTCAACCGGACAACTTTGGCAGGACGCCAATCAGTTGCTGGATCAGGCGGAATCAAAAATAGTGACCGGGCAGAATAGGGTTGCTTTCCAACTGATTCAGGCGGCCACACGCATGAGTGTTCGGCTGCAAAAAGAATTAAAGAATAAAACCGGGACAAATCAGGCCGATGATTTGCTAAAAACCTATTCGCAAATCACAGATATGCTCGATAGAATAAACCAAAATGATAACGTTAATGAAAATTATCAAGATATATTGCAGCAGATTTCCGGCTTTGCCGAGATGGGAAAAAATTATCTTGATCGGGGTGAACTCATCCTGGCTGATGAATATCTGAAAACAGCATTACAACAATTGAAACAGTTTACCGCCAGGTGGCGGAAAAAAGTAACGGAGTAGCACAGGACTTTAGGGCCCAAAGGAATGTGCGAAAAGTTGTTAATCAAAAAAGATAAGGAGCTAATCATGCGTAATACATCGTTTTTAGTCATACCACTTCTCATGCTCGTCCTTTGGGGATGTGAAAACACAGGCGATCCGGCTGATACAAATTCCAGGATTGCTGACGAACAGGCAATTTTAGCCAATATTCAGGAGATCGAGGCAAGTGATACGGCAGACTATTTTTACAGTGATCTCAATGAAGAGGCAGAAGATGTGTTCATTGAACCCGAAAACAATTTTCTGGCCAAGCCGGTTGTTCCCCTAAAATTTGGACGAATTGGTCTCCGGCCGATCGTGCGTGATGTTCGGGTCGAGTTTACTTCCGATACAACTGCCCGGGTTGTTTTTTATAAGGTTCTGCACGGCAAATTTATGGTTCTCACAATGGATACTTCCTATGTTTTGGAGCGTATTGACCGTAAAATGGGCCATAAATTTAAACGAATCGCTTATTTCGTAAAACGTGGTGATGATCGTGAAACCCTGCGTACACGCTGGCGCCTGGTGGCCACCTCGGTTGTCGAAGGGCAATCCCTGGGTCTGGTCGATACCACGCGTGTAGAGACAACGATGGAAATACAAAAGATGATTGTCGAAAATGAGGGAAATATAGTGGAAATTGATGATCCACTGAATTTTATTCAACGTCGGGGAAATATCATAACACTTGCGCCGGGAACTGAGGTCCAGGTAACCGTTCATGTCAGAAATGATGCTCAAAATAAGATTCAGGTTCCGGCTGGCGAGGGAACCGAGCTGGTCCGTCTGCACTTCGGACGTCATCGCCACTGGCGTCAGCGTGATATGTACGGCATGCGCTACCTGCGTTGGATTGGTCAGGAGCAGGATGGTGTCAACATATATCAGGGCAGCTGGATTGTCGGAGCTAGGTTTCGGATCAACCACGCCGTAATCGATGTGATCGATAATGGATGCATCTTTGACGATGATATCCAGGCTTATCCGTATAATTCGGTAACCTGGGGAATACCATACCGGGTAAAACCCATGTGATCCAGCCTTTAAAGGGCCATATAAATAGGTTTATGGCCCTTTATTTTTCTTCTTGAACATCACATCTGTCGTAAAATAATCATTTAACCTGGAAAATTCATGAATTCCGGAAACAATGTTATTAAGTTATTGTTTTTTTTGAATATTAAGCAGTTCATGTCATTCCGCCAGCCGGAGGCGGGTCGGAATCGCGAGCTGATGATCAACCGAGATCCTGAGACGAGCTCAGGATGACTCGGATAAATTATTTTTTTGAATAAAACATATGAAAAGGTTCAGATATATCGATACAGGGTCAATCATTTTAATCATTTTCATATGGATTACTTTTCCCATAACTCAGGAGATGAGTGCCGAAACAAAATATGAGTGGCTATCGGTTCGTGTTGAGCTTTATCAGGCTCAAAAGGTGCTCGGGGAAGAATCGGGTATGTTATTAAAGGAGGCAAAACAATTTGCCCTGGAAGAGGAATACGATCTGGCGAACATTTATCTGGAGGAACTTCTCTCGCAGATTGAAGTCGATACATCCGAGTGGGAGCCTGACCGCATGCGGGAATTGAACGGTAATAAGACAGGCGAATTCAGTCTCTCAGTTGTTGGCGGAATCGACTTTAATCATCAGGAATTTGAAATCGGGTATTTACAGGAAGATAGTACCATACTGGAGGAGGTCAAGAATCCCTACACCGGCCTTATCCTAAGGTATAATAAAGAATTTTCAACCGGTCATAGTTTTAATATACAAAATGCCTTACGTCTGGATCAGCAAAACTATCGTAACGATCTGTATATCCGCTGGTTGCCAGCAGATTGGTTGAATATTCAGTTTAGTAATTACTGGAGTGAGGCAAGGGAATTTGAATATAATTCATTTGTTGAAAACGGCCTTGATATTAGGACAGTTACATCGATTTTTTCCGGTATACGGTGGATTTTTGAGAATAATTTTCGATATAAAATATTTACCGTAGACAATCCCTATTACCTCGATTACTATCGAAACAGGCTCAGGCTGGGCACCAGCGGTCTCTTCTGGAATACGGACTATACATATGAAAGATATGAGAATCTGGGGGGAGAAGAAACGGATTATCGTCAACATATTGTGCGCGGGAGTGCGCTTGGCAACCTGACACCGGGTGTTTATTCCTCACTCACAATTGATGGCACAATCCGAGATTATGTGATTAAGCTCGGGGATAGCCTTGCGGTTAATCGCTTCCGTCAAATCGGATTTTACCTATCGGCAGATATAAAAATATCCGCTGATTTACAACTGGGTATTGAAGAAAATTATCTGTTTAAAAGTTATCGAAATAAATCCGGTTTTGAACCTGATTACCATCTGAACTTTTTAAGACCGGCACTCAGCTTCAAAAGTAACCGGTATTGGGAATGGTCTCTGGGATATGAATGGGAGTTAAAGTACCATTTGGCGGTTCCGGGTGATGTATATGATGTCAGCGAGCAGAATTACGACGGATCCGGAATTTTTGGCGGAATAACCTATATGGCACCTAGCGGGGCATATTTTGTTGTCAACCTGAGCTATCAATGGCGGCGTTATCCTAACTCGTTAAGTAAAGAAATTATCAGTCTGTATACGGATCGCAACATTTTTAGTACGATGGTGATGGGGTATTTACCATTAACTCAAAATATATTCATGAATGTTTTTGCTATATTTGATGATGACCATGATGTGGATTTTGACCAGCAGAATAATCAGAGTACCATTTTCACTCTGGAACTGGAATATCGGTTTTAAAGAAAGATCAAAATGTAAGAATTTTAAAATAACTTTTATGAAACTTTTCCCCGATCCGAACATATTATCTATAAAGATAGTGAAAACTGTAGTTACTGAATCTTGACAAATTTATGTGCATTGAATAAATTACACAAGACTCACTAATTAGTCACTTTATTCCAATACTGAATAATATACTTCATTATCACCGCAAAGCCTTAACGTACTAAAAGTCAGTAACCGGCTTTTTAAAGCGGAATATTGTCGCTAAAGCGATTTTTATACCGGTAAAACAATATATGTAGACACAGGGAAATGAAGAAATGGATTTAGAGAATTTACACGTGTTATCGGCGTATTTAAAAAAATGGTCCTATCAGGAAAACAGGTTGAGCTTTTCCTATTCGTATTTTACGGAAAGGGGCTATGGGCGGGACATTGTCGATATGCGTGTTGCCGCACCCCAGTCGATGGCAAATGATTTCCTGAACAGAATGACATATCGGGCCAAAGAAAAAGGGGCTGCTGCCCTCAAAATTGTCAACGAATCGGATGTTCAGCGAAAATTGAATATGTTTTTCGGGAAGATTCTAAAAGAATTTAATACAAACAAGCGTTCCCGTGGCCGAATCAGGATGATCTCCAGCAGAAGCATGGATTTTTATTATAATGATTTTGAGTATCAGCCGCTGGATGAGGAGGTCAAATTCTATGTCCATCTTAATCGTGGTGTCAATAAGATGAACGGTGATCTCTGGTCTGCGGCCATTGATGATTTGAATCAGGCACTGGCTTTTAAGCCGGGCGATCCACAGGTCAATAAATACATGGCTGAGGCCCTGGTAAAAAGCCACCGTATTGAAGAAGCCATCCCCTATTATGAAAAATATGCTGAATCGGAAGACTCACTCCAGGGCTTGAACGATCTGGCCCATGCATACATCAAACTTGAACGCTATAAGGCAGCGGAAAACGTTTTTAAACGCATGAAAAAGATTGATCCCAATGATTTGCTCGCGAAAATCGGTCAGGCCCAGATTGCTTACCTGGAAGGAAAGGACTATATATCTCATCTGAAGGCAATTTTTAAAACTGATGAGGACTGGCTGCGTTCATATTTAAAAAAATCATGGGGATATAAACTTCCCGGTTATGGTGGAGATGAATCCAAAATGTGGAATGCCGCAACGGCTTCACGGTATCTGGGATATGACCGCCCGTTTGATTTGACAAAAAGAGCGTTCAATGATGAAATCCCGTGTTATTTTGACTCTGAGAAAGGTACAATCCGTTTTGTCAAAGCAGAACTGGATAACTGGATTGAAATTCAAAATCAGTTTCGCGTGGATGGCCCGGAGTATCAGGTCTATGCTGATCGTCTGAATGATAAAGAACTTAAAATCGGGCAGATCAGGCGCAGCAAGCCAAAAACCAAAAAGACAGCAAAGGTTTAAAGCACCACCCTGAATAGAAATCTTCTTCTCATCAACCCCTGGATTTACGATTTTACCGCATTTGATCTCTGGAGTAAGCCTTTAGGCTTATTGTATCTGGCTTCTTATCTGCGTAATCAGGGATTTAATATAGAACTCATCGATTGTCTCGCTGCCAAATCAAGGACTCGAAAATATGGGACAGGCAGTTTTCCCCGTGAGGCTGTTGATAAACCCGAAATTCTCCGGCACATACCACGTAAATTTGCCCGTTACGGCATTGGTGAAAATGATTTCAACCAAAGGCTGGATCAGGTTAAAACACCCGATGCCATTCTGGTCACTTCGATCATGACCTATTGGTATCCGGGGCCGCAACGTGTAGTAGAATTGGTAAAGCAAAAATTCCCCGATGTACCTGTGATTCTGGGGGGTATTTATGCTTCGCTTTTACCGGCACACGCGAAAAAGGTCATAAAACCCGATTATATTATAACCGGACCAGGGGAACAAAAGGCTCTTGCATTATTAGGGGAAATATTCGGGATGCCCGAATCCCTTCCGGAAAGACCTGATGATCTGGATAGCTACCCCTACCCGGCATTGGATCTGATCCGCGATCACCTCGACTATCTGGTCGTTTTGACGGCACGTGGTTGCCCCTATAACTGTTCATTTTGTGCACAAAAGCTGATTTCCATGCCGTTCAAACAGCGTAATCCGGATGCGGTTGTCGAAGAAATAGTTCATCACTATCATAAATTTAAACTGCGCGATTTGGCCTTCTATGACGATGCCCTGTTTATAAATCGTGATAAACACATTAAAGTTATTCTGGAAAAACTTATCCAAAAAAAATTACCCCTTAGGTTGCATTCACCAAACGGTCTTTTTGCCAATCAGATTGATCCGGATTTGGCAGAATTAATGTATCGTGCGAATTTTAAGACGGTCCGTCTGAGTTTCGAAACATCCAACGAAAACAGACGGCGTGATATGAGCAATAAAATATCCAATCAAGGAATGATCGATGCGGTAAACGCACTCATCGGGGCCGGTTTTGAGCGCCGGAAGCTCGAGGCCTATGTCATCATGGGATTGCCGGATCAGGGTATTGACGAAATCCTTGCCAGCGCCATATTTGTCAATAAACTTGGTCTGATGATCCGTCTGGCCTCCTTCTCACCCATTCCGGGCACGGTTGATTTTGACCGGGCTGTTCAAAACGGACAGATACCCCAGGATATTGACCCTCTGTTAACCAATAAAACCATTTTTCCCCTGCACGGCGGTCTACATTCATATGAAATCTTTCGAAAAATCAGGGTATTTGCTCAAATGTTAAACAATGCAGCCCTGAAGAATTTCTCCCCATTTGCCGAAGAACCATTCCTGACCGGTTTACAGAAAGTGGTTGGGGGGCAGGCATGAATACGACAAAATACCCGGTTAGCCGAAATGAAATCCTGGAACTCGATATCGAAAATCTGGCATTTGGTGGAAAAGGGATAGGACATCAGGATTTGTACGTCATTTTTGTAAAAGATACAGTCCCCGGTGACCGCGTTCGGGTAAAGATAATTAAACGGAAGCCCAATTATGCCGAGGCCCGTTTAATTGAAATTATCCGGCCATCAAAAATGCGCATAAACGCACCTTGTCCATATTTTGCCTGGTGTGGAGGCTGTACCTGGCAGAATCTTGCTTATACGGACCAATTGCATTTTAAACGTCAGCATATCATCGAAAGTCTGCAGCATATCAGCGGAATAGATGTTGTGGAGGTTGAGGAAACCTTACCTTCCCCCTTATTATGGGGATATCGTAATAAAATGGAGTTTTCTTTTTCCGACCGAAAATGGCTGCTGCCATCGGAACTTGGCAATATGGAAATATCCAATACATTTGCTCTGGGGCTGCATATACCCGGCACATTTGATAAAATTCTTGATATCGATCACTGCATGTTGCAAAGCGATAGGGCGAATAATGTGCTGAAACTTGTTGATACATATTGTCAGGAAGAGAATCTGACACCCTACGGTATTAGATCACATGTTGGTTTTATGCGGTTTTTGGTTATCCGGGAGAGTCATTCAAGCGGAGAACTGATGGTGAATCTGGTCACTGCATATCGCGAACCTGATAGATTAAAACCACTGGCAAATTTGATGGTCTCCCGGATTCCCGAAGTAACCAGCGTCGTCAATAATATCAATACGCGCAAAGCCCAGATTGCTATTGGCGAGGAAGAAATTCTCCTCTGTGGTAAAAATGCGATCAGTGAAAAAATCGGACCACTGGATTTTGATATTTCGCCCAACTCCTTTTTCCAGACGAATAGTGGCCAAGCCGAAGCACTCTACCGTATTGTAGCTAAATATGCCCAGACATCTGGTCAGGAAATAGTATGGGACCTTTATTCCGGAACCGGAACGATAGCACTTTTTATATCAGGCCGTGTTAAAAAAGTCTATGGATTTGAACTTGTTGAGAGTGCTGTAAATGATGCCGAGAAAAACGCGAAAATCAATAAGATTAATAACGTCCAATTTATATCCGGTGATCTCCTGAAAAATATTGATCTGTTCAGCCCACTGCCCGATATCGTCATTGTGGATCCCCCAAGATCGGGAATGCATCCGGGGGTATGTGAAAAACTCGCTCAGATTGGTGCCAAACGAATCGTATATGTTTCCTGCAATCCGGGCACTCTTGCACGCGATATACAATTGTTATCCGGACAGTATCGGGTAAGCAGAGTCCAACCCGTCGATATGTTTCCCCATACATATCATATTGAAACCGTTGTTCTGCTGGAGAAAATAAATGCGTAAATTAAGTTATCAGGAAATTTTTTCCAAACGGCCTACACTGAACGACATGGCCCATATTTCCCGGTTGCCTTTTTATTGTCTGGCGGAAAATATACGAAGCCTGTACAATGTCGGCAGTATTTTCCGAACATCAGATGCCGTGTTGCTAAATCATTTATATCTTACCGGTTATACAGGTTTTCCACCTAGAAAAGAAATCGATAAAACAGCGCTTGGAGCGGTTGACAGCGTGCCCTGGAGCCATATTCCCGATCCAATCCAGGCAATCAAAAAGGTAAAGGAACAGCAAATCAAAGTTCTGGCTCTTGAACATACCAGCGATAGTAAATCATATCAGGTGTATCACTATGAGTTTCCTTTCTGTCTGATAATAGGGAATGAGGTGGATGGCATATCTGAAAAATTGTTACTTGAGGCAGATGATACAATCGAAATCCCCATGCTGGGGCTCAAACAATCGCTAAATGTTTCCGTTGCATATGGTGTGGTCATGTATCATGCCTTGCATGTCTTTCAGCGCGAAAATATCAATTTGCATACCGATTAAAGCGCATATTTACTTTTAATCTGATTTTTGTAATAGTTTTTGATTCTTTGCCGAGAATTGAAGATGGACATTATATATGATTTGCTTGACATAATTTTAAGTAGGGTCTAAATTAAAATAACATTTTTAATACGATAGTCAGTCATGTCTGTAAATCAGTTGCTGTTGATCAGCACAAAATCCAGCGATTCTGACGAACTTGCCACTAATCTCAAAGAAAGTGGCATAAAAGTAACACCGGTCGAGAGTATTGGAGATTCAGGTGACAGGCTGGCAAATACCGAGTTTGAACTCATCCTCATAAACTATTCCTCCATTCTGAATGCGGACCGTAAGGATCTAAGCGATCTTTTTAAAACCGCCCGCAAATCAAAATTTGTGGTTTATAATGTACCGGCTGATGCCAATCGCAGACTCGCCTTCTATCGATTGGGCGCTTACCGTATTCTTGATCATAACAGTTCAGCTGCCGATATAAGTCATTTCACAAAAAATGCCCTTGAAAAATCTGAAACCAATGGTGACATGAAAGAAGCAAAATTCAGCGGCAGCCTTGAGGACTTCAACCTGGCGGGTTTGATTAATATTTTTGGAAAAGAAAAACGCAGCGGTATACTAAGGATCAAAACACCGGTAAGTACCGGAAAAATTTATTTCAATGAAGGAAATATTATTCATGCGGTTGCCGGCAACCGAAAGGCAGATGATGCTGCCTTTTATATGTTGACCTGGAATAAAGGCTGGTTCAGTATGAGTCCGTTACCCTTACGCTCGGTACAGAATCGGATGCGGTTAAGTAATATAGGTTTATTATTGCACGGCGAATACATCAGAACCCGGTTTTTCGAAAAAATAAACCAGTTAGGAGGGGTGAATCGGCAGATCAGGGTGATCAATCAGGGCGATCTGCTGCAAAGGCAGAAGGATCCCGTCTATGCTGAATTGATCGCAAATATGTCTTTGTTCCGAGGTATCCATGAAATAATAGAATTCAGTCCCTACGAGATGATCCCGACGGTTGATATGTTACTGCAACTCAATCAGTCGAAAAACCTTGAGTTCAGGGAGACGGCCCAGGAAATCGGTGATCTGTATGTGGAAGAATCACAGGATCGGTTGGGGATTGCTGAGCGATTGCTCACCGATGACGAGGTATTAAAATTACGCAAGCAACTGGATGCCCAAAGCATAAATAGCGGCAAACTGATTATCTTGGGTACCAATACCTGCGGTAAAACGGAGTTCATTCGCAATTTCAACCAGGGAAGTCTGAGCGGTGTCCGCTCAAATCAGGAACTGGATTTTACCAAGATTGAACTTGATAACAGTTTTCACCTGCAGGTCTTTGGAATTGCTTTGGACAAAAGGTTAACTGAAATTGTTAAAAAACTTTCCGAAGGGCTCCTGGGTTATATATTCCTTATCGACGCTGAGCGTCCGGATGAATTTGAATATACGACCTATATCATGAACAATTTGATAAGCGTGAATGATGTCCCCTTTGCCGTGGCCGTGACTAATATTGCATCCGGCGATAAAAAGAAACTAAAACAGGTTACGCAAAATGTCAGAGTGCCGGGAAACCGGCAGTTACGGATTTGTGATGTGTCTGATAAAGAGGAAGTCAAAAAAGTAATCCTGTCAATCATAAAAATGAACCGGTAGATATGATAGACGGTCTGATTATATCGCACGATAAATCATTGTTTGATGAGCTCAATATCAATTTTTCGTCGATATTAAGCATCTTTGAATACGCAGATTCTGTGGATAGTGCCAAAGAACATGTGAATACGGAATCGTTTGATTATGTTCTGGTGATTACCCGGCATCTTACGACATCGGTCGACATCGTTAATCAGTTGCGCGAAGAAAGCGCCTTCGACGAGATACCCCTCGTTTGCTGCAGCGCCGGCAATGATCCGGCAGCTCGGATGCAATTATGGGAACTTGGCGTTAAAGACATCATAAAACTTCCTATTTTAAAGGAAGAGTTGAAGTTGCGAATGGAGCGCTTTTTCAGATCCATTTCAAATACCGAAGTTGAAGAGCAAACTGTCGGCATGCAAGGCAAATTGGAAGACTACAACCTGATCGATATCGTCCAGACCCTTGAGCAAAATAAAAAAACCGGGCTACTGACGATGTATCATGGTCGGGATGAAGGCAGGATCTGGTTCAAAGAGGGTGAGATATACGATGCCAGTTTCAGAAATATCGAGGGTATAAATGCCATTCTTAAACTGGTGACATGGATGGAAGGCGATTTTACGATGACCTTTACCAAGGAAGAATATGAACGTAAAATCATGATTGATAATCAACAAATATTGCTGGATGCTATCCAATATCTGGATGAACGAAATCTGATCATGCAAACCTTACCCGACCGTGATGAAATCCTGCTTATTTCACCAGAAACCGATTTGACCACCATGAATACGGAGGATTCAACCTATTTAAGGTTTTTTCAAGGAGGACAAACCATCACGACATATCTGGCTGCTTTCGATGATGATGAGATCTCTTTGCTAAAAAGGTTTACCGGATTTATTGAAAAAGACCATCTGATGACCCGCGAACAATTTGATAATTATACAACAGAAACCGAGCGTGAAATAGGCGAAGCCGGTATAAAAAAAGTTTTTAAAAAGTTATTCAAAGGCAGAGATCAGGCAGAATCCGGTGGCCGGAAAGAAAAGAGATCCGGCTCTACAAAAAGCCGGATTAGTACGAGAAAAGATGAGACGACACATCTCGATACGTATATAGCTCAATATTATCGAAAAAATGACGATGAAATTAAATCAATCAAAAAGATGATCGATCAAATCAAATGAAAGTACTTGAAATTCCGATAATCGGCAGCCGGAAAAGCGAAAAAGAAAAAATATTTACGCTTCTTTCAGACAAGCCGCTCAGAAAATTCGAAGGGCTGGACGTCGGTTTCCTGGATCTTGGAAATGACTATTTTATCTATTTTTATTTTCTGAATCAGGAAAGTGAAGATTACTTATATCTCTGGGATATTATTCTTCCGTATGCCCCCGGATGCATTGTGGTGTGCGACTTCGGCAACACGGAAATTTTTTCACGCAATGTTGAAATTATTGAAATGTTAAGAAGCCGTTTCGAGACACCGCTTCATATCTGTTCTCTGCCGGTTGAGGGAGAAGAGCCTGCCGTCCTACGTTCTGGATTATTAGCTGAAAATGGTCAGAAGGAATATCAGTTCTTTGATCCCAAGGACAAAAACTCGGTCAAATTAATTCTGCAGTCTCTGTTAGACTCGATTGAATAACTCCGTATCCCGTCATACAAAACGATTGTTGTCAGAATAATCCAAAGATAGCATATGAAATTTGTTCTGTATCGATTGCGTTTATAAGTTCCGCAGTAAAATGAATTAAGGAGTAAATGTGGGTTTCCAGACAGATGCCATCCATGCCGGTCAATCCCCCGACCCTACGACAGGCGCGATCATCACACCGGTATATCAGACTTCAACCTATGTACAGGAAAAAATTGCCAAACATAAAGGACACGAATACGCCCGCACCTCAAACCCTACCCGAACGGCGATGGAAATAAATATTGCCACACTGGAAAAGGGCAAATATGGTGTTGCCTTCGCTTCTGGGATGGCTGCCATACACGCCTTACTTTCAATTCTCAAATCCGGAGATCATGTGGTGGTAACCCGGAATGTATACGGTGGAACCCAACGTCTTTTTCGGCAGGTGTTGAAGGATCTTGGTATTGAAACCACATTTATTGATACATCAAATCCGCAAAATATCGAAACGGCCTGTCAGGGAAATACCAGAATGGTTTTTGTCGAAACGCCTACAAACCCCATGCTGGTCTTGTCCCCGCTGGCAGAGATCGCTGAAATCGCGAAGAAGCGCGGACTTATCTCCGTCGTGGATAATACCTTTATGAGCCCGTATTTTCAAAATCCGCTATCCTTCGGTATCGATCTGGTCGTACACTCTTCAACCAAATACCTAAATGGTCACAGTGATGTGATTGGCGGGATAATTGTCACAAATAATGATCAATTGGCCGAAAGGTTGTATTTTTTACAGAATGCGATTGGAGCTGTCCCGGCACCATATGATTGCTGGTTAATTCTCAGAGCCACAAAAACACTCGCATTACGGATGCGTGAGCATGAGAAAAATGCACGGGCTATTGCACAATTTCTTTACCAACAATCTTCGATCCGGAAAGTGATTTATCCGGGATTACCCGGTCATCCGCAGCATCAGCTGGCTAAAACGCAGATGCGTGGCTTTGGCGGTATGATCGCGCTCGATTTGGGCTCGTTTGAGAAGGCCGAACGCTTTGTCGGCGGATTGAGTCTGTTCAGTCTTGCTGAAAGCCTTGGGGGTGTAGAGAGTCTTGTAAATCACCCCGCACGCATGACCCATGCTTCGGTTCCGGCAGATGAGCGATCCGAGGCTGGGCATTAGTGACGGATTAATACGCTTGTCGGTTGGCGTTGAAGATGAAGAAGACTTACTGGCAGACATCAAAAATGCACTGATGGTTTCCACATCATGAAAGATCTGGGATGGTAGGGGAAAGATACTATCGTGTAAGAATGATGTTTTTCTCGATCTCTCGGATGAAATACGAGCGTGACGAATAGGTTGCTTCAGCGGTCAAATATAAGCGATAGGTTCCGGCGGGAACCACCTGGCCCATAGCGGCAAGCCCGGACATGCTATACGGTCTTTCATGAAAAAATTTGTCCGTATAAAATCCCGCTTTTTTATTCCAGATAAGAACGTGAGAACCTGCTTCGGCAAAAAAACTTCGCTCAGTCAGATGCTTGATTAACCCACCTTTCTGATCAAAAATATCAACAGAAATAAATGAGGGTTCAGTTATCCGGAAGGAAATGCGACAGCTGCTTTCCTTTTCTTCAACGCTAAGATCCGAAATATCTGTTCCGATCCAGTAATACTGTGCACCGGCCCTTTCAGCGATAAAGAGCTGCCCAAAACGGCGATAGATCGCTATGCCGCGCGGTTCATCGAACTGATGATCATCATGACCAAAGCTGCCAAATGAGACGATATGATTTAGATTTTTGTCAAACTTGTGCAGACAGTGATTCTCCATATCGGTGATGTGTAACTGATTGTAATAATCAATACAAATATATCCCAGCCAGGCTTTTGAATAACCGATCTGTGACATACGGGTTTGCGCGGTCAATTCACCTGTTAATGAATATTTTGAAATTCTTTGATTGAGCGAGTCGATCACAATGATAAAATTATCATTACGATAACGATGCAGCTCCCCCGAATCGGTAACAGCGATACCATTGGGAAAGAGCATCCGCTGTTGATCGTTAAAGATCAGTTTGAGTTTGTGCTGTCGGTCAAAAACCTGAACCCTATGGTTCCGTGTATCGGTGACATAAATATTTCCATAACTATCCATGGCAACCTGGCGTGGATAATTAAACAAGCCGGGTGCATCCCCGGAATCACCGATAGCACCGACAAATTCAAGTTTATTTCCCGGATTGTAAAGCTGCACAATTCGGTGGTTTCCGGTATCTGCAACATATACATCGCCATTGCGATTAGCACAAATGCCATGCGGGCGGTCCAGCTTTTCCGGTGGATCCTGGTCAGGACCATATACACCGAGACCCCACATTGAACTATTATAAATGATATTATTTTCTCCTGAATTTACGCCGTATACAGTCACTTCATCATCGTCATGGGGATCCTCAGGGTCGTCCCAGTCTGTTTAGCCGTACACAAGCCAGACCCTGAGGATCACTGAATTTTACCCTTAAGCCAAGGAATAAAAAAAGTTCGGTAGGCCCGGCTTTCCTGATGCCGTAGCTGTGACCATAAGCCGGAAACATGTATGTCGAAGGAGGATCAACCGGGTCCTGAGCACCTGTTTCAAGGGGTATCCAGATCAGCGAAAAGGTCAGAACGGATAAAAAAATCGCATTGTTCATGATAAGATTTTGGAATGTAAAAAAAGATAGATATTCTTTGCCACCGATTCGGGTATACCGGCATTTTTCTGAATATCTTCTATCGTGGCTTTCTGCAGGATAGCCACCGAACCAAAAACCTGCAGCAAACGGTTCCGGCGTGCCGGACCGACACCGGGTATTTCATCGAGTCTGGAAGTCAGCGTTCGTTGTTTACGTCGTTGCCGGTGGAAAGTAAGCGCAAAGCGATGTGCCTCATCTCGTATTTGTTGTAAGAACCGCAAGCTGGATGATGAACGGGGCAGCGTCTGGGCATCCTTTATACCCGGGAAAAATATTTCCTCCAACCGCTTGGCAAGGCCGATAATCGGTTGATCGGACAGGTTCAATTTCTTTAACACGTTGCAGGCACTGGAAAGTTGCCCTTTACCGCCATCTACGATAATTAAATCGGGTAGTGCAGACTGCTCCGATAGAACTCGCTTATAGCGTCGATATACGACCTCACGCATCATCGCGAAATCATCGGGTGTGGCTTTGGATTTAATCCGGAATTTTCGATACGCACTCTTTTTTGGCCTGCCGTCCACAAAACAAACCATCGAGGCAACGGCATCACTGCCCTGAATATTTGAGATATCAAAACATTCGATATATTTTGGTGGATGCTGTAACCTTAAATCCCGCTGAAGGGAACGAACGTTATGCGGGATCCGATCTTTCGCCTGTTCACGCTGGATCTTAAGTTCATCGAGCAGATAGCGGGCATTTCGGATACTCATCGTCATCAATCTTTTTTTCGGACCCACCTTTGGAATGGTAAAATTAATCTCACCTGAAATTCTGCTGCTCAGCCAGTTCCTGATCAGAGTCTCATCTTCAGGAGCTACCGGCAAGAATATTTCGGAGGGAACCTCATCGGTCTGGTTATAGTATTGTTTGACAAATTGTCCCAGAATTTCGCTTTCGGACTGATATAGCGTACCTTTCAGGTAATAATGTACACGCCCGATTATTTTACCTTCTCTTATTTTAAAAATGACCGCACAGGCATCGTCATCCTCATGGGCGAGGGCAAACAGATCACGATCGGCATGATCGCTCAGTACGACTTTTTGTGTGTTGCGATATTTTTCGAGTGCTTCAATTTTGTCCCGAATCCGGCCGGCCTCTTCAAATTTTAATTCGGCGGCATATTGCCGCATCTCTGTCTGAAGTGAAGCCAGAAGGGCATCTGTTTTTCCTCTGAGAAATTGTTTGATCTGCTCAACCGTGGCGTCGTAGGCTTCTCGTGTTTGCAAACCCTGACAGGGACCGCGGCACTTTTTTATAAAATAATCCAGACATAATTGTACCTTTTTCTGTTCGATGACTTTCGGAGACAAATCAAATTTACATGACCGAATGGAAAACAGACGTTTTAGCGCATTTAGCGCCTGACGCATATCCTTGACATTGGTATATGGTCCAAAATATATCGATCCGTCACGAATGATCTTACGGGTTGGGAACACCTGTGAAAAATCTTCACTGGTGATCCGGATATACGGATAACTTTTATCATCTTTCAGGTTGACATTATATCGCGGTTTATATTCTTTGATCAGATTGGCTTCAAGAATGAGGGCCTCGACGTCACTATCTGTGACGATATATTCAAAATCGGCTATTTTATTAACCATATTCTGAAGACGGGGATCGTGCGGACGTGATTTCTGAAAGTAAGAACGCACCCGATTATGCAGATTTTTTGCCTTACCTACATAAAGTACGCCCTTTCTCCCGTCGCGAAAGAGGTAAACTCCCGGACGGCTTGGCAGGTTTTCAAGTTTCGTCTTGATGCTCATGTGTATTCGATCTGTGCATTCAATTGATCAGTATTCACACAATTCAATCAGGATGCCATTAAAACTCTCCGGATGCAGAAAAGCGATTTTTTTTCCTTCAGCACCTGTTCTCGGCTGTTTATCAACCAGACGAAAACCTTTGGATTGAAGTTGTGCTAACTTTGTTTCGAGGTTTTTTACGCGAAAAGCAAGGTGATGGATCCCGTTTCCCCGTTTTTGCAGAAATTTTTGGATGGGAGAATCTTCGGTCAACGGTTCAAAATATTCAATGGTCGTACCCTGGAATCGGTATCCTGCAATGCGTACTTTCTGATCAGGTACCGTTTCCTTGAAAGTGGGTTCCGTATCGAAGGCAAGACGCAGATTTTCGATAACATCTTCCAAATCAGTAACCGCGATACCGATATGATCAAGTGTATTCAGCAAAGACTTTTCAGGTTCCATGGGTACCCATTATCTTGTGTGGTAATTGGGAGATTCTTTTGTGATAATTACATCATGCGGATGGCTTTCCTGTAATCCAGCCACGCTGATCTTGAGAAATCTCGCCTTTTTTTTCAACTCCGGTATATTCTTACATCCGGTATAGCCCATAGCGGAACGCAGACCTCCGACGAGTTGAAAAACAGCTACATGCACCGGACCCCGGTATGGTACCCGGCCTTCGATACCCTCAGGTACAAGTTTTTCAGCGTTTACCCCTTCCTGAAAATACCGATCGCTGCTTCCCGCTGACATAGCACCCAGGGAACCCATTCCACGTACCATTTTATAACTCCGGCCGTCAAGTAAAATAACCTCTCCCGGACTTTCAGCGGTCCCGGCAAAAAGACTGCCGATCATGACACTGTCCGCACCAAAACCGATCGCCTTTGGGAGATCACCGGAATATTTGATACCACCGTCGGCAATGATGGGAATATTATGTTTCGATGCTTCATTGAAGACATCGGCAATAGCATGAATCTGCGGAACACCGACGCCGGTGACGACACGGGTTGTACAAATCGAACCCGGGCCAATACCAACTTTTATCGCATCCACACCGACTGCAATCAGATCACGTGCGGCTTCACCGGTGGCGATATTGCCACAGATCAGATCGGTGGTGGGGAATTTCTTTTTGAATTGTTGTGCCGTATCTATTACTGCTTTTGAGTGGCCGTGGGCTGTATCGATAACGATGACATCCACTCCGGCATCAATCAATGCTTGAGCGCGTTCAATATTCTTCGGACCAACCCCGATGGCTGCTCCGACGCGCAATCGACCATGATCATCCTTACAGGCATCGGGGAACATTTTCTTTTTCTGGATATCCTTAACGGTTATCAGGCCCTGTAGTCTTCCGGAGTCATCAACAACCAGAAGTTTTTCAATGCGATGCTCCTGCAGGATACGCTCGGCTTTTTTCAACGATGTACCCACCGGCGTAGTTACCAGTTTATCTTTTGTCATATAATTTTCGATCGGTTGATCCAGCTCCGTAGCAAATCGGATATCACGATTGGTCAGGATACCGACCAACTTTTCGCCCTGGACGATGGGAATACCGGAAATACGAAAACGATCCATTTTTTCCAGTGCTTCACCTAGCTTATTTTGCGGTCCGAGTGTCTCGGGTTTTGTAATCATTCCACTTTCGGATCGCTTAACCCGGTCAACTTCAAGTGCCTGATCTTCGATGGACATATTCTTATGAATAATACCAATGCCACCCTCGCGTGCCAGGGCGATTGCCAGTTCTGATTCGGTAACCGTATCCATGGCCGCACTCAGGAGTGGTATATTTAATTCGATATTTGCTGTCAGACGGGTACTTACATCTACCTGTGACGGCAAAACATCTGAATTGGCCGGGACGAGGAGAACATCGTCAAAAGTCAGAGCTTCGGCAATTATTTTATCTTTCATTATACCTTCCTTATTTTTTTGTGATCCTTCCGACAAGAATCATATTCTCAGGATTAAAAATCTCCCTCCAACGTATATGATTTCATCGTCCTTCTCTACTCTTTTCCCTTTCATGAGGGGCATTCACCTTCTAAAGCCCGCTCAGTTCATCTTTCCAATGGCCTTTTCTGCTACAGTGATAACTTTTCCTGTCCGGAGCAGTTCTTTACTCAATGCAATATCTTTGGATATCAGACGGTCCTGCTTCCAGAATGGGATGTTTTTTCGAACCAGTTGTAATACGGCTGCCGTCGCAGGGGCCGGTTTCAGGGGTGCACGTAAATCAAGCGCCTGGCAGGCACAAAGCAGTTCAATGGCCAGTACCTGTTCGAGATTCTCGACAATTTCAGATGCCTTGCGCGCCGCATATAATCCCATACTGACATGATCTTCCTTATTGGCCGATGTAGGGATAGAATCCACGCTGGCTGGGTGGGAAAGTACTTTACATTCCGATACCAGTGCTGCAGCCGTAACATGAGCCATCATAAATCCTGAATTTAATCCGCCTTCACTTGTCAAAAAGGGTGGAAGTTCACTCACCGAATGATCCAGAAGATGCTCGATCCTTCGTTCTGCCATGCTTGCCAGGTCGGTTAACAGGATGGCCATGAAATCGGCGGACCCGGCGACAGGTGCACCATGGAAGTTCCCTCCGGACAATACCTCACCGGTATCGGTGAAAACGAGGGGATTATCGGTTACACCGTTTGCTTCACGTAGAAAAACCGTCGTAATAAATCCCAGGCCGTCTCGGACTGCACCATGAACCTGCGGGATGCACCGGAGACTGTAGGCATCCTGTACTTTGTGATCGCTATCCTTATGCGAGGCCACGATCGGACTGTTATTTAATAGCCGACGGAAATTGTGTGCAACTATGGATTGTCCCGGATGATTGCGAATCTGCTGGATCCGCTCATCGAAAGGGGTAAGTGTTCCCAGGAGTGATTCAAGTGTCATAGCGCCGATTATATCGGCAGTCTTGATCAGCTGTTTTGCTTTGAGCAAGGTCCATATACCGTATGCCGTGATGGCCTGTGTACCATTAAGTATGGCCAGCCCTTCTTTGGCTTTTAGTGTTAAAGGCTTCAGATTATATTTTTTTAGCGCTTGCTTACCAGTCAGACGCTGCCATTCCCGTTCACCCTTATTTTCCGAAACAGGGACAAAGGCGCTCCCCTGACCAATCAGAACCAATGCCAGATGAGCAAGGGGGGCAAGATCTCCGCTCGCTCCGACCGAACCTTTCTGCGGTATAAAAGGAAGAATTTGATGATTGAGCATGTCGGCCAGGAGTCGCAGTATCTCCCATCGGCAACCTGAGTTTCCCAGGGCTAAAGATTTTATTTTTAACAACATAATCAAACGGACAATATCGTGTGGCATAGGCGGACCGACGCCTGCGGCATGACTGAGAACCAATCGGCGTTGTAGTTCATTTACAGTTTCAAGCGGAATACGAACTTCAGAAAAATTACCAAATCCTGTATTTACACCATATATCGGCTTTTTTGCGGCCAGGATACCGTCGATTACGCTGCGGGCAGCATCAACCTGAATGCGGATATCATCGGAAAAACGCAATGAGTACCGGTAACTCAGAAATTTATCAAAATCATTGAGGCCGAATGGTGCCATAGTGATCAGGTGTTCATTTTTTTGCATGGTTCACCTTTTTTGTTTCCGCGATACCTTCCGACCCGCAAACCAGCTTTTCAAATCACCGAACAAAATATCCTTAGCGTGATAGATCTTTGCCTCGACAGGTAAGGCGTTTAGAAATTGTTTACCGTATTGCATCCGACTGAGACGGTTGTCACACACGATGACAGCTCCAAAATCATCTTTGTGCCTGATCAGTCGGCCAAAACCCTGCCTGAATTTGATAATGGCTTCCGGAACGGAAAATTCAATAAAAGGATTTCCCCCGTTTTTCTTGATTTCTTCCATCTTAGCCGCCACCAGCGGTTCGCTTGGTACATCAAAAGGTAGTTTGGCGATCAGTAAAAGTTCCAACGCTTCACCGGGAACATCGATCCCCTCCCAAAAACTGTCAGTGCCGAAAAGAATGGACTCATGATATTCACGGAACTGGTTTATGATACTTGTGCGGCTGCCGCTTTTTCCCTGAGCAAGTAATAATATCCGTTCTGCTTCAAAATGCAGCTGCAGGTCATTGTACAGTCGATTCAGCATGGAATAATTCGTAAATAAGACGAGCATGCCTGTCGGATGCTGATGATGGCTTTCTTTTATCAAATCGGCAAGTTGAGCGGTAAATTGCTCATTTCTCGGATCATCTAGAAAATCCGGGATGGCAAGCAGTAACTGTTTTTCATAATTGAAGGGTGAGCCCAGAATTGCCGATGTAACTTTTGCCTCGACTAGGTCCAGCCCGACACGATGTTTGAAATAGTCGAATGAATTGTCAACCGCCAGAGTAGCGGAAGTAAAAACCGCGCTGTCGAGACGATCATAGAGGGTTTTCTTTAATAAGTCAGCGATATTCAGGGGAACGGCGTTAAAGGAAACGTCATTGCTGGTCATGACGTTGGGGTAATTCCAGCCAATAAACATATTTCTCTTCGTCACCCTGGAGACAAAAGTCGAGCGCCGTTAACAGGCCTTCCAGATCGACTTCGACGGATAGTAATTCCCGATGGATCTGGTCCTGAAACTGAAATAATTCGGCGCGAAGATCGCCGAGTGAATCGATAAGTGTGGCAAGATTTTGCCTGCACCGACGCAGACTATTCTTGAGATCATTGATCTGATCAAAAAGTTCAGTAAAATATTTAAAATTTTTATGGTAACGGATCTTTGTTTCTTCAAAGCCATTATTGTTTTGATGCTGAAATTTTGAACGAAGATTATGATTCAACTGTGTGAAAAAATCATTGGTTGATTTCTTTAAAATATTACATTCAGTTTTAAGACGATCAATTTGCTGCCGAAGCCTTCCTGTAATGCTTTCGGAAATTCGGGCTTGTGACAGCCGGTATTCCAGTTGTACAAGTGATCCCGTTGTTCGGGGTTCTTCTTCATATAGTTTGTGATAGACATTACGAAACGTCCACCAGTTAAAGCGTACACCCAGATAATCTCCGGCGGTTTTCTCCATATTATGTGCTTCATCAACCACCAGATTACGGTATTCCCCAAGGATCGAATTTTCAGTTACCAGGTCGGAAAAAAGAAGCGAATGATTGACAACCACAATATCGGCCCGTCGTGCATTATTGCGTGCGCGCATTAAAAAACAGTCATTGTAAAATTTACAAACTCTGCCCGGACAATAATTGTTTTCAGCAATGAGTTTTCCCCATAAACCCCAGTTTTGATTTAGCTGAAATCCGGAATTTTCTGCAATGTCACCGGTTTGAGTCTGTTCGGCCCATAAGCATCAGCGGCAAAATGCGGGTGCGTTCCTGAGCGGAAAGACGTTGGTCCATATCTACGATTGTTGCCTTCCATTTATCCAGACAGAGATAATTGGATTTACCTTTTAACAGGACTGCTTTGAATTTTTTATCTGCAACCCGAAAGACCGTGGGAATATCTTTAAAAAATAATTGCTCCTGTAGATTTTTGGTATTCGTACTGATTATAACCCTAGCCTTGCTCTCCCGGTTTTTAACCGCCCATTCAACCGCCGGCAGGAGATAGGCCATCGATTTACCGGTACCGGTTCCGGCTTCTGCAATCAAAAATTCAGATTGATTGAAACTGCGCGCAATCAACTGACCCATTTCCTGTTGCTGTGTCCGGCTTTCAAAATTAGGTAATGTACGCTGCAATTCTCCATCGTCACCAAAATATGTGCTGACCCTGTTTTCATCGATCGGTTCAGGTTCGGATTCATATTCCGGTTCGTCGAAATGATAATCAGCTTCGCCGATGATGTTATAATACTGCTGAAAATAGGCCAGATCTTCGGTAATACCGGCACCACTATTCTTAACGTTATGTTTGACCTTAAAATCCAGAATGGGTTGAAAATAGTTTTTTACCCGTGAACTGTTACGATAAAGCAGCCGGATGATTGTCCGGAGTATTTGTTCATCACATGCCAGCGTGCGCTCGATCAGTTCAACAAATATTCTGCCGGTTGCCCGCGCATCATCTGCTGCTCGATGGGCTTTTTCGAGATCAATGCCAAAATGTGCGGCAACCGAAGCGAGTCGGAACCGCTGCAGAAAGGGAAGGAAAATCCGGGCCAGAAAGAGCGTGTCCATACGCAGATTGGTAAGATACTTAAAGCGTTGTGCTTCTTTATCCCAATCGGAGAAGTCATTTTCCCGGCGTCGAAGATTATATTCGATAAATGCGGCATCGAAATTTATCTGATGTCCGATCAGGGGAGATTCGCCAATGAATTGAAGGCAGTCGTCAAAAACGGCCTCCAGCGCAGGTTCGGCGCCGACGTCTGCATCACGGATACCGGTCAGTTTGGTGATAAAATCCGGAATCGGTATACCGGGATTGACCAGCGATTCGAAAATTCCGGATTCTTTACCATCCGTAAAACGAATGGCGGCTATTTCAATGATACGGTCGGTGGTAGGGTCGAGACCGGTGGTTTCAAGATCGAGTACGACAAATTCATCAAAGTTTATGTCTTTAAGCAGGTCGGTAAGCAGTGACATGGGTAAAATTACAAAATCGATACCAGCCGTGCAATGGGGGAATAATCCCGATTGTCTTAAATTTGTGCCGGTCGACGACCAGTGGATTCGAACAGACTTTGTAAAAAAGGCGGAACCGTTGCCCTGGATTCCGCCTGCGTTTTATTCCGTTTTAATGAGAACCGGTGTGTTCAAGTACCACACGTCGGAGCCACTTTACCATGACAAATATAGCAATCGCACCGACCATCGCACCGGCAAAATTGATCAGGAAGAAATACTCTTTGTCCGCAATTGAATCCCAAACACCTGCAATTACACCGGAAAGTTTATTACCAATCGACGTGGCAAGAAACCAGCCTCCCATCAGCAGGGAAGTGATACGGGGCGGGCTGAGTTTCGATACGAGGGAAAGACCCATCGGACTTAAAAATAATTCGCCTACGGTAATGACCGCATAACTGCCGATCAGCCAGGAAGGTGAGACTTTTTTCCAGGCCGTTTTGGGAAGCAAAAACAGCCCCGATCATTACCAGGGTCGAAACAGCGGTAATAAACATACCCCATCCGATTTTTGCCGGAGTGGACGGTTCCTTGCTGCGCTTGCGAAGAAAGGCAAAAAAAGCAACAACCAGGGGTGTAAGAAGTACAACAAAACCCGGATTTACCGATTGGAAAATTTCGGTTGATATTAGTTTTAGGGTGACCATCTCATCGGTATTGGCCCACATGGATTTGTCCAGATTGTTAAAATAGGGATGGGGTCCGATTTCGGTGATCGCGAGTCCATTTTCATCGACGAGTCCCACACCGTGTGCATCGAGTTTTGGTACTTCCCGGGGTGATGTATCGACGATCTGCACCATCCCGAATGTCTCGGCGACCGGTTCAATTATCGCCGGCATGCTTCGGTCGGTATAATCCCGGCCCAGATGGTGAGTGCCGTAGCATTCTGATGAAAAATGGCCCAGAAAATAATGACAACACCAAATATCGAAAGCAAGGCAGCGATCGGTGCCTTATCTTCCTTCGAGGCCCTGAACCAGAGGGAGAGATAAAAGAGGGTAACCGGTAAACTGGCAAACAAAAAAGCATCGTTGGAATCGGAGCCAAAAATATTGCCGGGAATAAACCAGCCGATTGCACCAAAAACAAGCAGGGGACCAAATACAGTGGCAAATATTTTTCCCAGGGACATATCTTCCGGATTTGTTGGTTTCATCACATCGGCACGTTTTATATTTTTTGTCCGCTCATAAACCAGATAATGCCCAAGATCATACCGATACCGGCGGCGGCAAACGCATATCCCCAGCCGTAATAGTTACGCAGATAAGCCGCGACAAAATTACAGACAAATGCACCAATATTGATGCCCATATAAAAAATATTATATCCTGAATCTTTAAAGGCTTTGTATTTTTCCTCGGTATACAGATTGCCAACCAGTGTGGAAATATTAGGTTTGAAAAAGCCATTACCAATGATGATCAGAAAGAGCGAGATCCAAAAGGCAGTGTCACCGGGTATGGCCAGTCCGAGGTAGCCGGCCGCCATCAGTAAACCGCCCAGGATGATCGCACGACGATAGCCCAGAATCCGGTCGGCGAGTAGTCCGCCCAGAAAAGGTGTCAGATAAACAAGTGCCAGATAGGTTCCCAGTATGTCCGCCGCTTTGGCATTACCAAAGCTCAGACCCTCTCGTTCAGTATCTGTCATATATAGAAAAAAGATACCCAGCATAAGATAATAGCCAAATCGTTCCCACATTTCTGTAAAGAATAGGGTCATGAATCCTTTCGGATGATTTTTCAGCATAAAAACTCTCCCAGTATATCCGGTTGATCCTGTTAAAAGACATTAATGGTAAACATTTTTCCAATATAAATCAAATTATTGGCAGAAGTGAAAGAACAACAAAGCAACAAAGAATGAATGTGGGATTGGGATGCTTTGTCACTTTGTCGCTTTGTCGCTATTCTTCGATGTGGGCGTTCGTAAATAAAATTTCAGAGCAAAACTCTCCGTAAGAGCTCGATTGCCGCATAGGCACCACGTTCTTTATTGATGCGCCGGTCTTTGCCAAAAATGAAACGACGGGTTTCAAGGTGCTCTTTACATATGACCGCAAGATAGCACAGCCCGACCGGTTTATCCGCTGTCGCGCCGGTAGGACCGGCAATCCCGGTACTGGCGATGGCGCAATCCGTATTGAATAGACGTTGAGCCCCGGTTACCATCTCTTTGACCGTCTGCTCACTAACCGCACCGTGGGATAGCATCGTCTGGTCATCGACTGAGAGAAGCCGGGCCTTGCTGTCATTGCTGTAGGTAACCGCACTTCCTTTAAAATAGGCTGAACTTCCGGGTATATTGGTAAACAGGTCGCCGATCAATCCGCCGGTAAAGCTTTCGGCCACTCCGAGGGTGAATCCCTTTTCAAGCAGTAAAGCTGCGACCACCTCTTCCAGATTTTGCTCTTCTTCGGTGTATAGATGAATACCAAGACAATGGTATATATGGTTTTTCAGTTTACCCATGATCTTTGCATTCTCATCAGCAAAAGTAATCCGTAAATCCACACCGGTTGTTTTCGGAAGGAATGCGATGGTAATATTTTTAAATGTCTTTAAGCCGGGGGTAACCAATTCGTTCAGCCTGGATTCTGCCAATCCCGTTGTCCGGAAAAGAACTGTGGTTGGTTTAACCAGGGTATAATATCCCTGGATATCGGGGATGATATAATGTTCGATCAGGTGTTTCATCTCAAATGGTACGCCGGGGAGGAAAAAGAACACAGTATCCCCCTTCTCCAGGCGCAATCCGGGCGCCGTACCATATGGGTTGGTGATGACAACAGACTTGATCCGGTATCATGGCCTGATTCCGGTTGGTTGACGGCATGCGCAGACTCCGGCCTTCAAAAAGTTTCTTGATATGGGCCAGTGTTTCTTTATGCAACACCGGCCGGCTATCAAAGAAATCACATATCGCTTTTTTGGTGAGATCATCGGGTGTCGGTCCAAGGCCGCCGGTACAGATAACCAATTTGGCTCGGTTCGATGCCGTTTCGAGGGCATGATTTATTTCCCCGTGCGTATCTTTTATGGTACTTATCCAATTAACGTCCACTCCGAGGTGATGCATTTTCTGTGCGATCCAGGATGCATTGGTATTGAGAGTGAGACCGGAAAGAAGTTCATTACCGATCGATATTATTTCTGCATTAACGACACTCAATCTGAAATTTCCTTATGTTATGAAGAATATTATGATTCTGAGAACAACCTGGGCATACACAGCGGCAATGATATCATCCAGCATGATACCGAGTCCGCCGTTAATTTTCTGAGCATGATTTGCCGGAAACGGTTTGATAATATCAAAAATCCGGAAGAGAATAAAACCTGCCACGAGCAAGCTAAAATCTAAAGGTAAAAATAGAAAGGTAAGCCACTGCCCTGCAAATTCATCAATAACGACAAATCCGGGATCTTTACCATACTCTTTCTCTACGATGTCGCCTATCCTGATTCCGGCCAGAAAAGTAATAGCAATGATCACCAGCCAGATTTGATCGCCAAGTGGCAAAAGCAAAAATATAATCAAAGCGCAAAAGCTTCCGGCGGTACCGGGTAACAGTGGTAAATAGCCGCTTCCAAAGCCCGAAGCCAGTGCGAATATGATAAAACGTTTAATTTTCATAAGCGCGTGATTCAGCGGATTAATTTTATGGACCGGCGCCAGATTTCAAGAACATGGCTCCGATTTTCGAAAAGATACTGGTATCCTGTAAAAGCGGTCAGGAGCGTAACGCCAAGGAATATCAGTGAAATCCAGTGCGTATATGGGGGGGGATAGGATGAAAGACTGATCGGGAAATTTGAATAAATAAGTAGAATAAATACAGCCATCATCTGAAGAGATGTTTTCCATTTAGCGGTCTGGCTGGTCACGATTGATTTCCCATGATGCAGCGCATACATGCGCAAAAATGTAATGAGGAAATCCCTGGAAACGATGACCCAAACCATCCACCAGTAAAGATACCCAAGATAGGCAAAAACGATAAAAGCGGATGAAATTAATATTTTATCTGCCAAGGGGTCCATAAATTGTCCCCATCGTGTAATTATATTGAATCGCCGGGCAACGTATCCGTCATACCAGTCGGTTGCCGATGCAATAAAGAATATGACCGTCCCGGCTAGTTTCTGATCGGAATCAGATTGTAAATAAAAAAAAAGAAAAACAGGGGTTAAAAGGATTCTCAGGATGGTCAGCTGGTTGGGTACAGTTAATTTCATTTCCGTCTTTTTGTTTGCAATATGCTGATGAATTTACAAGTACGACTGTTTTTTTTCAACAGTACCGCGCGACTAATTGTTTTGGAGGAACCAGGATACGTATAATTGAAAATAAACATACAAAATTGAAAAATATAGAAAAAAATTGTTGAGAGATTTTTGTTTATTTTAGTATATTAAGCGCTAATAATTTGTGAAATAAAATGCTAACTTTTTGGATAGGGCGCAAATCCTTATGATAAAACACAAACTGAAAAAAGGTTATGATATCAGACTTGCCGGATCTACCGAAAAAATTATCGTACCCGCTGAACGACCTGCAAAGCTTGCCATGCAACCGCCGGATTTTCCCGGTATCAAGCCAAAACTGGAAGTTGAGGTTGGTTCGAGAGTCAAAATTGGTACGCCTTTATTCTTCGACAGGCAGAATCCGGAGGTTAAATTTCTCTCACCCGCCAGTGGGGAGGTGATAGAGATTAACCGGGGTGAACGAAGGGCATTAATGGAAGTGGTCGTTGAGGATGACGGTAATGATCAATACGAATTTTTCAGTACCCATTCGACCGAAAAGATAGCGGCATTATCAAGGGAAGAGACCATTCAGAAACTTCATGAAGGCGGACTTTGGCCTTACTTGCGACAACGCCCATTCTCGAAAATTGCAAAGGCTTCAGCCCCCCCCCGTGATATCTTTATCAATGCGATGGATACTGCGCCACTGGCTCCGGATATTAATTATCTGATGCGCGAAGATGAAGAAAATTTTCAGACCGGCGTAATGATTCTGTCAAAATTAACCGAAGGAAAAGTATACCTATCAGTTAGCGATAACGGCGAAACGACGGCACGGGTGTTTGAAAATATTACCGGCGTAGACAAACATGCCTTTACCGGTCCCCATCCGGCCGGAAATACAAGTGTACACATCTATCATATCAGACCGATGCGAGTTGGCGATATTGTTTGGTATATCTCTGCACCTCATGTTGCGTTGCTCGGTAAATTTTTCAAAGAAGGGCGCTATCCGATCGAACGGGTAATCGCCGTATCCGGATCTTCATTAACCCGTGACGCCCGCAAGTATTTTGAAACGCGTGTTGGGATGAGCATGGCAACACTGATCCCCCAGGGACTGGTGCATGATGAGGATGTACGTTATATTTCCGGAAATGTATTACGTGGCCGGCACATCAGATCGAACGGTTATGTTGGTTTCTATGATTACCAGGTAACGGTTATCCCGGATACAAATGAAAGAGTATTATTTGGCTGGTTAACCCCTGGTTTGAAGGATGAAAGTTATTCACGAACATTTTTATCAAAATTGCTGCCCCGGCCCGAATATGTCAAAGATACCCGCGTACATGGCGGTAAGCGGCCCTTCATTCAAACCGGTGAATACGAAAAAATGTTACCCATGGATATTTATCCGGGACATTTGGTAAAAAGTATCATGGCAGAAGAGATAGAAGATATGATCGGCTTGGGATTGCTGGAAGTAGATGAGGAAGATTTTGCGCTCTGCACCTATATCTGTCCGTCAAAGATCGATTTTGGCGAATATATACGAAAAGGCTTGAACACACTGGAAAGCGAAGGATAATCATACATACTATTAAAGAGGATAAAAATTGAAATTCATCAAAGAAAACAGTAAGAAGCTTGCACCTTACTTTGCAAAGAGTGGCAGGTTGCATAAATTTTATCCGCTGTTTGAAGTTTTGGATACGTTCTTCCTGACCCCCGCGGAAACGACCCATCATAGCCCGCATATACGCGATAAAATTGATTCCAAGCGATTTATGATTACGGTCGTGATCGCACTTATTCCGGCAATATTTGTTGGAATGTACAATATCGGTTATCAGTCATATCTTGCCCGCGGAATAGAAGGTGGTCTGGTCGATTATATGTGGTTTGGGTTCCTGACCATGCTACCGGTGATCATCGTCACGTATGCAGTTGGGCTCTTTTGGGAACTCGTGTTTGCGATTGTCAGAAAACATGAGATGAATGAAGGCTTCTTTGTTACTGGAATCCTGTTTGTGCTTGTACTACCGCCAACGATTCCGCTCTGGCAGGTGGCCGTTGCCATTACATTTGGGGTGATCATCGGTAAAGAGGTGTTTGGAGGCACCGGCATGAATGTATTCAATCCGGCGCTTATTTCCCGCGCTTTTCTGTTTTTTACCTATCCGGGTAAAATTTCAGGTGATAAAGTCTGGACAGCTATAGATTATACCAAAGATAAATTGATCGATGGTTTCTCCGGTGCAACACCATTGCTGGTGGCTTCCAGCGGCGAAAGAGGTGGTTCGGCTGTGCAGGCCATCGAATCAGCAGGATTCACGTTCCAAAAAATGTTTTATGGTCTTATTCCCGGAAGTATGGGGGAAACCTCAACTCTTGCCATACTGATCGGTGCCTTTATACTGATTGCAACCGGCGTCGGCAGCTGGCGGATCATGACTGCCGTTTTTGCAGGCGGTTTCGGCACAGCCATGCTCATCACTCTCGTCACCGGTAGCGACGCACCAAGTATATTTACCCTGCCACCACTTTGGCATCTGGTTATGGGTGGGTTTGCCTTCGGTGCGGTTTTTATGGCGACCGATCCGGTCTCCGCTGCAAGCACGAATACCGGGAAATGGATATATGGTATTCTGATCGGTTTAATGGCGGTTCTGATCAGGGCAGTAAATCCGGCATATCCGGAGGGTATGATGCTGGCGATTCTCTTTATGAATGTATTTGCACCACTTATTGATTTTTATGTGGTGAGCGCCAATATGAAGAGGAGGTTAAAACGTGCATAAAAATTCATATGTAATTATGTTCGCGGCTGCGGTTACAATTACCTGTAGTATTTTACTCGCGTCGGCTGCAACCTTGCTTCGCGAACGGCAGCAGGAGAATATCGCTTTAGATAAGCAAAAAAATATTTTAAGCAGCGCCGGACTGATAAAAAGTGATGCTGAAAATATCACCCGAAATGATGTTCTCAGTCTTTATGATACCAATATCAGATCACAGATCGTAGATACAACCGGATTGGTCATTGATGGCAAAACGGTGGAAAATACCGATTTAAAAAAAGAGCAACATTTGCTTCCGGTATATTTGTATCAAAAAGATGATGCGGTACTATCCTATATTATTCCGATTTCAGGTAAAGGGCTTTGGTCAACTATCTATGGATATTTAGCTCTTGAGCCTGATCTCAATACGGTCCGTGGAATCACGTTTTATCAGCATGGGGAGACTCCTGGACTCGGAGGTGAGATCGTAAAAGAATGGTTTACGAATAATTTTGTCGGCAAACGCATCCTGTCTCCCGACGGAAAACTGGTATCAATATCTGTGGTTAAAGGTAAAGTGGCCGGGAAAATACCGGAGTCTGAATCTTACCATTATGTAGATGGTATAAGTGGCTCGACACTGACCGGCAATGGTTTAACAAATTTTCTTAAAAAAGATCTTGAGCAATACGAACCGTATTTCGAAACAGTAAGAAATAAAGAAACGGAGTGATCAATATGCCAGAAATAGAGGTTGCGAAGACCACTAAACAGATTGTACAACCAAAGGAGAAGTTGTTCTCCAAAAAAAATAAACGGACACTGAGTGATCCGTTGTCGGATAATAATCCGATTACCCTCCAGGTTTTGGGTATCTGCTCGGCTCTTGCGGTCACCGTTCAGTTCAATACCGCGCTTGTTATGTCGGCGGCCGTCATATCGGTTCTTGCCCTTTCGAATGTCTCAATTTCTCTTCTACGTAATATGATTCCTTCGAAGATCCGTATTATTGTTGAACTGGCTGTTGTGGCTACCCTTGTGGTACTTGTCGATCAGGTATTGAAAGCCTATCTGTACGATATCAGCAAACGACTCAGCGTCTTTGTGGGACTGATCATTACCAACTGTATCATTCTGGGGCGCGCGGAAGCGTTTGCCCTGCAAAATAAACCCTGGCCATCTTTTCTTGACGGATTGGGTAACGGTTTGGGGTATGCTGCCATTCTACTGATCGTGGCCACCGGACGGGAGATTCTGGGAAGCGGGACTTTTTTTGGAATACATCTCGTGCCGGACTCCTTTTATGCAGCCGGGTATGAAAATATGGGACTTATGGTGCTTTCTCCGGGAGCCTTTATTCTGCTTGGCCTCATTATCTGGGGGCAGCGGATGATATCGAAAAAGTTTGAAGATAATTAAAGAGAGAGAGGTCAGATTTGGAACATTATTTAAGTTTAGCTATCAAATCTATTTTTGTTGAGAATATTGTACTGGCTTATTTCTTGGGTATGTGCTCGTTTCTGGCGGTTTCCCGCCGTGTCGAAACCGCACTTGGTTTGGGCCTGGCTGTAATATTTGTACTGACAATTACCGCCCCGACCAACTGGCTGATTCATGAGTTTCTGTTGAAAGAAGGCGCTCTATCCTGGATTAGCGAGAGTCTGGCGACTGTTGATCTGAGTTTCCTCAACTTTCTTTCTTTTATTGCGGTAATCGCCGCCATGGTTCAATTGGTTGAAATGGTTATTGACAAATATAGCCAGACACTGTATACGGCCTTGGGGATATTTCTGCCCTTGATTGCGGTTAATTGTGCTATTCTTGGATCTTCGTTGTTCCTGGTAGAACGTGAATATAATCTTGCAGAGTCAACGGTTTTTGGTTTTAGTTCAGGTTTTGGATTTTTCCTGGCTATCGTTGCCATGGCTGCAATTCGTCAGAAATTGAGATACTCAAATGTACCGGAGGGTTTAAGTGGCCTGGGACTTACCATGCTGATAACCGGTCTGATGGCAATGGCTTTTATGAGTTTTTCTGGTATTAGTTTGTAAAGAAGGGAGCGAAACCTTGAATATTTTTGGACTGATTGCGATTAGTGCCGGTGTTTTTTCTTCGTTTATCCTGCTCCTTGTTATTGTGTTAATGATCGCAGAGAAAAAACTGGTTCAGCAGGGGAAGGTGAAAATATTGATCAATGATGATGAAGAAAAAAGTCCGGAAGTCAGCCCGGGTGGAAATCTGCTTAATGTGCTGGCCAATCAGAAAATATTTCTGCCCTCTGCATGTGGAGGCGGAGGGACTTGTGGCATGTGTAAATGTCAGATTCTTGAAGGCGGTGGTGATGTTCTTCCGACCGAAAAATCCCATCTTACCCGCCGGGAAATCAAGGAAAACTGGCGGGTTGCCTGTCAGGTAAAAGTGAAGGAGGATATGACCATTCATATCCCTGAAGAAATATTCAGTATCCAGAAATTTGAATGTGAAGTCATATCAAATGATAATGTAGCTACATTTATCAAGGAATTTAAAATACAGCTTCCCCCCGGACAGCATATGGATTTTCAGGCGGGTGGTTATATTCAGATCTATATTCCGCCCTATGAACTCAGTTATAAGGAATTCGCGATTGAAAAAGAATATCATGAAGACTGGGATAAATATAATCTGTGGGATTTAAAATCTTCCAATGACGAAGAGATTTTTCGTGCTTATTCTATGGCCAATTATCCGGCAGAAGGGGATATCGTCATGCTGAACGTGCGAATTGCAACACCGCCGCCAGGTATGGATGTTCCTCCCGGTATCGCATCTTCCTATATTTTTAACCTGAAACCGGGTGATAAAGTAACCGTCAGCGGACCTTATGGCGAATTTTTTATCAAAGATACCGATCGGGAAATGATTTATGTCGGTGGCGGGGCCGGTATGGCTCCCATGCGCAGTCATCTGTTTCATCTGTTCAAAACACTTGAGACCGGAAGGAAAGTAAATTTCTTTTATGGAGCCCGTTCAATGCGCGAAATGTTTTATGATGAAGAGTTTAAGGAAATAAAGGCTAAATTTCCCAATTTTAATTATACCGTGGCATTATCGGAACCAATGCCGGAAGATAATTGGACCGGCCCGATAGGATTTATTCATCAGGTTGTTCAGGATACGTATCTCAATAAACATGAGGATCCCGGTGAAATTGAATACTATCTGTGCGGTCCGCCGATGATGATCGATGCAGTCAATAAAATGCTATATAATATGGGCGTTGATCCGGAGATGATCGCATATGACGTTTTCTAAATCACAAAGCCATAGCCTTGTTGCCATTGGGAGCAGTATTTCACTGCTCCTTTTTTGTTTGGTCGCCTGCCAGACCAATAAAACGGCCACGGAAATCGTATGGACGGGTTTTACCATGGGGACTTCTTATCAGGTTAAAGTGGCCAATGCGGTCGTCGAAGCAGAGGTTTATCAGGGCATGGCAAAGTCGATCGATTCTGTGCTGATAGAAATAAACAGACAAATGTCGACATATATCCCGCAAAGTGAAATTTCTGTTTTTAACCGGACACGGAGCACAAAACCGTTTCCGGTTTCGAAAGGTTTTATGGATGTCATCACGGAAGCGATACATCTTTATACATCATCGAACGGTGCCTTTGATGCAACCGTCGCACCTCTGGTGAATCTTTGGGGCTTTGGTCCTACGTCGGAAACCGGAACTGTACCGGATGAGGCGAAAATTGCTGATTTAAAGCAACGTATCGGTTCGAATAAGCTTGAGATTGTCGATTCTTTGCATATTCGGAAAAAAGTACCGGAGCTGCAACTGGATCTCAGTGCCATTGCCAAAGGTTATGGTGTAGATGTCGTGGCAGAATGGATCGGTAAGAACGGATTCAAAAATTATATGGTCGAAATAGGTGGCGAAGTTGTTGCCAGAGGTTTAAACGCCAGACAGGAACCGTGGAAGATTGGTATTGACCGGCCAAAGTATGCAAATCTGCCGGGACAGGATCTGGAGGGTATCCTGGCATTAAAAGATGTGGCCGTTGCCACCTCGGGTGATTATCGTAACTACTTTGAGAGGGGTGGTAAAAAATACTCACATACCATCGATCCACATACCGGTAAACCTGTCACGCATAATCTGGCCAGTGTAACCATTATTGCCGGAAATTGCACGCTTGCAGATGGCGTAGCCACCACCGTGATGGTCATGGGTTCTGAGAAAGGACTGACCTGGTTAAAACAACTGTCCGGGGTTGAAGGGCTGCTTGTAGTCAGAGTTGATGAGGAGGTGTTCGAAGAATATCAGACGACGGGTTTCGCTCAATATCTTGCGGGGCAATAACGCTCAGTTTTTGGAATTGTATAGCCTTTTTCGTGTTGGATTACCCAGTTGTGCCAGCGTAGCGTATCCCTCTTTATCACCGCTGGGACAAACTTCTGCTTCTTTTGATGGGCAAGCGCCGCATGAAAGTTCCTCCCCTTTGATTATGACGTTACTTCCGCAGGAACCGGCGCGCATATGTTTCTTGCCAAAGATGACACCGACAGACAAAAATATAAACGACATACTGAATATCGCTATTGTTAAAATGAGTTCCATAATCATTCCTCTTATTGCACTTTACATCATATAAAGCGCATCAATGATCTGTATTAATCCTTAAATTTATTGAATTGTATGTTTAGTTACAAATTTCATAAATTGATTTTTTGCAAAATCTGACGTAGACTGATCATCAGAAGCAGACAAAGATAAAATTTCCGATAGAACCTGACCGAACAGATCTTCGGATTCAATATATTTGCGATTAAACTATTAATCAATCTATCCTGGAGATATATGTATCGTGGCAGAAACCTTGATCTCAATTATCGTTCCGGTTTATAACGAAGAAAGTAATGTCACTCTCCTCTATGAACGGATAAGAACTGTTTTTGAATCTCTGGCGGAGACGTTTGAATTGATCTATGTGGATGATGGCAGTCTTGATGGTTCCTATCGCAGACTAACTGAACTCTCCCAAAATGATAAACGCATCAAAGTACTGGCATTTACAAGAAATTTTGGGCATCAGCAGGCCGTTAGTGCCGGATTGAGCTATTGTAAGGGCGCATGTGCAATTATTATGGATGCCGATTTACAGGATCCGCCGGATATGATTCCCGAATTACTCAAAAAATGGCGTGAACAATATCAGGTGGTATATGCTACCAGAACCAAACGTATCGGGGATAATATATTCAAACGTCTGACAGCTGCGTTGTTCTATCGTATAATGCGGTTGTTGACCAATGTTGATATTCCTGTGGATACGGGTGATTTTCGATTGATCGACCGGCATGTTATTGATATGCTCAATTCCATGCCTGAACGCCATCGGTTTATAAGGGGGATGGTGTCATGGGGTGGTTTCCGGCAAACCGGTATTTGCTATGAGAGACAGAAAAGACATTCAGGAAAAACAAAATATCCCATGTTAAAAATGATGAAATTTGCCCTTACCGGGGTCACGTCATTTTCATTTATCCCGTTGCAGTTCGCGTCATATTTTGGATTTCTGATTTCGGGTCTGGCCTTTCTGGCAGGTGTTTATGCCCTATATTTAAAGTTGTTTACCGAAGTCACAATCCAGGGTTGGACCTCTCTCATGATTGCCATCCTGTTTATTGGTGGAGTGCAGCTGATCACCCTCGGTATTATCGGAGAATACATCGGCCGGATAAGTGAAGAGGTAAAACAGAGACCCCCATATGTGATCCGGGAAAAAATAAACATCAGTTTGCAAGACTAAGTACGATCTTCCCCATACTTTCGCCGCTTTCTAAAATCTGGTGTGCCCGCCCGACATCCTCCAGCGGCAGGACATGACTATAAGTGGGTATTATTTGGCTATTCTCAATCAGTTTTATGAGTGTGATCAGATCCTGTCGGTCACCCATCGTGGAACCCAGTATTTGCTGACGTTTGATAAATAAATGTCGTAGATCGATTTGCACAACCGGACCGGTAGTTGCCCCACAGGTGACAATTTTTCCTCCGCGGCTCAATGCTTTCAATGAATCGGCCCAGCTGGCAAGTCCCACGTGTTCAATGACGATATCCACACCTTCGCCACCGGTCAGTTCAAGCGTACGCATGCCCACATTTTCGTGGTGGTAATGGATCACATGATCTGCCCCCAGGCTCAATCCAAATTCAGTTTTTTTATCGTTTCCGGCGGTTGTTATGACTTTTGCACCGGCGGCTTTGGCGATTTGGATCGCCGCACTGCCAACGCCGCTGCTGGCGCCCCAGACCAGAACTGTATGATTTGCCTGGATCTGAGCCTTCCGGTGCAACATATGCCAGGCTGTCTGATAGGCCAGCGGAAAGGCTGCCGCGGCCTCCCAACTGATGTTCTTTGGACGGGGCAGAAGATAGTAAAGGGGTATGACCACATAATCGGTCTGATATCCCTGGATCTGCTCACCGGCGATCTGATATTTGGCACACATGTTCTCATTATGGCTAAGACAGAATGCACAGGTGCGGCATGATCTGTAAGGCACAAGAATGACTTCATCACCGGGTTTAAATTCTGTCAGATTGTCCTGCTTACCGATGGCCTCAATAATCCCTGCTGCATCACTCCCCATGGTAAGTGGAAGCGGGATACCACGAAGACCGTTCCGGAGCCATATGTCCAGGTGGTTAAGGGCTGCAGCCTTAATACGCACAAGAGCTTCTCCTGCAGCGGGTTCAGGTACTGGTAATTGATCAAGTTGAAGCACCTCTGGGCCGCCGTGTTGATGAATACGCACCGCCCGCATGTTTACCTCCCCGAAAAAGGTGTATTTGTTTGTGCCAATTTTATAAGCCTCATAAAGTACAATCTTTGATCAAAATTATGTAAACATATTGATAATTATTATTCAGATCAAACCCAAGATATATATCATCTTTTTTACGCTTTAAGTAAGCCTGTAACCCCGAAAATAGAAACTGGCATCGTACAGGTAGAATATATAAATTCAAAAAACACCGGGAAACAATAAGAAAATGATTCAGGAAATTCTTGACTTTTTACAAAAAATTGACACGGCAATTTTTTATTTTATAAATGTTACATTACAAAATCCCGTATTTGACTGGCTGATGCCCTTTGTAACGGAAAAGTACCACTGGTTCCCGGTTTGGGGGCTCGTGATCGTCCTGTTGTTATGGAAAGGTGGGCGCCAGGGCCGGTATATGGTGCTCCTGATCATCCCGGTTATCTTGCTCAGTGATCAGATTTCCAGTAGCATAATTAAACCTTTTTTCGCACGTACCCGACCCTGTGTGGCATTGGAAGGGGTACATCTTCTGACCGGTATGAAAACATCCTATTCATTTACATCTTCCCATGCGGCTAACTTTTTTGCCACTGCAGCTTTTTCAGCTATTTTTACCCGCGCTGGAAATGGCTTTTCTTTGGATTGGCAAGCCTGGTTGGCCTTTCCCGGATATCGGTAGGTGTACATTATCCGTTTGATGTGCTTGGTGGTGCTGTCCTGGGCATGGCATGCGGGTGGGGTGTAATCTATGCCTGGCAGTGGATTGCTGCTAAATATGGGATCTCATGGCGAAACAAGGGGGCAAGTTAGACTGGCCCCTGCTGATTACCTTTTACCTTGCACCTACTTAGTAATTTTAACCACAATTCCGGTCGCATCGTCGAACCACTTGCCTTTGCTGTATCTTTGTGCATCGGCAACCATTTTTTGCATCAGATCGCTTGCCGGTAATTGGGCATTTTCACGCACAAGCCGGCAGAGATTTTCCTCACCATAGGGTTCCATGTGCTCATTCATAGCCTCGGTAAAACCGTCTGTGAGGAATACGAATATGTCCCCCTGCTTATAAGTAATTTCAGCACTTTCCAGATTCTCGGCAAATTTTAAATTGTCACCGATACCCAGTCCGAGACCGGCGGGTTCAATCAACTCGCTTGTCTGCTGCCTGGCATTATAATAAATAAGTCCTGAATGGCCGAGACGGAACAATCTTAACTGACGCCGGCGGGTGTCAAAAATGCCATAGAGTGCCGTACAAAAGAAGTCGGGATCGAAATTATCTTCAATTAAACCGTTCAATCGCCTGAGCATTTTATCTGGAGCGGAATCTTCCATGGTCAGGGCACGCACAAATCCCTGGATTTTTGACATGTGAAATGCCGCTGACGTCCCCTTTCCGACAACATCACCGATTATAATCCCTAGCCGGTTTTGATCAATTTGGATATAATCGTAATAGTCTCCGCCAACTTCGGCAGCTGCGGAGAGCGATGCACAGATCTGAAGACCAGGATATGTGGGTTCCTTGCCGGGTAAAGAATTGATCTGGATTTCCCGGGCAATTTCGATTTCCCGTTCAATCCGTTCTTTATCCGCCATTTCTTCGTACAAACGTGCGCGCTCAAAGGCAGAACCGAGATGTTCGGCAAACAGATCCAGCAATTCCAGATCCTCCGTATTATACGGGCTTTCCGATAGTTTCTCTCCCGTGAATAAAAGTGCTTCGAGCCTCTTGCCACCGGAGATAATCGATATGCCATGGTATATATTATCGCGTAATGCATCCAATGGTTGAAAATCAGCCAGATCATGCTGATTGATTTCTGTTTTTTTATGCTGGAAACGTTCCAGTATTTGATCATTCAGTTCAAATTTACGGTTCTTCGACTCGGCCAGACTGCCGGTGGCATCATTGACCCGGAAGCTGCCATTTTCCTGAATCAGCAGCATTGCGCCCTTTATGCGCATAATACTGGTGATTTGATCCAGAGAGCGATGACTGATTTCATCACGCCGGAATGAAGCGGAGAGGATTTCCACAAAATTTTTAAGCGCACGGCGGTAATCATATTTTTGTTGATAGAAAATTTTTTCAAAAAAGTGCTGCAGCCATTGTTTAAAAAAATAGAGGAATGCCGTGAGTATAACACCTGCCAATATCAGATATCCCCGTTGTACCTGGACCTGAAGATCCGGCGGCAGCGAAGCGGTATCTCGAATTTCGAGGGATGTTCCGGTGATAAATAATCCCGGCAGATTGATCGACCAGCCGGACAGCCACCGGATGAGGATGATTATCGTAACAAGAAAGAGAAAAAGCAGGATAATCTGTAACGTCGTATACACAATTGAAAGCCGCACCCGTACAGATATATCAAAAACACGGTACTTAATCGTCGTATAAAAATACGCAATGGGCAAAAGGATAATGACAAAACTCAAAGACTCAACCAACCGAAGATTCGGGAACAAAAACTGGCATATAAAGCCCAAAACACCCAATATCAGCATAGCCGTTAAAGATCCCAAAACAACTCTCGATCTCGCTCTGTATTCTTTCCGCCTTTTGCGAAAATACACCAGTTCAAATATTACGGCATATATTCCGGCAGGTATGAGCAGCACCGGTACATACGGGCCAATTTTTAATATCTCATAAAGGGAGATGATGGCAAATATACCCATAACAATATAGTGTATATATATCATTCTGAATCGTTTGATCTGATCGTACTTTTGGGTTGGAAAATAGAGCGATGCATGCATGACCACAGCAACCATCTGGAAGAAATTTAACAACAAGAAGAGGCTATATAATCTATAAAGCCAGTATCTTTCAGAGATATTTGACACAAGCGGAATATTCATGAAAAAAAGGCCAAGCATCATCATGCCAAGTGCCAGTAAACGGGCTTTTCCGTTGTCGGGCTGGGACAAAGCCACAAACAGTCCATATAGCAGAAAAAACAGGCCGGTAACAAACACTGCCACCTGCCAGATGCGTACACCGGCAAGGGCCAGGTTGACGTTTACGTCGAATATCCGGCCGTCACGTTCGATGGTGTAGGTCAGGCTGTCACCCGGTTTCGCACGATCGAGGAAGCTTTGCGCATGCATGGCGGAATTTATTTCCACACCGTTGATTTTGACCAACCGGTCGCCAACCCGTAATCCGGCATCATCCGAAACACCCCCCGGGATGATTTGGATAAAAATTACGCCTTGCTTTTGATTGGCATAGAGATTCTCGTCCGAACTCTGTCGTGCAACAATTGAAGTATTGATCGTGGATGCGGTGATGATTGCCAGCGCAATGAAACCGAACAGGAAGCGAAATGGAATTTTTTGCATAAAATTTACCTTTGGTACCCTTTTCTCAACGAAAAATTAAACCGGTTGTTTCATATCACCAAGAACAATAAGCAAATTCCAAAATTCAATTCCCAATTATCAAACAAAATACAATTTTCATTTACCAAAATCTTACCCTCGGCAAATTTATGAAATAATCATCGGGATTTGATATTTATTTGAGATTTGAGATTTGCTATTTGGAATTTTACAGACGATTTGATATATTCACCTCTTTTTTAAAAAAACATTGAGGTTTCAATTCAGACATGTCCCATCAAAAACAACTTGCCCAAAAAATACTAAAATTTATCGATCAAAATGAGGATTTTCTTATTTCGGCACATATAAATGCCGATGGTGATGCGATTGCATCGGTAATCGCTGTTCATATGCTGCTGGAAAAGCTGGGAAAACGATCAGTAATGGTCCTGCATGACGAGAAGGTCGATAATAGATTCAATTATCTGAAATATTTTGACCGGATCCGTCATGTCCATGAATCACATGATTTTAACATTCAATCGGCCATTATCCTCGATGTTCCCGGAATCAAACGGCTTGGCGATGTGGCGGAATTATTACCCGACCGATCGAAATGCGTCAAAATTGATCATCATCCCCGGGAGGATGACTTTGCTGTTCTTGATATGGTTGACGAAAAGGCCTCTTCCACGGCGCAACTGATCTATGAAATTATCGAACTGGCTGAAATCGGGATTGATGTTGAAATGGCCAAAGCCATATACACCGGTATCGTTTACGACACAGGCCGATTTTCTTTTTCAAACACCAGCGCGCGGGATATGTATATTGGCGGAACGATGATTGAATTGGGTATATCCCCCTCAGAAATAAATAACCGGATTTTCTTTGAAAATTCGTTTCAAGCGTTGCAAACAATCGGCCGTGGTCTGGCCAACATGAAAAGTTACTTCGATGGTAAGGTTATTATTATATATCTTGATTATCAGGAAATGAACAGCGGTCGCCAGGCGGAGATCGAAGAACTGGCCAACTATAGTGTGGCGATACGCGGGGGAGAAGTCGGCCTGTTCATTCGTGAAGCCAAACCCGGATTTCACAAAATAAGTTTCCGGTCAAAAAGCGCTGTGGATGTCAACCAGGTTGCCAAGGCGTTTAATGGCGGCGGTCATGCCCGGGCTGCCGGCTGCAGGATAGACGGAAGTAAGGAAGTTGTGCTTAAACGCGTGCTTGCCGAGCTGGGGAAATGGTTTGGGGTATAACAGCGACAAAGCGACAAAGCGACAAAGCGACAAAGCGACAAAGCGACAAAGCGACAAAGAATTTAACATATTAATTTGATTGAATTAGTTTTATTTATCAACATATTTTAATTCCTAATTCCTAATTCCTAATTCCTAATTCCTAATTCCTAATTCCTAATTTCTGCCTACTGCCTTCGGCCATACCGATTCACAACATAATCATCCAATATCACCTGAAAATCCTGAGCAATCGTTTCCCCCTGCAAGGTTTTAGCATGTATTCCGTCGATATACACCGGGGCTTTTGGCGCTTCACCGGTTCCGGGCAGGGAGATGCCGATATTGGCGTGTTTTGATTCCCCCGGCCCGTTCACCACACACCCCATGACAGCCACCTTTAATGCTTCAACACCGGGGTATTTTTCGCGCCAGGCCGGCATCTGCTTACGAATATAGCTCCATATATCGTCAGCGAGTTTTTGAAATAGGGTACTGGTCGTCCGGCCACAACCGGGGCAGGCGGTAACCTGGGGATTAAAACTGCGCAATTCAAGACTCTGCAATATCTGCTGGGCAACCTGTACTTCCTCGGACCGGTCTCCGCCGGGTTTTGGCGTGAGCGAGACACGAATGGTATCCCCGATACCCTGCTGCAATAAAACCGATAATCCGGCTGTACTCGCTATGATCCCTTTGCTCCCCATTCCAGCTTCGGTAAGACCAAGGTGCAGGGGATAATCTGATTCAAGGGCGAGCATCCGGTATACATCGATCAGATCCTGAACACCAGAGACTTTCGCGCTCAGAATAATATGGTGGTGCGGTAAACCCACTTCCTCAGCGAGACGGGCGGAACGCATGGCACTCTCTACCATCGCATTGATCATAACCGTTCTGGCATCTAATGGTTCCGGTTTATGTGAATTCTCATCCATCATTTCGGTTAATAATACCTGATCGAGGGATCCCCAGTTTACCCCGATCCGCACCGGTTTCTCATACCGGATGGCCTGTTCGATGATGGTCGTAAAATTTTTATCCCGGTGCCGGGTACCGACGTTACCGGGATTGATCCGGTATTTGGCCAGGGTCCGGGCGCATTCCGGAAAACGGGTCAACAGCAGGTGTCCGTTATAATGAAAATCGCCGATGATCGGTGTGGTATACTGCTGCCGATGTATTTGAGTGACAATTTCAGGCACGGCTGCGGCCGCTTCATCATTATTGACAGTAATCCGTACCAGTTCACTGCCAGCATCCGCCAGCCGTTTGATCTGTTCAACGGTCGATGCAATATTGGCGGTATCGGTATTGGTCATCGATTGAACCACAATGGGATGGTCACCCCCGACCGGGATATCACCGACGTTTACAGTAACGCTTTTTCTGCGCAAAATTTACTCCGTAATATTTCCATCTGATCTGGGTCATTTTGTCTGTTTTCTGATTCCGGCTTCCTATCGATTTTTCATCTGCCGGTAAATATATATTGAAAATACGGGACAAAATGTTTATTATCAATCACTGACCCGTAAGAGCAATATCAAAAAAACAAATCTCAATATATAGATAATTTATTCCGATATTATAAGATATATCACATTTTTTTTTGAGGTATGTATTATTTTTCTACAGGTGAATATCATCACAAGAGAGGCCTTTATGAAATTCTTATTTCTGAGATGGATCATCCCGATACTGCTGGGATCTTCAATGGCGGGGCTGGCGCAGAATAGTGAGAAAATGCGTATAGCGGTTCTGGATTTCTCCAATACCGGCGGACTTTCGAAGTATGAAACCATCACCCTGAGCAACCGGCTGGCATCCATGCTGGTAAAGACGCAGGCATTTATCGTGCTCGAACGGGGCAAAATGGATGAAGTCCTGAATGAACAGGGATTTCAGCAAAGCGGTTGCACGACGACGGAATGTGCGGTGGAGGTAGGAAAATTGTTGAATGTACAGAAAATGGTCAATGGTTCAATCGGAAAAATCGGGCAAACCTATACGATTGACATCTCTCTGATCGATATCAATACCGCCCAGATCGAACGATCTTTTATCCGTGACTATAAAGGTGAGATCGACGGATTGCTGCAGATCATGCAGGATATCGCCAATCAGATTGCCGGGATTGCCAAGGTGGCAGAACCCACACCGGCTGAGCCAAAGATTTTCAATTTGGTTATCCGTTCGAATCCTTCTGATGCGACCCTTCTGATAAACGGACGTCGTGCCGGTCAGACACCTTTTAAAAGTCCTGTAAAAGAAGGTATTAAACTGGAGATACGTCTGCAGAAAGAAAACCATCAGGAATTTATGCAAACCATTGTGGTGAGCGGTGATGTGAATATCGATGCCAATCTTGAATTTACTGACGAATACCGCCAGGAACTGCTGGCGCGTGGGAAAAAAACGGAAGCGGTAAAGGCCGGAGATAGTGGCGGTGGAAGCAGTTTATGGTGGTGGATCGGCGGCGGGGCTGTTGTCGTTGGCGCCGCAGCGGTAATCCTTAGCAGTTCCGGTGGCGATGATACGACGCCGGCCACAACCGATACCGGTTTTCCCGCACCACCGGCAAGACCTTAACCGATAAACAATGCGCGCCGTTTGAGTCATTCATTAGGAGCAGAAGACATGAACCGCAAAAATACAATGTCATTAATCATAAAAATAATCAGTGGAATTATTCTGTGTTTTGGCCTTCTCAACGGACAGGATATCTGGCAGCCGACTGACGGACCGGAGGGAGGGGGATATGTTGATCCACGTCTCTCAATCGATCCCGGAACCGGTGACTATTACACTATAATACAAGGATATGTCTATCGATCAACAGACCAGGCACAAACCTGGACACAGATACCCGCCCCCCCGGGAAGCATACTCAATGGTCATTTATGCGTTTCGCAAAATGGGTATATTATCATCGCATCAAGTAAAAAAATCTACCGTACACCGGACCGGGGAAAAGCATGGGAATCGATCGATATAAGTACAACCAAATTTATTACTTCGGTTTACTTCGACCACAAAAGTGGATATGTTCTGGCAGGTATATATCAGGAAGGTGTAATTCGCTCCATGGACGATGGCGCGACATGGGCCCCGGTAAACAGTGGGCTGAACAATATCAGCAGCGTGACTGAATGGTGCTTCTTTGTGCAGCCCGACGGAAAATTATATGCCGGTGGTAATGCGCCTTCACCGAATGGGGGAATATATGTATCAGTCACAAAGGGAGCTAGTTGGACGCAAATAAATGGTGACATAGTTCCGGACTATATCACGAATATAGCCGTGAATTCTTCCGGTCATATTTTCTTTACCAGCGCCGGAAATTATATATACCGGAGTACCAATAGCGGAACAAACTGGATCAGGGTAACGACAAAATTGGAATTACGCTTCAGTATGGATCTTGTAATATTGCCCAATAATGAGATTTTTGTTGGTACAAGTCAGAAAGGCATATTTCACTCAACGGATAACGGTGATACCTGGAATCAGATTTCATTCTCCCCTGGTGACGTGGAAGTTCGTGAGATGGTATATGATGCAACTTTTGACCGCATAGTAACCGCTTGTTATGGCAGCGGTATTTTAGTTAGCTCAGCCGGTGGTACTTTCTGGCGGTTATATAATAATGGTCTTTATCATGCTCCGGTTAATCATTTAGCCTTATCAACGCGTTTATATGCATCGGGATATGGAATGGGCATCTGGCAATTGGATAGCATGATATGGAAGTCCATTACCTATGATCTGCCATCTTCCAAAACAACATGCGTCGCCGTTAAACCGGGCTATATATTTGCTTCAACCATGTTTAATGGAATACATCGCTTAACTGAAAATGGGTCATCCTGGACCGATATAACGAACGGTATCTATGATCAGGTGGTATTTACCTATACGGCATCCGATGGATCGATCTACGCTCAGACCGGAACAGTCTACCATTTTTATCGCAGTGACAATGACGGAAACACCTGGACCGAGGCATTTAGTGGTGATTACCAAAGCACGGTTCAATGCATGATCGGGAAAACAAACCCGGGATATTATTTTGTGGGAACATCCGGAAATGGGGTGCTGCGCTCCACCGATGGATTGACATGGACAGGGGTCAACAACGGACTTAACAATCTTACCATTAATTGCATGGCAACGACGGTTGATCACAAACGCATCTATCTCGGAACAGATGACGGGCTCTATAAATCAGATAATGACGGTGACAGCTGGATTGAAATTGCCACACCACTCGGAGGTTCCGTATTTGCGGTAACGGCAAATGCTAAAGGTCATCTTTTTATCGGTTATTCCAATAACGGTGTTTATCTCTCCAAAGATAGCGGAGTTAGTTGGGAGGAATATAATACCGGGCTCCCGATCAGATCTGTCCGCTCTTTACTTTTCGATGCGGACAATTATCTTTATACAGGTATCAATGGGGGCGGCGTCTATAAAACCGTTCAATCCACAACGGCGCTATCGGTGCATTTTTCTGTACGCATGCAAAATGAGATCGGATTCGACCCACGTAATGATGAGGTTTATGTTCGCGGTAATTTCAACCGTTGGGGCGATGTCAATCCGATTGCCCTATCGCCTCTGGATGATGACGAAATGACCTACGTCGGCAGACTGGGCCACCAATCAACCGGATACCGTTTCTACCGGCATTATGAATGGAACGATCTTTTTCAATTTTTCCTATCTGGATGATGATATGTCCGAGGAGATTGTTGAAGTGACCGACGCCCGGGAATTTCCCTGGGATGGCTCCGCGGATGTTGAGACCCCGACAGCCTGGTTTGATAATCAACAGATGTTCAGCCGGGTACGCGGGGCATTATCAGCGGGTACGGAAGGGAATTCACGCGGTATTGCGTGGGGAGATTATAACAACGATGCCTATCCGGATCTTTTAATTACGAATCTGGATACGCAGAATCAACTTTTTAAAAATAATCAGGATGGATCTTTTTCAATTGCCGATGCCCCGCCGGTTTCCACCGACTTGCGCGAATCGGTCTCACCCGCCTGGGGTGATTACGACAACGACGGCGATATCGATCTGTTTATTGCCAATAAAGGTCAGAGTTCCGGCCAGAATAATATTCTCTATAGAAATGACGGTGCCGGTTCTTTCACCAAAATTCTTTCACAATCCATTGTAACCGATTCCGAATTCTCAAGCGGGAGCTCGCCTGGGCTGATTATGATCGCGACGGTTTTCTTGATCTCATGGTTTCCAACCTTGGGCAATTGAATGCGCTTTACCATAACATGCAAAACGGCGAGTTTGACCGGATCGGGGTATCGCCCTTTACAACAGACCAGGGTGACTCAAGAAGCTGCCTCTGGGCGGATTACGATAACGACGGAGATCCGGATCTTTTTATTGCCAATTCTGGCGCTGCACCGGGCGAATTGAATTTCCTGTACGAAAATCTTGGAAACGGACAGTTCCAGGCCGTGACCGGAACGGCCAATCCGATTATTAACGACAAGGGCTTAAGCAATGGAGGATGCTGGGGTGACTTCGACAATAACGGCCTGCTGGATCTTTATGTCGTAAACCGGGACAGCCAGCCTAACGTTCTGTATATTAATCTTGGTGGCGGCAATTTCGAAAATGCATCCGGGTCCTTAATCATAAATGAGCCGGCCGATTCCCGCAGCGCCGGTTGGATCGATTTCGATAATGACGGCTGGCTCGATCTTTTTGTCACCAATGCCGGAACCGTCGATGAAGGTGCGCGTAATGTACTTTACCGGAATATGCACGACGGTAATTTTGAGCGGATTGATTTCGGACCGCCCTCTGATGATCTTGGTCACTCACGAGGTCAGGCCTGGGCTGACTTCGACCGTGATGGCGATCTCGATCTCGCCGTGGTAAATGCAAATGGGGAACCGAACCGACTGTATCGAAATAATATTGCAGATAAAAACTGGCTTGATGTCAAACTCCAGGGTACCCTATCCAACCGGCAGGCGGTTGGTTCAAGAGTAATTTTACAGGCGACTATTACGGGCGAAACGGTACGTCAGATGCATGAAGTTTCGACCACTTCGGCTCCGCTGGGTCAGAATGATATCCTTGTCCATTTCGGTCTGGGTGATGCCACAGCGATCGATTCGCTGATCGTTATCTGGCCGAATACGGGCCGGCAGATTTATCAGGCAGGGTCGATCAACACCCAAATTCAACTGATCGAGGAGATCCCCGACCTGCCGAAACCAATTTTAGTATCTCCCACCGATATGATGATAGATCTGGACGTCAAACCGACTTTTATCTGGCATCAGGTGCCGGATGCGATGCAGTATGAAATTGAAGTATCCGAATCTCTGCTGTTCGATACGCTTGCCTTCCAGGCAGCAGGTGTAATGGACACGGTCATTAAAATAGAAAATACACCACTCAGGACGGCAACAAATCATTACTGGCGGGTTCGGGCAAGAATGACATCCACCGTGTTTACCAACTGGTCGGATGTCTGGAGATTTAAAACCGTACGAAGTATCGCATTTGTCCAAACCCTGGATGTTATTTCACCTGAGAAGGAAGCAACCGGTGTAACATTACCGGTAACGCTTAGTTGGACCGATACATCAGGCTATGTAGGCGCAAAAACTTTTGATGTACAGGTATCCACATCACCGGCATTTTCCGATACGGTATTCAGCGCATTTGATCTGACGGCAGAGTCTGTCTCGGCCACAGGACTGAATTATAACACCACCTATTATTGGCATGCAAGGATGATGACACCTTCTACGATGTACGTTTGGAGTAATCCGCCGTGGGGTTTTACGACCGAGCCAGGCGCAAAACCGGCGGCTCCCACCCTGCTTAATCCGCCAAATAATGCAACAGATGTTTCCGAATACGTATTGTTGACATGGAATGCAGTTACCGGTGGTGTTTACCGTGTCCGTGTTTCCCAAAATGCCGCTTTGTCAAACCCCGTTTATGATTTTCAGGACCTGGCCGAGCCTTATTACTACATACCTGATCTGGATCCGGGTACAACCTATTTCTGGGGGGTGTCGGTTACAGTCAGCGGTCTGGAAAGCGATCCTTCAACGGTTCGGATGTTCACAACACGCCCGGCGAATATCGATATTTCTCAGCCTCTTAGTTTTCCCTCCAAAGATCGGCGTGACCAGTTTACATCTCAGGACTATATCCTGTTCGGACTTCCTGGTAATGTCAACCTTGCCCTGGACAATCCGGGTGTATTCGGACCAGATTTTGGCATCAAGTGGATGGCGTATTGGGATAATGGGAACTCATCCGATTATTATCAGCCGTTTGACCAAGCGGGAAAATTCAGATTTCTGCCCGGCCGCGGTTACTGGGTAATTGTAAACGGACCAGTTCAGGTCAGCGGCATATCGGTGCCAAATCTTCCCGTAAATAATCAGGCCCAGATCGAAATCGACATCCATGAGGGATTCAATATTATATCAAATCCGTTCACCGTTGATGTGGCGTGGACCGTTGTGCGTGACATCAACGGTCTTGCGGGAACCGAACCGCTGCATATGTATAACAAAGGATTCTCACAAACCCTGACTATGGAACCCTACAAAGGGTATTATTTTGACAACAAACTGGCATCCCGCAATAAACTGATCATACCGTACTTTAGTTACCTGCCAAAAAGCGGTACGGAAAAAACAACGGAGTGGCAACTCAGTTTTGAGTGATCGGATCAGGTCAGCAAAGATGCGACCGCTACACTGGGTGTGGCGGAAAACGCCGATACAGGGCTGGATCTGTTTGATTACCGCAGTCCGCGGGCACCTGGTGAAATTCTTCAGGCATATTTTTACCGGCCGGATTGGAAGGAGGGTTTTAAATACATCGGTGGCGATTTCCGCCCGCCGGTTGAGTCAACCGAATACTGGAATATGCAAATCAAAACGCCCAATCAGGGCGGCGTTGTCGTTACGATAAAAGGTATCCCGACGGTTCCCGAATCTTATGCCCTGTATCTGATCGATAAAACACATGGCCGGCATATCGATCTGAGGCAACAGGATACGTATTTCTTTGATTCGGATGTCCGGCAAAATGATTTTATCCTGGGGGTTGGCGCTGAATCTGAGATCATGAAGACCATCCGTGAGATTATCCCGGCCGATTTTGCCTTGGGACAAAATTTTCCGAATCCCTTTAATCCGGAGACGACCATTCCGCTGGCCTTGCCGGAACAAAGCGATGTGACTCTGGCGATTTACGATATCCTCGGGCGACAGGCTAAGGATTGTCCATCAGGGTATTTTGAATGCCGGGCGACATTTTATCCGGTGGGATGGTAAAGACCGGATCGGCAGACAGGTATCAACCGGCATCTATTTTTATCAGATGACGGTTGATAATAGTAGGAAGTTCAGTGGTAAAATGATATTCATGAAGTAGACGCTGAACATATTTGTATTTTTTTTTACTCAGAATATTATTGCAGAGACTGGGTCAGGCTTCTCATTGATCGGCAAAAACCTTTCAATCTGTTGCCGGTTCAAAGCTTGTCTTGTACTTCTGGGGTAAATATTTAGCTCACCTATCGACATCAATATTATCAGATGGTTTATTTCTGTCCATAAAAATGCTGGTGTGGGGCAATCAAGCAGATCAGCAGTGCATCATATTTTATTTCCCCATTAAATCTAACATACGGATGTTTTTCATTGGCATTCCAGTTGCTTCTCTATGTTTGGTACAACCAATGCTGGGACACGGAATGCAATTATACCAGGATCAGATATATCATATTTATAATCGCTCAATTAACCGGGAAATTATTTACCGTAGTGAAACGAATTACCGCTATTTCATCGGGAAATTGGATAATATCGGTTGTAAGTGGGAAGTAATTGGTTATTGCCTTATGCCGACACATTTTCACTTACTGGTCCAAATTATAACTGCTGACCAGAATAATTTGCGTCGAAACATTGGGGATATGCTGAGCGGATATACGCGAGGGATTAATAAACAGCGTGGTCGTACCGGAAGTTTATTTCAGCAACACACAAAAGCGAAGATTATAAAAGACTGGACATATTTTAAAATAGTATTGCACTATATTCACCAAAATCCAATACGTGCAGGGATCACCAAGTGCCTGAGTGACTGGCCGTATACAAGTTATCTTGATTATTGCGGTGTCAGATCCGGTGGGATAGTGCGGGGGGATTTGGTTTATAAATATTTCGGGAGTGTCGCTGATTTTATAGAGGAATCTAAAAAAATGATCGATGTAGTACATCTTTAAGTTGTACTACATCAATCACCAAATGATATAGCGGATTCGCACTATTATTGCTGTTTCGCAATTAAATTCAGCGCTGAACCGGCTTTGAACCATGCGATCTGTGCCTGGTTGAACGAATGATCGAGCAGGCATGCATCCTCTGATCCATCACGGTGTTTGATCACCATTTTTAACGGGACACCCGGTTTAAATTCTTTTAACCCGCGTATCGAAACCCGGTCATCCTCGCGAACCAGATCATAATCAGCCGGATTGTGGAACGTCAGTGCAAGCATGCCCTGTTTTTTAAGATTGGTTTCATGGATCCGAGCAAAACTCTTTACGATGATCGCCTTGCCTCCCAGGAACCGGGGTTCCATAGCGGCATGCTCGCGGCTTGAACCCTCACCGTAGTTATCATCACCGATGGCAACCCAACCTATATTTTTTGATTTATATTGCCGGGCATTGGCAGATATTTTGTCTACAGTGCCGTCGAGCAGGTTTTTGGCAGTACCCGGATCACGATCAAAAGCATTGATTGCACCGATAAACATATTATCGGATATATTGTCAAGATGGCCTCGGAAACGCAACCAGGGGCCGGCCGGTGAGATATGATCGGTGGTGCATTTCCCTTTGGCCTTGATCAAAACGGCGAGGTCTTCATAATCATTGCCATCCCATGGCCTGAACGGTTCAAGCAATTGTAGTCTGTTACTTGCCGGATCGACTTTGACGTCCACCTTTGAACCGTCCTTTGCGGGCGGAACATATCCACTCTCTCCAGGATCAAATCCACGGGCAGGCAATTCCTCACCTCTGGGTGCTTCAAGTTTTATTTTTTCGCCTGTTTCTGTCTCGAGGAAGTCGGTGAGCGGATTGAATGTCAGTTTACCGGCCAGAGCAAGCGCCGTTACCAATTCCGGGCCGGCGACAAATGAATGGGTTGCCGCATTTCCATCGTTGCGTTTGGCAAAATTACGGTTGTAAGAGGTGACAATGGTATTTTTTTCTCCTGCCTGCACATCATGTCGCTTCCACTGTCCGATGCAAGGGCCGCAGGCGTTCGCCAGAACCAACCCTCCAATTTTGGTCAGGGCCTCCAGCTGCCCATCGCGCTCGATGGTTGCCCGGATCTGCTCAGACCCGGGCGTGATGGTAAATTCCGATTTGGCTTTCATTCCTTTTGCTGCGGCAAATCTGGCAATATTTGCTGAGCGATCGATATCTTCATAGGATGAGTTTGTGCAGCTACCGATCAGGGCAACTTTGATTTCTTCCGGATAACCCTCTTTTTTTACCGCTTCTTTCATCTGTGAAATAGGCCAGGCACGGTCCGGACTGAATGGTCCGTTGATATAGGGTTCAAGGTTGCTCAAATCGATTTCAATGATCTGGTCGTAGTACTTCTCTGGATTTTTAGAAACTTCCGGGTCTGCAATCAGCGCAGCGGCATGTGTATCGGCGAGATCCGCCAATTCGCCGCGTTCGGTATGTCGTAAATATGTCGCCATCCGGTCATCATAGGGAAAAACGGAAGTGGTGGCACCGATTTCAGCACCCATATTACAGATTGTACCTTTACCGGTGCAGCTGATCGACCTTGTTCCGGGGCCAAAATATTCAACGATATTTCCGGTTCCCCCCTTAACCGTAAGAATTCCGGCCAGTTTCAGAATGACATCCTTGGCCGATGTCCACCCGGACATCTTACCGGTCAAATGGACACCGATTACACCCGGCCATTTGAGTTCCCAGGGCAAACAGGCCATCACGTCCACCGCGTCGGCACCGCCAACACCGATTGCCAGCATCCCCAGGCCCCCTGCATTTGGTGTATGTGAATCGGTTCCGATCATCAAGCCCCCGGGGAAGGCGTAATTTTCAAGCACGACCTGGTGGATGATACCGGCACCCGGTTTCCAGAAGCCGATGCCATACTTATTGGAAACACTGGCGAGAAAATCATAGACTTCTTTGTTTTCGCTGTTTGCCCGCTTAAGATCGTCCCGGGCACCCACTTCGGCCTGTATCAGGTGATCACAATGCACCGTGGAAGGCACAGCTACCCTTTTGCGTCCTGAGGACATGAACTGTAACAGTGCCATCTGGGCGGTAGCATCCTGCATGGCCACACGATCGGGCGCTAAATAGACATACGATTTATTGCGTTCAGGCAGCACATCCGGATCCTCCGAATAATGGCTGAATAAAATTTTTTCGGTCAACGTAAGCGGACGACCGATTTTATTCCTGATCTTTTTCTGACGGTCATGCAGTGCTTCGTAGAGATTTTTTATCATATCAAAGTCGTGAATCATAGATCTGCTCCCCTGCTTCTTATATGTGCTAAAATGGTTGGTTTATAAATTTACGACCGCCGATTATGAATTGCAAACCGGCGACAGGTGTCTTTAACGCTTGCAATTTGGGTTTTAACCACCTAATATTATTCATCATAATTGTTTATAATTTGCATCTTAGGGAGGGGTATATGGATTCGAATGATGTATTAAAGGATCTGCAGAATTCCGCCGTGAATATGACCGGATGGCTAAAATTCGTCGGGATCGTAACGATTGTGTCTGGGGCTCTGGCCGCGTTATCGGTTGTCGGAATCATATTTGCATGGATACCAATTTGGCTGGGTATACTGCTCATGCAGGCAGCAGCCAGAGCCGAAAATGCCAGGATAAGCGATAATCCGCAAGAGTCTCGTCCAGATGTTCGACAAACTTCGTCTTTACTTTTTAATAAACGGGGTAATGATCATTCTTGGTCTGGTTTTTGCCCTTCTGGTTTTACTCTCCCTAGGTACGCTTCTACCGTTCCTGATGGAAAATGTGGACAAATATGCCATGTAATTTTGTTTTAGTGGGGCTTTTCCCCAAAAACCAGTGCGGTAAACATAAATATATCGGTGTCCTGCTGTTTCCAGGCATCTGTCGGTAGACCGGCTTTGCGGCAGGTTTGCTCCAGAAAAGTTTTTCGGTCCCATTGGTAGTCACCCGCAACCTGGGGCAAAAGCAAGCCTTCAAATCGCCCATGCTTGATCAGGAGACCGTGCGTACCGATTTCAATCTGCCCGGTATCGGTTACCCTGCGAAACGGTGAGAGGACAGATATCTCATAGGAGATCGAGGGCAACTCGGGTTTACTGACAGGCGGGAACCGCGGGTCGCTCAATGCGGCACTGATTGCCACATCCCTCACGGTGAGAAAGAGTGGTTTTATCGGTGCGGTATATCCGATGCAACCGCGCAAATTTCCATTCTTATTGAGCGTTACAAACGCGCCGCGATCAACGGATAGGGCGGGATATCCACCGTCCTTACATTCGTAGGTGTCACCTTCTCCAACAGCATGTTGAACCGATTGCCTGGCAATTTCAAGCAAATGTTCCTGTTCATCCCGGGACAAATTGAACTTCTTTTCCAAACGGCTATGTCCGGTTATGCTTTTATAGAAGATGGCTGAGGTGTATCCTACAACCTGCGATTTTTCGCCGGCAGGAACATCGCCCGAATTGGCATATTTAAGTATTTCGCTCTGATCAGCCCCCAGCCGTTCCGCCGCAATCATCGTTGCCACAATCGGCCCGCCTCCACAGGCCTCCCAGATTCTTCCCTTCAGATTCCGGCAGAGATTAAAATAATCCCATTCGGAAATAGCCGTGGTTACTTTCTTATCCCGTATCACGGCATCTTCATAAGGATGGAAATGGGACAGATCGGAACTTGCAATTATGATCGTATTATCATCCCCGATCAGATCGGCAAGTGCCGTTCCCAGCGCTCTGCAGGTTTCGTAGGATTGATCTCCCATGACAACCGGAACCAGGGTGAAATCTCCCAGTGATTTTTGCAAAAAAGGCAACTGCACCTCAAGGGCGTGTTCCATTCGCCCCGCACGTATCGTCTCATGGCCATCATCCGAAAGATGCATGGATGAACTTTGGCCGGCCAGTTGGCTGCAAAAATCTTTATCTACCGGAATCACTCCCAGAGGGGTTTCATAAGCATCGCCATCGTATACAGCTGCGCCGTCGAAGGCCAGAATATGGGAGGGTGAAATTACGACAACCCGCCGGGGGGCTTGGGCTTTGATCTGCCGATAAGCGTAGGCCGCGACATGGCCGGAGTAAATATATCCGGCATGTGGAACGACAAACCCGATTAGCTTGCCGTCGATGGGTGTATCATGGACCTGGCCCATCAATTGATCGATCATCGAAGACAGTTGTTCAGCATCGGCGGGATAAAATGTGCCGGCAACAGCGGGTCTGTGTACTTTTGTTTTGCCTATCAAAGTTGACGGACGATTGATTGAAAACACCATAGCAACTCCGAATAAAATGATCAAGCTGTAAAAGACCAACCTCTTATACATGGCATGTCTCCTGTTACATCCATCTTCCGGCGATGATTGTCGAGCAGAATCGACATTTGCCATTTGATATATTGTTTTCCCGGACGATAAAACCGGTACGTTGAATAACGATTTTACCGCAGGACGGACAACGGGTGTTTTCAGCAGGATGACCGGGTACATTCCCGATATAGACATAATTTAGCCCTGCGGCATCGGCAATGGCTTTTGCCTGCTCGAGTGTTTTGATAGGTGTCGGTGGCAGATTTTTCAGCAGATATTGCGGATGAAAGCGGGTGAAATGAATCGGTATATCCCGGCCCAGATCCCCGCGAATCCACTTTACCAGGGCAGAAAACTCACCATCACTGTCATTGAGACCCGGGACAACCAAATAAACAATCTCCGTCCAGATACCCTGTTTACGCATGGTGATGAGGCTGTCCAGAACCGGTTTTAGTTGACCGTTGACATAATTCTTATAATAGGATTCGGAAAATGCTTTAAGGTCTACTTTTATGGCATCGACAATCTGACAGAGGCGTAACAAAGGTTCTTTATTGATATAACCGGCGGTAACGACGACATTTTTTATTCCCAGAGCGCTTCCGGCAATGGCTGTATCTTCCATATACTCAAAGAAGATCGTCGGTTCACTGTAGGTATAGGCGATGGACCGGCAATCATAGGTCTTTGCTGACCTGGCAACTTTCACGGGCGGTGTATAGATGCTGCGCACCTCCTCGGGGCGCACCTGTGAGATCTCCCAGTTTTGACAGAATTTACAATTCACATTACAACCGGCTGTGGCGATGGAAAAGGTCCGGCTGCCGGGGAGAAAATGAAAAAGCGGTTTTTTTTCGACCGGATCGACGTTCAGGGCACACGGTCGTGCATAAACCAGTGAATAATAAATACCTTCACGGTTTTCACGTACACCACAGTATCCCCGTTCCCGGTCATCGATAACACATTCACGTGGGCAAAGTCTTGCAGCGAATTTTTTTGTGGTCGAGTTTTTCATAATAACGTGCCTCGATGACAAAAGGTCTGGTCTCGGCCGGAAATATGTCCTGGGCAGATCCATATTCCGGACGGAATATTCCCCAGGCGAGTGCACATCCGCCAAAAACCGCCTGTTGCAGAAATGCCCTGCGCGATGGATCCGGCAACAGGGGGTGATCTGTTTGGTCAATTAAATCAGGCATTGTTATAAATTCACGTTTCAATAATATTTATTCGCGCTGGATCGGCATGCCCCAGCCGGTGATCATCATCTCCGGCAGTGAGGATATAACGGGGTTCCCGTCCGGCCTCCTTTAGCGATTTCAATCCACGTCGCCGGCGTTCTTGCTCGATGATCTGCCATCCGGTGTAATCGAGCGCAACCGGATCACGGCTGAGAAGCAGACTGTTGCACGGCCAGCTCCAGTGCGGCATATAGGATGGCCCGCCTTCGTATTGCGCACTGATCGCATCACAAATATGCAGGATTGCTTTTGATCGAATTACCGGAAAATTATACACATCCGCAATATATGGATTTCCTGTGTCGATATGGTATTTATTGGGATTATGAATGGCCCCAAAGAAATTCTTCATGCACGCCGTGATCCCGGCAATGCCGTGGTCTTTGAGAACCGGCAGATTGATCACCACATCGCATACATCGGTCAGGGTTCTGCAGACCAGACTGGCGGCCATTCCCGAGATCTGAAAATCATATTCAAAGCCAAGATGATCGTTACCGAAACAGCGGATGCCTTTCTGATCATAATTGACCAGAAATCCGGCATCTTCGAGATCGCTGTTAAAACGGTCCCAGACGATGATCCGTTCATCCGGAAGACCAAAGCGTCTCAGACTATCAATAAGCGCTTCGACCAGTTCAGGGCGGGTCGTGCCTTTACCGGAGAGGCAGTTTACTTTTAAACCCACAGTATGGGTGGGTTTGATGATCTTCCGCCAGGCCGCAGTCGTGGAGTTGCAATCAAAAAGGGTTTGCATACCCGTATCGAGCAGTTTATGCACACGTTCTGCCTGAATACCACCAGGACCAATACGCTTCATATCATCTTTGGCAATAACAACCCGGCTGTCCGGTGCCGCTGCCATTAAAGGCCATCCGGAAACGGGGGTTGCGAGCAGCACTCCGCTGCTCAATCTGATAAAATTTCTTCGCTGCATGGTTACCGGGATCAATATAATAATTTTTATCGGCCAGCACATATATATTTATTGTCGTGCCGGGATTTCTGCCAAAATTTTATACACTCAGACAATATGACATATGACCATGACAAAATAACAGATTTTGAGGCGTCATAAGATAATTCCAAATAATGTGTAAACTGTTATATAATAATAAGATATAATCATTATATTGTTTTTGGCACGCCGTTTGTAATAATAATATGTGAAAACAATAAACCAAACAAAAAATAAAGGAGGTGTGTAATGACACTTGTAAAATGGAATCCAAACCGGTCACTTTTCAACTGGAATGAGGACGTTTTTGAGGATTTTTTCAACGCCGATCGTTTTTTGGCCAAACGTCGTGAGAGCTGGTATCCTGCGGTAGATATTGAAGAGCATGAAGACAACTATCGTTTCTCCATGGAACTGCCGGGGATGAAAAAGGATGATATTCAGATAAATTATACTGACGGTATTCTCACGGTCAGCGGAGAGAAGAAAGAAGAGAAAGATGAGAAAGAACGAAACTACCACTGCTATGAGCGTCGCTTTGGCAAATTTGAACGTTCTTTCCGCGTCCACTCTGACGTAAAGTCCGACAAGATCGATGCCAATTTCAAAGATGGTATTCTGAGTATCGAACTGCCCAAAGCCGAGACCGCCAAACCGAAACAGATCGAAGTCAAAGTCAAATAAGTTCCGGCGATTAAAAGTCACCAATAAAGCAAGTCTGTAAAGGCTTGCTTTTTTTTTGCCCTGCAGCTGATATTGCTCAAAAAGAAAGTAAAGCATGGGAAATTTTGGCCTTACCGAAATCATTATCTTATTTCTGATTATTGTCTTTCTCTTTGGTGCAAAACGTATTCCTGATTTGTTCCGGGCAGTAGGATCCAGTATAAAAAACTTCAAAAAAGAAATGAACAAGGATGATACGGAAGAAGGAAAAAGGTAAAAGAAATCCGTATTGAATCATTCAAGTGTATTCAAATCCATGATAACAGTCTTTCACGGACAGCCTCGACCGGAATATTGAGGGGTGCGTCTAACCTATTGGTATCGGTGATCACTTCCGCTCTGGTACCGATTGGACCCCAGCGGCCGGGATGTTTGGGGCGGGCGCCGGGATATAAACCGAGTGTGCGGATACCGCAGGCTGCCGCCACGTGCAAGGGTCCGGTGCTGCACGCCAACATGCCGTCTGCATATTGAATCAGTCGGATAAAATCTTCCAATGTGTATTTTCCGCAAATATCCCGTACATTTGGTAATTCAAAGATTTCCGGAATTTCGTTCCGGATCGATTGCCCCTCTTCAGCGGTCCCGGTCAGTAAAAAGTTGAACCGTTCGAGAGGTAAGGCGCGAAGCAGTTCCAGATAATTTGCAGAAGGCCATTCTTTTGCATTTCCGTAGGATTTCATATGAACCATAAGATTAAAGCGGTCTTTCATCAGGAGATGTCGAAAGGATTTTTGTGGTGCGGGTAATTTTTGCCAGCCGTATAATCCGGGTATCTCATTGAGCGGATAAACTTTTCGGATACCAAGGGGGCGGAGGAGTTGAATACTTAACTGACTTTCATGGTAACGGCTGTTTTTTCGGCCGAGATTGACCAGCCGGTTACAGGTTGTCCAGTGATACAACCGGTGACTGGTACCGATACGAAATCTGATTCCGGCCTCGCGGGCGGCTTCGGCAACCTGCCGCTTCGGAAAAACATGCACAATGGTATCGGCACTGGTCTCAGCCAGTTTTGCCGGTTCTGAACAAATTTCTTCCCAATCGAGGAAGGCGTCTACAAAACGACAATTTTCGATCACCGGACGGGTATAAGCCTTACCCATAAAATACACAAACGTATCCTGTAATTGGTCTTTTATTGCACCCGCGACCGGCAAGGTCAGGATGACATCACCAAGATTATCCACCCGGCTGATAATCAGTCTTTTTGAGCGTATTTTTTGTAGAAACATCGTTCTAATTCGGAGCCAGTAAAGGTCTAAACAGTTGTTTTGTTAAATCGTTAAATCGTTAAACCGTTTTCTGTTTATTTTTCCGTGCAATTTCATAATTATATTTTATCACATAATTTAATCTTTAATCTTATTATTGTTCACTGCCAATGAATGTGCGTGGGCATGGCACGCCATGTCCCTACCCGATTGAACGATTTAACGGTTAAACGGGCGCGTCAAGCCGCGCCCCTACACTGGCATTCTGTTCGTGTCTCTTTTTTATTTGTCACCTGCCAATGAATGTGCGTGGACATGGCACGCCATGTCCCTACCCGATTGAACGATTTAACGGTTAAACGGGCGCGTCAAGCCGCGCCCCTACACTGGCATTCTGTTCGTGTCTCTTTTTTATTTGTCACCTACCAATGAATGTGCGTGGGCATGGCACGCCATGTCCCTACCCGATTGAACGATTTAACGGTTAAACGGGCGCGTCAAGCCGCGCCCCTACACTGGCATTCTGTTCGTTTCTCTTTTTTATTTGTCACCTGCCAATAAATGTGCGTGGACATGGCACGCCATGTCCCTACCCGATTGAACGATTTAACGGTTAAACGGGCGCGTCAAGCCGCGCCCCTACACTGGTATTCTGTTTTTGTCTCTTTTTTATTTGTCATCTACCAATGAATGTGCGTGGGCATGGCACGCCATGTCCCTACCCGATTGAACGATTTAACGGTTAAACGGGCGCGTCAAGCCGCGCCCCTACACTGGTATTCTGTTTTTGTCTCTTTTTTATTTGTCACCTGCCAATCTCCAATTTAACCGCCGGATGCATTTAACGCAATCGGACCGGGCAGGCCTTTACGGGCGACGGATATTTCGGCAACCGAATCTGCCAAAAAAGCAGATATCTCAAATATCCTGATTTAAAATCAAGTTAAATGGCTTGATAAAACATGGCACAAGATTTGAATGATATTTTAGGGTATTCACAGAAAAGCAAAGGCATTTCGCTAATTTGTATCTGGAATACATGGTTGATAGAAATGAATATGATAAAATGCATAAATAGGGATATATTGAGAATATGAGGTGTAAAAAGTTATATTTAGGATGCTCTGTGGCCTCCGTGGTTTTTTCTAATTGTCGGAGCACTCTGAAGGAAAGGAAAACAAAAAATGACTTTAGATAAATTTACCATTAAAGCCCAGGATGCGCTGGCAGTCGGTCAGCAGATCGCTTCAGAATACGGCAATCAGCAGATTGAGCCTGAGCATATCCTGGCGGCCATGTTGCGTGATCAGGAGGGCATCATCCCGACCATTCTGAAAAAAGCGGGTTTAAATCTTGCGGCGGTCGACAAAAGTATTGAATATGAAATTTCAAAACTGCCTAAAATACAGGGTGGCGGCCTGGTGCAAACATATTTGTCTCCGGCCAGTCAGCAGGTTTTAAATAATGCCATGCAGAATGCGAAGAATTTGAAGGACGATTATGTAAGCACCGAACATATCCTGCTTGCGCTGGCGCAGGAAGGAAGCGGCCATACCGGAAAAATTTTACGTGAGATGGGACTCACTGATCAAACGGTTATGAAAACGTTGAAAGAGATCCGCGGCAGCCAGCGTGTATCCGATCAAAATCCGGAAGGTAAATATCAAGCGTTGGTACGGTATGGCAGAGATCTGAATGAACTGGCCCGTCAGGGCAAACTCGATCCGGTTATTGGAAGAGATGAAGAAATCCGGCGTGTTTTACAGGTATTATCCCGGCGGACAAAAAATAATCCGGTTCTGATCGGCGAACCCGGTGTAGGAAAAACAGCAATTGCCGAGGGGCTTGCACACCGCATCATCTCGGGCGATGTGCCAGAAAACTTAAAGTCAAAACGTATTATTTCGCTGGATATGGGAGCATTGATTGCCGGGGCCAAATTCAGGGGGGAGTTTGAAGAACGGCTTAAGGCTGTGTTGAAGGAAATCATAGATGCCCAGGGGGAAATAATATTATTTATCGACGAACTTCATACCCTGGTTGGGGCCGGAGCTGCAGAAGGTGCCGTAGATGCTTCAAATATGCTCAAACCGGCGCTGGCGCGGGGAGAATTACGCGCCATCGGCGCCACGACGCTTGATGAGTACCGCAAACATATAGAAAAAGATGCGGCCCTGGAAAGGCGTTTTCAGCCGGTTTTGATTGTGCAACCCAGTGTCGAAGACACGATTTCCATTCTTCGAGGTCTAAAAGAAAAATATGAGGTTCATCATGGTGTTCGAATAACAGATAGTGCATTGATCTCAGCGGCAACACTCTCTGACCGGTACATAACCGACCGGTTCCTTCCGGATAAGGCGATCGATCTGATTGATGAAGCCGCTTCACGATTGCGGATCGAGATCGATTCCATGCCCGAGGAACTGGATGAGATCGAGCGCAGAATACAACAGCTGGAAATCGAATCGGTAGCCTTAAAAAAAGAAAAGGATGAGGTCTCCCGCAAACGGCTCGAGGAAGCACGCCGGGAATTGGCTGATCTTAAGGAGCAGCGGGACATTTTGCGCGCGCACTGGAACCAGGAAAAAACGCATATTCAAAATATTCGTGAATATAAAGCGGAAATTGATCAATTCCGGGCTGATATAGAAAAAAGTGAGCGGGAAGGCAACCTGAACCGGGTGGCTGAATTGCGTTATGGAAAAATACCCGAGTTAGAAAACAAACTGGCTGTTGAAAATCAAAATCTTACGCGGTTACAAGAGAATAAACGCATGTTGAGAGAAGAAGTTGATGATGAGGATATAGCTGAAATCGTGGCCAAGTGGACCGGTATTCCGGTCAATCGGATGCTGGAGAGTGAGAAAGAGAAACTCCTGGAAATGGAAGACCGGATTGGCGCGCGGGTCGTCGGTCAGCGTACCGCGATAATAGCGGTCTCGGATGCGATCCGGAGGTCCAGAGCGGGACTCAGCGATGAAAAACGTCCGGTTGGATCATTTATTTTCCTGGGGTCGACGGGTGTCGGAAAAACTGAACTTGCCCGTGCGCTGGCGGAATTTCTTTTTGATGATGAAAATGCAATTATTCGGATTGATATGTCTGAGTATACCGAAAGGCACTCCATATCCCGGCTCATCGGGTCACCGCCCGGATATGTCGGTTATGAGGAGGGAGGCCAGTTGACCGAGGCCGTCCGCCGTAAACCGTATTCCGTGGTACTTCTGGATGAGATTGAAAAAGCCCACCCCGAGGTGTACAATCTTTTGTTGCAGGTGCTGGATGACGGTCGTTTGACCGATAATAAAGGGCGCACGGTAAATTTCAAGAATACCGTGATTATTATGACCTCTAATATCGGCGCTGCCCTGATCATGGAGAAGTCACAGAAGATTACCGATGAAAATCGGGATATGGTGTTTGAGGATATCCGGACACAGGTTATGGAAATGCTACGCCAACACCTGCCACCCGAATTTTTCAACAGGGTGGATGAGATGATCGTTTTTCATGCTCTGACCCGCGAGGATATTGCCCGAATTGTGGCACTTCAATTTACGCGTATAGCAGAGAACCTTAAACGGCAGGGGATAACCCTGGACCTGGATGATTCCGCCCGGGATTATCTTGCGCGGCACGGATACCAACCGGAATTCGGTGCCCGTCCGATTAAGCGCCTGATGCAACGGGAAATTGTAAATGAACTGGCAAAATCCTTAATCGAGGGAAAAATATCAAAAGATGACAAGATATTGGTTACCTTCAGCAGTGGAAAACTGACCTTTAAGGGTAAAAAAAAATAAAATATTCTGAAACTTTTATAGATAAAACGCATCAAAACGATACAAGGAGCAAAAAATGAAATATTTAAAAGTATTACCGCTCACATTTTTTGTGGTTGTATCATTGCTTTCCTGCACCCGGGCAAATGACGGTACGGCAGGGGTAATTACAATCGATGAGGTGAGGCAAAAATTGGCTGACAGCGCCGATTTTGTGCTGTTGGATGTCAGAACAGAAGGCGAATTTAACGGTGAATTGGGTCATCTCCCGGGAGCCATCCTGATACCGGTCCACGAACTGGAAAACCGGATTTCTGAACTCGATAAATTTAAGGATAAAGAAATTATCGTTTATTGCCGGAGCGGTAACCGCAGCGGTTTTGGAGAGAAAATACTAAGCGATCATGGATTTACGGCATTTAATATGATCGGTGGAATGATTGCCTGGAATAAAGAATATGGGAAACCGAATGATACAGAAAATCAAAAATAAGCTATCGTTGAAAGCGGTATTATTTATTATACTTGGCGGTATGGCGGGTTTCGCTTACTATTACTTTATCGGCTGTACAGGCAACGCCTGCCCGATTACGGGTAATCCTTATATCAGCACAGGATATGGAATGGCAGCCGGGCTCCTTATTGGATGGGAAAGTAAAAAGGAAAAGAAAAATGACTGATATATTATTATACATCGTTTTGACAATTGTCGGTTTTTTTGTATTCATGCAATTGTTTTTTTGGATCAGTGGGTTTTTAAAAAGAGGTAAGAAGATCGAAAATATAAATGGTGAAGTGGGGCGTAGGATTCAGAGTGGTAACAGGTTGCTCCTTTATTTTTACTCGCCCACATGTGGCGCATGTAAACCGATGACCCCGATAATTGACAAAATGAAAAAGGAATTTAAAGATATTTTTTCGATAAATTTGGCAAAAGATATGAAGACAGCCCGTGCGTTTGGCGTCATGGGCACACCGGCAACCGTTATCGTAGAACAGGGAAAAATCAAGAAATTTGTGTTAGGCGCAAGATCTGAAAATTTCCTGCGGGATTTGATGGTATAGATCCCGGCGTATGGATATGGATAGCAAAGCGACAAAGCGACAAAGTGACAAAGTGACAAAGTAGGAGCATGGCGAGCCATGCCTCCGGGTAACACATCGGGATGAAATCGTCCTGGATTTCAAAGGTACAAAGCAATCCTGTAGGGGCGAATCCGTGATTCGCCCTGAATCGACAAAGCGACAAAGTAGGGGCATGGCGAGCCATGCCCAAAGATGATAGAATGAATCAAATTGATTGACAATCGATAAGTCAAAACCATAGGGCACCTGACGATTAAACCGTTCAAACGTTCAACGATTCAATGGAGCCCGGCAAAAAAGTTAGAAGGAGTATAAAATGTCATATAGTTTTTCCAGAAAAGTAAATTTATCCTATGAACAAGCACTTGAGAAGGTGACTTCGGAGCTGCAGAAGGAAGGATTTGGGGTGCTGACGGAGATCGATGTCAAAGAGACCATGAAAAAGAAGCTTGATATTGACACCAATAAATATAAAATTCTCGGCGCGTGCAATCCACCGCTTGCCCATCAGGCATTATCCGCGGAGCCTGAAATCGGTCTGCTTTTGCCCTGTAATGTTGTTGTATTTGAGGATCAGGCAGGAAAAACGACCATTGCCGCAATCGATGCCAAAGCAATGATGAGTGTTGTCGGGCGGGAGGACATCCTGCCGATCGCAGAGCAGGTGAATGAAAAAATGCAGCGTGTCATTAAAAACGTTTAAAATTAGATTATCACGAGGAGAGATAAATGCCCATCTATGAATACCGTTGTAAAAACTGTAACCATGTTTTCGAAGAACTGGTTTTTTCCTCGCTCACCAAAGATAAAGAAATCATCTGCCCGAAGTGCAACGAGAATTCTGCCGAGAAAATGATGTCTGCTTTTAGTTCCGCCGGAACGTCATATGGAAGCGCACCATCATGCGGTAGTTCGGGATTCGGTTGAGCAGTCTGATCACAATGAACCGTGGGTTCAAATGCCAAGCAGGATTTTATCCTGCTTTTTTTTATATTAAGATATTGCGTATATTTCGTTTCACCGATAAACTAAAAAAAGATCATGTCCAGCACTTCTAAAAACTCAGATTTACACGATATTGAGGATCTCCTTGAACAGGGTCTGGCGTCCTTGCGGCAGAAGCCCAAATTACTTCAGGATCTGGCGGTTACGGTCAATACATATATTGACCGGATGAACGAAATGCCTCAGATGGCTGAGCTGCCGACCGGTGAATTTAATTCGGAACGGGAAAAACTTCAGCATCTGCTATTGCTGGCCAGCCTTCATTTTTTGATCGGATTGTTCAATAAAACACAATCTGAACTCGAGCAGGCAAATCTCAGTTATGAAGAAGTTCTTGGCCTGCTGACCCATGAATTTAAAAATCTATTAAGCACGCTTGATGGATATCACGGTATAATCGAGGAGGATCTGACTAAACTCGGTCAACGGAAACTGCTTGAGACACATCAGGCGGGAAACCGGATCGTTAAGAAATTATTTAATATTCTTGATTCAATCCTGAGGTTTTACCAGAGTGACCGGAAATTGCTCAAGCCAGAATATAAACTGACTGATTTCGAAGAGGATATACTGGATCCGTTGGAAGAGGAATTAGGAATTGATCTGAAAAATCGGCAGATGCGGTTAAAGCGTTCTTCAAAAGGTCCCCGCAAAATGATTGATCTCGATCCACAGTTGATTGAAATCGCGCTTCGAAATCTGATTGAGAACGCGGTGAAATACAGCCAACCAGGCTCTAATATTGAAATACATCATGCGTCCTCGGAAAATGAATTATTTATCCGGGTGAAAAGCTATAACAAAGAGATTCCGAAAAATCTCTGTAGTAATATTTTTGAAAAATTTAAAACAAAAAAAATAGGTGATGTGAAAACCGGAACCGGAATCGGACTTTATAATGTTCGCAATATCATACATCTCCACCAGGGTAGTATCAAATGTCACTCTAAAGCCGGTAAATGGATCGAATTCGTAATTAGCATACCAGCAATATCATCTGAAATTATTTGAAACATCTTTACTTTTTGAATATATATCGAAATGAAGCATACCATTTGTCTTGATATACCGGGGCATATCCGGTTTACACAAATTATTGAAGATTTTACCCGTTCAATCAGCCGTCAATTTTATACAGACAAAACGATGAACCATGAAAATCTGTGTATGGTGATGAATGAGGTCTTTACCAATGTCGTTAAACACTCAAACACGACAAAATCTGAGGAATTGGTCCGGATTCAGATGGTCATCTACCCGGACGAGTTGACCATATCAATTCTGGATCATGGGCCCGGCATCATGGTAAAAAACCAAAGGCCACCGTACAGTCCGGAGCTGATCGGCTATCGGAAACCATTCAGAAAAGTGGTGGATGGAACCGTTTATCTAACGGTGAATTCTCCTCTGCAACTGAATTTTACTTTTAAAAATGAGACGCTGGTCGATGATCTGCATCAGTTTCACGGACACGGGTTTGGCCTTTCAATAGTTACCAAAATCATGGACCGGCTGACGTATTCCGCTCTTGGTGATGGAAAATTTAGCTGGGAAATGACCAAGAAAGCTCGCAGCTCAAGTTCGACTTGATATTGCCGGTCCTACGGCTTAATATATCATCGTTCCCCAACCAGAAATCTGCAGGAGAAAATATGTCATTAAATCCACTTGTTCTGCCCCTGACAAAACTGACTGACGATGAAAAATTTTTTTATGATACGATTCGTCAATATGCTGAAGAAAAGATTAAACCGCTGGTAAAAAAAATGGATGATGCGGCTGAAATCGATCCGGCGATCCCCGGGCAATTATTCGATCTTGGATTAATGTCGATTGAGATCCCGGAAAAATATGGTGGTTCAGCCTCACCCTTTTTTATGGCCATTCTTGCCGTTGAGGCCATTAGTACCGTTGATCCTTCGGTGGCAGTTATGGTGGATGTGCAAAATACCCTGGTCAATAATGCGATTATGCGTTGGGGTAGTGAATCCAATAAAGAAAAATATCTGCCCGTGCTGGCCCGGGAAAAAATGGGCGCATATGCCCTCTCGGAAACCGGATCCGGCAGCGATGCATTTGCACTTGCTACCCGGGCTGTGGCCAAAGGGGATTACTTTGAGCTGACCGGGCGTAAAATGTGGATCACAAATAGTGTGGAGGCAGATATATTTATCGTTTTCGCCAATACCAACCCGGAAGCCGGTTATAAAGGTATTACGGCATTTATTATTGAAAAAGGTTGCGCGGGATTTACGGTCGGCAAGAAGGAAGATAAACTCGGCATCAGGGCTTCCAGCACGTGCGAATTGATCCTGGATGGGTGCAAAGTACCAAAAGAGAATGTTTTGGGTGAAGCAGGCAAGGGCTATAAAGTTGCCATTGAAACACTGAACGAAGGCAGAATCGGAATTGGTGCTCAGATGGTCGGTTTGGCACAAGGCGCTTTTGAATACGGTCTGAACTATTCGAAAGAACGTGAACAATTTGGAAAACCGATCAGCAGCTTTCAGGGATTGCAGTTTCAGTTGGCTCAGGCTGCAACGGAACTGGAGGCCGCCCGGCTGATGGTTTACAATGCGGCGCGAATGAAGGATGCCGGAATGACATTTATCAAAGAAGCGGCCATGGCTAAATTGTACTCGTCACAACTGGCCCAAAAAATTACCAACCTGATCGTTGAGGTCCTGGGTGGGAACGGATTCACACGCGAATATCCGGCTGAGAAGTATTATCGTGATTCAAAAATCGGAACGATTTACGAAGGCACCTCAAATATGCAACTCCAGACGATCGCCAAAATTCTGCTCAAAGAATGATCATTGCAATCTTGTTGCGACAAATACAAAAAGCGAATCACCCACATGTGCTTTATTGAGGACCTCAACATCCTGCTGGAAAGTAGCCTTCAATTGACCAAAAGCGGGTTTATAATCATGGGCTATCCATTCTTTACCATAGGACGCCCAGCGAATGGCATCTAAACGCGCAGCCTTTTCCGCCATGTGTTCCGGAATGGCAGCACCAGTCTGCGGGTTGTGCAGCCGTGCAATTCCCATTGAAACAAATATGCGGTGATCCGGCAGATAGGCTTTCTCACAATAGGTCCGGCGTAACTCAATATCGTCCTGCTGTATCTTGATCAGTTCCTGCGCTTCATAGATTGAGACGAGATAATCATTACTCAAGGTTGGGAGTGTATGATCCGCAACGTTCGTTTCATCTGCCTTCTGAGTCAGGGTTTCCGTACCGGTTTCTTTTTTTTCACAGCCGAATAATACCAAGAGCAAGATACCTAAGAGGGAGATCCGGGTTTTTATCATATTTCCTCCGTTGAAATATTGTTTACATATATAATCTAAGGGATAATCACCGGAATTGCCAGGCTCTTCGAACATTCGGGATCAATCAAATCCACCTACTGCGTGACCGTGGCCTTGTTGGCCTGAATAATTAACTCTGTGAGCTCTGTGGTTTAGGAACAGATCAGATCAATACCTTATGAAATTTTTATGTGGATTATTTTTTTGAATACGATGCATAATCTACGTAAAATTCAATATTACCTGTTGGATGATCTGATTTAATAAGAGAAAGTAAAAAGGTCTTCGGATGATATTTAGAATACCGGTATGGCTATTCATTCTTGCCGGTTTGCAGGCGTGTATCCAGCAAGAATCAGATATCTTCAAACAGATAACCGCATTACAGGAGCAAGGCGATTTCTCCCGTGCAGAAAACCTGATAAAAACCCATCTTGAAGAAAACAGAGGGCTTGATTCATTGATCGCCCAAAAGCTCAGGTTTGAAATTGAACGGGGAGACCGGGTCAGATATGATTACCGTCTTACAGAGGATAAATTGTATGATCAGATCCGGAGCCGGCTACACGATGTATCGGTGGAAGAATTTACCGAATGGCAGCGACAGGGATGGTTCGATCGACTTATGATTGATGGCGAAAAACGTTTTGTCAATCCAAGTATGAGTAATTTGCTATTCCGTCATCCCGAAATTAAGGAACGGTTGAAAGAAAATAATTCTTATAGTAATCTGGCCCGGGTAATCGATGATCATATAAAACGGCTCACCAAATTATCCGTTGATTCACCCGATCCGGTTGTATTTCCAAGGAAATGTATGGTCAAACAGACCATTTCGGTCAGTACCGGTAAGATTCCAACCGGTGAAATCGTTAGGTGCTGGTTGCCCTACCCATCCATCTTTGACACCCAGGGCGAAGTACGATATATCAAGAGCAACCAAAAACCCGCATGGATCGCTTCGCCGGGCAGTCCGATCCGATCGGTATATTTTGAAACCAAGATGCCTGAAGATCAACCTCTGCAATTTGCCATAGAATATGCATATACCGCGTATGCGTTCTATCAGCCCATAGATCCGGAGCGCATCCTGCCGTTTAACGGGGATGAAGAAATCTATCAGATTTACACTAAAGAGGAATATCCCCATGAGATTTTCAGTGAGGAGATGCGCCGTTTGAGCAGCGAACTCATCGGGGATGAGCAAAATCCTTACAAAAAAGGGAAACGAATTTATGACTGGATCGCCGATAATATCCGTTACAGCTATGCCCGGGAGTATTCCACGTTGCGAAATATCAGTGCCTACTGTCTGGAGAATAGATATGGCGACTGCGGACAGGAGGCGATCCTGTTTATCACACTCTGCCGGATTGCAGGAATTCCGGCCCGGTGGCAATCGGGATTTATGACTTTTCCCGGCGATGTAGGTATGCATGATTGGGCGGAAATCTATATAAAACCCTACGGCTGGTTGCCTGTTGATCCATATATGGGTATTTTCTTTACTTCAGTCACCGAAGATCTTGACCCGCACACACGTAGGGAATTGCGTGATTTTTATTATGGTAATATTGATCATTTCCGCCTGGTTGCAAACAAGGGACATAATCAGATACTCTATCCGGCTAAAAAAGATTTTCGATCCGAAACAGTGGATTTTCAACGGGGTGAAGTTGAATGGGCAGGTAGAAATCTGTATTTCGACAAATGGGGGTGGTCCGTAAATGTCACGGAGATCGGGGAAGAATAACGGTACTCAGGATATTAAACGCACGTTCACGGCACGGTCACCCTTCATATCGGAGCGGGTATCAAATTTTACTTTCTGACCTTCCTGCAACCTTTTGCCCTTCACGCTGATATGAAGGTCGTTGGAGTGAACAAAAATATCATCATCATCAGCGGTGGATATGAAGCCAAAACCTTTGCCGGTATCCCATAATTTTACAACACCTGTTTGCATCTGATACCCTTTCAAGTATGATCGGGAAGTATAAATATTTTTATGTTCTGTGTCAAATGCCATTTCGGTTTGTTTACCATGGCCCGGTGAAACGGTTAAGTCAAACTAAAAGATAACGTACGGGGGATCACCTATTGGTAAAAATCACAGATCTAAGCAAGGAATCAGCACAAGAAATTGTACAGATGAAGACACCGCTGGAAATCCAAAAACTTCTGACTATGCCTCTGGAGGTTGATCAGGAGAAATTGCTGGATTATCGTGAAAAGGGGTTTGTCCGGATCGGGAATGTTTTACCTCCGGAACTGCTAAGCCACGTGCGAAAAATTGTCGGGGCAGCGGTTTTATTGCGCAAGGAAAGTGATAAGCGGCTGCTGACGGAAAAGTCACAATATGAGCAATCATTTCTGCAATGCGGATATCTTTGCTGGGATTTTCCCGCTGTTAAAGATCTTGTTTTCTCGAAAAGGCTGGCCGGTATTGCACGTGATTTAATGGCTGTAAAACGGATTAGACTGTGGCATGACCAGGCGCTCTATAAGGAACCGGGTGGAAGGATAACGGATATGCACCAGGATATCAGTTATTGGCCGATGCACACATCCAATACGACCACGATCTGGATGGCTTTGCAGGACGTACCGGTGGAAAAGGGTTGTCTGTTTTTTCTTCCGGGCACCCATAAAGCAGGCCTGACGGAATATGTGGATATTTTCAAGAATCCACACGTGCCGTCTCAGGTCCGGAATATCCCTCAGATTGATATCCCGCTAAAGGCAGGTGATGCGACATTCCATTCCGGTCTGACATTTCACGGTGCCCGCGCCAATCAAACCGATCTCATGCGTGAAGCGATGACCATCATCTATATCGAGGACGGTACCAGATTTGATGCATCGGATCCGAGAAATGCCACCCATAAATCCTGCGAGGGTCTTACGGATGGGCAAATTATTGACACGCATTATACCCCGGTATTGATATGATAAGAAAGTTCTGAAAAGCCGTATTTTCTGTCATTCCACCGAGGAAGTGGCGTTACGCGACCGCCGGTAGTGCACCTGGACCTCATCGTTGCCGGGATATTTGAGCGTTGTATTATTCTGGATCTTCCGAAAAAAGATATGAATAACGGGTTAATAAATTAAATGGCCGTAAGTAACATGCATTAAAAAGATCTCAGATCGAGTCTTTCTATTCTAAAAACCTATTTAAAAACGCTATCGGTATGTTTTGCATAATCGGCCGATTTTTTTTAAACGGAAACCAGTGAATTGAAGCAAAAATCGATGAAATCAAATGCGAGAAGTACACCGAGTGTTAATCTCAATCTAAATGTCCGCGGCCTTCCACAGTCGGCAACTTTGCGGATCAATGAGATCAGTTCCGAATTACGTGCTGAGGGTAAACATGTCTATCGGCTGGGTCTTGGACAATCACCTTTTCCAGTTCCCAGACCGGTTGTTGAAGAACTGAAAGTGAATGCCCATCAGAAGGATTATCTGCCCGTACATGGATTACCGCAACTGCGTTATGCTGTTGCCGATCATCACCGTCGTCTTCAGGGTCTCGATTGCACCCGTGATGATATCCTGATCGGACCGGGATCCAAAGAATTGATGTTTCTTCTGCAACTGGTTTATTATGGGGATCTGGTGATTCCGACACCCAGTTGGGTATCTTATGCACCTCAGGCACACATCATCGGCCGCCATGTGCGCTGGTTAAACACTAGTCCCGAGAATCACTGGTTGTTGATGCCGGATGAGTTTGAAAAATTATGTCTGAAGGATCCGGAACGTCCGCGTTTAGTGATACTCAATTATCCATCAAACCCCACCGGCCAGACCTATAAGCTCGATGAATTGAAGGCCCTCGCGAAGATTGCACGAAAATACCGGGTTATCCTGCTTTCCGATGAAATTTACGGTGAGATTCATCACCGGGGCAGGCATATCTCTATTGCAAGGTTTTACCCGGAGGGGACGATTGTCAGTTCCGGCCTGAGTAAATGGTGCGGCGCAGGCGGATGGCGCCTGGGTACTTTCACTTTTCCCAAGTCTCTGGACTGGCTCCGTGATGCCATGGCTGCGGTGGCCAGTGAAACGTATACATCCACATCTGCCCCAATCCAATATGCTGCCATCCGTGCCTTTCAGGGGGGAGCGGAAATCGAGCATTATTTGTGGCTGTCCAGACGTATCCTGTTTGCACTGGGAAATTATATCCACCAGGTATTGGTTAGTGGAGGTGTAAAGATCTCTGTGCCTCAGGGCGCATTTTATCTGTTTCCGGATTTTGATCCGTTCCGGGAAAAATTGGGTCAACGCAAAATTTATACCAGTGAGGAATTGTGTGCTGTTCTGCTGAAGGACACAGGTGTTGCCATTTTACCCGGTTGTCATTTCGGACGGCCCGATTCTGAGCTTACCGCGCGCCTGGCATATGTTGATTTTGATGGTGCACGCGCCATGGAAGCCGCCGAGCATTGTGAAAGCGATAAACCCCTTGATGAGGAATTTCTGGAACTATATGCGCCGAATACGCTGGCGGCTGCTGACCTGATTGTATCGTGGCTGCACCGGTATTTTATTGGATAATGAAAGAGTCATAAGTGGTGAGTAATGGGGAACAGGTAATGAGTAATGAATAATGAGGCAAAGAATTTCATGTATAAGAAAAAAATAAGGGTTGCGATCCTGTTTGGCGGGAAATCGGCGGAACATGAAGTATCATTACAATCAGCCAAGAATGTAATCAATGCGATCGACCGCGAAAAGTATGATATTGTACTTGTTGGTATCGATCACGACGGCTGCTGGCATTTAAACGAGCGATCGCAATTTCTTTTAGATGACGACAATCCGGCGCATATTCGTCTGAAACTCGGCGCCGGTAAGCTGGCGCTTGTTCCGGGGGAGGATAACCGGCAGGTGGTCAATGCGGCGGATCTCAAATCTATTGGTCCGATCAATATCGTTTTTCCGCTCTTACACGGCCCCTTTGGCGAAGACGGTACGATTCAGGGGATGCTTAAACTGGCGGACCTTCCCTTTGTCGGTTCGGGGGTGCTGGCTTCCGCCGCAGCGATGGATAAAGATGTCATGAAACGGCTTTTTGCCCAGGCCGGATTACCGCAGGCGCGATTCCGGGCAAAGGATTATCATGAGCGGCATACTTTGTCCTTCGATGAAATCAAGAACGAAGTCGGAATTCCCTGTTTTATAAAACCGGCAAACCTGGGATCCTCTGTAGGCATATCAAAAGTCCACAACAGAAAGGAATTTCTGCCGGCGATTGAGCACGCTTTCGAGTTTGACAATAAAATTGTCATTGAGGAAAATATAGCCGGACGTGAACTGGAATGTTCGGTCCTGGGAAATGAGAATCCGGTAGCTTCTTTGCCGGCAGAGGTGATTGCCGGCCATGAATTTTATGATTATGATGCAAAATATATCGACACCGATGGTGCCCGCTTTGAAATTCCGGCAAAAATAAGCTGTCGGTATCCGGCAGAAGATCCAGGATCTTGCCATAAAAGCATTTAAGGTACTCGGATGTTCAGGAATGGCCCGGGTGGATTTCTTTTTACGCGGTAAGAATGAAATTTTGATCAACGAGTTAAATACAATCCCGGGTTTTACCCGGATCAGCATGTATCCAAAAATGTGGGAAGCCAGCGGGATCAGCTACACAGAATTGATTGATCGTTTGATTCAACTGGGGCTCGAACGACATCAGGAGGAAAATCGTATCCGCAATGATTTCAGAGCTCTGCAAAGTTAATCCTTTATGGAAACCGCACTAGGTATAATTGTCGTCCTGGCGGCCTATTTTATAAAAGGGCTTAGCGGCTTCGGTCCGGCGCTTCTCATGGTACCCTGCTTATCCATACTTTTTGATCCGCCAACGGCCATCATTGTGACGGCGTTAATGGATTTTCTGGCCGGTGCATTTCTTCTCCCCTCTGTTCGAAAGCTCTTGCAATGGAAACTCGTGTTGCAGATCTTTGGCTCTCTGGCACTCGGAGCGGTTATCGGTACATATCTGTTGGGCGTTCTGCCGGTCCTCCTTTTAAAAAGAATCATAGGCGCGACTATTCTGATCTTTGTCCTGATGATTTTACTCCAGAAAGATACCTATGCTCAAAACAATACCGCGGAAGATGCATCAATTTGGCGATATCCGGTTGGTTTCCTGAGCGGATTACTCGGTGGATTACTGGGTATTTCCGGACCTCCACTGATCATCTATATGAAAATGCGTTATCCAAAAGCATTTTTCAGAACCCAGCTGATCGGTATATTTTTCCTGGGAACCGGTTGGCGTTTTATGCTATACCAGCTTAACCGTATCGAGATGAATCTTTCCCTAACGGTTTTGAGCCTATTCATCGGGGTCATGATTATCGGTCTGCTCCTGGGTAGCCGGATTCACCTCAGGGTCTCGGAAATCTTATTCAACCGCATTGTCGCCGTCCTGATTACCATCCCTGCCGTCAATCTGCTCTTGTCCTGATCCGGAAATATTTTAATCCCCCAAACGGGGTCCGTTGGACAAAATCCAAAAGCTAAAATCGGGTATTACCGGAATTAATTGGTTTTTAAGGGGGTTTTAAGAAAAAAAATATGGGGAAAAAGATGTTAAGAATGAAACATGTAATCGCTATTGTATTTATTCTGACCGGATTGAAGGGGCTAGGGGCCCAGCCATGCGACACGCCTGAATGCCGTCAGTTTGATTTCTGGATCGGAGAATGGGAATTGAGCTGGACCGATAAAGAAGGTCAGCCGGTAACCGGAAAAAATTCGATCAGCGCCATACTCGACAGTCTGTGTGATCCAGGAGAATTTTTCCGGTCCATCTTTCCAGGGGATGAGTGTATCGGTATATAATAAACGTAAAGGAATCTGGCAGCAGACCTGGGTAGACAATGGTGGCGGCTATCTGGATTTTACCGGGGGGGTTGCCGCAGACAAGATGGTATTATCGCGCATCGCGGAGACGCCAAAAGGCAAACAATTGCAGCGGATGACCTGGTATAATATTACCGCTGACAGTTTGGATTGGGACTGGGAAATTTCCGATAATGACGGCCAAACCTGGAATCTTGCCTGGCGTATCCATTACCGGCGCCACTCGGATTAACGTTAAGATTTGGTAGATTTCTTCAAGGCCTCGCCATAAACAGCCAGGGCGCGTTCACGGCCAAATCGGTGCTCAACGATGGGTTTTGGATAATCAGAGGTGTCGAACTCCGGTACCCATTTCCTGATGTATTTATGTTCCGGATCAAATTTTTCGGTCTGAATATACGGATTAAAAACCCTGAAATAGGGTGCCGCATCACAGCCGCAACCGGCGGCCCACTGCCAGTTTCCGTTATTTGCCGAAAGATCATAATCGATCAGTTTTAAGGCAAAATAGCGTTCCCCTTTACGCCAGTCAATTAACAGGTGTTTGGTTAAAAAGCCGGCCGTAATCATGCGTACGCGATTATGCATATAACCGGTATTGTTGAGTTCACGCATGCCGGCATCTACAATCGGGTAGCCGGTCTGTCCGTCACACCATCGCCTGAAGGCATCTTCGTCATCACGCCATTCAATATCCTCATATTTGGGATTGAATGGCTGCTCAACGACGTAGGGAAAATTTGCCAGGATCATCATAAAAAACTCACGCCAGATCAGTTCGCTCAACCAGGTATCATTCAAGGACAATGCCTTTTCCACCTGACGACGAATGCTTACAGTTCCAAAACGCAGGTGCACGCCAATTTTTGAGGTGCCTTCGATCGCCGGGAAATCACGTTGCCGGTCATAGAGGCTGATTTTATCTTCCGGCGGATCGGTGGGGGGGATCTTGATCTTCACCGGGTCAAAATCCATCTCAGCCAGAGTGGGCATGGCTTGAGGCGTACATTTCAGGAAACGGTCCAACATCGTTTCGGAAGGATACGGCGCTATGTCTCCCGGTTGCAGAAGCGATTGCCAGGCCCTGCGATAGGGGGTGAAAACCGTATAGGGCTTTCCGTTCCCGGTTAGAATTTCAACTTTTTCAAATATCACCTGATCCTTAAAAGTTTTGAATTTGACTTTTTGCTCTCCCAGCAGATTTCCGATCGCGGTGTCCCGGCCAACTGCATAGGGTTCATAATCATGATTGGTATAGACGGTTTTGATATCATAAGACCCGCACAATCGTCTGAATACTTCTGTAGGGTGGCCATACTGAACAGAGAGGCTGCCACCGATCCTGGCCAGCTGCGCATGCATTTTTTCCAGTGCCCGGTGAATAAATGTAATCCGGGCATCCAGGCGCGGTAATGGATCCAGGATATTTTTATCAAAGATAAAAAGGGGAAGCACAGGTAAGCCGGCATTCAGGGCCTGGAATAAACCGTGGTTATCAAAGAACCTCAGGTCCCGGCGAAACCAGAACACATTTATGTGCTGTTTATCCGTCACGATAAATTGATCCGGGCACATTGTACAATTTTTCTGGCCATATTTCGAAAAATCAGAAAATGGGCGGGAGCAAGCATATACCAATACAGATATCCAAACCATCCGGATGGTTTAAACTGCGCAGTCTGGCGGAACACGCAGGAATCGTCATTTTTTTTGTCAACCCTGAACTCGAGCCACGCGGTGCCGGGCACTTTCATTTCTGCCCTCAAACGCAGCATTGCGCCCGGTTTATACTGCTCGACACGCCAGAAATCAAGCGCATCCCCCACCCGGATATCAATCGGGTGGCGCCTTCCGCGGCGCATGCCAACACCACCGAACACCCGGTCAACGATACCCCGCAACTGCCATGCCCAGTTGGCGTAATACCACCCGTTTTCGCCGCCAATCCGCTGGATCCGGTTAAATATGTCGGTACAGGACGACTGACAGGCAATCATCCTGGTATCGCTTAAAATCCTTTCACTTAGCCTGATGGGAGGTATCGCGACCCCGGAAGCGGCACCGGTCCAACTCGACTCCACATTTTTTTGCTCTTCGTGCGTCATGGCACGCTGAACCGCTTCGCGAAACGGGGTTTTTTCAAAGGTGAGAAGGGCATCGATGCGGTGATCCCGGCAAATGGTATCGTTCCGCAATCCTTCCACAAGCGGAAATGCGATGTTCATCGGTACACTGGTGACCAGATTCAGCCAATAGGCTGAAAGGTGGGGTGTCAGCACCGGTACATCGATAATAAATATTTTTCGTTTTAATACGTTGGCCACCTCTTCGATCATCTCACGATAGGTGAGAATTTCATCACCTCCGATGTCAAAAATATCCCCGCCGGTTTCGGGATGCTCAAGCGCACCGATAAGATATTGCATGACATCGCGTATCGCAATGGGTTGACATTTTGAATTGACCCACCGCGGCGTTATCATCACCGGCAGTTTTTTAGCGAGGTCTTTGATAATGGTAAATGAAGCACTGCCTGAACCAATAATGATTGATGCCCGGAGTTCGGTAACCGGAATACCACTTTTTTTGAGGATCGCGCCAACCTCATGGCGGCTGCGCAGATGCTCAGAGAGGGTTTCCGAATCTGAAGATAATCCTCCGAGATAGATGATTCGTTCCAATCCGGTTTTTTTTGCCGCCTCGGCAAAATTCCTGGCCGATTGTTGATCGGTCGCCCTGAAATTATTGGATCCACCCATGGCATGTATCAGGTAAAACGCCGTATTCACATTTTTCATGGCATGTACCAATGATTCCGGTTCAAGTGTATTTCCGTATACCACTTCCGCGTTGGACCAACCGCGGTCGTTTAGTACATCGGGATTGCGCGCAAGACACCGAACATGATAACCCCGGTCAAGTAAACGGGGTACCAGGCGTGAACCGACATAACCACTGGCACCGGCAACAAGAATATTTTTCATCCGAGTAATTCCTCAATCTTATATCGACGATAGGCAAAAATTTGATGAATTCTTTTCGAGACAAACCAGTGGTTTATTAAAGCACGGGCAATACCAGCCTGAAAGTTATAATCAACCGTATCAAACATCAATGTTCCGCCATCCTTTTTCTCGAAACGATGCTCATGTTCCCAGAGGGAATAAGGACCCGATAATTGCCGGTCAACAAACAGAAAGGGTGGCTGCCATTCTGTTATCCGGGTTTTCCAATTGAACGGCAAACCGAATAGTTGCAACCGGTAGTCTATCAAAGTTCCCTCCTGCATATCAATCGGCAGGGCTGTAATGATTCTGAACTTCAGCCAGGGGGGTGTGATGACCTCGAGATTTTCAGCTCGGCTAAAAAAGTCAAATACCTCTTCAATTGATCTCGGAATAAATTGCTCGGTGTTAAATCGGTAATTTTTCAAAATTATCTCATTGTGTTTTGATAGGTACTCTAAAAAACAAGGCCAAGTCATCGTTCAGCACAACCATAGTTCCTCATCATAATTGTGAAACGTGGCGATTTTGGTCGTTTTTGCCATTGCGACCAGATTCCATAGATTACGTTCATCCTTTAGTACATCTTAACTCGAAAAGATATTCCGTTTAATTTTTGAACAGATATTTATTCCAATATTACAACCATCTGTAGATTATGCTCGTCTGGATTCCGCTAATCCGGATTTGGGAAGTCAGGATGAAAAATTAATATTTGAGTTTATGAGTTTGTGGTTTAACAGAAATTTAATGTATTTTAAAAAATTCATCTTTTGATCCACATTTGTTGACCCTCCCCTGGCCCCGTAACTGGGCCTTTCCCCTCCCTAACGCGATTAGGGAGGGGACTAAGGGGTGGGTAATTTACAGGAATTTCAAATCGAGTCTCTTTTTTTCCGGTCCTGTTAAAATACTTCATTATCAGGTTTTGGAATGTGTGTATGCTTTTTTTATCGGACACTTGTGATTTGATTTAAATCAGCATCCATTTCCCCTTTGATCGGGGTAAAGGTTGTTGTAATTCAATGGTGAAATATGCCCCTTAATCACCTTTCATTGCGGGGTAAGCTGTACTGATCTACAAAGATTCACAGCCTTCTGTATTAGAGAGATATTTATTGGGCCGGAAGCGGGTCGTGGATACACCGGAAGGCAATGAAAAAATCAGGCGGCAAAATTCTTTATTTTTATCAAATAAAGCGAATCTTTTTTGTGTTTCATTCTTATAAATAATGGATAGACGGAGTCATAAAATGGACGGTGAGATAAAAATTCCTATATTTCCCCTTGGCGTGGTGTTAATGCCCAATGGTTTACTGCCCCTTCACATATTTGAAGAGCGATATAAGGAGATGATCAACGAAAGTCTTAGATCCATGCACGGCTCAAGAGAGGAGCAGAATGACTTCCAATGATACCCACATCCACGTTTATAAAAATGGGAAGAAGAGACATGGGCAATCACCCAGAACGGCTTGCCCAAGCATCCAGTCCCGTATCACCCTAAGTCTCTTGTTCCCGGTTATTTAAATCTATCTATATCAAATTTCTCCCTGCGTTTGAGCATGTAGTAAATTGCGCGAGCAAACTTTGCTCGAAGAATACTTTTTGCTTTCCTCGGTTCGTGCTTTCTTTCCAGCTGCTATAGAACGCTTTTATTTCAGCATTATGTGCTGGGCTGAAGACCACCAGCTCCGATAATGCCCACTTGAGATACTCATTACCCATCTTCGCGCCAGTCGTGCCATAGCTCTTCCCGGCAGAGGTCTTTTCACTTTTAACTGCCCTGCAATAGGAAACAAAATCTTGCACTCGGGGGAAGCGCCCTATGGATTGAATTTCATAGATAAAGGTCAGTGACAATATCTTGCCCACCCCGGGAATGCTCTGTAAAAGTTCCAGGTCCTCCGGCTGAATTTCCTTCGCCTCTTTCAAGATATATTTTTCAAGCTCGCCAATTTCCTGGTTGTAGCTCTCTATCAGCGCCAAGTCTGCTTCGACGGAACGACGAACTGAACCGCTGGGGAAATGTTCACGAAGCTCGCCTCTATTCTTCTTGCAGCGCGTATTATACTCTATCGCTGGCAAATTATACTGGTAGTTCGTCAGTTGGATGTGACCCAGCAGCCCCGCGCGTTCTCTCACAAAGCGCAAGCGCCGGCGCATTAAATCTCTAGTAGAGCGCATTTCTGCCGGATAGGCATAAGCTTGCGGTAGCATATCTGCTCTGAGAAGTTTGCTTATCTTTTCCGAATCAACACGATCGTTTTTTACTTTTGCTCCATGAATCGCACGCATGTAAAGTGCGTGACCAAGCACAAATGGGATACCCTCTCTCCGGCACAGGTCTGCCAGCCAATACCAGTTAAAAGTGCTTTCCGCTGCCACAACCATGTCGTGCCGATACTTCGAAATCACCCCACAAAAATGTTTCTTCTGACGCAAATTTCGGTGAATAACTTTCTCTCCTTTGTTATTATAGATACATACGTACATCGTCTTCGCGTGCAGATCTATTCCACAACTGTACTCGCTCATGTTAGTATAGAATTTCATAAACCTTCCTCCATTGAAGTTTTTCCACAAAACGATCTTAAACGATCTATTCTCTTCATGGAGGAGGGTTTTTCTGTCCCCTACGGCCTAACCCGCAGTATCACCCATAGATTGGACCGTAAGTTTATGGGCGTCCATGTTTTCAGTAATATGTTCTTATTTCCAAGAGAGCGTCGAGTTTTTAAGGCAGGTGCTGAAAGAAGGA
>CAVQJT010000002.1:0-339297 GCA_963712885.1 Calditrichia bacterium
ATACTTTGATCGCGAATTAAAACTTACCGAGAGCGGAACCGTCGAATATGAGATCCTCCCCGGGAATATCGGATATATTTTTCTGTCGGATTTCCATGAAGATTACCTGATGAATGAATTTTCAAATGTACTGGCGTATCTAAGAAATACCATTGGATTGATCATCGATATTCGTCAGAAAAGGGGTGGAGATCTTGCCAATGTCATTGCCGTGGTCAGCCGGTTTATATCCGAACCAATACCTAGCGTCGATATCTATTGGTTGGGTAAACTGGCAGACCTACCCCCGATTCAGCCCCGTGGTCCCTTTACATACCAGAATCCTGTTATCGTTCTGATAAACGGTTCTACCTTCAGCGCCGGTGAGATCTGTACCGAAATGTTCAAACAATTGCCTCAGGTTACCGTGGTTGGTGATACCACCGGTGGTGGTTCTGTCGCTTCTTCCGGGTCCGTGCCGGAACTCATGGGCGATTATCGCCTGCCCAGCGGTAAATTGATTTATATCGGGACCGGCGATGTGCGGCGCTATGATGGTATTCCTTTTGAAGGCCTTGGTATAGCCCCGGATATCCGTGTCCCTCAAACCGCAGATGACATCCAAGCAGGTCGGGATAAACAGCTCCGAATTTGCTCTGGAACGGTTCAGATAGTTTCCGGTTTGGAGACCGGCTGGTTTAATCTCTCAGATCATTTTATTTTTGATATTTCATTGACCATATAAATTCTGATGCACAAATTAATTATTTATTTGGGCAATCGATTTTCATAACCTGATTTACCCGCTCCCTGAATACTGCTTACCCCGATATTTTTATTCAGATATGAATTATTTTCTAATGGGATGCGTTTTAGAAAATAGATTACAAAAATGGGTCAGAAAATGGCGGAGATAAAACATCTTTTGATTATTAACACACCTGCTGCTGTTATTTACAGAGCGATAACAGAACAGGAAGGCTTAGCCGGATGGTGGACCCGGCAGACGGAAGCCAGGCCGGAAATAGGTTCACTCGCCGAATTTAGATTCGGTGAACGTTATCATAATATAATGCGCGTCATTGAATTGATTCCTGGCCGGCATGTAAAGTGGCAGTGTGAATCAGGGGAGGAGGAATGGATAGGCACCATTTTTATATTTGATCTGAAAGAAAATGGCGATAAAACAACACTCAGATTTACCCACGGTAACTGGAGAGAGGACACCGATTTTTTTGCTTCCTGTAATTATCATTGGGGGCATTATATGAAAAGCTTAAAATCCTATTGTGAGACTGGTAAGGGAGAGCCCTTTCATGAATAATCGATATCGGTATAACAATTCAAAAGAAAATCACGAATAGATCATGCTAGTATAAAAGGAATAAATATGTCAGATACGATCAATCCGGTGATCTGGTTCGAGATACCCGCAAAAGATCTGAACCGGGCAAAAACATTTTATGAAAAAGTCTTCGGATACGATATGGTGATCAGTGAGATGGGGCCATTGAAAATGGCCTGGTTCCCTTCATCAGAGGACGCCGCTGGGGCCACCGGAGCACTCGTTGAGGCCAAAAGCTTATGTGCCTTCCCACGAAGGGACAATGGTATATTTTTCGGTAAATGACATCGATGCGGTACTGCGGAATGTTGAGAAGAATGGAGGAAAGATCATCAATCCAAAAATGAGCATTGGTGAATACGGTTATGTTGGTCATTTTGAAGACTGTGAGGGCAACAGAGTTGCCCTGCATTCGCGCAGCTGAACCTTAGGTAGATTTAATTTTACATCAGGTAATTTACGATAAAAAAATCCTTTTCCGATCTCCGGAGAAGGATTTTTTTATATTATTTAAGGATCACAGTGATCAGAATTTGATGATATCTTTTACTTTTTTCTCCAGATCGCCCTTTTGATTGGCAATGGCTTTTTCAATTTCTGCTTTTTTGCTGTCCGCCAGGGCATTCAGATCGGCAATCTGCTTTTCATATTTTTGGATCTGCTGTCTGATCAAATCTTCCTTTTCCCTGACCAGGCTGTCAAGCCGCTTCCGTTGTTCATCGATGCGTTTGTCAATTTCATCCCTGATACGCGCTTTTGCCGCCTGTATTTCCTGCCCGACGACCTCCTTTAGCCGTTCGGCAAAAATTCGGTCAAGATTGGACTGAATTTTAAACGAAATCCTACCACCCTGACCCTTGATCGAAGCCGTGGCTTCGACCGTTGAAATACCTGTAAGAATGGACTGGATTATCTGTTCGATTTTAGTTTTTTGGGTGTTACCGGCATCCTGAGCGAAAATGAGATTCTTTGCGGTAAATTTTACCGAGCCGTCGATGTTATCCCCGTTTATACTTAGGCTGGTAAATACATCACCTGATCCTGTTTTTACCGTATTTGGCAGCAAACGTGATTTGGATAAGCGTGTATTCGCCAATGAAAAACCGGCATAATTCAACCGGAACGCCTCCGCTGGAATTTCCTCGAGATAGTTTAATTCACCATCCAACGACACATTGATTTTTGCTGTTTTTCCACCGCGAATATTGAAAATGGTTGATTTCCCGATAATTTTTTGATTGGATACGATGTCGGTCACATTACCCTCAAGATCAATTTCATCCTCGGTCTGACCGCTCAACTGAATTTGTCTGATCCAGAATTTTGGCCGGTCCTGGATACTCGAAAAACGGATATCCTGTCCTTTAAGCCTCGGTGGGCTTTTTTTCTCCGGTGTCCCCGCAGAATACTTATCGCTGTATTCCCGCGCCGTTGCCACATACCCAAGATATTGATTAAACTGATTGATCAGCCTTTCGCCGAAAAGTAATTTACCCATATTTTCTGTATTTAGTTGCGGCAATTTTGCTTTAGCCATGGCACGGTCGTAGTCGGCCTTGATCCAGTCATCAACACGGATAACATCTGTTGCAGCGGATTTTAAATCGGTTGTGATTGTGGTACTGGTTTTATTCACCGACATCTTTAACGAATCAATGGTTGTATATACACCATTAAGTGCCGTCAATCCCTTCTGATAATCCGGAACAGTTTTCATCTTTTTGAGATCAAGCGATTTAATCTGCGTTTCAACCCGTTTTACATCGTTGTTTATTGTATTTTCAGCAAGCATTTTTTGATACATGCTATATTTACCATCGAGGTCCGCGTATAAAGACTGAATTTGCCCGATGGATTGAATATCGAGCAGTTTCAGGATACTGTCGATGTTAACTTTTTGTTTGGCATTTAAAAACTCTGCACCAACATTACTTTCTACCTCTTTCGAAAGGTCGATAATGGTCTGACCGATGAAACCCGGTTTTGTTTCTTCGGTAGTTTCAAGCCGGCCATCGGTTTCACGTGGCGTATTAGTCCGGACATTTGTGATCGAGATATTTTCAATGATATATTTGCCGGAAAGCAGCGGTATAAACTCCACATCGAACTCGGTACTGCCTGTTTCAAACAGGTTGGTCATGGTATTCTTTGGATTGGTGACCTGAATCCTGTCCCATCGGATTCTTAAATCGGTTAGTGAGAGATCGAGATTGTCTATTTCCACTTTTGCACCAACCATGGGTGAAGCTGTGTTCTCTATCGATTTTTCAAGCCAGGTGTCGGTGAAGACCAACGTCAGAATAAAAAAAACGATGATGAGGACAACGAGAAATATAATACCTTTCCAGCGCACGGTTCAGACTCCTATATTTCGGATTTTTTCATACAGGTTGTAAATCTTTGATCCCTTTACCGCCTGTACGATTTTCAATTTTTGCATTTTGGCATCGATATGCTCGCGATAGTAGACCACAAACCATTTTGCAGCAAAATAAGCGGGAACCAGTAAGAGCAAGGAAACGACCAGACTACCCATGACTACGGTATTATTGAACCTGGTCAAAGCAATGATGGGCGTATTATACATACTGGTCCAGAGTTCTTTCAAAGCGGGGATATCAACCAAAATCCAGAATCCCAGACTGTGAAACAACGGATCAAATAAGTAGGCGAAAGCGCTGAATAGCAGGAAACTGAAAATTGCCATTCCCAGATTTACATTAATGATGATCAATAATACCAGCACGATAAGATTATGCAGACTCCAGACCGGAGTCAGGCCGATGATCATACCGAGAATAAATCCACCAGCAATCTTGCCGGGAGATTCACCCGAGCGCAAAACTTTGAAAGCTTAGCGATTAATTCCAGGCCAAACATAAAGGTATCCTTTTATCTTGTTAACAAAATTGATCTAAATTAACCACAAATATAAATGTCATAGATATTGGGTATAATTTAACGCTTTAATACCACACGATGATAGAGAAAAATTAAAAGATCTGTAACCATAGCAAGAACGGATAATAAATAACCACATCAAATCAGGTTGGCCCATGTCTTGTGTGTAGGCTGCAAACGACCCCCTGAAACCGTACCGATCTGCAAGGACGCCAGCCGCTATCGGAAAAAGATATAAAATAAAAGTAACAACATCATGCAAAATGCCGCGATCCTTGGTAGGGAATCTCAGACCACCTTTTACGCCTGCATCCGTATATCTCCATGATATTGGCGATCCAGAAAATTTCTGGGAATTTACGAAATTTTTGTATTTCATTTCCAGTTAATATTTTTCCTATATATGAAAGCTACCTGGTAAATGCAATCTACTTCAGTGGTACATATTTTTTGGTGGATCTGTAGTGACCAGCGTTATAAATTCGTTTTTCTTTTTAAAAAAAATAAAATATATTAATACACGATTTATAAATCACCTGAAAGTCACGATTAATTCTCTTATAAATATTGATATCTCGGCGGTATATCCCATGGTTCAAAAACCTTGACTCTGGTTAAACAGACCGTGAGATAAAATATACACACCAAAACATGGGAGGGGAGTGATGGATGTTCAGATCAACTATCTTGCCGTTCTGTCTGGTGCGATAATTTATTTTGCGGGTGGTTCAATCTGGTATTCCAAAATGCTTTTTGGAAAAACGTGGATGGCCGGTAACGGTTTAACTGAGAAAATTATAAAAGATAAACATGCAGAAGCCTGGAAGGCATATCTTACGGCATTTATTTCGGCATTGCTGATCAGCTATGGTCTCGCCCGCATCGAAGACTATCTAAATGTCACATCCATCATCGGTGGTCTGCACGCCGGCTTCTGGGGTTGGCTGTGTTTTGTTCTAACAACTTCCGCAACGAATTATGCATTTTCAGGTCGCCCGATAAAGCTGCTGCTGATCGACTCCGGATATCATCTCTATGGGTTTTTGGTAATCGGCATCATAAATGCCATCTGGCACTAGAACAGATTTAAATTCAACGGGTTACAGATTACGGAATTGAGGTAAGGCACAGAGGGTAAGGGTTAGTATTTTCATTATTCCCAAAAATATTATCGTTACGGGAACTCCGTACACAGGTACGCAGATAATTGTGATTGTCAGACCACCCAGCCAGGCACCAAGAAGATCGGCGGCGTAGATTACACCACCTGTGTATGCTGTTGTTTTGTTATCTTGCTTTATATGTCCGGCAGCAATGGCAAATTCTGTCCCTACCAGAAAACCACAGATAACGAAAAATCCAATAAAGACTCAGTTTTACGACAAAGGTGGAATATCCTGCTAAAGTTGATTGTGTCACCATAAACATGACGCCTAAATATCCGACAAACAGGAATTCAAGGATAGTAAATTTTCTCATGACCACCATCTCTTTTCCCCAAAAATCGGTCTGCCATGATCCGGCAGCCAGGCCCGCCATAAATGCCGCCAGTAAAAATCCAATCCAGTGATAGATATATCCGAAGGTCGTCTGAAAAAGCAAGACGAGAATAACGGTAACACCCATACCAACAAATCCGGTACCAGCGATCGCGCCAAGAAGCGCTATTCTCTCCCTTTGACCGGGCTTTCGGGTAAAAAACAAAAGTGCACAGAATATGACCAACAGAAAAAGTATAAGTGGTCCTATTCCAGTCTTCTCAAACCAGTTTAATAGTGCGGTCAGCGAGGGGGCATAAATGCCATTCCAATAGAGCAGGCTATAGAAAACAGCGACCGGTTTGAAATCCTGATTGATCGCACTGACCGGACAATTATCGATCTGTTCCCTGAACGAAAAATTATGCAGGCTGTCGGATTTGATCTCCAAATAGGGGGGCGAAATCAATTGTGTATTCAGACCACGCGCAAGCCTTCGTGATTCTATTTTATCAATCTCTGATAGGTCTGGTAAAGGGCTGCCTGAGTAAATAAAAAGATTATAGGCATCTGGCAATATGATAATATGAGGAAATACCCCACGTGCAGCTGAATCTATGGTATTATTCAGTTGACACAATGCTCTGCCCATGGATGAAATGCTGCCCGGTAATGTAAAGGCCAGAATTCCATCGGGATGCATCCTGGTTCTGCAAAGAGAGAAAAACTCCCGGGTATAAAAACGGTTGATCTCGAGTGAAGAGGGCTCGGGTAAATTTAATAGAATAATATCATAAAATAACTCAGATTGTTGAAGAAAATAACGTCCGTCTGTAAAATGACTCTGTATGCGTGTGTCATAAAACGAGAATAACAGTGAATCCGGTACATATTGTTGCATCAATTCGATCAATAATGGGTCTAAATCCACAAAATCAATATGCTCGACCGGATGTTTAACGAGTTCATCCAGGGGCCCGCCCAATCCGCCTCCGATCATCAGCACCATTTTTGGTTCCGGATGACAAAGAAGGGGTATATCAATCAGATCTTCGGTGTGTGCGATATCGCTGGACGGTAACGTTGCGACCGGGACGCCATTTGATACCAAAAACATTTGTTCGTTATATGCCAGAAATATGGCATGACCGTAAACCGAATTACCCTCCGCAACAACCCGATAATCATGCCACTGATACTCACGGCTTATGCGATTGAGCGAGTGGGGTAATCCAATAAATATCGAAAAGATACTGCCAATGAGTAGAAGTAGTAATGACAGGCGCCATACTTTGACGCCGGATAGACCAGAGAGCAATAATAGTGCAAAACTAATATTGAGCAGCACAACAATAACTGCGCCACCAAAACTGTCAAATTTTATTATAAATATTTGTCCCACCAGCAATCCACCGGCCATACTGCCAAGAGATTCAAATAAATAGGCACGGCTCACAGCATATTCCGAATGTATGTTGATTGCATGCATTAAACGGCATGCATATCCAAACTGAAAGCCGACAAGTAGTGCGATCGGAAAGGTGAGGACAAATGAGACCAGAAACAGAACTGGCAATGTAACGCCTTCGCCAGGATTAATACCCAGTTGATATTTTATCGTCCGGATGAGAAACACAACCAGCGGAAAAAAAAATGAAAGCAGAAACTGGAGAATTGTAAAAGCGAAATAGGGATTTTCTGTCCTTGAAGCAAAACGGCTGCTAAGAAAACTTCCGATTGCGGTAATTAATAGCCAGTTGGCAAGAAAGATCCCTATCACCAGTTCATTGCCGGAAAAAGTGACCAGTAATTCCCTGATCAGAAATATCTGCAACCAGATAGCACTAAAGCCCATCAAGATCACTGCCAGACGCAGGATCAATCCGGATGGTCGTTCTGAAATCACATCAATTTATCCGGGTACGCATTTGAATTTCGGTTGCCAGGCTGAAAAAAGCCAAGGAACCGGATGCGTTTATATCGATCAGCGCAACCGGTTTCTTATGAAAGGCTGCGAAACTGATCGTCGTGTTTTTGGGAATAATCGTTTTTAATAGATGCCCCCCAAACAATCGGGTAGCCTCAGACAGTGTCAGTTGTGATGCCAATGTTTGCTTCTCGTAGAAATTTAATACAACCCCCGCGATCTTAAGGCTGGGATTGGAAACTTCTTTAATCCGTTTTACTTCCTCCAACAGGCGCTGTGTTGAATTTATTGCATAATAGCCACATTGCAATGGTATCAGCACAAAATGGGCTGCATAAAGGACCGAACGTGTCAAATCGTTCATTACGGGAGGGGTGTCGATCAGAATAAAATCGGTTTTCATTTTCTCATGATTGATCCAGTTCTCAAGTCTTCGTTTTAACCCTGCTCGGTGAGCTGCTAAGGAAAAAAGTCTTGATTCCCGGTCCGCTGATGTTATATTTGACGGTACAACGGCAAAATTCTTAAGATGATACGGGTATAAGAGATCAGCGGTGTGATATGTTCCCAGGAATATCTCAAATACGCCGGGAATTTTTTCTGTCAGTTCAACACCCACACTCAGCGTAAGAGCAGAACTGGGATCCGTGTCCATCAGAATAACCTTTTTATTCCCGATCGCCAGGCTGGCGCCAAGATTTATTGCGGTTGAGGTTTTTCCCACCCCACCTTTGGGATTTGCAATTGCGATGATTTGCGTCATGATATAGGGCATCCTCGTAACTGGCCTAATCTAAATAAAATATTACTGGTCTGCAGGAAAAAAATTTATTTGGCATTTAATGGCCCAATTATGTGGAGTGTCGTGTTAGTACGGTATCGCCAAATTTGTCCTGTCTATATGCAGTACCTTATCGTAAAAACCTGTTTGTTGGGAAAGTCCTGTAAAAAATCCATATGACCTCCCCAGATCCTAAGATTGCCCAATAAATCTCCGGATTCATGATTTTAATCCGAGCCCAAGCCAAGAATTTGATCGACGCGTTTAAATTGATAACCCGCTAACTTTAACTTTTTTATCAAGACAGGCAGTAGACGATAAAACTTGTCGGTGCGTTCAGGATGGGTCCCGATATGCAGCAATAATAGAAATCCGTTCAAACCATCCGGATTTTTATCATGGTACGAAAGAATAGATGCCAGAATCTGATCACTTGACCGGTAACGTTCATCCATGGATGGTATGGTATAATCGGCCGCTGAAAGAGTTCCTGCAGTATGATTGATCGGTATTAATCCCATATCTCTTGTCCATCCGGCTATCTCTTCATTATACCACTCAAAAGGTGGAAGAAAAAGCAGTGCATCATTGCTATCGATGGCATATCGCTGCATTTCCAGGTAGTTTTTTTTAAGATCGGTCTCAAAGCTATCACGTGTTACCAGAGTATGATTGCGATCCTCCCAGGTGCAATAAAGTAAATGCTTATCAGAATGCGCACCAAGATAGTGTCCGGCATCACTTAATGATTGGATCAACGGTGCAAATTCCTGATTACGGTAGAAATTTCCGGTAAAAAAGAAAGATCCGCAGATATTTTCCAGCTCGAGGGTATTTAAGATAAACGTACCACCGTCAGCATATTGATCACCTGTAAAGACAAGTGCTAATGAGCGGTTTTCACGGTTTCCCCGAACAACTGCGCCCTGAATCGTTTGGTATTCGCCGGATGCCGGTCCGGTCACAGAATCGGCCATCGCCGCAAGATAATAAACCAGGGTCGCAGTCCCATCCATCGTGGGTTCGTTTGTTGAATAATCTCCTACATCGTCATGGTAAACGACGAGATCGGATTGAAATGGGGCATACACATCGTCACCGGTCAGATGGATATATTGCAATCGGTTGAATATACTGCCGTATACCGGTCCATCAATCAACCCGCCATCCAGTGAATAATTATATAAATGACTCAGGGAACTATGGGGATTCCTGGCCGTCACCCCCCATGCTGGCATTCCGATAACCATGCTGACTCCCCAGGGATTACAGCCGAACAGCCAGTCGCGCAAAGCGGTTTCCATTTCGAGAAATTTGATATCTTCTGTAAGTTGGCGATAAAGATAGCACTGGGTAATTAAGGCACTCACCAGATTGTTAGAGCACCAGATGAAAGGTACGCCAAATAAGAAGGGATTGTTTTTTCCCCGTTCGAAAACCTTATTTATACCTTGTCTGTAACATGATTCGAGAAATTTCCGCTTGTCAGCAGATGCCTGTGAAGCCAGACTCATAATGTCCGATATTCAGAAAAGGGTACCACTGATAATGGCGGGCACTGTCAGCCCCCATCCAGGGTGTCACATTTTCTTCTGCACTGAATTCCATACCAAGATCAAAATATTGCTGTTTGCCGCTGATCCGATAGAGCAATGCAGCTGCTAATTCCATATCGTCAACCCAGTTATCTTCCTCATAAAAATAGGGTGCCCGACCCGGAGCCGTCTGACAGACACCAGGCCGACTGAGACCGAAATTAAATGCCGTCCTGGCTTTGTTGCGCAGTTTATCTGCAAAATAGGGTTCAGAAGGCCTGAAGATGTTGGCACCCATTGCAAAGGCAGAGGCGAACTTGCCGGCGGTAGATGCTACTCCGGTGGTTCTGTTTTGGTATCCAAACAGTCCCTGGACTTCGCCTGAGCAAAAATAGACTGGTCGCTCCTTCCCACGTCCGTATGAAACAGAATCATGATTAGGCAGACGGAAACCGGCATGATCACGATCATCGGCAATCTGATTGAACATCAGATTCTCTTTTGGGTGCATTTTGAGCAACCACTCCAGTCCCCACCGGGCTTCATCCAGTACATCTGCTATGCCATTTGGTCCGGATAATCCATTGGCCTGAAAATTATCGTGAAAGGCGTTTGGATGATCCCGCCAGGCGAGTAGTAAATTAAAAGTTGCGTTAGCTGAGGTAGCGACGTATTGGAGATAATCAGCCGCATCATGCCATCCCCCGGTTACATCGACATGTGTACCATCGGACATGGGACCATAAATGCTAAAGCCGTCCTGAGTATGGCAGGAATCTTTCAGAAAAGGATTAAAGCCACAACGCTGCTGACGCATATACCGCATCAGAAAGTCTGCGGCACCGTCATATACATGCGTTCCTATACGAAAAACGGGTGAAACGATATCCTCGCATCGGATATAATATTTTCCCGGCTTCATGATGCCCGAGAAATTTAGGCGGTAGGTCGTTCTGAAAGGCCCATAATTTCCAAAATCCCTGATTTCACGGGAAGAAAGCACGATTTTGTCCGAAAGGTAATCGATCACCTCAAAGGATTGTGGTATAAGATCCTGTTTGCTGACCAGTACGGCCACTTTTATGTCATCAGGACGGTAGCCAATCTGATTTATCCGTATCCAGGTGTCTGTTTCGGCAGATCCGGTTACTTCTGCAATCAATGATGCTAGGATAATTAGAATATAGATATAATAATGGTATAATGGCATAAGTGCCTAAACCAATTTAAATACGAAAAAGATATGAAAGTTTTAAAAAGACCGTCTGCTCCTGTCGCTTATAATTATTGGGGCTGAATTCAGGCCGGTCCATTTTGTTATTATAACCGATAAAAACTACTGTACCGGGGAATGGTTGGTAACTAAACAGCAAATTGAAGTCTAAATCACGGTAAAAATTGTTATACTCAAAGATCAGTCTTAGAGACAGATCGCGATTGAATTGATAAGTTGTCTTGTAACGGTAGATATCCTGATTTGTACGATAAGCGTTTCCATTAAACTGGCCATCAAACAGATAGTTCTGCATTCGGAACTGCATGATCCATTTTTGTAGTGGCCGGAGTTCTAAATTCATTCTCAAATACCGGTTGAAACCCAGGAAGGGATCAATCCCCAGGTACACCGCCTCATAATAAATACCATCACCGAAGTTGGCGCTGACATCAAAAAATAACCAGGAAAATGTCTTATTACTGTATGCCAGATAGTACCAGTTTTTTAAAAAATCAAAAGTAGCATATTCTTCAAACTGGCGATAATAACCGAATGTAAAGGTATTTCTTCCGCGTGCCTCAAGATTGATACTGGGGGCAATATATGACTCAATCTTACGACTGGCGTGATCATACATCTGAGTGAGGTAGATTGCCGGTTGAATAAGTGTCAGGAATGATTCGGAACCACGTATATCATACCATACCTGTAAACCGCCTTCGCGATAATCGGTGCGCAGGATAAATCCGTTACGCTGCTTCGAAATCAGGTGCAATATCGTTATAGAATAATTGAAAATTAAGCGTACTGCTACCCCGAAAAAGATTTGCATAATAACCAGTTCCGACCTTTGCCGTTGAATCGAAAAAATCCTTGGTTTGTGACTGTAAGGCCTGGAATGAAAGCGAATATTCTCCAGCAATTAAAAACGATCCATCGATGCCGTAGGTTGTACTATAAAGGTCGGAAAAACGCTTATCAGTCACCAGCCCACCAATATGCGCATAATCAAAAATATTTTTCTTGAACCGCAGGATGGAATGTAATGAATTCTTTCCACGATATCTTTTTACAAATTCGTCCTGAGAAAACTCAGGGTCAGACCAGGCTTGAAATTGAGAAATTTCCTTCAGGTAATCCTCAGAGCCATAATATGTATCAATCGCCTGTAGAAATCCGATATCATAACCACTTCCGGTCCCGGTAAATCTAAATCCGGCAACCGGATCCACAATCTGGCGCGTATATACTGCTTGAATCGGTGTCTGAAACTTATTGATACTTTCCAAAAAGAAGGGCCGCTTTTCATCAAATTGAAGAGGAAATCTAAGATTTACTTCAATCTTATCTGCATCGAGCTTCGATCTGACTGAAATCCGGGTTAAAAGTCATGTCAAATATAACACCCGGCACCGGACCGTACTTTAGATTAAGGCCGCCCGAAAATTCGACCGGATTTTGGGTATAGATGTCTTCCGCCAGACGGGTATCATGTTTTTGGGAAGTGATCTCTGGTAAAATTTCAATATTCTTGCTGGGTTGGACCCCTTTGATGCCTCCGAGCTTGGCGAATTGCGGTATAAATGTCGTCGCATCACGCGAAATTTTCGGCCAGATAAGTTCGGTGTCAAGATGTTTGATACTACGCATGATCGATACCCCGAATGTCAATTCTGAGGTATTCGGAAAACGAATACTTTTAAAAGGGATCTCTAACTCGACAATATAGCCTTTCTGAAATTTGTGACCCTGAGATTGGAAAATATAATCGGGTGTAAAATCCTGCATCACCATATCGATATAAATGCCATCCCCCTGGATACCGTAGGGGTTGACCAGGAATTCATAACTCTCTTTGCCCAGATTTTGGGTGTCGAGAAACAGAACGACATGATCATCGTCCAGAATCTCGTCACGTCGTGTGATTGAGGCACGAATTTTATCAGGATTATCATCAAAACAAATGAAAGCAACATAGAGCGCATGGTCATCATAGCCGAAAAAGGCAACAGTCTTGGATTCCGCAGGTTTCCCGTCAAGGGGATAATATGTATAAAAATCATCAATCTGCAGTGCTGATTTCCAGACCTCCTCCTTGAGATTCCCATCGATTGAAACCGATTCGGAAAACCGGGGTATCAGCAAATGCGGACTGTCATCCGCATGCGAGGGCAAAACGGAATAGAACAGAACGATGCAGGTCAAAATCAGATCAAAGACTCGCAAATACATCATGAAGTTGTGCCGTTGGTTTAAAAAAATTTAAAACCTGCAAGGGATGTTTCCAAATGAAAAGTGATGAGCCATTTTTTTTGGATTAGAAATCGGAGACCAGCGAATGGAAATTATCGTGATAGGGTGGCGTTGCATGCGAGTTTAAGAAATTGAAAAATTTAAATAAAACAATCAGAATTTGAAATTAATGACGTGGGACCGATGGTTGGCGCACACCGAATTTTGTGTGTAAACAGCACAGGATGCGCCGTTCAATGGATAGGATCTTGCCCTAAGCGTAATGCTATTGTCGATTTATATCAGGACGGTGTGAATAAGTAAAAAAATATGAATGAAATTCCGGATAATAGTGTTACATATCAAATAAATACAAGGTAGTAGGCTAGATGTATGATGTAAATTTATTTCCGGTTAAACTAAACGGATTTATGGGATATATCGATGGACAGGGAGAAATGGTTATTCCGCCCAGATTCGAAGATGTGCGTGACTTTTCTGAGGGTCTGGCTGCGTTTGAAGCCAATGGACGTTGGGGGTATATAAATGATGTTGGCAATGTCGCAATCGACCCGCAGTACGCTTCTGCCGGATTGTTTATGCAGGGCCTCACGCCGGTGCGATTTCTGGACAGATGGGGATTGATCAATAAATTTAATGATTTTATAATAAACCCGGAATTTGATCGAATTGGCGCTTTATCAGAAGGTTTGATTGCCGTTAAGCGTGCCGGAAATTATGGATTTATTAATCGTAAAGGCCGTCAGGTTATCGGGCTGCACTTTAACGATGTTGGTGATTTTAAGCAGGGGTTGGCAGCGGCAGAGTGGAAGGGATTGTACGGTTTTATTGACCAGTCTGGCGAATTTGTTGTCGATCCGGAATATGACGATGTCCGTGATTTTTCAGAGAATCTCGCGGCGGTGTGCAAAAACAACCGCTGGGGTTACATCAACCGGGATGGTGAAACGGTTATACCCACAAAATATACAAGAGCAAATGACTTTTATGAAAATGTGGCCAGTATCGCAATTGGAGACCGATACGGTTATATCGATAATAAAGGTGCGTTTATTATTGGTCCGGGTTACGAGTATACCTGGAGATTTTCCGAAGGCCTGGCGGTTGCTTCACTCTCGGGCAGATGCGGGTATATTAATCATCAGGGATCAATCGCAATAGATTTTAATTTCAATGCCGCTTTTGATTTTAAGTCTGGTCTGGCTCGTGTCATATTCGATCAATTCAGCGGTTATATCAACCGGGAAGGTAAGTATATCTGGAAGCCAAGCAAATAGACGACTAAGATTTTTGCGGGATTTTATGCATCGCTCGCTCAGCAAGCGCGGTAATGCTCAGTGATGGATTGACGCCTGGATTGGCTGAGATTGATGAACCGTCGCATATATAGAAATTTTTATATCCAAATACACGGTGATTAAGGTCGATAACACCCTCGGAAGCGTCTTTCCCCATTACAGCCCCACCCAGAATATGTGCGGTAGTCGGAATACCAAAAACGGATTCGGTAAGGAAAGCGCGCGTTCTGCCGTTCACTATTTGAGCAAATTGTTCCGCTAGGTTCATTGCTTCGGGAATAAAAGCAGTTGGCGGTTTTCCTTCTTCCATAGAAGATCCCATGCCAAATAAGTGGCGCTTAAAACGCAGGGTACTGTTAATAGTTTGCATGGAGAGCAGGATTTGGGTACGTTCGGCCCAGTTCGAGACAAAATAGGTTCGCAGGTTTGGTAATGGATGACTGATGAGATCTCTCAAAATTTTACCAATCCGCACCCGAAAATTTTTTCCGGCTACCAGGGGCGACATCAAGAGGCGCCAGAAACCCGAGCCTGAAGGATATCGGACCGGTTCGATATGTGTATACGGATCGGTATGCAAAATCGAACCGATGGCCACCCCGTCAGAAAACACCTTCGTTTTATCATAGGAAGTGATACAGAGCAAACTTTCAGAATTTGTTCTGATGCGATGGCCAATACGGTCTGATAATAGGGGTAAGCTGTAGCGTTTTAGTTTTAACAAAAGCGGCACGGTGCCGAGCACACCTCCGGCCAAGATGATACCATGACATGTGTAACTTTTTTTTGGTTTAAAAATACGGGTTGATGGAGTCCAGGTTACACGGTATCCATCTGCCCCGTTTGTTCCATTTAACGGTACGATGCCTTTTACCATCGATTCGGCCTGGATTTTTGTGCCAAGTTTATCGGCCAGGAAGAGATAGTTTTTATCAAGGGTGTTCTTTGCGTCAAAACGGCATCCGACCATACAACCGCCACAAAAATTGCATCCGGTGCGTTCGGGACCTCTGCCGTTAAAATACGGATCAGGTGTTGTTTTGTCCGGTTCACCAAAAAAAACGGCGACGTTTGTCGGTTCAAACTGATCGGATTTACCGAGCCTTCTCGCAAGTTGCTGAAGTGCCAGGTCACCGGTTTCCAGGCGAGGGGTCAACGCTGTGCCAAGCATCTGTCGCGCGGTCTGATAGTAGGATTTAAGTTCTGATTCCCAGTCAGCCAGGTGGCCCCAGGAATCCGCAGTAAAGTACTCTTTTTCAGGTATCGGAAGTGTATTGGCGTATACCAGAGAGCCGCCACCGACCCCAACGCCTGAAAGAACGGTTATATGTCTGAAGAAAGTCAGTTTAAAAAAGCCGAAGAAGCGCAGAACCGGGAGCCAGAACCATCGACGCACGATCCAGTTGGATTTCGGAAAATCGGATGGTTTGTACCATTTACCTTTCTCCAGCACGAGCACGGAATAGCCCTTTTCCCGTAAACGTAACGCCGCTACCGAGCCACCGAAGCCGGAACCGATAACGATGTAATCAAAATCGTAATTCAGCGGATCCCCCAAAATATAAAATTCATGGAGCTCAATTTACCAAAATATAATTTATAACGGTGCAGCGGGCAAAATTATTCATAAGCGAATCACCTGATAAAAACATACGCAAATATCGAAAGAACAATTCGCTTGATTTAAATTTTTGTAAATTTTAAATTTCAAGTCTTTATAAAAACATAATATTTATTAATTCAAGGATACAAATGGGACGTGTGATTACGATAGCAAATCAAAAGGGTGGGGTAGGCAAAACGACGACCGCCATAAATTTGAGTAGTTGTCTTGCGGTTGCCGAGAAGAAAGTCCTGCTGATTGATATCGATCCCCAGGCAAATGCCAGCAGCGGGCTGGGAATATCTCTCGCAGATAAGGAGTCAAGTGTTTATGAAGTCTTACTCGGAGAGATCGGTTTGGCTGAGGTCATACGCCGTACAAATGTTCCTTATCTGGATATATTGCCCTCACATATTCGTTTGGTGGGTGCTGAGGTCGAACTGATCAATGCGGCCAATCGTGAGATGCTGCTGAAAAACCAACTCGACAGTTTAAAAAATCAGTATGAGTATATATTCGTTGATTGTCCCCCTTCATTGGGTTTGTTAACCATCAATGCGTTGGCCGCATCCGATACGGTGTTGATTCCAATCCAGTGCGAATATTATGCGCTTGAGGGGCTGAGTCAGCTGTTAAATACCATACATCTGGTCCAAAAGAACCTGAACAAGTCTCTGGCCATCGAGGGTGTGCTGCTAACCATGTATGACAACCGTCTGAATCTCTCAAATCAGGTGGCTGATGAGGTTCGTGAATATTTCAAGGAAAAAGTATACGAGACCGTAATTAACCGTAATGTAAGACTTGGGGAGGCGCCCAGTTTTGGGAAACCGATCATCATGTATGATGCCGTCTGTGTCGGCAGTCAAAATTACATCAGTCTTGCCGAGGAAATACTGAAAGATGAAAACAAAAAGACTGGGTAAAGGCCTGAATGCTCTGATCCCTGACCGGACGGAGGACACACCCGAGCAGCAGGATAGTCGATTGATTGAAATCGATCTTGCCATGGTGAAGCCAAATCCATATCAGCCGAGATTAAATTTTGATCCTTTACGACTGGAAGACCTTAAGAAATCAATACGGGAAAAGGGGTTAATCCAGCCGATCACCGTGCGCCGAATAAATGGTAAATTTGAACTGATCGCCGGCGAACGAAGAATGCGGGCCGCGGTAGAAATTGGCTTGAAAAAAATACCTGCCTATATCGTCCAGGTCGATACGAAAGAAGAAATGCTCGAACTGGCCCTGGTGGAAAATGTTCAGCGGGAACATCTGAATCCGATCGAACAGGCGAATGCGTTTCAACGATTAATTGTCGAATGTAACTTGACACAGGATGAGGTCGCCCAAAAAATCGGCAAGGATCGCACAACGATTACCAATACGTTGCGCCTGTTACGTTTACCGAAATCACTCCAGCAGAGCCTTGAGCAGAATGAAATAAGCGTCGGGCATGCACGTACGCTGGTCTCGGTAGAAAACCGGGATCAGCAGCATCATCTCTGGAAACGTGTGATCAAAGACGGTCTATCGGTGCGTAATCTTGAAAAACTTGTGCGTGAACTGGATGAGATCAAGCCGAAGAAATCGGTCAAGCCGACCCGGAAATCCGTCTCTCTGCTCAAAATTGAAGAAAATTTGCGCGATATTTTTGGCACGAAAGTATCCATCCGTTCCAGACGTGAGGGGGGATCCGTTGATATTGAATTTTATTCGCCTGAGGATCTGAATCGCTTGGTTGAAATCTTTGATAAACTGAAGTGATCAAATTGCATTAATTGGGTTATGATCATAAATTAAATGTTTATTTAAATAAAGAGTAATGGGCATTTGGGGCATCGTAAAAGAAAAATCAGGTATTATAATTTCTTACTGATACCTGATAATGAAGAGAGAACCCGTTCGGTAAAAATCAGAGCGTGGATTTTACGCGCTTTATTTATTTTAATCATTGTTGTTTTTATCGTAATCGGGATCGGAGCAGGTACCTACTGGAAAGTTGCCTCACTTGCAATCGATTATGTCGATCTTCAGGAAGAAAATACAAAACTTAAGTCGGGGCTGGCCAAACTTGAGGAGCTCCAGACAGAGATCGATAAACTGAAAAAGATCGATCAGAAATTGCGCAGCTCTTTGTCGGGTTATGTCATGTTCGAACAAAAAAATACCGATGTGGATGAAGGAAGATTGCTGGATGGACTTGATCGATATTTTGTTGATGATTTTGATCGTTCTATTTTCAATTTTATTCCCGAAATCTATCCCGTTGATGGATTCATTACGCGTGGCTACGAATCGGGTTCGCTTATTAGTGATACGCATGTCGGTATCGATATCGCCGGGGCAAAGGGATCGCCGGTTAAAGCCACTGCCAGCGGAGTGGTATTATTTAGTGGCTGGACTTACGAAGAAGGTAATGTGATCATAATCAAACATGCTTTGGATTATTTTTCGTATTATAAACACAATCTGCGTAATTTATGCGAGGAGTGGGAATCGGTTAAAAAAGGTCAGGTTATCGCCCTGCTTGGAGACACAGGCCGGATTAGCTCGGGGCCACACCTTCACTTCGAGCTCTGGCAGGGAACGGAGCCGATTGACCCGGTTAAATTTTTAAGATCAAATTGAAGCTGAAAGGAGCCAAATCTTGGCACTAAAAAATAATCTTGCCGATACAACAAGCACTGAACTTAATTTTTTCGGCAGCGGTACACGCCTTGAAGGCACTGTCCATACCGAAAGCAGTGTTCGCATCGATGGAAGGATTAAAGGTAAACTTATTTGTAAAAATACACTGACCGTTGGTATCAACGGTGAGATCGAAGGTGAAGTTGAAGCAAAAAATGCGATTATCGGAGGCAAGATAAAGGGAAAAATCCTGGTTGCTGAAAAACTGGTGCTCGAATCCAAGGCTGTCCTGATCGGTGATCTCAAAGCGAACAAACTCATCATCGATGAAGGGGCTATTTTTGATGGTACGTCCTTGATGAGGAAAACTGAAAATGTACAGCCGCCGGTCAAACTGGATAATCAGGTAAAAGATTCAATAAAATAATAATTGCTGGAGAAGGCGCTTTGCAGGACCTTGGTAATTTAACGGATGCCTATCGGAAAGCGGCGCCGTATATCAACAGCACCTATGTTCTTATGGCATCGGTCGGGCTATTTGGTCTGCTTGGATGGTGGCTTGATTCTTATACGGAAACCGAGCCGCTGTTTTTTATTCTCGGCCTTTTCGCCGGGCTGATTACCGGTTTTTACAATTTTTATAAGGTGATTCAAAATCTGAATAAGCAGCCTTGAAATATTTTTTTATCTATACCATTCTGTCCATTTTTATTGGAATGGGTATATTGCTATTCGCCACGTTATGGTGGCCTTTGTCCGCCCATGCGTGGCAGGCAGTTTTAATTGGATTCAGCCTGGCTGCAATTTATGTAATCGCGGGATTTTTATCATTTTACCGGGGGATTACATCAGGACAAAAAACGTTTAACCTGATTCTTTTTGGAAGCATCTTTGTACGTCTTGTACTTGCTGCTTCTACCCTGATTGTATTATTCATGTTTACGGAAATCGATAAACAGGCATTCTTGATTTCGATGTTGGTATGGTATATGGTGTTGCAGATCGGAGAAATAATCAGTTTTCATAAACTAACAGCAAGGAAAGCTTAGACATTATGGCGTTAGCTGAAACAGGTGAAGCCGCAACGCACGGCCAGAATGAGAACATCGGAACCTATATAATTCATCATGTTCAGAACAGCGGTGAATGGAATGTATTCGGATTTAAAATTGATTTGCCTCAATTTGAACCCATTCAAATGTTTGGTTTGAACATCGACATGTCAATCACAAATCATGTTGTAATGATCTGGACAGCTGCTATTTTTCTGGTCCTCTTGTTTGGATTATCCTTTTCCAAACGTCGTTTGGTGCCCAGGGGATTTTCAGCACTCCTTGAAATGCTTGTGCTGTTCATCAGAGATGAGGTTGCCGTTGCCAGTTTGGGAGAAAAGGACGGGCGCAAATTCACGCCACTTCTGGCCACCTTCTTCTTTTTTATTCTTACGTGCAATCTGATGGGTCTTATCCCTCTGTTTACAACCCCGACCGGGAATATAAATGTTACCGCCTCGCTGGCTACCATTACATTTTTGACCGGACAGGTTGTAGGGGTGCGAAATAATGGTCTTATAAAACATATTAAGGCCCTTGTGCCTTCAGGTGTTCCGGTGGCATTATTACCGTTGATGTTTGTCATTGAACTTATGGGATTACTGGCAAAGCATTTTGCGCTGATTGTTCGTCTATTTGCCAATATGATCGCAGGACATATTGTGTTCTTTGCTTTCCTGGGCCTGATAATGATATTCAAGTCGTTTTGGATTTCACCACTCTCGGTTGGCTTTGCGGTTTTTGTGGACCTTCTCGAAATACTGGTCTCATTTATACAGGCTTATGTCTTTACCATATTATCGGCATTGTTTATCGGAATGGCGGTACACCCCGATCATTAATAAATCTTATGAAGAAAAATAATAAACTATTCAGCTAAATTTGGAAACAACAGGAGGAACGCTTAAATGAACGAATTAGCAATGGCTTTTGCTTATCTGGCAGCAGGTCTGGGTGCAGGAATTGTTACCATTGGTACCGGTATCGGAATCGGCAAAATCGCATCGTCGGCGATGGATGGCACTGCAAGGCAACCGGAGGCCACAAATGCAATACGTACAACGATGATTATCGCTGCGGCAATGATCGAAGGTGTGGCACTTTTTGGCATCGTTACCTGTATATTACTCGCTTTTAAATAATCACCGTAAAAACTCAGGAATTTGAATATGCTTGATCTTGATCCTGGTATGATGATTTGGGCATGGATCACGTTTGTGGTCCTGCTTCTGCTGATGTATAAAGTCGCGTGGAAACCCATTTTATCCACAGTCGATAAACGTGAAAAAACAATTCAGGATGCACTGGATAAGGCTAAGCACGCACAGGAAAATGCGGAAAAATTGCTGAGCCAGCATGAGGAAATGATGCGGACAGCTGAGGAGGAAGCCCAGAAATTTTTGCGCGAAAACCGTGATCTGGCTGAAAAGTCAAAACAGGAAATTCTTGAACAGGCGCGTTTGTCTGCTCAGAAATTAATTGAGAAGGCCAAGCAGGAGATTGAAAAGGAAAAAGAGAACGCCCTGTTGACCCTCAGAAGTGAGGTGGCGGATCTCGCTATTTCGGCTACAAGAAAAATTATCGGGGAATCTCTGGATGAAGCCAAGCAGAGGGCGCTGATCGCTGAGTATGTGGGAAAAATCCCTAAATCAACCACGAATTAGACTGTTATTAAGGATGAAGACGTGAGCCGAGTAGCCATACGATACAGTAAAGCACTTTTTGATTCAGCCTATCAAAAAGACAAATTGGATATCGTACTTAATGATTTGCGGGAGGTTGAATCGCTGGCAGGGCAGGATAACCTGTTTGCGCAATTATTGCAAAATCCACTGATCCAGGCCAACCGAAAATTACAAATCATTACCGATCTCTTTAAGGGTAAGGTGGATGACTTGACTTTTAATTTTTTAAGCCTGGTAACACAAAAGAAACGCAGCGATTTTTTAGTTGAAATCATCAAACGTTTCGCCGCACGTATCGATGAGCATAATGGTATTATCAAGGGTGAACTGATCAGCGCGACGAAAATTGACCCCGAACAGATCAAAGGGATTATATCAAAAATTGAGGCGCTTACCGAAAAGAAAATTCGATTGGAATTTAAAATTGATGCAAAGACTAATCGGAGGATTTGTAGTTAAAATCCGTGATACGGTGATTGATCTTTCGGTAAATGGACAACTGGAAAAATTACGTAACAAACTGGTTTTTGGATAACCAACTAACGAGGAATAAAATTGATGGGCAATGCAGTAAGACCCGATGAAGTATCTGCAATTCTTAAAAGAGAATTAGAGGGCTTTGAAAAGGAAGCGGAAGTGTACGACGTGGGTACGGTTCTGCAGGTAGGTGACGGAATCGCACGAGTCTACGGCCTTGAGAAAATAATGGCTGGTGAACTGGTTGAATTTCCCAATGAGGTAATGGGAATGGTATTCAATCTGGAAGAAGACAATGTTGGTCTTATTCTATTTGGTGAAGATACCCTGATTAAGGAAGGGGACCAGGTAAAAAGGACCTACCGGATTGTCGAAATTCCGACGGGAAATGCAATGCTGGGGCGTGTGGTGAGCCCTCTCGGACAACCGCTTGATGGTAAAGGAAAAATTGCTGAAGAAATTACCGTGCCGGTTGAGCGCAAAGCGCTAGGCGTAATTCAGCGGCAACCGGTTAAGGAGCCGCTTGCAACGGGCATCAAAGCGATCGATTCCATGATACCGATCGGCCGTGGACAGCGTGAGTTGATCATTGGCGACCGCCAAACGGGAAAAACGGCGGTGGCAATAGATACGATCATCAATCAGAAAGGAAAAGATGTCGTTTGTATTTACGTGGCAATCGGTCAAAAAGCCTCAACGGTTGCGAGAGTGATCCAAACCTTAGAAGATCATGGGGCGATGGAATATTCGATTGTCGTCTCAGCCAACGCCAGCGAACCGGCCCCGTTGCAGTACCTGGCACCCTATTCCGGTGCAGCTATCGGCGAATATTTTCGTGATAATGGCCGACATGCGCTGGTGGTTTATGACGATCTTTCCAAACATGCCTGGGCATATCGGCAAGTTTCCTTATTATTGAGGAGGCCACCGGGTCGGGAGGCCTATCCCGGTGATGTTTTCTATCTGCATTCGCGGTTGCTTGAACGGGCTGCGAAACTGAATGATAAGCTGGGAGGTGGTTCACTGACCGCACTACCGATCATTGAGACCCAGGCCGGAGATTTGTCGGCATATATTCCGACAAATGTAATTTCAATTACCGATGGCCAGATCTTTCTCGAATCCGATCTGTTCTATTCGGGCTTCCGGCCTGCAGTAAACACCGGTTTATCGGTTTCACGTGTAGGTGGAAATGCCCAGATCAAAGCCATGAAGCAGGTGGCCGGAAGGTTGCGTCTCGAATTGGCCCAATACCGGGAATTGGAGGCTTTTGCAAAATTTGGATCGGATTTAGACAAAACAACCCAGCAACAATTGCATCGAGGCCGGAGATTGATGGAGATTCTCAAGCAAAATCAGTATTCACCCATGCAGTTTGAAGAACAGATCGCGGTTATCTTTGCGGCAACCAATGGGTTTGTGGATTCGGTGGCGGTGGAACATGTCCATCAGTTCGAGGTCGATTTTCTGGAATACGTGAAAGTTAAAAAGCCGGATTTGCTTCCCAGGATCGGCAAGGAAAAAGAGATCAGTGATGAAACCAGCGAACAGTTGAAGTCGGTCATCGGGGAATTTTTAAAAGTATTCAAACCTAAGGAATAGGAATGGCCACCTTACAAGAAATCAGGCGGCGCATTTCAAGTGTGCGCAGTACACAGCAGATTACTAAGGCCATGAAAATGGTTTCAGCAGCCAAATTACGTCGTGCCCAGGAAAATATTCTCGCCACACGGCCGTATGCCCGGAAAATGCAGGGGGTATTGCAAAAACTGGTGGCCAGAGCAGAAATGTCACAGCATCCTCTGCTCTTAAAGCGTGACGGTGATAGTGCACTGATCATCATGGTTACTGCTGATCGGGGACTCTGCGGTGCCTTTAACAGCAACCTCATCAGATATACTGAAAATGAAATCAACTCCCGGCAGGATGAAGCGGTAAGGTTAATGACGGTTGGTCGCAAAGGGGCTGAATATTTTTCGCGCCGCAATTACGCAATTTTTAGTAAGAAGATCAATTTTTTTAATCAACTGAATTTTTCGGATGCCAGGGAAATTGTGGATCAGGTGGTGGATGTATTTCTCTCAGGTGAATTTGACCGGATCGAAGTAATATATAATGAATTTAAATCCGCCTTGCATCAGAATATTGTCCGTGAACGTATCTTACCCTTTGCGCCGGATGAGCCAACAACCGAGGAAACGTCCCAGATGGATTACCTGTACGAGCCATCCCGTGAAGAAATTCTGACAGCCCTGATCCCCAAATATTTAAACATTCAGATGTGGAAAGTGCTGCTCGAGAGTAACGCAGCGGAGCAAGGTGCTCGCATGACCGCTATGGAAAATGCAACGGAAAATGCTGAAGAATTAATTGGAAGCCTGTCTCTGACATATAATCGTGTTCGGCAGGCGGCGATTACCAAAGAAATATCAGAAATTGTCGGTGGCGCAGAAGCTTTAAAAGAAAAATAAAAAATAGGTAACTAAATGAATATAGGAAAAATCAATCAGATAATCGGACCGGTTATTGATTTGGAATTTAAGGAAGGGCACCTTCCGGCTATTTACAATGCGATAAAAATTAAACGGAATGATGGCGGTGAATTGGTTGTAGAAGCACAACAGCACCTCGGCGAAAATATTGTACGTTGTGTAGCAATGGATTCTACTGATGGTCTGGTGCGTGGGATGGAAGCAATTGATACGGGTGAATTCATTTCGGTTCCGGTCGGACCGGAGGTGCTTGGTCGTCTGATCAATGTAATCGGTGAACCCATAGATGAAAAGGGATCGGTCAATACAACCAAGCGATATCCCATTCATCGTCCGGTTCCCACCTATCAGGATCTCAGCACGACCTCTGAGATCCTTGAAACGGGAATCAAAGTGATTGATCTTCTGGAGCCCTATGCAAAGGGTGGTAAGACAGGCTTGTTCGGTGGTGCGGGAGTCGGTAAGACGGTTATTATCATGGAACTTATCCGGAATATTGCCACGGAGCACGGTGGATATTCAGTATTTGCCGGGGTTGGTGAACGGACACGCGAAGGAAATGACCTATAGCTGGAAATGCAGGGATCGGGTGTTATTGACAAAACAGCTCTGGTATTCGGCCAGATGAATGAACCACCGGGTGCAAGGCTGCGGGTTGGCCTGAGCGGTTTGACCGTGGCTGAATATTTCCGCGACGAGGAAGGGAAAGATGTTCTTGTTATTTATTGATAATATTTTCCGGTTTACCCAGGCCGGTTCTGAAGTATCTGCATTGCTCGGACGTATGCCTTCAGCCGTAGGATACCAGCCGACGCTGGCGACTGAGATGGGCGCGCTTCAGGAGCGTATTACATCGACAAAAAAAGGCTCGATTACTTCGGTGCAGGCAATTTATGTACCGGCCGATGACCTTACCGATCCGGCACCGGCAACAACATTTGCCCATCTCGATGCGACTACGGTGCTTTCGCGTCAAATTTCGGAACTAGGTATTTATCCTGCCGTTGATCCTCTGGATTCAACATCACGGATTCTCGATCCGCATATCGTCGGACGAGGAACATTATTCTACCGCAAAAGCGGTACAGGAAATACTTGCAAAAATACAAAGATCTGCAGGATATCATTGCGATTCTTGGTATGGACGAGTTGTCCGATGAGGATAAGGTTGTTGTAGCCAGGGCACGCAAAATTCAACGCTTTTTATCGCAACCATTTTTTGTTGCGGAGGAATTCACCGGCAGATCAGGGCGTTATGTATCACTTGAAGAGACAATAAGGGGTTTTAAAGGTCTGGTCAATGGTGAATATGATCATATTCCCGAGCAGGCTTTTTATATGCAGGGTACGATCGACGAAGTCGTTGAAACGGCAAAAAGCCTTGAAATCTCGGAATCATAGATCGGGAGATATATGTCTGATATACATATCGAAGTTGTGACACCCGATGGCATGCGATTCGAAGGGATGGCAGATTCATGTACTGTACCCGGCTATGAGGGAGAATTTCAGGTGCTTAAAGACCATGCCGGTTTGATCGGACAGCTGGTCATTGGTGAAATCCGGATTGAGGCTGACGGAAAAAAACATCTGTTTTCAACCTGTGGTGGTTTTATTGAAATCGATAAAAATAATGTAAATATTATTGTTGAAGCGGCAGAATTGGCCGAAAATATCGAAATTGAACGTGCAAAAAAAGCTGAAGAACGAGCACGGCAAAGATTGCATGAAGCCGGAGACATTGATATTGAGCGGGCTAAACTTGCTCTGGCAAGAGCCATGAATCGGTTAAAAGTAGCTTCTCAAATTTAAAATTTTAAAGTATATTTAGTGATCTAACAAATTAAAAATTAGATACATACTAAAGTAAAAATAATTGTTTTCTCTTGACTAATAACCTGAAAAGATTAAATTACTAACTATTAATTTAATAAAAGGGTTAACTCAAGAATTAGGACTGATTATGAAGATAAAAACCCTTTTTATATTTTTGTTCTGTTCCGCATGTCTTCTGTCGGTGTCCGATTTGCGAGCCCAGAATTCCAGTTTTGATGAGAAAGCATTCGAGCAGGCACTGCAGACCTTTATCAATGAAAATCTGCTGACATATGGTGTGGATATTATTTCTCAGGAGCGCTTCATTGTCGAGCAGATGCGGTTGATTAACACGGAAATCAATTCCCGGGTTGATAATATTACCGAAGTGCGCGCCGAATATTTCACCAGTCTTGAAAGCCGTTTACAGGAGCTAAGGGCGCTAAAATCACGCCTGAATACCAGCGGTACCTCTTCGCTGAATCTATTTATTGAACGCCTTGAAAGTGGAATCGAACAGACGATCGCCGAAGGCAGAATTAATTACCGCAGACAAAAAGCGTTGGAAGATGGGCTTCAGGTTTTGTATATCGCTGAAGAAATGCAAAACCTCGATCCGGGTTCACGGCTGGAAGGTGATCCCAGAATCAGTCAAAAAATGCAGTCTACCCAGGAGCAATTGATCACAAGTTTCGGAGATCAAAGGAGTACGGGATACAGCCGTACCGCATCGGCTGAGGCGAATATTTTTAATCTGTTTCGGGAATGGAAACTGACCAATACCGTTCAGTATGAGTTACGTTGGACAGATTTACAGATTGTAAAAAATAAATTATTGCGGGAAGGTACCACGCTTGAAAAAGAACGGATGTTTAAAAGCGAATTGAGATCTGCCATTCTCTCGTATAATTTTCAGATATTCGATCTGTCCGAACGCATGTTTAGTGAGATTATTAACCGATACCCGTTTATTTCGACGCTCGATGATGTTTATTACTATAAAGGAGAGTCGAATTTCCAGTTGAACCGGTATAATCTGGCGCGCAAGGATTTTTTGGATCTTGTCGAAAAATATCCCACTTCTTCTTACGCAGGGCCATCATTTGGGCGTCTGATTGCAATCGAATATCATTACCAAAATTGGTCGAAAGTCCTGGAATATTATAATAGATTCGAAAGGGTTGCCGTCTCTTCAGATCCCGGATATGATGAAAACCGCTTCAGGGCAGCTCAGGCAGCTCACGGCTACAGAAGACTACGAAAATGCGATCCAAATTTTAAACGGAATCACCTCCCCATCGCCGTTTTACGCTGATAGCCGATATCTTATGGCCCAGGCTTATGCAGGCGCAGAAAATCTGGATGAAGCCATTCGTGTTCTGGATTTACTGGTGAACACCACAAATCTTGAACCCAGTTATCATTTTCTCGTCAAGATGAAACTGGGATATCTTATGTATGAAAAAGGTATGTTTGATCAGGCCATAAAATATTTTAATGAAATTGATGGCAGTTTCTTCCTTTATGATCGTGTTCTGATCGGTTATGGCTGGACCTATTATAAACGTGAGCTTGCCAAGCCGGACGAAGAAACCCGAAACTTCAGTTTTGCGAAAAATTATCTCCAGGTTTTGATAGACGAATTTTATGCTTCTGATTATGTACTTGAGGCCAGAAGTCTTATCGGCTATATCAATCAGGTTGAGCAGCAAACAGATGCTGCAATCGCAAATTTTGAGTATGTATTTCAGGCGCGTTATACCAAGGATCTTTCACAACAAAATATCGAGCAAAGAGAAGCCTTGAAACAGAAAATGACGACTACAGAAGCCGAAAAAGAAGGGCGCTCTCTCAGCAAACGACCGAATGGCATTTGCCAATTCCCAGTCAAGATACTCCACTCTGGAGGATTCTCTTCTCTTCCTGACATATTCCGATCTGAGCGCGAACAGTTATGCAGCGCGAAGTGAAATTAAGCGGATGCAAGATCAAATTGCGGAACTCGAGCGGTTAAAAAGAAACTGCACGGGCGCGCAACAGTACGAGCATGGTCGAACGGATTGAGAGTATTCAGGAGGAGTTGCGGAACACTATTACAAGTTACTTTTTTGCTGATACCGATCCGAGAATCGGAATCAATTATTATGATGAATATCCTATGGCGCGAAAAGAGAGTGTGGTCGAGAATCAGAATAATACGATCAGACAAACGCGTGATGAAATTATGGCTGAACAAGTCTCGCTCTCGCAGAATCTGACCAGGGTAGCGGCTGAGATCGACCGGGCACGTTCCCGTAAAGATTATAAGAAACTGGTGGCTCTGGAAATACAAAAGGAAAAGTGGATAGACTACAAAAGAAATTTGATCAGCTGGCGACTGTCGCCTATGATATGGATGTGCAGAATTCACAGGTTAATCTTCAGAAATGGACAGATTATGGTGCCTTTGGTATGGCGGATGTAAATTATTCAGTCAAGCAGAGTAAATTACAGAAAAGGGCATATTACATAGATCAGATAAATAAAATAAATCAGATCCTGAACGGCCGGAAAGAATTACTTGAGTACAAGATTGGCCTGGTCGACGGTGAGATCGGTTATATGACACGAAAAGTCAGGCAGCAGGAACGTATGCGCGAAAGGGCCGAACTCGATCGCAAATTTGAAGAATCTTATTTCGATACGCATACAAGTGAGGTGCCAGAGTCAGAAGAAGCACCGCAGATAATAGATGATCAAGAAAATTAAAATCCCTGATCAAATATATTTGGTAGAGGATATGTCAAAAAATATTTTGTCAAGAATCATCAGTTGTTCTGATTATTTCAGTATTGTATGTCTGCAATCCTGATGCTCTTCTGCGCAGAATGAAGAGTTGCGAAAAATGCAGGTCCTCAGCGATACGCTGTTTCAATCAATGTCGATTGATGAGTTGAAATTGATTCAGCAGGAATATGGCGAGCGTGCAGACAGGATCTCACGTGAAGAACAACAAATGCGAAGTTCAGGCCTTGAAGTTACGCAATCGCTTCTTGATCGTGAAGAGTCGCGGATAAAAGATCAGGACCGAATACTGATCCGTATGGCAGAATATTATATTGAAGAAGCGGATAAAGAGTATTTTGCAGCACAGGATGCATATCAGGTCAAATATGAGTCCTATCTTGAAAAACTGGATGCGTTTGATGCCGGCCGGATTGAAGAAGAGTAGCCCGTTCAGTGTTAAATATGATTAGCGCTGCGATTAAAATTTATGATAAAATTTTGCAGGATTATCCCTCAAGTGAATTTGCTGACGATGCGCTTTATACCAGAGCATATCTTCTGCAGCAAATGGGCGAGGGTGTTATGGCACGTCAGATCTTATCAGGAAGTAATTGACCGTTACCCTGACAGTCATCTGGCTGCTGAATCCTATATGCGCATGGCAGAATATTATTTTGATCCTCGTGTGGAAAAGGATACTGAACAATCAGTAGTGGAGTTACAAAAGGCGATAAAACTTTATCAAAAAGTTTTACAGTACAGGGATTCGAAAAGATACGATGAAGCGTTGTATAAACTGGGCTGGAGTTATTACCGTCTTTCTGCAACCGATGCCAAATTATTATTCTGATGCCATAATCTATTTTTTGGCCGTCGTGGAAGATATTTCCAGCGCGAGAAGAACTGGATCCAAAACAAAAGATATCAAATCCAAATGTGAAGCAGGAAGCAATTCAGTATATCGGTATCAGTTTTGCGGATGAAGAATCTTATGCCCATGCCGGTGTGCAAAATGCGCGTTCATTTATTGAAAGAAGGCGGCAAAAGAAATTTGGTGTGGCAATTATGCGTGCTCTGGGTGAAACATACCAGACAATTGAAAGGAACGATCGTGCAATTGATGCTTTTACGAATCTGCTAGATATGTATCCATTATATGAGGAAGCGCCGCAAATCAAGCAATACATTGCCACTACCTATTATCAATTTTGGTAAAGACGATCTGGAATATCAGACCAGATTAGAACTGTTTCGCGATTATAATCCCAATTCAGTCTGGTATGCCGCTATAGACAGTTCTGACTTGCCGGATAAATTGAAATATTTAAAAGAAGGATACAGGCTTTCTGAGGCAGCCCTGAGAACCAATCTTGCCATCGACCTGCAAAAAGCACAGGAAATGGATGCCCGTTCAGCGAATAGTACTGAACTATATACAATTATTGGCAGCGGTTGTCAGGAATATCTGAATGTATTCTCAACCGACAGCAATGCGTATGAAATTAACTGGTATTATGCCCTGATACTTGACGAGCATTTGACTCAGTTTAGTGAAGCATATGAGCAATATATACACGTGAGTAATGATTATCTGGAAACAGCGCATCAGGAAGAGGCAGCAAACAATGCTATTTTTGTCGCTGACACATTACGAAAAATAGCGCTCGGTGTGCTTTCAGATTCCTCAACACTTATTGATCTGACCGATCGTGAAAATTTACGGCCTGAAATTCTGACTGTCGAGGAAAAGAGACTGATCGAAGCCTATGATAATTATATCCGGTTGTTTCCGGATGGTGAAAATACGCCGAATTACCTGGCCGCTGCCGGTCAGACTTTATTTTAATCATAAACAATTTTCAGAAGCAAAAGTATATTTCAAAACTCTTGTTACCCGCTTCCCGGGTTCCAAAGAGCGCAATATTGCTATGAGTTCGATTATGGAATCATATTTTGCTCTAGGACAGTTTCGTGACAGTGAATTTATCGCCAAACGGATCCTGAATACCGAGGGTATTCCCACAGAGCAGCGTGTATTTGCTGAAAAACGTCTCGCTTCTGCCATATTTAATAACGCCAAATTATATGAAGATCAGGGACAATATCTCGAAGCGGCGATGGAATACCACCGGGTTTATGAGGAAATACCTCAGGACACAAGTTATGTCGAGGCTGCACTGTTCAATGGCGGTCGTAACTATGACCGGGTAAAGGAATGGGAGAAGGCTCTCGAGACTTATACATTGCTGGCTGATACCTATCCCGATTCAAAGTATGCATTATCTGCAATAAAAAATACAGCCGAAGACTATAAAGAATTAAAGCAATTTTCAAATGCCGGTAAGACATTCGAAAGATTATATGTCATTAAATTCGGCAACTCCGGAGCAGGCAGAACTTGATCTGTATAATGCCAGTTATTATTACAAAGAGGGTGCGGATTGGAATAATGCGATCCGGGTAAATAATCAGTATATCAGTACATTTCCGGCAAATGATCTGGCGACCGATTTTCTTTGACAATGCCGGTCATTACCTGAAACTTGGATAATCTGCCGGAAGCAAACCGGATCTACGAGGAGTTTACAAGCAAGTTTCCTGATGATTCACGGGTGTCGAGGCATTTTATCATCGCGGTGTATATTACCACGATCAGGAAAATCTAGTACTTGCTAAATCAGAGTACAATAAAGCGATCCAAAAAAGTGAAGAATTGAGTAATCGTGGTCTTGATCCCAACCGCTATTATGTTGGTGAATCATTGAGCAGCCTGGTGGCGATGCTTCAAGATGAATTTACGTGCGATGGAATTGCGCCAGCCGGAAAGCAATATGCCATCGCAGCAAGCACAATTACGTATATGTTGACCCAGATTGTCGACAATAACAGGAAAATTATCGCAAACGGATCGATTCGCAGTTTCGAGGCTGTTTACCGGAATGCCGAAATTTATGAAATGTTTGCTGACAGATATGCAAATCAGGAGCGGAATCAAATCTGGACGCACTACCAAATTCGCAACCAACAAGCGCATCAACGAAGAGTCAGCAGCCTTTTTGAAAAGGCGGTTGAAGAGTATAAGGATGCCGTAAAAAATATTCCGATTATCGCAGATAAATTTGGTGTTGATATTTTTGCCGAACCGGATACGTCCCAAACCATGCTTGCTGAAGCTGATACAAGTATGAGCGGCATAAGCAGGGCTGCAGAAACAGATTCAACCCATGAAATGGCGCTGAGGTGGTATAATCTCAGTGCCGGCAAGATCTCCCGCTGCATTATGAACAGGCCACTTTGACCAAGGCAAATATCGAGAATGCACTCAGCACAGAGAATCCGTTCCAGTCTGATCCTTTGCGTGGTCTGATTTATCAGGTGCAATTGATCGGAACCGTGGTTACACCGGCGGCACAGCAGACGATTGAGGCACATCAGAGAAATATTGCGGAAGCGGAAGAATTCGGTTTGACGAATAAATATGTCGAAGAATCCAAAAGACAAGTATCTGCTCACATCCAATATACCGGCTAGGAAATTGAAAAATTGGTCTATCAGGCAGCCAGGTATTATCCAAACCAGGAATATTGAATATCAGCGTCTGATCGAGCAGGAATACGGTACGGTAAATGATAAGAGGTTTGGATTATCCACTTATTGGGGATAACATAAAGCAGATGATCGATTATTCACAGAGATCTGTACTAAAGCAACGATTGATAATTATATTCGGACTCTGACATTGGCTGAGGAATCGGGAATCGTCAATGATCTTATTCGTACCACAGAAAATAAAATGCTGCGTTTAGCGGTTGAAATGACCGATCTTTATGAGATGTACCGTGATAGTGTTTCTGCATTATGACAGTGTATATGCCGCAAAATTTCTTGCCAGCGAAAATTATAATTATGATGACGCTTCGTTATTCTATCAGGATCTGAAGTTTAGTTTTGATGACTATACCCGTGAAATATTGGAATATGCATTTCGGCGTAAAAGAGCAATACGAAATTAAGAATCTTTGGGCCAGCATTATTTTGGGTAAACTGATCAAGCGTGATCCGGCCAGATATGCAGGAAGTGTTGAACGCGAACGTATCGAAATTTTCAGTGACGAATAGCTGGGTTGACATCTACCAGTTACACCCGGGATATAATAAATTTGATTTCGACGATAGCGGATGGTTACCGGCACGTATTGTCCTGTCCACCTATAATCAGTTTATCAATCTTGGTGTGGATCCTAAAGCCATGTGGTTCGGAACTAGCGGCTCCGATTGATACGGGAAGGGTAGACTTCTCTGGGCGCGGCTCGATACCGTAAGTACGTTGGCACCCTTCGAGTCCGGTGATACACTGTGCTCATTTGGTCTGGGAGATTCTCTTGCTGTTGCCGATAGCGGTTTTATGGACATATCCCCGGTGATCCCACCAGATCGATTCAAATATGACACTTGCTATCGGTGATACAGTAACTGTATATTTCAGAAAAAAAATTGAACTGGATGGAACACCGGTCGATGCTAATATTTATATAACAGCAGATAATGATTACAGCTTTTTTACAAATCAGGAATATATCATTGACGATGTAGACGATAATTTTGCTCTGATTGATACTTTGGATTTCACCTACCTTTCGTATTATTTAAAAAAGGGTGAGAATATCTTGCACTATTCATGCTATTGATACGGATAATTCCGGTGGTGGGGTAAAATTATACGGTTATTTTGATCTGATTCCTGCAGATTTAACAGCATCAATAGACGCGAAATCAAGGGTAAAGAAATTGGAAGTTGATCCGATATTATTAAGGAAAATATATGCACTAAATAAAAACCGTATACCGGTTGAGGCAAGAAAGTAATGATTCAGATACTCGGAGTATATATTATCTGTTCCTGGTTTTACCAGTTGTGGTGGTTTTTGCGCAGAATCATCAGCAAACGGATGACCAGGTTTAGAATTTTTTCACGGTGGAGGAAAAACCGGTTATTATTACTGACGTCACAACCCGATTATCCGCAGAGTGCAATCGATGCCGGGATTAATGGTATTGTTGTTGTAAAGGTGGTTGTAGATAAAAATGGTAATGTAACCAGTGCTGAGATTTTCAGATCTATACCACGGCTTGATAATGCCGCTTTACAAACTGCAAGAAGAAAGGTGTTTTCACCAGGACAAGTTAATGGTTCCCCGGTAAATGCGGAAATGAATATTCCGATTGTGTTCAATCTTGCTGATGTTCCGTCAGATGATACCGGAGACACCTTCTTCAGCTCCAGTAGGATGATGTCGTAGATCTTTCAGGATGCGGTGGTAATAAAAGCTGAACCTGACCGACCACGGGTTAATATTATCTCTGACCGGATCAAGCCGGAGTTTGACAATATTAATCTTGAAAAGTCATTTATCCCGGAATTAATAGGTGAGAGGGACATCGTAATTAGGCAAAAGCGGGAAGAAGAATCAGAAACAATAGAAATAAACAAGATTTTAAACAAAGCTCGATAACAATACATTTAGGAGGATATTTGTATGGATGTCTTTTTAAGCGAATTTGGAAAGTCATTTTCAACCAGCGATAGATGCATGGTTCTTTATGTACGCGATCGCACTGTTTGCTGCACTTGGCTCTGGCCATTGGCATTGAGCGGTTTTATTATATTATGATCCGTTCTAATATCAATGCGGACAAATTCATGGCTGAAATTCGTAAACTGGTTGCCGGTGGAAATATGGACCGCGCTATAGCTCTTTGTGATAAGGGTAAACAAAAAGCATTACCTTTCGTCGTATTAAGAGGCTTAAAAAGAGCAATCGAAAGTGATGCCCTTGATTTTCGCGCTATTCAGAATGCTGTTGATGAAGGAACACTTGAAGTTATTCCAAAATTTCAGGAAAGAACAAATTATTTGTCGATGTTCGCAAATGTTGCAACACTGACCGGGCTAATGGGAACGATTTTTGGTCTGATTCTTGCGTTTAATGCTGTCGGTGGTGAAGGTATCCCGGAAGCGGATAAAACCCGATTCCTGGCAGCCGGTATTTCCGCTGCTATGAATACTACGATTTTCGGTCTGATGGTTGCTATTCCAAGTCTGATTGTCTATACTTATCTGACAAACGCGACAACGAAAATCATCGATGAAATGGATGAGCATCTGGTAAAATTGATCAATTTAATTACTGGTAACCGTTAATCGCTAACTGAGGATTCATTATGGCTTTTAAACCTTCAATGAGAAGAAGCGGGCAGAGTCTCGACATGGAACTCGATATTAAGCCCGTTATGAACCTGATGGTTGTGCTGATTCCTCTTGCTGCTTGCCGGCGTTGAGATGGTGAAATTATCCATCATTGAGATTGATCTGCCACCGTCAAAAGCTGGAGGGTGGCAGGGCAGAGTGAAGAAAATCCAGAGCAAGAAAAAGAAAAACGACTTGGACTAAAAATTGCGATTACCCATGACGGATTCAGTCTGGCGACTGCCGGCGCCATAATGAGTGGCGAAGGCGGTGAAGGACCAACAATTCCGGTGCAATTGCGGACAGAGTTATGATTATGATTTACTCAAGGAAAAACTGATCGAACTGAAAAAAGTGATCATTAAAAAGGGGTATAAGGATAGGGATACGGCAATTATTACCGCCGGAGCCAATATCCAGTATCAGGTTATAATCACTGTTATGGATGCAATTCTTAAATATGAAGATGAAGAGGGAAATATACAACCATTGTTTCCACAAATAAACTTCGGACAGGTCATTGTCTAAAAAGAGGTAGAAATAAATGGCATTTAAACCATCAGCATCAAAAAAACATGATACTGCCCAAGAAGGTACACTCAATATGAACTCGATGATGGACATGATGACGATTATCCTTCTCTTTCTGTTGAAATCTTATTCTACTGAAGGTGCATTGGCTTCACAGAGCGAAAGTCTGGCTCTGCCCGAATCGCAGCGAACAGCAAAAACCGAAAAAAGAAGTAAACGTTTCGGTAGCGTCAGACGTTATTCTGGTAAATGAAGTACCGCTTATGCGGACAAATGAAATATCCAAAGACGAAATTATGATCACTCCTCTGCAGGCTAAACTTCAGGAATATGCCCAGAGAAAGGCAACTGGAAATTGAAGCTGGTAAAGAGTTTACACATGAAGTCATCATTCAGGGGGACAAAGGAATTCCATTTGAAACTTTGTTCAAAGTCATGTATACCTGCAGTAAATCGGATTTTTATAAAATGCGTTTACTTACGGTGCAGAATACTAACGCGAAATAGATTGATTAATAATTAACTGATAATAGATAAAGGTTAATAATGAGTCAGAATAAAAAACAGCCAAAGGCAGATGTGGCAAAAAGGCCCGCGCGGCAGGTGCCTTTAGACTCGCAGGATTTCCGAAGGAGTTTGAGCGGAATATTCTGGGAAGATCTGGATAAAAGATTCTTCATGATCGTATTGGTTTCATGGGCCTTCGTCTATACCCTGGCGACAATCCTTGGCAATACGGAATTTGATGACGCCGCTCAGCAGCAAAAGCACGGCAGAACTATCTGGAAAAATTCTATCAGGCTGAAATTGTCGAACCTGTCGATGCGGTTGTTGAAGAAGATGCCGGCTCGAAATGGGGGAGAAGAGGAAGACGCACCGCAGGAAGATGCGCGGGCTGAAAGGGATCGGGGGCGACAGGGAGAAGCACGCGGTCCTTCAGCACAGGAGGTTGCAGAGGTCAAGAAGCGCCGCTGCAGCTGAACGTAGCGCTGCGCGACGACAGATGGAGCAACAGGTTGCCGGTACTGGTGTGCTGGGTGTACTGTCAGCCGGTGGTGGCGGTGGTATCCGGTGATGCCGTTGCAGATGTGCTGGGTGAAGCCGGGGGCGGAACCGGTGATCTGAATGCGGTACTGTCCGGTGTCGGTGGCTTAGCAACTGCTAGTTCGGCTGGTCAACGATCACGTCTTGGAAGTCGCGGGGCGATGGCACGGGTTACCGGCAGTGCAGATGTAAATGAATTGCTTTCTGGTGTCGGTATCTGCAGGATCAGCAAATATCGGTCGAAAGGGTTCGATTTCAGATGGCTCTCGATGCAGCACGTGTATCTGGTAAAGGGTCACAAAATCCGCTAACCGTAGCGGTGATGAACTCTCTCGTGTTATCAACAGCCACAATGATGCGGTTGAATATTGTTATAAAAGAGAATCAAAACTGAATCCAAATCTTAAAGGGCGACGTAATGGTCGAATTTGTTGTCGACTTATAACGGACGTGTGAAAAATGTTAAGGTTACGAATTCTTCATCTGCGTAATAAAAAGGTCGAAAGTTGTATTATCGGCCGGATTCGCGGTTGGCGGTTTAAACCAATCGACAAAGCCGAAGGGGATGTAACCGTCAGACAAAAATATATTTTTGGTAAAAATTATAACTGGATACAATTATTTTTGAAAGCCACTATATAGTGGCTTTTTTTATATCTATAATCTGATCAATTACAAGGAAGTTTCATTTGGGAATGGTGGATAATGGTGAAAAGAACACATACCTGCGGTGAACTTCAAGGATAAACTGTGGGTGAAAATGTGTGCCTTAATGGGCTGGGTGAATAACTGGCGTGATCATGGTGGATCTCGTCTTTATCGATTTGACGCGATCGTTATGGTATTACTCAGGTTGTTTTCAATCCTGAAAAAAATAAGGACATACATAAACAGGCCCAAAAATTGCGCAATGAATTTGTCCTTGCGGTGGAAGGTTTGGTTGAACTCAGACCAGATGGCACAATAAACAAAGAATTAACCACCGGTGAGATTGATATCGCTGCGGAAAAGATTGAAGTACTCAATAAATCAAAAACAACCCCATTCGAAATCCAGGATGATCTTGATGTAAATGAAGAATTGACGGCTACAATATCGTTATCTTGGATCTGCGTCGTCCGCGTTTGCAAAAAAAACTGATACTGCGGAGCGAAGTATACAATATTGTGCGGACTTTTTTGCATAAACATAATTTTGTCGAAATTGAGACCCCATGCTTGATGAAAAGCACCCCGGAAGGTGCACGGGATTTTTTGGTACCGAGCCGAACTTATCAGGGGCGTTTTTATGCACTTGCCTCAGTCACCCCAAACATATAAACAAATTTTAATGGTCGCCGGATTTGATCGATATTTTCAAATTGTAAAATGTTTTCGTGATGAGGATCTCCGTAAAGACCGGCAGCCCGAGTTTACCCAGATCGATATTGAAATGTCTTTTGTTGAAGAGGACGATGTTATTGCACTTGCCGAAGGTTTAATTAAACAGGTTTACCGGGAAGTCAAGCGCATTGATCTGAAAAAACCTTTTAAGAGAATGACCTATGAACAGGCGTTGAGTTTATATGGTTCAGATAAGCCCGATTTAAGAATTGATCTCAAAATAAATGATCTGACACCGATCTTTGCCAAAACCGGATTTAAAGTATTCTCAACGGTGTTGGGTGCAAAAGGCATAATCGCAGGATTAAATATTGAAGACGGCGAATATTTTGGGCGAAATAATATTGATCGTCTTACCGATTTTGTTAAAAAATTAGGGGCACACGGTTTGGTGTGGCTTCGTAATAATGATGGTAATATTGAGGGATCTGCAGCAAAATTTTTATCAGAAGATGAAAAAAAATCGTTGCAGCAATCTGCCGGGCTCCGAAGCGGGCAGATATTTCTGATACTGGCCGGTCCCCGTGAAGATACGCTGCGTATCCTTGGTGAATTACGTTTAAAACTGGCAGCTGATCTTTCGCTGGTTGATACATCCTATGATAATTTTCTCTGGCTGGTCGATTTTCCTATGCTCGAATTCGATCCGGAAGAAAAACGATACGTTGCCCGTCACCACCCATTTACTTCTCCTAAAGCGGAAGATTTGTCTATCCTGGAACAATCTCCTGAGAAGGTGAAAGCCAGGGCATATGATCTGGTTATGAACGGAAATGAAATTGCCGGTGGTAGCATCCGTATCCATCAACGCGAAATCCAAAAAAGGGTGTTTAGAATGCTGAATATTTTAGACGCCGAAGCCGAGGAAAAATTTGGATTTTTGCTTGATGCACTAGATCATGGTGCACCACCACATGGTGGTATCGCATTCGGATTTGATCGAATGATCATGCTACTGTCGAATAGCCTTTCCATAAGAGATGTAATTGCCTTTCCAAAAACAAGCTCCGGGCTATCATTGATGGATGGGGCGCCGAATTTTGTTGATGCCAAACAACTGGTAGAATTGGGCATACAATTAGTCGACGAAAAAATAAAAAATATTTAACTTTTAATAAATTTGTCGATTATTAAAATTAGTTTTAGTATATTGCTAGACAATTGAGGGGCTTAAACCAACTCTTGTAGCCAAGGATATCAGAACATAGTAAAAGTCCTGGCTGCGCTTTATACTTGACAATTATTTATATATTTGTTACTTTAAAAAGTGATTCTACTCATAATTCCACTTTTTTAGGAGGCTCATAAAATGAAGGATTTATCGTCAAAACTAAAGACTCATACTCGCGGGGATAATGGTGGTAGGGCTGTTGGCAAGTCTGTTCGTCTCATCCGGATGAAGAACAGATCAAGATGCTTGAAGAGACAAAATCTGCTGCCCTGGCGGCGGAGCAGACTCTGGCAGGGAAGAAGCAAGAGGCGAGTGACCTGGAAGCGAAATGTCAGGCTAAAAAAGCCGAGCTGGAAAAGGTCAAGAAGGAAAAAGAGCTTGTTATGCAGAAATTAGAAGCAAAAAAATCACAAAACTAGATCATTTCGCTTTTTAAGCTGAGGAGGCATTCGCGATGAAATTTTATACACTGATATTGATGGTGCTCGTCGCTGCATCTCTGCTCTTCGGACAATCTTATAATTACGAAGAGATGGATATGGACGAGTATAATGCGTTGTTACAGGAATGGCAGGGCCGTCTTGATGCAGCACAAAAAGCCATTGCTGCAGAAGATACCCGTCTTGCAGAGGCAAACAAATGTAATGATGATACTCAGGCGCAGGTTGATGCCGTTTGGGATGAAATTTATGCCGCCCTGGGATCTTCACGCGAAGAAGATATGGCATACCGGAAGGAACTCCAACAACTGCGTTCCGATGCAAGTGCCATGTTGAGTCTGAGCCCGGAAGAAATCTATCGCCGCAAAGATGAAATCGCAACGCTCAAAGCGCGTCATGCGGCATTTGCTGCGAATAATCTTGCGTTGCTATCGGAAAATGAGGCAACCCTTAACAGCATTGAAAGCCTGATCATGCAGATTGAAGAAAAAGGCAAACCTGCTGTACCGGATACCTATACCGTTGCACGCGGAGACTTTCTGTGGCGTATCGCTAATAAGCCGGATATTTATGGTGATCCCTATGCATGGATGCGGATTTATACATCGAACCGTGATCAGATCAAAGATGCTGATCTGATTTTCCCGAATCAGATTTTCAGAATACCACGTGACGTGGGCCCAAATGAGCATCTTGTGGTAAAAGGTGAATTTCTGTCAAAGATTTCCGGATATTCAAATGTTTATGGTAGCCCTTTTAAATGGCAGATGCTATACGAAGCCAATAAGAGCACCATCGAAGATCCAAATCTGATTTTCCCATACCAGGTTTTAAGCGTTCCCCGTAATTAGTCTATTTGAATACCTGTATAGAAAAAGCCCTTAATCAAAGGATTAAGGGCTTTTTTTTTGTCTGTGAATGTTATAATTTTACCAGATACCTAAATAAAGGATTTATCTTGGTCGAGGAAGTAGAACGGGAATTTCATATTCAAAGCGTTGATCCTGTATTATTCTATGGAAGTAATGACCGGAATTTAAAGATCATTGAAAAATATTTTCCTGTTGTGATGATCGGGCGGGGCGATATATTGAAAATAACCGGTGCTGAAGATGCCGTAAAGCGCGTTGAGAACCTGCTCAGTGAAATGGTTTTTATGATAAACAGCAATAAAAACCTTACCCGGTCAGATTTAATGACGGCAATACAAATTATTCGCGGTGAGGCTCAATCAGAAAAAAATGGGGTGAAGACAAAAGAGGAACTTGAATCGGTTATTTTATTTACACCCTATGGTTATGTGAAACCGAATACGCCGGGTCAGATCTCTTATGTACATGCCGTAGAAGAGAACGACATCGTATTTTGTATCGGTCCTGCCGGTACGGGTAAGACGTACCTGGCGGTTGCCACGGCGATATCGTATCTAAATCGCAAGCTGGTAAGTAAGATCATTCTGGCTCGCCCCGCGGTGGAAGCAGGTGAAAGTCTCGGATTTCTTCCCGGGGACTATCGTGAAAAAATTAATCCCTATTTAAGCCCCCTTTATGATGCCTTGGGGGATATGCTACCGGGCGAACAGTTAAAAAAATATCTTTCCCAGGGAATTATCGAGGTCATCCCACTGGCATTTATGCGTGGAAGGACACTCAATAGCGCATTTGTGCTGCTGGATGAAGGCCAGAATTGTACCTTCCTGCAAATGAAAATGTTTCTGACCCGGCTTGGTTTCAACTCAAAATCCATTATCAATGGGGATATTACTCAGATTGATTTGCCGAAGTCGAAGGATTCTGGTCTACTGGGAATACAGGACATTCTGGATGGCATTGAGGGTATCCGGTTCATCCATCTTGATACGCAGGATGTTGTCAGGCACCGCTTGGTAAAAGAAATAATTAATGCCTATGCATCCGATGGAGCGCGTGACTTACCGTAGTATGCTTGAATTCAATTTGTAAAATAATTACATTAAAATTTATCTTAATCGGACGATGCCATGACAAGTTTACGAGATGTGGTGATTGTGGGCGCAGCGCGTACACCTATTGGTTGTTTTCTTGGTACTTTGAGCGATCTCAGTGCGCCGGCCCTTGGATCTATGGCAATACAGGCGGCCATCGAACGGGCTGGTATTGAAAAAAATATAATCGATGAAGTTATTATGGGCAATGTACTGTCTGCGGGTGTTGGTCAGGCACCGGCACGACAGGCGGCTCTGGGAGCGGGTCTGCCGGAATCAACCGAATGCATGACCATCAATAAAGTATGCGGATCGGGTTTAAAATCCGTCATGCTTGCTGCACAGGCAATCATGGTTGGTGATGCGGATACGATTGTTTCTGGTGGCATGGAGAGCATGAGTAATGTTCCGTTTTACCAGATGAAAGTTCGTAATGGTTATAAAATGGGACATCAAAAACTGGTTGATGGTATGATCCATGACGGTCTGTGGGATGTATATAACGATTATCATATGGGGAATGCGGCTGAATTGTGTGCAAGAGAATGCAACATCAGCAGGCATGCTCAGGATGATTTTACCCGGTTGAGCTATCAGAGGGCGTTAGATGCACAAAAAGATGGCAGTTTCAAAAAGGAGATTATCGCGGTTTCAATACCGCAGCGAAACGCTGAACCCAAATTGGTCGATCTAGATGAAGAGCCAGGTCGGGTTCGTTTTGATAAAATAGACAGTCTTAAACCGGTGTTTATAAAAGATGGAACGGTAACCGCAGCAAATGCCTCTTCTATCAATGATGGCGCTGCTGCGGTGGTAGTAATGGCGCAAGAGATGGCAGAAACCCTGAAATTGAAACCCCTCGCGCGAATCATTGGCCAAAGTTCAGCCGCAAAAAAACCCGAGTGGTTTACCACGGCACCCGCCGATGCCATAAACAAAGTATTAAAAAAAACCGGGATGGATAAAAAAGAGATCGATCTTTTCGAAATAAATGAAGCCTTCGCTGTGGTTTCACTAGCGGTTAATGATATCCTGGGGCTGCCTATTGAAAAAGTAAATGTACATGGCGGTGCTGTTGCGCTTGGGCATCCTATCGGTGCCAGTGGGACCAGGATTTTGGTTACCCTGATCCACGCGCTGATGAAGTACAAAAAAAGATACGGTCTGGCAAGCCTGTGTATTGGTGGTGGTGAGGCATCAGCTCTGATTATCGAAAACATGAGGTAGAAGGTATGAGCATGATTAAATCAGCCGTTGTTGGTGGGGGGACAATGGGTAATGGGATCGCCCATGTACTGGCATCCTCAGGATATGAGGTTTTGCTTGTTGATTTGAATAAAAATCTCCTCATCAATGCCTTGAAGACGATTGAATCAAATCTTGATCGTCAAATAAAAAAGGAAATTATCACCGAGGAAGACAAAAAAGCGGTATTATCTCATATTCAAACAGACACTGATCTGAAGGCCTGCAAATCTGCAAAACTCGTTATCGAGGCTGTTACCGAGCATGCCGCAGTTAAAAAAGAAATTTTTATACAGTTGGACAATATTTGCAGTGCAGATACGATATTGGCGACAAACACTTCCTCTATTTCGGTAACAGAAATAGCGGCTGTTACAAGCCGACCGGATCGCGTCATCGGAATGCATTTTATGAACCCTGTCCCGGTGATGAAACTGGTGGAGATTGTGCGAGGTTTAGCAACAAGCGATGAAACCTACCAGATGATCAGGGACATGTGTATCCAACTTAATAAAACCCCGGTTGAGGTCAATGATTATCCGGGATTTGTTTCAAACCGGGTATTGCTGCCAATGTTAAACGAAGCCATGTACTGTTTGATGGAAGGTGTTGCCTCCAGAGAATCTATAGACTCGGTTATGAAATTGGGTATGGGACATCCAATGGGTCCGCTGACACTTGCTGATTTTATCGGACTGGATGTATGTCTTTCGATTCTCGAGGTATTGCATGATGGGTTTGGTGATCCGAAATATCGACCCTGTCCGCTCTTAAAAAAAATGGTTGCAGCCGGATATCTGGGTCGTAAAAGTGGTCGTGGTTTTTATGAGTATAAATAGCTGTGAATGCCGAAAAACGCATTAAACGGTCCACTGAAAGGGAGTATGCATTACAGGCAGTATTTGCATATGAATTTTCAGGTGATGACTGGGAAAAACAACTTTTGCTGCTCGAAGAAAATACAAGTATTACCGGTACACGCTATGTTCGCAAACATTTGGAATTATACAGTAAGAATAAGGACTTAATTGACCAGGAAATTATTCAGAAACTGCGTAATTGGGATTTTACCCGTCTTGCTGTAGTAGATAAAATAATTTTGCGAATGGCCGTCATTGAAATATTATATTTCAGCGATATTCCACCAGAAGTCTCGCTGAATGAGGCGATTGAGCTGGCAAAAAAGTTTAGCACAGACAAGAGCGATAAATTTATAAACGGAATTCTGGATGCGATCGTGGGCGAATTGAAACGTGAAGGCAGGATTAAAAAATCCGGACGCGGATTGGTATCTAATATTACGAATGGGTGAAAAATAAAAATGCGGATTGCAGTTATCTCGGATATTCATGGAAATCTTGAAGCTCTGAATGCGGTAATTGATTATTTAAAAGACACCGGAATTAAAAATATCTATTGTCTAGGGGACATTGTTGGCTATGGTCCGAATCCGAATGAATGTGTGGAATTGATCGCACAGCACGCGCGGATCACCGTTATCGGGAATCATGATCATGCGGTGCTAGGATTAACGAGTACAGAATATTTTAATGATTTCGCAAAGATATCCACTTTTTGGACCAACAACGCGTTAAGCCAGGAAAACCGGGATTTTTTATCCGGGTTGAATTTTACGCACAATTTTGATGATGTTTTATTGGTACATGCAACCCCTTCTGATCCGCCTATGTGGCATTATATTCTGTCAGAACTCGATGCTCGTTTTGAATTTGATCATTTTGATAAAAGGATATGCTTTATCGGACATTCACATTTTCCGATTATATTTTCACAGGAAGGTTTCAGTCGTCGTATGAAACAAAAACTGGATGAATATGATAAATATATCGTTAATGTCGGTAGTGTCGGGCAACCACGTGACGGGAACCCAAAGGCATGTTTTTGTGTATATGATCAAAGTACAAAAGAAATAGAATATGTCCGTTTAACATATGATGTAGATGCCACCAGAGCCAAAATAATTCAGGCCGGATTACCGGTTTTTTTGGCGGAAAGATTAACCAAAGGATATTAAATAAATGATCGCAAATGCAGTAACAAAAATATTTGGCAGCAAACACGATAGAGATATCAAGAAGATCGAACCGTTGATTGAGGTCATAAATGAGCATTATGAGAAATTACAGAATCTCGATGACGAAACATTAGTTGCTAAAACGGAAGAATTCAAAAAGCGTTTGACCGAAGGGGAAAGTCCGGATGATATTTTGCCGGAATCTTTTGCTGTTGTAAAGGAGGCCTGTCATCGGCATGCGGGAAAGACATGGAAAGTTGTCGGTCATGAGCAAACATGGGATATGATACCCTACGACGTTCAATTGATCGGCGGAATTGTGCTGCATCAGGGTAAAATTGCTGAAATGGCAACAGGAGAAGGTAAAACGCTGGTCGCAACGCTGCCTACGTATCTCAACGCCCTTACCGGAAAGGGCGTACACGTCATCACTGTAAACGATTATCTGGCACAGCGTGATGCAGAATGGATGGGTCAGATTTATCGGTTTCTTGGGCTCACCGTGGGGGTCATATTAAATGACATGACACCTGCACAGCGGCGTGAATCTTACCAGTGTGATATTACATACGGGACCAACAACGAATTTGGTTTTGATTATTTGCGGGACAACATGGCAGGTTCGGTGGATGATATTGTTCAAATTCGCGGGCACAACTATGCAATTGTCGATGAGGTCGATAATATTTTGGTTGATGAAGCACGGACACCGCTGATCATTTCCGGTCCGGTCAGTGTGTCGACGCATCGATATAATGAGATGAAACCGCTGGTCGATCGGGTGGTCAATAAGCAGACTAGACTGATCACAAAGCTGATTACCGAAGCCGAGGAACTCCTCAAGAACGGTGAAAGCAATCAAGCAGGAGAAAAATTGCTGATTGCCGATAAGGGATTTCCCAAGCACAAACGATTATTGAAATTGTACCAGGATCCTGCCAATAAAAAGTTGGTGCGGGAAATCGAGAATGCTTACTTAAGAGATAAAGGCCAGAATAAATCTTCGGATGAGCAATATTTTGGTGACCTGATGTTTATGGTCGATGAGAAGAGCCATATCATAGACCTGACCGAAAATGGACGTAACGAACTTTCACCAAATGATCCTGAAATGTTCTTAATCCCGGATATGGGTGAAGAGATTGCAAAAATTGAAAGCGACGGAAGTTTATCGGCAACTCAGAAGGTAGAAAAGCGGGCGGAATTGCAACAGGTATTTGCGGAACGAAGCGAGCGGTTGCAGAATATTTCGCAACTGTTGCGTGCATACGTGCTTTATGAAAAAGATGTTGAATATGTTGTGACTGAGGGTAAAGTGCTCATCGTAGATGAGTTTACCGGCCGGGTTATGCATGGTCGGCGGTACAGTGATGGTTTGCATCAAGCCATTGAGGCTAAAGAAAATGTGCAAATTGAACGGGAGACACAAACACTGGCTACGATCACCCTGCAAAATTATTTCAGAATGTATGATAAACTGGCAGGAATGACCGGTACCGCGGAAACCGAAGCCAATGAATTCTGGGAAATATATAAATTGGATGTGGTTGTTATTCCAACCAATGAACCGATTCGCAGAATGGATTATAATGATCTGATCTATCGTACAAAGCGCGAAAAATACAATGCCGTTATTGATGAGATAGAGCGGATGTACCAGCTTGGTCGGCCGGTTCTGGTTGGTACGATATCGGTTGAGGTCTCTGAAACATTGAGTCGCATGCTAAAACGTAAAGGTATCAAACATAATGTATTAAACGCGAAACATCATCACCATGAAGCTGAAATTGTTAAGAATGCCGGTCAGCCTGGCGCCGTAACCATCGCCACAAATATGGCAGGCCGTGGTACCGATATCAAACTTGCACGACAAATAGTACGCTGTAAAGAAGGGTGCTATCTGATGCAACATGAACGGCAGGCACCAGAAGATATCGATCTGAAGGAATGTGAAAAAAATATGCCTTGCGGTCTTCATATAATCGGAACTGAGCGTCATGAAGCACGACGTATTGACCGGCAATTACGCGGTCGGGCCGGCCGGCAGGGTGATCCGGGTTCCTCACGTTTCTTCCTTTGTCTTGAGGATGATTTGATGCGGCTATTTGGATCAGAAAGGATCGCCAATGTGATGAATCGTATGGGTGCTGAAGAGGGTGAGGTGATCATGCATCCGCTGATAACCCGATCCATCGAAAAGGCGCAGAAAAGAGTTGAAACGCAAAACTTTGCGATCCGGAAACGTCTGCTGGAATATGATGATGTCATGAATCAACAGCGGGAGATCATATATAAGAAGCGTGCGGTTGCCTTGCAAGGAGAGGATCCGAGGGCGGAAGTGCTTGAAATCCTCGACGATTTTGTCCAGACACGTGTGGACCAGTATATCGAGCCACGCGGACATCATGAGGATTGGAATATTGATGGATTGTTTGAGGGTATAGCAATTGCAATCCCGATGGATTTTTCAAAAATAAGGGAAAATCTCTATTCTTTTGATCTTGATTCTCTGGCAGAAGCAATAAAGCAGCAGGCCCTCGAAATTTACAGTTTTAAAGAAGAACGTATCGGTCCAGAAAGAATGCGTATCTTCGAGCGCTTTCTGGTTCTGAGAGTGATTGATGATGAATGGAAAGATCATCTATATGAAATGGATATGCTCAAAGAAGGGATTCATTTACGTGCCTATGGTCAGAAAAATCCTTTGATCGAATATAAGCGTGAAGCATTCATGATGTTTGAATCACTTATCGACAGGATCAATGAAAAAACCCTAAACGTTTTATGGATGTTTAAAATATCGGAAGAACCGGAACCACGCAGAAAAAGAATGATGCCTCAGAAGGTAGACACTGTGCATGAGAGCGCTGTCAATCTTGGCTTTGCTTCTGCGGAAGAAACTGATATTCAGCGCGCATCACGGGAGAGATCACGCAAACAACAGCCGGTGCGTGTCGAAGAAAAAGTGGGTCGCAATGATCCCTGCCCCTGTGGAAGCGGCAAAAAATATAAGAAATGTCACGGTGCATTATCTTAAGAATCAGTATTTTTCGAGTTCTCGGTTCAATAAATTTAACATTATTGCTTTTTCACGCATGGGTAAAAAAGCGCTTTTAAAGCCTGCCACGATAATGGTCTTCAAATCGGCCATATTGAACTGAGCATACTTTGCCGCCAACATTAATTCCCGCGTAACTGTTGTGTTTGAGATCAGTCGGTTATCGGTATTGATGGTGACCCTTAATCCGAAGTCGTAATAAAATTTAAGGGGGTGTTCTTCCAATGAGGGGACTGCTTTGGTCTGAACATTACTCGTAATACAAATCTCAAGTGGTATCCGGTGATCATTGACATAATTTAGAAGATCGCCGTCTTCCTTTAGGCGTGTACCATGACCAATCCGATGCGCGCCGCAGTAATGAAGGGCCTGATGAATGCTATCAGGTCCATACGCTTCCCCGGCATGCGCCGTACAATTGATGTTGTTGTTTAAAATACGGTAAAAAGCCTCACGATGATGCTTGGCGGGATAACTTTCCTCAGTGCCAGCAAGGTCAAAGCCAACCACACCCCTGTTCTTATATGCTATCGCAAGGTCGGCAAGAATGATTGATGTGGCCGGCGAAATATTGCGCATACCACAAACAATAACGCCCGTTCTTATATTGTATTTACGTTCAGCCTGATGTAAACCACTGAGAACCGCATCTATAATGGAGGTCAATTTCATGCCGCGTTTTGTATGAAGCACCGGTGAATATCGAATTTCCAGATACCAGACATTCTCCTTTGCCGAATCTTCAGCAAGTTCGAAAGCAACTCTTGATAGAGCTTCTTCTTCCTGTAATACGGGAAGAATAATATCGAATGGCTTTAGGTAATCTTCCAGACTTTTACATTTTAGGCCGGGAATGAGGATTGATTTAAGCTTTCTGGGGTCGGTTGATGGCAGATCGATGTTCTGTTTTTTTGCCAGTTCAATAAGACTGTTTATTCTGACAGAGCCGTCCAAATGAACATGTAGATCTGTTTTGGGCATCTTTTTAATTATTTTTGTATCTATTTCCACCTGTCAGGCTACCTCGTTAGGTCATGTATGACGTATAAATAAATACCCGGTTGAACTTACAATTTATTAAATCCATCGCTGCAAGGGCTGATCTTCCAAAGATTAAAACCAATTCAAGACTACAAAGAAATTTATCGTTTTATATAAATCTCAATTCAAAAGGTAATCTGTTCCGGTTTTCATTGATCTGAATCAGGTAATATCGTCTGGGTGGTATCGATAATAACCGGTTGATCGCTGTCATCTACAGGCAATTCAATATTCAGGCTATCTGAAACAGCCTGTGGTATCACAGCCTGTTCACCCTGAGGCGAAGGAGGAGGTTGCTCTTGTGTAAGGATTGGTTCTTCGGGCTTCTGCTGGGCGATTATTTCCGGTGTTATCGTCAATTCTTCGGTATTGGTGGGGTCTAAGAGTTTTGTGCGTGCAAGTTGACTGTAAGGTGATTCAGGATAGAATTCAATGACTTGTGTATATGCCTTTTGTGCAATTTCCAGTTTTCCGATTTTGGCATTCATAAGTGCAGCACGGTATAAAGCAGCGGATTTCGTAGCACGATCATCACTGTTTGGATAAAATACGGCTTTACGATAATAATTTGCTGCTTCTGCCAAATCCAGGGAATCGGAGGTAATATTACCCGGGTTCCAGGCTGCGGCATGCTCATAATATTCACCTATCTGCATGTATATCATGGGTACACGCTCCGGAATAATATTTTCTTTGAGAATACGTAATAGCATATCAAATTGGTCTTCGAATTTTTCCTGCCCACCAAGTGAATTTGCCATCAGAAGTTGTGCATCAATGTGTAAATCGGTTGTCGGAAAGTTATCCAGCAGCATCTGTGAAATTCTGATCGACTCCTGGTAATCTTTATTGTCATATGAGATCCGGGCTTTCTGAAGTAGAGATTCCGGTGTCTCATTTTCCAGAACGATGCTATCCTTCGAGCTGCAGCCGAAAAAGAGAGAAAGAATAGTCAAAAAAATCCAAATATTTTTAAGCATGAGATGTACCTCCTGACGGAGTTTTTTTATGTAACTGGTTTACCGCCTCGATAATTTCGCCAATATTGTATCTCACAGGCAAATGATTTTTTATGATCCAGTCTCCATCGACCATAACATGTTCGACCGCAGCGGCACTGGTGGAATATACGAGTTTTGAGTATACATTTTCAAAAGGAATTGAAGGAATTCTGTCATTTCTGATAAAAGTGATATCTGCTTTTTTACCAATTTCAAGACTTCCGGTGATATCATCGATTCCCAAAGTTCGCGCACCATCTATTGTCGCCATACGAAAAACGGTTTCCGCGTTCATGGCTTCAGGACCATATTTTGGTTTTTGTATGAGTGCGGCTGTACGCATTTCGGTAAATTGATCGAGATTATTATTACAGGGTGCCCCATCCGCACCAAGGGAAACGGTGAGTCCCAGATCAAGATATTCCGGGATCGGGGCAATGCCGGAGCCGAGTTTCAGGTTACTGTTGGGACAATGCAAAATTTTAATTTGATTTTCTTTTAGGATCATTTTTTCGGTTTCGTCCAACCAGATGCAATGTGCGACACAGTTATGGGGACCGGTTATCTTGAGGGTTTCCATAAAATTAAAACTGCGCTCACCATATCGGTCCTGAACCATTTGGACCTCTGTTCTTGACTCGGCCGCGTGTGTATGAAACGGAACCTTGTATTGGTTAGCGAGATGCGCAGTTTTCTTGAGTAGATCTTTTGTGCAAGATAAAAGAAACCGGGGTGCAAAAGCATAACGTACCCGTCCGTTCGAAGTGTTGTGCCATCGTTCCAGCAGTTCCAAACTGCTGTCAATGGCTTTTACGGTAGGCTCATGCAATCCAGGGTGCATATCCTGATCGTCCATCATTGTTTTTCCGGAAAAGGCACGAATGCCACTGAGTGCAATTTCTTCAAAGACCACATCCATGTGATGAACGGTACCCATATCCATGATCGTCGTTGTCCCCCCCATCAGCAGTTCACAAATTCCCAATTGAGCGCTTAAGCGAAGTGATTCCGGTGTATGAGAACTTTCAAAAGGCCAGATTCTCTCTTGAAGCCATTCCAGTAAAGGCAAATCATCGGCGAGGTTTCGGAATAATGTTTGACATAGGTGTATATGCGTCTGTATAAAACCCGGAATAACTATATATGGCGTAGCATCAAATACCATTGCATCGGCTGTGGGCAGATTTTCGCCAATCGCACGAATACGGTCATCTTCGACCAGCAGATCACCTCTGATGACCGAACCTTGTGCATCAGCCGCGATGATCATGCCGTTCCTGATCAGAAGCTTCAAGTGATATAAATCCTTATAAATTTTGTACATAATTTAAGACAGGCTCTTTTTTTTAGCAAATAATAAGATATTTTAATACTGAATAACTTCTTGATACTACAGAGGTTATAATCGGATTCACAAGTGGAATCCCGGTTTTTAATGTGAAATAATTAGCAAAAGCTTGCTTGACATGATCTAGGGTATTGGTTAAATTTTAAATCTCAAAATATATTTCTGACACCCATATCAAAAGGAGAACTATATGAGTATCAAGGTTGCTATAAATGGCTTTGGAAGAATTGGGAGGCTGGTATTCAAAGCCGCACAGCATGATCATGAAATTGAATTTGTCGCGATTAACGATCTCACGAATGCAAATACGCTCGCGCATCTTTTAAAGTATGACTCTGTCCATGGACGTTATCCGGAGCCGGTAAAAGTAAATGGGGATTTCCTCGTTGCGGGAAAACGGAGCGTAAAAGTAATCGCAGAAAAGGATCCCGGTAAATTACCCTGGAAGGAAATGGGAGTCGATATTGTTGTCGAATCAACCGGTGTCTTTCGTAAACGTGAACAGCTCGAAAATCATCTGAAGCAGGGTGCCAAAAAAGTGGTCTTAACTGTTCCTGCTAAAGATGAAATTGATAACACGATTGTGCTTGGAGTAAATGATCGCGATTTGAAAAAGACCGACAAAATTGTCTCCAATGCATCCTGCACGACAAACTGCCTGGCTCCGATAGCAAAAGTATTACATGATTCGTTCGGCATTGTTCGTGGATTCATGACAACAATTCATGGATATACCAATGATCAGCGTCTGCTGGATCTTCCTCACAGTGATCTCCGCCGAGCACGCGCTGCCGCTATAAGTATGATTCCAACCACCACCGGCGCGGCCCGTGCAGTCGGTAAAGTCATCCCGGAGTTAAAAGGTAAACTTGATGGTGTGGCAATACGGGTCCCCACAAGTGATGGCTCACTTGTAGACCTTGTGGCCGAATTAAAGAAAAATGTAACTGTTGAGCAGATCAATCAGGCAATGAAGAAAGCGGCCGAAGGACCAATGAAGGGTATTCTGGAATATTGTGAAGACCCGATCGTGTCGGTTGATGTAATCGATAATCCGCATTCGAGTGTATTTGACAGCCTTTCTACATCGGTAATGGACGGCAATTTCGTAAAAGTATTCTCCTGGTACGATAATGAATGGGGATACTCATGCCGGACACTCGATCTGGTTAAAAAAATGGCAAAGATCTGATTTATATACAAAATATATCGAAAAAGAGGACTGCCGTGTGGTAGTCCTCTTTTTTTAGGAGATTGTCATGTCAAAAAAAACATTAGATGATGTCTCTTTAGCTGGAAAAAAGGTGCTCATGCGCTGTGATTTCAATGTCCCGCTTGATGCGCACCAAAATATTACCGATGATCGCAGGATTGTTGCATCGCTTCCTTCAATTGAGAAAGTGCTTGATTCAGGCGGATCTTTAATTCTTTGTTCCCATCTGGGGAGACCAAAAGGCGAGTTCCGGCCGGAGATGAGCCTTAAGCCCGTTGCTGAACGGCTTTCTGTCCTGTTGGATAAAAAAGTAATACTGACCGATGACTGCATCGGTGAAGTTACAAATAAAATAAAGATGACATTAAAGCCAGGAGAAGTACTTTTACTGGAAAACCTCCGCTTCCATAGCCAGGAAGAAAAAAACGACCCTGTTTTCGCAGAGGAGCTGGCGGAAGGCATAGATATTTTTGTGAATGATGCATTTGGAACCGCCCATCGTGCGCATGCTTCAACTGAAGGTGTAACCAGGTTTGTCAGGGACAGCGTTGCCGGATTTCTCATTCAGAAAGAATTGAAATATTTAGGTGAGGCGATCAATGCGCCGGATCGCCCATTATTGGCTATTCTAGGTGGTGCAAAAATATCGGGTAAAATCGATGTTATCCGGAACCTGCTGGATAGAGTCGATGGTCTGATTATTGGCGGCGGAATGATCTTTACCTTTTATAAATCACAGGGTCTGGAAATCGGAAAATCACTTTTGGAAGAAGATCGCATTGAGGTGGCTGCCGAAATATTATCGCTGGTGAAAGAAAAAGGTCGTACCATGCTTTTACCTGTGGATGTGGTTGTTGCCGATGCTTTTGAAAACACGGCCAATAAAAAAACGGTGGCAATTGACCAGATTCCGTCAGACTGGATAGGATTGGATATCGGCCCGAAGAGCGTCGATCTGTTTTGTCATGAGATTGAAAAGGCCAAGACGATCGTCTGGAACGGACCCATGGGTGCCTTTGAGATGGAAAATTTTGCTTTAGGTACAAAAAAAATAGCCGAGGCTTTGGCAAAGGCAACCTCAAATGGGGCAACCACGGTAGTTGGCGGCGGTGATTCTGCTGCGGCAATTGCGAAATTTGGATTAGAAGACCAGATCACACACATTTCCACCGGTGGTGGTGCTTCACTTGAATTTTTAGAGGGGCAAAAATTGCCGGGAATTGAAGCGCTGTCAGAAAAATAAGAAATTTTTATACAATATGGGATTATGACCATGAGAAATATAACTATTGCAGGTAATTGGAAAATGTTCAAAACGATTCCCGAGGCCAGGGAATTGGTGAATGATCTAAAGAATAAAGTTACATCAGTTCAAAGAACCCGCATTATTGTCTGTCCGCCGGCTCTGGCGGTGATGGAAGTTGCCAATCTGCTTAAAGGATCGAATATTGCAGTCGGGGCACAAAACCTGTATTGGGAAAGTGAAGGTGCTTTTACGGGAGAAATTTCAGCACCTATGATAAAAAAAGCCGGCGCGACCTATGTAATCATAGGTCACTCCGAAAGGCGGCAATATTTTGGTGAAACGGATAGGTCGGTAAACCTCAAAACCAAAGCCGCCCTTGCGGAAGGATTGAAACCGATTGTCTGTGTCGGTGAGACGCTCGAACAGCGCGAGAATAACCGGACCAAAGTGGTTGTAGAAGAACAGATCTTTGGGGCGTTTAAGGAAATCGGTGAACAGGATTTTTCCCCGATCATGATTGCCTATGAACCTGTTTGGGCGATAGGCACCGGTAAAACAGCCACGCCTGATCAGGCCCAGGAGGTGCATGCTTTTATCCGGGGATTGATTACCGATTTGTATAACGAGGGGGTCTCCGATAAAACCGTCATCCAATATGGCGGAAGTGTAAAACCGGAAAATGCCGAAGAGTTGCTCAGGCAGAAGGACATCGACGGGGCATTGGTCGGAGGCGCCTGTCTGAAGGCCGAATCCTTTGCCGAAATCATTATCAGCGCTGAAAAATTGACCACCTGACTTAAAAAACAATTGAATTAACTTTGATTGGTTTGTAAATTTCAGAGCTGATTATTTCAGGAGTGATATATGATTACATTTTTGGTGATATTGTTTGTTTTGGCCTGTTTCGGTATGATTATGGTGATTCTGTTGCAATCAAGTAAAGGACAGGGTCTTGCCGGAACTTTTGGCGGCGCCGGCGCAAGTGCTGTATTTGGCGGGCGCGGGGCGGCAACATTTTTGAGTAAAGCTACCGGTACTCTGGCCGTTGCCTATATGATACTGTGCCTTTTGATCGGATATTTTTATAAACAGCAGACCCAAACCGTTCGCGAAAGTTTGATTGAGCAGGAGGCCGCCGGACAACAGGAGCTCCCGGTTGGTAACGTTCCGGTAGCCCCGATCCAAACTGCACCGGAAGATTCAGTTAACTGAATTGCTGGAGTGGTGGAATTTGGTAGACACGCTATCTTGAGGGGGTAGTGCCTTACGGGGTGTGCGGGTTCAAATCCCGCCTCCAGCACCAAAAAATCCCGCTTTTAGCGGGATTTTTCAAATCGGAAATCCTAATCTCTAAATCCTAAATAAATCCCAAATCCCAATCTCCAAAATTAAAATAAAACTCAATTCTCGATTATAAATCTCCTAATGTTATTGAAATTTGTTTATTGGGATTTATTTAGAATTTAGGATTTCGTGCTTAAAGGTTATCCTGGTGTGTCATATTTTCAGATTGTCAATATATTGCCAATTTTGATCTGCAATTTATTTTTGTAAGGTGCTAATATTTGATAGGTGAAGTAATATCAGTGTTTTATTAAAATATAACAGTTCGTGAGTTTGATGTGGACCACGGTTGTTTAGTACGAGGATGCAATTATAGACTATTTTTTGAAAACAAATGATTTATAATACTAAGGCATATTTACCCGTACCGATTTCCGGTTTAGCGAATTAACTGAAACTGACAAGTTCAATTTCTGGTAAATTAAAACATGAAAATTTTGAGGATTCCTATAATTAAATATATAAAGATATATTGCTTGTGACAGCCGCAGGTCTCTATTCATTAATACAAAAGCCCTTATCTTACGATTTAGTTCTCAATACGATTAAGCATGTTAAGGATTCTATTTTAGTAATCAGGAATTTCTTAATTGCAGAATTCTGGTAATCAATTGTTGATTTTATTAAATTAAATTTAATATTAGTCATTTAGATTATTAGTTGGCACATTAACATCCTTAAAAAAGGATTTATAAAAAAAATACATTCTCTATAATAAACCCTACTAAAATTTACATAATTGGGTGAGCAAAATATGCTGGAAAAAACAAAGGGGCAATTAGAAGCAGATATTAGTGAGGAAGTAACAAAATTTGAAAAGGAACATTTGGGTAGAGGGCCTAAAGAGGTAAGAACTTTTATAATTCAAGATATGATCCTGGTAAGGCTTAAGGGAATATTATCGCCAGCAGAAGAGAAACTGGCAAAGGAAAATGATGGAATACAACTTGTAAAACAAATAAGAAGAAGACTTATCGAGAGTTCACGAAAAGTTCTAGAAAATATTATCATGGAAAAATCCAATGCTAAAGTAAGAACACTGCATACTGACATTAGCTCACGCACTGGGGAAAGAGTTATCATATTTGTAATGGATAGAAATATAGAGGAGGATTTTAAGCAATAATTATTTGTTTTGGAACAAAATTTTTGTATTTTTGTAAAAATTAGTGATATAAAAGAATCGACATATATTAATTATATCAGTGCATTAAAATAATTGAAATAAGTTTTTCGGTAGACAAGATAGAAAACATACTCTAATTAGAGTAGGTTAGCTATAAAGTAAGCCGGTACTCAATACCTCAAAATCGAGGTGAGTACCGGTTTTTTTTATTCCCAATAATAAGGATAAAATATGAAAAATCTTACGAGAAAGAGAATTGCAGAAATAAATAAATATGCAAAAAAATTTGTAACTGAGCAATTGGCAGAGAATTCTGCTTCTATAAGGATAAATATTTGTAGTGAAATTTTAGTAATACATATTTCTCGCTCACTTTGGCCGGCTGAACAGCGTCTTCATAGAAGAATTGAAGATATAAGTACATTTCATGAATTTAAATCAAGACAATTTGAAGAAGTAAAAAATATTCTTAAAAATGGATTAGAAAATTTGTCAGAGTGTAAGATCCATAATGTAGAGTCAATTTTATGTAAAGATAATTCCCGGATAATCGTAGCGACTTTTCTTAAAAGAATTAAAAATGATGTTAAGAAAAAGGAGTTTGCCAATGAATAGAAATGATTTAGAATATTTTAGAAATATTATACTTGAGATGCGCCAGGATGTTCTGCATTCTATAGGTGCTACTGAGTTTGTGAATTTGGAAAAAAGAACACATCCAAATGGTGGTCAGATCGCACAATATAGCACACATATGGCAGATCAGGGCAGTGATGCCATCCAATATGAACTCGACAATTATTTTGTAGCGCGAAGGTTGAAATTCTTGCGTCATTTAGACCAAGCATTGGTTCGAATTAAAGAAGGTGATTATGGAAAATGTATAACCTGTAATAAAGAAATATCGAGAGAAAGACTGGAAATGGTCCCGCATACACAACAATGTGCAGCATGTAAGAATTGAATGAACTTTGAAATTTACTCTGGTGGTGATGAATCATATTTGTAAAATCAAGGACGAAATTAATTTTCCTATTTATCGAAATTCAATAATAGTCGGCTCAGGCTTAATGAAATGCATAATATTTATTGATAATGTACTTCTAAGCAAAAATTAATGAGGATTTGGGTATGGATAATGGTGATTTAGAATATTATAAAAACTTAATAATTAAAAAACGCAGGGAAATTTTAAAGACAGATAATTTTTCAAATTGGTTTGCAGATAAAAATAACGAGAATCCGAATGAGCGTGAAGACTTTAGAGATAACTCTCATCGTCTCAAAGGGGAAAATTCGTGTAGTAAGAATGAGCAGGATATTCATTCAAAGGCGAAAATTCTTCAATATCTTTTACAACTGAATCATGCACTGATTCTGATTAGGCGGGGAAATTATGGAACCTGTATTAAATGTAATGATGAAATCCCAATAAATCATCTGGAAAAAATACCTTCTACACAACATTGCCCGAGATGTGAATGACAGGGATTACAATATTTAGATGTTATAATCATTAGGATTATTGAGAGTTCTTAGGATTTTACTGGACAGCAGTTTTAGTACCTGCGGAATTGAGAGGATTAACTAAATCTGACAACATCTTTTTATGCTCAAATCAGCTATAATTGTATAAAAATATAAAGGAAATAGTTATGAATCAGAATTCAAACAATACTGGCAAGGAAAAAAAAGAGATCGATGGCAGTTGGGTGACCTTACCCCCAAAAACTGGACAATTTGATCTGAGAGTTCTCCTGTTTATATTAACCGCAGAGAGGAGAACATTTCATGAAGAATCGATTTACAGTTGAGCAGATTATCCGCATATTGAATCAGGCCGAATCAGGCACCAAAGTCAACGATATTATTCGTGAATATGGCATATCTGAACAGACCTATTACCGCTGGAAATCAAAATATGGTGGTCTTGAAGTAAACGAAGCCAGACGGTTAAAGGACCTGGAGTCAGAGAATACGAAATTAAAGCGTCTGGTTGCCGATAAAGAACTTCAGATCTTAGGCTTAAAGGAGGCCCTTGGAAAAAAGTACTGACACCTCGGCAGCGAAAAGAGGCCGCCGAGGTGATAAAAAGTGTTGGTAACAGTACTCAGAAGTCCTGTGATCTTGCGGGCATCAGAAAGAGTACGTTTTATTATCAGGCAAAGGAGGATCCGGTAAATCTTGAGATTGCTGAGCGTTTAAAGGAAATAGCTCATGAACGTCCCCGTTTTGGCAGTCCAAGATTGACTGTTTTACTGCGGAAGGAATTCGGTGCGATAAACCACAAACGGATCCAGCGGCTGTATCGTCAGGCAGGCTTGAACCTACCCCGCAAACGCCGGAAACGAAAGTGGCTGGGCCGCAGGCAGCCTTTACAAAGACCTGTGAATGCTTACGAGCGTTGGTCAATGGATATGATGGCTGATACAACGGCTGATGGCAGAAGATTTCGCATATTAACGATCGTTGATGATCTTACCCGTGAGGCGATCTCTTGTCTGGCTGAACGGTCGATATCGAGCCACGTGGTTATCCGTGAACTGGAACGGATTGCCGAAATGCATGAAAGATTTCCGTTATCGATCATGATCGATAACGGACCAGAGTTTACTAGTCGAGCCTTTTTGTCCTGGGCGCAATATCGTCAAATTGAACTGGTCTTTATTGAACCAGGAAAACCAACACAGAATGCTTACATTGAAAGTTTTAACGGTAAATTCAGAGATGAATGCTTGAATATGAACTGGTTTATGAATTTAGATCAGGCAAAGGAGATAATTGAAAATTGGCGCGACGATTATAATTATAATCGTCCTCATAGTTCACTGAATTATTTGACGCCTAATCAGTTTAAGAATCAGGAATTACTCTCAAATACACTTGTTCAAATAAAGGGGTAAGGTCATGACAATATAGTTAATTTGCACGCCACCCGATGCGGGATGGGGATGACAAAGTAGCTCAGATGGATTTGTTTTTTTTTATATTTTTAAAAGCAAAGATTATATGAAGAAACTAAAAAAACGTACGGGATTTTTTCAATGGTTGTTAGACTGGACAGAGCGGGCCGGTAATGCCTTGCCCCACCCGGCGACACTTTTTGCCCTTTTTGCCCTGTCGGCGCTGGTCATGTCAGCTATCGGTCATGGTTTGGGATGGGAAGTGGTTCATCCGGGAACAAAAGAAATTGTCAGGCCGGTTAATCTTTTATCACATGATGGTATTCACCGGATTATTCTGGAAATGGTGGATAATTTTACCGGTTTTGCGCCCTCTCGGTATTGTACTGGTCGCCATGCTCGGTATAGGTATTGCCGAGCAGAGTGGACTGATACATGCCGTTATTCGCTTGATGGTACTGAATTCTCCCAAACAGGTGCTCACTTTTGTCCTTGTCTTTACCGGTGTTATATCTAATGTCGCCTCGGATGTGGGCTATGTTTTACTCATACCGCTTGCCGGTGTGGTCTTTATAGCCGTGGGCAGACACCCTGTCGCCGGCATGGCCGCCGCTTTTGCCGGCGTATCCGGCGGATTCAGTGCAAATTTGTTTTTAGGTACCGTTGATCCTTTACTGGCCGGATTGTCGCAGGAAGCGGCGAGGATCCTTGATCCTTCCTATGAGGTCAATCCGACGGCAAACTACTACTTTATGGTCGTTTCCACCTTTGTTATCGCTTTTACAGGGACGTTTATAACTGAAAAAATTGTAGAGCCACGGTTGGGAAAATATAACGATGAATCTGAGGATAAAGACAAATCATTCGATAAACTTTCCGCGACGGAGAAAAAGGGTTTGCTGGCCGCCTTGCTTGCTCTGGTGGTGATTTTTGTCATCACCTTGATCGGAATTATTCCGGAAAATGGTTTTTTCCGCGGCAGCGATGGCGGTATACTCAGTTCGCCACTGATCCGCGGCGTCGTCGCGATGTTATTTATTACCGCAGGTGGAATGGGTCTCGTTTATGGTTTTGTGACGGGAACCTTTAAAAATGATGCCGACGTAATGAAGGGAATGGCAGCATCAATGAAAACAATGGCGACTTATCTTGTTCTTGTATTTTTTGCTGCTCAGTTTGTCGCCTATTTTAAGTGGAGCAATCTGGGTGTCATTCTCGCTGTAAACGGGGCCAATTTTCTGATGACTGCAGACATCGGATTGATTCCTTTGATGATCCTTTTTATCCTGCTGGCCGCCGGTATCAATATGCTGATGGGAAGTGCCTCAGCCAAATGGGCGATCCTGGCTCCGGTATTTATTCCTATGTTTATGATCATGGGTTATTCGCCGGAATTGTCTCAGGTTGTCTATCGTATCGGTGATAGCGTCACCAATGTGATCTCGCCGATGATGAGTTTCTTTGCCCTCATTATTGCTTTTGTCCAAAAATATGATCCCAAAGCAGGTATCGGAACAATCATTGCGACAATGGTACCTTATTCTACATCCTTCCTGATTGTTTGGATTTTACTTTTGGTGGTGTGGTTGCTTTTGGGTCTGCCGCTTGGCCCCGGTGCCGGCATATACTATTCATTGCCCCATTAAAAACAAGCGATATGTCCGGCAAACGTGACAGAAAATATTTTTTTCTTCAGCTAAATTTTTTATATTGCCGATGCCAGATTTAGCAGAGTGAAATCATGCAAAATATCAAAATATATGGTTTAAAACCTTTGATCTAACATTGTCTGGTGCTCTTTTTTTAAATCGTTTATAATAGCAATCTTCAATAAATTCAGGCAAAGTAACTTTCCAAGATTCTTGATCATTGTTGTTCCCATGATCTTTCCTATTTTTCTTGTAAATCTTTAAAAACTCTCGGACTAAAAATTCGATTTTTCTAAGAGATACTTTCCCTTAAATTTAATTCAGCAAAGGAGTCATAATGACAGGTAGATCTGAGTCCGAGAAGATCGTAAGAGATATTAAAAGGCATACCCACCGTAAATATAATTCAGAAGAAAAAATATGTATTATTTTGGAAGGTTTGCGTGGTGAAACTTCCATTGCAGAACTATGTCGCAGAGAAGGTATTAATACAAATGTCTATTACAAATGGAGCAAGGATTTTCTGGAAGCGGGAAAGAAAAGACTGGAAGGAGATACCGTCCGGGAAGCAAACAGTTATGAAGTCGATCAACTTCGTTAAGAGAACAGCAGGTTAAAAAATGCTGTCGCAGATTTGTACTTAAGGGTCAGGTTATTAAAAAAAAATCAGACCGGTTCACACGACCATACGGACGATATATGAGATATTGTCAATCAGAGAAGATGGAAATAAACCGCATTTAGTCCGAGAGTTTTTGAAGATTTACAGGTGAGGTATGCCAAATTCCCGGCAAGCCTTTGTTGCGCTTCCGATGGCTTTAGCGAACTCTAAAACCAAAAGTTTTCGTCTCTGGTTTAGAATATCTTTAACTTCTTAATTCATTGCCAAACCTCCAAAACATCTCTCAGAATTTACTAAAATTTGTCCGGGAGGATCTGACGTATTACACGGTAAATAATATGAGCTAAATATTTTTTTCGATTTTTCTATGGCCGAAATAAGCAAATAATCCATAAACCATTATGAACAAGCCACAAATCACAATAACAATAAATAGTTTTTCAAAAGCAGCATTAATAGAGAGAGGCTGATCTAATAGCACATTATATTTAAGCAACGTAAAAAGTAATCCAACTATAACAAAAACAAAATAGATTAAAAATAAAGTTCGTAGTCGTATTTTGGGAAATGTTATACCACCCAGATATAATATGGCTGAAATTGCGACGACAACATTAAATACTAAAAGATTTGCAATATCCGTAAATTCGTTTATGTTTTGATGTAATACAAACTGTCTGTAGACAAGTATAAAACTTAGAATAAGAATGTTAATGAAATACATAATCGTGCAGACTTTTCTGATCGTACTAAGGTTGCGTTCATCAATATTTTTTTTAAATGATGTCATAATTAATCCTCCCAAAAAAGGTGATCTAATGTCTGATTTAAAGATTTAGCAATTTTTATACATAAATTTAATGAGGGATTGTATCTTCCTTTTTCAATCAATCCAATTGTTTGTCTTGTTACATCTACTTTTTCAGCAAGTTCTTGCTGGGATAATCCTTTTTCAACTCTGGCTAATTTTAGTTTCATATTTATATTATTTTTCATAGTAATAATGTAATGTATAACACACAAAATATCAATTATAAATAACATATTGTAATATATATATTGCAATCAATTAATTACTACGTCTCCTTATAAAAAAAGTTTCATTTTTAGTTAGACATTCTTTTAAGATGAACAATATCTAAATATGAATCGTAGGGGGATAAATTACATCCATCATGCTGCACTCCTAATATAATGGTAATTTAATCCAGCCAATTTCGGAAATTTCTATAATTATCCATTTTAAAAATTCGATTAGCATAAATATTATTTGCCAAAATAGCCTCACACTTGGCTCGTGTGCCTCTCATTTAATATTGTTATACCAACTATATTACATTGTCTTTATCATCGGAACCGTGGCGGAGTGTTGGCAAACGATATATTCAAAATGAGAATTTTTAAAAAGTTAGATAAATCAGGAAACAACTTTTTTGCATTTTCTCGAAATACCCCGCAGACATTATGGGGCCAGTTTTGACTGGTAAGTGAAAATTTGGAGGGATGGGTATAGTTATTTACTTTATAACAATTTATGCGTCTGAATAAACACCCACACTTGATTTTCAATTTCTATTCTACTCGGAATTAAACCTTATATTCATTCTACTGCTTAAAATTATCCCAAAATAACTTGCTTTTATACCCAAAATGCTTGATTTTATAGGCACATGAGCTTAAAAATGGTTCACAAATGTAAGGCACGTAAAGATATAATAAACAAATGGTTGTATCAATTTAAGATTTTGGTGTCGCTTAGTTTTGAGGGGGTAGTGCCTTACGGGGTGTGGGGATTTCCCGATCTTGATTATTTAAGTTTTAAGGATATCGGGATCCGCCCACGGGCGGACAAGTCCCCTCTCCAGCACTAGTAAAATCAAGGGTTTACAGCAACTGTAAATCCTTTTTTTATGCCTAATAACCTACCGTATTTTGTGTCCAATGTGTCCATAAATATAGCAATATCTTTTCTAATTAAATGCTGACATATATAAACGGAAAAATATTATTGCGATTATTTCAATAGTTAGGTAGTTTCTTCTGTACCGCTTTTATATTCTTATTTTTCTTCAATATATAGATAATTGTTCTTTCATAGTAAATCAGGCGATCCGGCTATGGTAGGCAAAACTATATCACACTACAAAATAATCGAGAAACTCGGCGAAGGCGGGATGGGTGAAGTATATCTTGCTGATGATACAAAACTCAAACGCCAGGTTGCTATTAAATTTCTGCCATCCAGAGTAACTATAAAGGAAACTGACAAAGCCCGTTTTTTACAAGAAGCACAGGCCTCTGCTGCAATTAATCATCCCCATGTTTGTGTCATCCACGATATCAAGGAACATGAAGATCAACAGTTCATCATTATGGAATATGTTGAAGGATTAACATTACGGGAAATAATTTGTAGGGGCGAGGTTGCCTCGCCCTTACCAATTGGTGATACCATTGATTATGCTATTCAAATTGCTGAGGCTTTGCAAGCGGCACATGAAAAAGGCATTATACACAGAGATATAAAGTCAGATAACATTATGGTTACGAAAAAAAACCAGATCAAGGTGATGGATTTTGGCCTGGCGAAAATAAAAGGTTCGGTTAAATTAACTAAGACGACGAGTACGGTTGGGACATTAGCATATATGTCACCTGAGCAAATTGAAGGGTAAAGAGATTGATGCCAGCTCAGATATTTTTTCATTTGGTGTTGTGCTATACGAAATGTTGGCTGGGCGAAGGCCGTTTGATGAAGATTATGAATCAGCCCTGATATATTCGATTCTAAATGAAGAACCTGAACCACTAAGAAAATTAAATAATAGAGTACCAATTGAATTAGAAGGAATTGTTAATAAAGCATTAGCTAAAAATCGATCCGGTCGATATCTGCATATGGTTAATATTTTACTTGATCTTAGATGTCTGGTGGAGAAAAGTTCCAGTCAGATGTCTATACCTTCAGTGCCTAAACAAAGGCTTCAACTTGCAGAGAAGTCAATTCAGTCAATTGTTGTACTTCCACTTATGAATTATTCTAATGATCCCGAACAAGAATATTTTGTGGATGGAATGACAGAGGCCCTTACTACATATTTAGCAAAATTTCACTCCCTTAAAATAATCTCCCGCGCATCAGCAATGCATTATAAGGAAACTGACAAGAGTATACCTGAAATTGCTCAGGAACTCAATGTGGATGCAGTTGTGGAGGGCTCTGTGATACGGGAGGACAAAAGGGTACGAATTACAGCACAGCTTATACGCGCTGGGACTGATGCTCATATTTGGGCAGAGACCTATGATCGTGACTTTAAGGATATATTGTTCTTACAGAGTGAAGTTGCACAGGCAATTGCCAGAGAAATCAAGATAAAATTAACACAAAATGAAAAGAAACTTTTCATGGGGATCCGTCCAGTCAATCCTGATTCTTACGATGCCTATCTGAAGGGCCGCTTCCATTGGTATAAACTTTCTCCGCAAAATGTCCAAAAAGCGCTTGAATACTTTTCACTTGCGTTAAAAAAAGATCCAGAATTTGTCCTGGCCCAAACGGGCATCGCCATTGTTTGGATGGCCAGGGGGTATTGGGGTACGACTCCACCTAATGAATCGATGCCGAAAGCAAAATCGTTAGTGCTAGAAGCTATAGAGATGGATGATAGCTTAGAGGAAGCCCATGATGTCTTAGCAAGAATTCTTTATTTTTATGACTGGGAATGGGATGGCGCCGAGAGAGAGTTCAAACACGCAATTCAGCTGAATCCGAATAAAGCGGATGTACATTTATTTTATTCATCATTTTTAAGGTCAATGGGACGGGGTGATGAGGCTATGTCAGAGGCTGAACTGGGCCTGGCCTTGGATCCTCTCAATTCTTTCTCCCAATGCTTTTATGTTGGTCAATTATTACATATGCACCAATATGATGAAGCCATAGAGCAGCTGCGAAATATACTTAAGTTAGAACCTGATTTTCCTTTTGCCCATCGTTTCCTGTGGATTTGCTATCATCAAAAAAAAATGTATGATGATGCTATCGAAGAAGCGAAGAATTTTTTCTCTGCAATGGGCAAGAGTGAACTCACCGATGCTATCGTTCGTGGTTATTCAGATTCTGATTATGAAGGGGCTATGAGATTCCTGGCAAAAACGTTGGAAGAAGATTCAAAGAAAACTTACATTCAACCTGTTTGGATTGCCAGGCTGTATGCTCATGGCGGTGATAAAGAGGGAGCTCTGGATTGGCTGGAGAAGGCCTATGAAGAGCGGGATTTCCTAATGGCAAATCTTAATACGAGTACTGATTGGGAAAATCTGCGTGAAGAGGAAGCCTTTAAAAACCTGGTAAGCCGGATGAATTTCCCTCATTAAACAATGTACAGGATGACATAAATATTTTTTCTTCGTGTTCTTCGTGACCTTCGTGTTTAAAAAATAAATCCCCTATTCAAATAAGTCGTGCTTTATTGTTTTATTCTCAGGTTTGGGCCATTTTTGTACAAAAACTTCCCATTTAGCAAAATCTTTAAAATCTGCTTTCATTTTTTCAAACTGATGCCAGGTCGTATTTTGAGTTTTGTGGCACTGGATTGCAGCGATCTTATCACCTATAAACTTCTCAACATTAGTTTTGTGGGTAACCTCAATGCTGTTAATCGGAATTAACTTTTGGAAGGTAACCATTGAGGTTTGCTCCTGATCGAGACCAAAGTAAAACAATTTGGGAGGATTTTTTAGTAACTTTACGGCCTTAAGAGTCCAATTAGTTACGGCTCGATGATCCGGATGGCCGGAAATCGTGTTCTCATGGTAGGTAATAATGATGTCAGGTTTAAATCGTTTTATTTCTTGCCTGATAATCTCAATCCCTTTCTGCTCCGGAATATCCTCAAGTTGTTTATCAGACAAGTTGTGTATCTGCACGTGCTGAATCCCTAATTTAAGTGCAGCACATTTTAACTCCTGGCTTCGGCGTTTTGCCAATTCTACAGTTGAAAGATTTTTTGAAATACCCAGTGACCCCGATTCCCCATGGGTCAGTGTTAGAAGAGAGACGATATGCCCATTCCGGGTTGCTTGTGCCAGTGTCCCAGCTGGTCCATACGATTCATCATCAGGATGGGCGAATGTTGTTAATATTCTCATCTCAAATCTCATTTCTTTTTCCCGATAAAAATGTCTCCTTCCAGCCGACATATCGGGACTAAATCATCCAGGATTTCAGCAGCGGAATAAGCCTCTCGCCACGACGCAGCGAAAAAAAAATTTTGTTTTAGCCCAAATGTATATGGTTGCATAAAACTATAAATCTTTCTTTATGAATAAAAATAATAAAAAGTTGCGATCGTTGCGTCATAGCGCCGCTGCGAGAAATAGCTTTAACGCAAAAGAATCATTTTTTTCACATCCACAAATTCACCCGCTTCAATCCGGTAGTAGTAAACTCCACTAGAAAACTGCCTGGCATCCCATTCCACCTGATGATGCCCACTTTTTGACGTTCATTGAACAAGGTAGCTACCCTTTGCCCAAGTATATTATAGATACTCAATTCCACATCACTGGCTATTGGTAATTGATATTTGATTATTGTAGAAGGATTAAAAGGATTGGGATAGTTTTGTTTTAATGCATATTCCATAGGTATATTGTGTTCATTTTCTGCAATCCCGGTAATAGTAATTGTAAAACTATCACCCCAGAAAAAATAACCATTGCTAAAAATATTAACGATAAAATCTATGCTGACGGGATTGTTTTGTGTATCAATACGGTGTGCAAAAGAACTAGAAGTGTCAACCTCTCCGGGGGCAATATCGCCAAAGTAAAAAGTACCTGGATCGGTTGTAATATTGGTATCGGATGTCGATACTACAGCAGATACAGCGGTTGCCGTACCGGTTGATCCTTTATTTATGAGGCATAATTTGAGCTTAAAAAAATTTGTACTCTGTTGGGTCATCAAATAATGATGAAATGTTACAGGGCCGATGGTGGTGAAGCTTGTCGTTGGAGGAAAATAATGTATATACTCCGCTGCTATATCGTGAGTGGAAATACCTATCGAATAGGTGTCTTCAGGCAAACCGGACAGCCATTTACTGTTTCCCCAGATGTTATCTGATGCAAGACTGTCGCTATGTTGGCCGTCATCAAATAATTGTATCGTGTCTGTAAAGGCGAACTGTTCATCACTTATGGTGGCCTGGACCGCTGCCGGATGATTCTCCGGATTATAAAGCTGGGCAGTAATAATCAAGGTATCGCCCTGTGATGAAATGAAACTGGGTTGACATTGTATCGATTTTACCTGCGCTACCTTAGGTGTTTTGTTATGATACCACCATAAAGTTCCTGTACTCATATTTCCGGCTATCACATCTAAGGTATCATCACCATCAATATCACCAACACCCAGACCCAAAAATCCAGAATTAGCATCAATTATATTCTCTTCCCATGTCGGGAGATTATTTTTGTACCACTTCAGAACACCTGCACCATATGCGGTTGCAACAATATCTGGCCTTTCATCTTTATCAAAATCAGCAATAAATAGAATTGCAGCCTGAGAAAAACTTTCATCTATAGTGTGCTTGTGCCATGTCAGGCTATCATTTTCATACCAATTAATAACATCATCGTCTCTTCCGGGCACAGCAACATCGACGTCACCATCTCCATCAATATCACCTGTGTCAAATTTCCAGGCCCTACCCAAATTCGCATCTATAGTAAATTTATTCCAGTTATTACTAGGAAGATTGTTCTCATACCAAACGACATCACCTGCATTACCTGCTGTTGCAACCACATCCAAGTCATTATCTCCATCTATATCAGCAAAAGCGACGTTCAGCTGCCCCCGGAAGATCATTATCAATGGTATTTTTGTGCCATGTCAAACTATCATTTTCATACCATACCACATAACCTGAACTCCATCCTACTGCGGCCACATCAAAATCACCATCATCATCAGGATCAGCGACAGCAACAGTTTCGGCTCCTATCAAAAGCGGATCTATGACATGTTGGGTCCAGGTCGGGTGATTATTTTCATACCAGAAAACTTTATTCTCTCCATTTCCTTGTGTGACAATATCCAGGTCTCCATCGTCATCGATATCAGCCGGGATGGAAATTATTGGTCCATCAATGCCTGTATCTATGGAATGCTTTTTCCACGTGGGGATATCATTCTCGTACCATGAGATATTTCCTAGAAGGTATGCATTTGCTGTGATATCCCGATCTCCGTCACCATCCATATCAGCTGTCATTAAAACACGAACATCACCTGCTTCAGAATCAATCATATAAGGGATCCATTGTGCTAATACTGGTGACAAAATCCCATGAGAAATAATGAACAATAACATAGCAATAAAGGTAAGATATGATTTCATGATACCCTCCTTATTATTTTTATTTCCCCGATAAAAATGTCTCCTTCCAGTCGACATATCGGGACTAAATCATCCAAGATTTAACTCGCCGCGGCGAAGCGTTTCAATTTTGGAATTTGGAATGGCGATTTTGGATTAAATCCAAAATCCAAAATAAATTAGATTTTTTATCCGAGGAAATCGGCGTCATCAGCGTTCTATTTTATTGAAATAATATTATCTACTTTGTATTAGTATACACAAAAAATGTGCCAGGTGAAGCCAGTGATTGGTAATAAATTATAAGCTATTGTAAAAATTAAAGTTAAATAACTTATTATTGCTGCTAGAACAGAATGAAGCTCAGAATAAAAAGGATGATCGAGAATGAATATATATAACCCATTATATTCTAATTAGTTATGGTCGTTAATGTTTGCTGTTTTTAAATTCATATTTATTCTAAACGAACATATTTAACTTGATCTATTCATGAATAACTCGCGCAAAGACGCCAAGCCGCAAAAAAAATAGTCCACGATTTGCACGAATTTTAATAGTAGGGCGTAGCGCGTAAGGCGTCAATACACTTTACGCCCCACGCTCTACTCCCTATGTAATAAATTCATTGCGTCGTAGCGTTGTGGCGAGAAATTACTAATTCAGGAAAGTGGAGATCGCAAATATTTGCGAGTTTATAAAAATTTTACGTTTTTGGTTTTGCTATCTTGAATTTATTTATCTTATAGCGGATGGTCGCTTCTGATACTTTAAGAGCTCGCGCTGCCCGGGCCTGATTCCAATTATTGTCAGCTAATGATTTTGTTATTAACTCTACTTCATAATTAGCGACCCGATTAAAGAGTGAAATACTGTCTGACTTCTTTTTTGGTTGATGGGACTTCTTTTCTTTTTGATATTCCCGGGGAAGTATCTCATGATCCAGTATTTCACTATCAGCAGGGGCTAAAACAACAAGATGTTCAATTAAATTTTCCAATTGGCGAATATTACCAGACCATTGATATGCTGACAGATAATCTAACAGCTCTTTATGAAGGTAATGCAGTTTTTTATTTTGTTGCTGTGAATATTTTTTAAGAAAATAATTAGCTAATAAAGGAATATCTTCCTTTCGTTCACCTAAGGATGGAATTTTTAAAGGATATACATAAAGACGATAATACAAGTCTTCACGAAATTTATTCTGTTGCACCAGTTGATACAGTGAGTTACTTGACGCTGAAACAATGCGTACATTGACATTGATAACTTTATTGCTCCCTATTTGACGAATTTCCCCCTCCTGTAAAAATCTCAATAATTTTGTTTGTAGGGATAATGGTATGTTGGCGATTTCATCTAAAAACAGGGTTCCCTCATTTGCCTCTTGTAGTAATCCCTGGTGATTTTCTGTGGCCCCACTAAATGCACCTTTTATATGTCCAAATAAGGCACTTTCAATCAGATTATCAGGGATAGTCCCACAATCCAGGGCGACAAATTTCTTAGGACATCTTTTACTGAATTGGTGAATCGCCTTAGCAACCAATTCCTTTCCGGTACCACTTTCTCCTTCAATTAATACTCTGATATCAGAATTTGAAGCAGTTTCGATCGCCTGTAACAGTTCAATAAATTTTCGACATTTTCCTATCAATCCCACTTCTACATATTTATCCAATAGGGTTTTATCAGAAACTTTGGGACTAAAAAATTTTTGAATTTTCTGAACATTGCGCAAGAATGGAGATACAATTGTTGAGAACTGATTCAAATATTCCATTTCCTGATCATCGAAAGGTGATTCGATCTCTCTTACCAATAGTATCGTACCGATAATAACGTCTTCTGAATAAAGGGGGCTACAGATTACTGATTTATATGTGGTATCTTTCACTAAATCTTTTCTAAAACGGGTATCCTTTTTAAGATCCCTGCTCAGCAAATCACTCTTATATTTTATTACCCACCCACTTATGCTGCTGTTGATGGCATGAATTTCACTACTTGTAGATTCTTCTCTCCCTGAGAATACAGTTCTGAGCGTATGATGTGTCTGAGGATTTATCATCATTAACAAGGCAAAATCTGCAGCAAATAGTGCACATGCTTTTTCGGTAATAACCTGCAGTAGTTGCTTAAAATTGCTCTCTTGCTTCAAAATATGAGCTAATTCAATTAATGCTTCTAATTTGGAAATGTACTCAGTATTTGATTCAATCGATTTCGGCATAAAAAATATATTAAGATATAATAGTTTTGATTTGCACCTATTATTTGGAGTAAATGCAAGATAAATAATTTACGAGGGGTAGGCAAGCAGAAAGAAGTGTAGGCGCGTGCTTTAAAGAAAATACAGCCAACCTTCCCTGAAATCCTTCAATGTAACATATTTCAATTTTGTTACACTCACCTACAATATCTAAGTTATTAATCTGTATAACTTTGCGTAAAAACATGTGGATATGTTTACTATTAAGTGTAATATAATTATATTCAGTGTATCATAACCACATAAAAAAACAAAAGGTTATATGGTTAAGAAAGGTAGTGTAGAACCAAAACGAGACTGGCATATGATTGAGGAAATTAAAGAGAATTTCTTATCTCGTAAAAAATATCGGGATTGGTTAATGTTCACACTTGGTTTGAATCTTACTCTACAGATTACTGATTTACTCCAGTTAAAGGTGAGTGATGTATTTGATTCAGAGATATATCTAAAAAATCGTATTGTTTTGAGGGAGCGTAAAACCGGAAAGGAGAATGTAATTCATATCAATAATGGTTCCAATGATGCTTTACTCGAATACGTAAAATTTACTCGTATAAGGTATTCCAGTGAGTATTTGTCTCAATCAAGACGAACTTATACATGTAAGACATTTTATTATAGGGAGACATATTATATCAGTACATAACAATAAAATTAGCCTTCGACTTGCAGAAAATATTTTAAGTAAGGCAAAGCAAAGAAGAAAAGAATTATTTAAAAACCGAAATGCGCCCGTTTCATTATCCGGCTATTTACGAGAACTGATAAAATTGGATTCTGAAAAAAAACTAATTGATTAACACCGGGAGAAATTAAATGGATAGTGACAATATATTACAAGAGGATATTGCTGAAGCTCGCACATTGCGGAAACTTTTTTTTAGAATCCTGTGCTTTAAAAACAGATCAGCAATAACCTGTTTTAACTCATTATTTTCTCTCTTAAGATTAACAACTTCATCACTTGTTGCTTCTCTTGTTGTATCACCTTCAAGACGTTTTTTTCCGGCTTCTAAAAATGCTTTGCTCCAGCGGTAATACATATTTGGAAAAATACCCTCTCTCCGACACAATTCAGCTATGGATATCTCTCCAGGGAGACCTTCTATTACGATACGGATTTTTTCTTCGGATGAGTACTTTTTACGGGTGTTACGTTTGATGTTTCGGACAACCTTATCGAAACTCATTTTATCTCCTTTCCAGATAATTAATTTAATGGAAAGTGTCTCTAAACAATATTTATAATTTCTCCGAAAGGTTTTGACGATCTACATATACAATTTTTTTTCCGAAATTTGATGAGGCTTTTTTAATTGTATTTTTCGTCACCATTTCTTTAAATTACAAGATTAGTTGGATAAATAACTCAAAAAAATTGGACACATGAGTCCAAAAATGTCCTAAAAATCATGTGTCTGTAAATCTATGAATTACAATAGTTTAAAGGGATGCATTCAAGGGTTGGGGTCATATCTTGAGGGGCTAGTGCCTTGCGGGGCATGGGGGTTTCCCGAACTTGATTATTTAAGTTTTAAGGATATCGGGATCCGCCCACGGGCGGACAAGTCCCCCCGCCAGCACAACAATAGGACAGTCTTAACTTCCGTCCTTTTTTTACATCATCAAAATCGTTCCGTGAATTCATCATCTCAATCTGACACTATTGCTGCTTAATTCTGACAATATGACGCAAACCGGTTGATCGATTTTGGGAATAAATGAATCTTCAAATTGTTATAATTATATAAAAAACAGTTTACTAGAGAAAAGTAAAAGAATTAGGCACAGAAATTGTACATAGCCCGGCATGAACATTTTAAATTTTGTTTCGTATCAAGTGGATATTGTTTAGGAGAAATAAAATGCCAGTTATCTTTGGAGATCCTACATTTGTACTTTTGATTCCTGCTTTCATCCTGGCAATTTGGGCACAAATGCGGGTAACTTCAACCTATAAAAAGTATTCAGCTATTTCTTCTGCCCAGGGTGTTACGGGAGTTAAAGTAGCGAAATATTTATTGGAAAAAAACGGTATTAACGAAGTTAGTGTAAAAGCGGTTGAAGGAACGCTGAGTGATCATTATGATCCTCGCAATAAAACGGTAAATCTGTCCCAGAGTAATTATCAGGGAAGTTCGCTCTCCGCTCTGGCGGTGGCGGCTCACGAAGTAGGGCACGCGATCCAACATAGTAAGGGATATGTCCCGCTTAGACTAAGACATGCGGTTCTTCCGGCAACAAACATCGGGTCCTGGGCAGCGTTCCCCTTGTTTTTTATCGGGTTCCTTTTTAATACGCCGATGTTGATGGATTTCGGTATTGTGTTGTTTGCCGGAGTTGTGATATTTCATTTTATAACGCTTCCGGTTGAATTCAATGCCAGCGGTCGGGCATTGGCACAGTTAAGTGCTAACGGATTACTCCTTGAGCAGGAAGTTACCGGAGCGCGTAAAGTGCTGAATGCTGCTGCGTTAACCTATGTGGCAGCAACCGCTGTTGCACTCATTCACTTACTCAGACTAATCATATTAAGAGGCAATGACTAAAAACAGGAGTCTATTTGCAATGTCAAATTTAAAAAATTCATGGCCAATGTTCCTCGGCTTTATTGCGATTGGTGTTATTGTGGGTGTGGTTCTGACTTCCGGTCTCGACATAGATTCCAAAAGCTATGCCGATAAAGACAGCCAGTCAGGATCTACGCCGAACAACCCGATTTATCTTTGGAAAACAATCAGGAATCCGTGGACGTTGGTACATTCAGTCCGAACACGTCTTTTGTCGAGGTGGTTAAAAAAGTAAAACCGAGTATTGTAACCATTTACACGACAAAGAATGTCAAAGTCCCAAATAATCCATGGCACAGGTTTTTTCGCGAGTGGGGGCTGGAAAATCCGGGCGGCGGCGAGCAGGAATATGAGCAAGGTGGTCTCGGTTCAGGAATTATTATAAGCCAGGATGGGTATATTCTGACCAATCACCACGTGATTAAGGATGTGGATGAACTTACCATAAAACTGGTTGATGATCGGGAGTTTAAAGCCGAACTTGTCGGTACGGATCCTCTGACCGAAATCGCACTCGTAAAAATCGATGCGAAAAACTTATCCCCGGCTGTCCTTGGAGATTCAGAAAAACTTCAAATCGGCGAATGGGTCCTTGCTATCGGAAGTCCGCTTGAATTGAATTTTACCGTGACCGCCGGGATTGTAAGTGCTCTCAGTCGTGATATCAATATAATCAGAGATAATCCGGGATATCAAATTGAAAATTTTATCCAGACCGATGCTGCCATCAATCCTGGGAATAGCGGTGGAGCGCTTGTGAATGTTAAGGGTGAAGTAATCGGGGTGAATACGGCAATTGCTTCTTCTACCGGCAGTTATATCGGATACGGTTTTGCCGTCCCGATCAATATGGCAAAAAAAGCAGTCGATGATTTTATGGAATTTGGTGAGGTGCGCCGTGGCTATATTGGAGTGAGCATTCGCCAGGTCACACCGGTAATTGCAAAAGGGGTAGGTCTGGACAAACCGCGTGGTGTATTTATCGAGAATGTGATTGAGGATAAGCCCGCCGACAGGGCGGGTGTAAAAAGCGGCGATATTATACTTTCGGTAGAGGGCACCCCGGTAAATAAACCGAATCAACTGCAGGCAAAAGTTGGCTCTTATAAACCCGGTGATCAGGTGCGTTTGCAAATCTGGCGTGATGGTAAGGAAAAGACCTTTAATGTAACGCTTGAAAGTCTGGATTCAGGAAGTACAACCAATAATGCACAACCAAATCTGGTCTCAACAGATAATCTGGAAGCACTCGGTATAGCATTAGGGAATCTCACCGATGAGCAAAAAAACGAACTTGATATTGAAAACGGTGTCCTTGTCAGAACGGTAAAACGAAATGGATCTGCTTATAAAGAAGGGCTTGGTCCGAATGATATCATTTATGAGATCGATGGAAAAGTAGTAGCTTCCGTTTCCCAATTCAATGCCTACCTTTCTGAACTCAAAAAGGGTGATATTATCAAAATTCAGGTTTTGAGGATTGACCGAAGCGGCAGCAAATTTGACCGGCTGGTTTTTCTCCAAATACCAGAGTAAATGACGTTACTGCAGAGAACCCGGCTTCGCCGGGTTTTTTTTATGACAAAATATCAGAAAACGAGACAAAATGACACATGTTGCTAAAATCAGGATATCTATGTAACTATAATATAAACAATTATATAGAGTTTAAAAACGGTTTTGGCATGGACTTTGAAACAAATAAATACATAAACAGAGTGAAAAATATTAAAAAGTATACAGGAGGTGGTTTAAAATGGGTAAAATTATTGGAATAGATCTGGGGACAACGAATTCGGTTGTCGCTGTGATGGAAGGTGGGGAACCGGTTGTTATTCCAAATTCGGAAGGTCAACGTACCACACCATCAGTTGTGGCATTTACAAAAAAGGGTGAGCGACTGGTTGGTGCATCAGCCAAACGACAGGCGGTGACCAACGCCGAAAATACGGTTTTTTCTATTAAACGATTTATGGGACGCTTTTATAATGAAGTTGGTCAGGAAATGAAAGAAGTTCCTTATAAAGTAAAATCAGGCAGTAATAATGTGGTTGTTGTTGAGGCCGGTGATAAAGATCATACTCCGCCTGAGATTTCGGCAATGATTTTGCAGAAAATGAGACAGACGGCTGAGGATTATCTGGGACAAAAAGTTACCGAGGCGGTTATTACAGTACCTGCTTATTTTAATGATGCGCAGCGTCAGGCAACCAAAGATGCGGGAACCATCGCCGGATTAGACGTAAAACGGATTATCAACGAACCGACGGCGGCCTCATTGGCCTATGGTCTGGATAGGAAAAAAGATGAAAAAATAGCGGTTTATGATCTGGGTGGCGGTACGTTTGATATTTCTATTCTGGATATTGGTGACGGTGTTGTAGAGGTGAAATCGACAAATGGTGATACCCATCTTGGTGGTGATGATTTTGATCAGCGGATTATCGACTGGATTGTGAAGGAATTTAAAAATGACAAAGGTGTTGATCTGAAGAAGGACCCAATGGCGCTTCAGCGGATTAAGGAAGCCGCAGAAAAAGCAAAAATTGAACTATCAAGTTCTTCTCAGACGGAGATCAATCTGCCATTTATTACGGCAACGGATGACGGACCACAACATTTGAATTATACACTGACCCGGGCAAAATTCGAACAATTGATCGATGATCTGGCCCGCCGAACAATTGGACCCTGTGAAAAGGCTTTGAAGGATGCCGCGATGAAGGCGGGTGATATCGATGAGGTCATTCTTGTTGGCGGTTCGACACGGATCCCGATCATTCAACAGATGGTTAAAGATCTTTTTAATAAAGAACCGCACAAAGGGGTTAATCCGGATGAAGTCGTCGCAATGGGTGCTGCCATTCAGGGTGCCGTTTTAACCGGTGAAGTTAAAGATGTGCTCTTGCTCGATGTTATTCCGCTGTCTCTTGGAATTGAAACGCTGGGTGGCGTCTCAACCAAATTGATTGACGCAAATACGACGATTCCGACAAAAAAATCGGAAATATTTTCCACTGCCGCGGATAACCAGACATCGGTCGAGATAAATATTTTGCAGGGTGAACGTCCTATGGCGGTCGATAACCGGTCTCTGGGTCGATTTATTCTCGACGGAATTCCACCGTCACCCAGGGGTATCCCCCAGATTGAAGTGACATTTGATGTGGATGCCAACGGAATCCTCAATGTACATGCCAAAGATAAGGCAACCAACAAAGAACAGAGTATCCGTATTGAAGCTTCCAGCGGATTGAGTGAGGAAGAAGTTGAAAAAATGCGTAAAGAGGCTCAGTCTCATGCCGCTGAAGATAACAAAAAGAAGGAAGAAGTCGAAGTTCGAAATCAGGTAGATACCACGCTCTATCAGACTGAAAAGCAAATACAGGAACTGGGTGATAAACTTGATGACGAAACAAAGAATAAACTTGAAACATCATTAGGTCGATTAAGGGAAGCCCAGAAGGGTAATAATGTAGATGAAATGAAATCTGCGCTTGACCAGGTGAATAAAGAATGGAATGATGCAGCAACAAAAATGTATTCCCAGACTGGTGGAGCCCAGCCAGAACCTGAAGTCGGACCTGATGACGGCGCAGCCGCTGACGAATCGAAATCCGCGAAGGGTGGCAAGAAGAAAGGCCAGGCCCAGGATGCCGATTTCGAAGTTGTCGATGAAAAGAAAAACTAAACATACCATGCAGGAAAAGGGAGTCAGATGACTCCCTTTTTTTGTTTTACCGGAGTGATCAAACTTGGAAACACCGATCTTATTGTATGACGGATGGTGTGTATTATGTAATTGGTCGGTAAAATTCCTGCTCAAACATGAGCGAAGACCGGTATTTCGTTTTGCACCGCTCGACTCGGAAACCGGCCGGCATTATCTATCCAATTTTTCTGTATCTGAAAACATCGATTCGATCATCGTCGTGACCGCAAATCCAAGACAGGTGCTGATAAGGGCTGAAGCCGTGATGTATGTTCTGGACTATTTGAAATGGCCATGGTATGGATTCCGGATCTTCCGCTTTCTGCCCAAGTCATTTCTTGATAATATCTATGATTTTTTCGCCAGACACAGGTATCAAATATGGGGGAAATATGAGGCGTGTATGATTCCGACCGGGTTAAGCAGGGAACGCTTAATCGAACCTTAAGGCATCACGCTGAAAGTGAAAAATAATCCGCGTGCCAGGATTCGGAAAGTGGCCGCTCAAATTTTCCGGAACGCAATTCACCAAGGGTTTGAATGGTTGTATCGAAAACGATGGTATTCGAATCAATTTCTCCCTGATCGATCAAATTCTGAAACTCAAAACGAATGGCTGCTTTGATTTCACCATTTTTCAGATAAAAAACAAGATTCACATCAAGTGCTTCAACGTGCAGCGTTTCCTTAATATTTTTAAATATTCTCACACTGGAATCAACCGAGCAGCCGGAGATATAGTCTTCTCTTGGTATTGCAAGGACGGCAAAACGATCGTGCAAAATTTTAAACTGCCCGTTCACCGGTTTTCCGTGCGATTTCCATTGTTCAGTAAAAATTTTAAGTTCTGTGGTGATAAAACTTTTTTCCATTTCAGATACGGATCTGTCAAAACCATATATCCAGATTTGTGCATCATCTGATAAGTTCTCAAAGTTCATTTTTGCTCCCCAGTTTATTAATCATAATTCTTTCTATCGGTATATTATTCCCGATCAGACCTGCCTGATTGTAAGTTTTGAATATATTTTGCTATATTTGATTTGAAAATTCAAAAATCTCACATAAGGGTGAAAATGAAAAAAATATTTTTCTTTTTTATATGCATCCTGATCGGTCCGCTTCCAGCAGAAATACCAATGTTTTCTTCTCCCTTAAGTCCGCGCATCGCAAACTATGATATTGATGTTCGGCTTGATGTCTCCAACAAGCAATTGGTTGCGACGGAACTTCTAAACTGGCAAAATACAACTTCCGATACGATATACAATTTGCAATTTCATATGTATTTGAACGCATTTAAGAATGATCAATCTACTTTTATGAAGGAATCGCAGGGGCGTCGTCGTGGGTCAAATATAGAAAGGAATAAAAGGAGGGGATGGATTGAGATAACCCATCTGGAGGAAATAGAGGGGGGCGACCTGACTTCAAAAATGTCATATATTCAACCGGATGACGGTAATATTTTTGATGAAACCGTCTTAAATGTAGACCTGAACCGAGCGTTATATCCCGGTGCAAAAATCAGTCTGAAAATAGATTTTAAAGCACAATTACCGAAAGTTTTTGAAAGGACCGGATATTATAATGATTTTTTTATGGTGGGCCAATGGTTCCCCAAACTTGGTGTTTGGGAAAACAAAAATGGCGTTAGTGGTGCCTGGAATTGTCATCAATTTCATGCAAATAGCGAATTTTATGCAGACTTCGGAAATTATTCGGTGAATATAACTCTACCCGAATCATTCGTCACCGGGGCAACGGGAATTTTAGTAGGTGAGATCAATAACGGTGATGGTACCAAAACCATGAAATATTATTGCGAAGATGTACACGATTTCGCCTGGACCGCGGATAACGACTATACAGTTATAACGGATCAATGGAAACATGTCAGCATCAGATATCTGTGTCAGCCGATGCGGGAATTTAATGTTCAACGGTATATAAATTCTGTCAAATTTGCCATGTCCTTTTTGGAAGATTGGGTCGGTCCCTACCCCTACCCGGTATTGACAATTGTCGATCCCCAATATGGTGCAATGGGCTCGGGAGGTATGGAATATCCTACTATAGTTACCGCAGGAAATCATTGGCTAATGCCGGAAGCGACCAGATTTCCTGAAGAAGTGACCGTACATGAATTTGCGCATAATTATTTTTATGGAATGCTCGCAAGCAATGAATTTGAAGAAGCCTGGCTGGACGAGGGAATGACGACGTATTCGGAGATGAAAATAATGGAATCGTATTTTCCTTCTGAAACGGGATCGAACCTGGATATGTGGGACCTGAAAATCGACAATACCCAGTATGTATGGCTATTATATGCCAGCAGGCCAAAAAAGGATAAAATTTATAAGCGATCCTGGGAATATACCCGGGGTGGTTATGGGACGTTCAGTTATTATAAACCGGCGCTGATGCTGCTTACCCTGGAAAATTATCTGGGCCAAAATAAAATGAAAGAATTGTGGCATGAATATTACAATCGGTTCAGTTTCAAACATCCTACAACCACGGATTTTATCGAATTGGTCAACGATCTGGCAGGTCAGAATATGAACTGGTTTCTTGATCCGGTGATATACGGTACAGATGTTCTCGATTATGCCATTGATAAGATAAGTTCTGTCCCTGTTGACGAGTCAAAAAATGGTAGTTTTTATGATCCATCTGATATTTCTTCCGACAGTATTCCTTCTACCTCTGACCGGGAGAACGATTCAACCCGGTTCTATGAATCTAAAGTCGTGGTTTCGCGGGAAGGGGAATTGATTTTTCCGGTTGAAATCGTCATGAAATTCAATGACGGTGAAGAGATCATTGAAAATTGGAATGGAAGGGAGCGGTACATTGTGTATACGTATACCAGGCCCTCTGGAATTATATCGGCAGAAGTGGATCCTGAGCGTAAAATTATGCTTGATATAAATTTCCTGAACAATGGCATGACCCTTGAGAACGGAGGGCTGGCTGTACCAAAATATGGATGGCGCTGGTTTTTCTGGATGCAAAATCTTCTGCAGTCTTTATTGATCTTCAGCTAAATCGCGGAAACGGAGCAAAAATGATATCAGTTTGGCATGCTTATACAAGAGGTTTATCAGAAAGTTATAAAAATGGTCGGTTGATATTATTCTTGTTTTTCACAAATATTCTGACGGGATATCTGATGACCATGCCGGTCTCGATGCTCTTGTCCAATGCCCTGAATAGGAAAACAGCTTCTGATGTTCTTTTGTCTCATTTTGATATTACACTTTTTAAGACTATTGTGACTGAATATGGTGCAGGACTGGATCTGTTTACAGTGATAACCACCTTTGGATTGTTTTATCTTGTTCTAAATATTTTTCTGGCAGGGGGTATATTAGATCTAATTTCCGGTAGAAATTCTTTCAGACTGGCCGCATTTATACAAGGCTGTTTGAAATATGTGACACGTTTTTTTATCCTATTTCTTTATGCGATTTTATTCTGCATACTTACGGTTATTTTCTTTATCCTTCTGAGGAGTATATTCAACAGAATAACAGCCGACGTGCAAACAGAATTCTGGCCGGTCATACTAATCTTTCTGGGGCTATTTATTGTTGGAATTATGTTTACGCTTATATCGATGATTTTGGATTACACAAGAATTCTGATTGTAAATAATGAATATTTAAAAGTATTCAGAACTTTACGGCGATCATTTTTATTTATCATGCAACACAAGATAAACACCGTATCGATTTTTTTATTATACTTCTCGACTCTGGTTGTCGTCTCGATACTTTATCTCTTTATTGAAAGTCAATTTGTCGTAAATAGTCTCACCTCTATGGCCTTATTTATATTGATTACACAGATCTTTATATTTTTCCGGATCGGATTAAGATTTGCTTTGCTCTATGCCCAATTCTGGTATTACCGGCATTCGGATATGTTTCTTCTTACGGAAGATCGAAATCCTGAATATCGGACAACCACGGAATAAAATTATCGGTTTGATCCTGGTTTGAAGAAGCTAGGATTAATATGTATTGTCTTGACCATGTGTATACAAATTGACAATCAATATCAATTTAGAATATATCGTGATATGTTTTCCGCCCGCCGCAATCTCAAAATCAACAATTTCTCAGATCCTGAAACAAGTTCAGGATGACAGGTACTTAACCATTCTTAAAATAACATATTAATTCCTGAAAAAATGTAAGTATGTAGTCAAGACAGGACGATTAATAATCACATCTTAAATATAATAATATTTTTAGGGCAGATATTAGAGCGTGAACAGAGATACAAGTTCACCGGTTAGTTCTTTCCGGCTGAATCGTTGAATATTCTCTGTTGGAGTAAGCGGCAGACGATCCTGGTGCCATAAATCGTAATATTTTTTAATAAAGGGCTCGGGATCTTGATCATAACTGCAAATTTCACCAGTTGTGGATATCTCAAACAGTTCTTTTAAATCGCTGTCATGGGGACCGATACACAGTATGGGTCGCCGGCTGGCCATATACTCGAAGACTTTACCGGTAATTATACCACGATTATCAGGTGTATCCGGTATAATTAAAAGCAATAAATCCGCATTCTGCATATATTGAATTGCTTTTTTGTGCTCAACATATTCAATCTCGGTAACATTCGAGTATATTCTACTTTTTCGGATCAGATTTCGAAGATCAGAGGCCAGGTGACCGACTAAAATAAATTGAAATTCGCTTCTGAAAGTTGCATCGGTTATAAGCATCCTGTCAAGCGTCTCAATCAGTCTAGTTGGGTTTTGCATAGCAGATAATTTTCCGACATGAAGTAGTGTAAATTTATCTGAACGGTGAGTCAATGATCTGTTCGGAAAATCATCCGGGTCGAATCCATTGGGGATGACATGCGTTTTGCGATCATCTCCAATCTTTTCTGCAAATTTTTGTGCTAAAACCCGGCTGACAGTCGTAATCTGATCAGCCGATTTTAGTACCTTCTTTTCAAGGCGGTGTTCAAACCGTCTGGTAAATTTATTTTTTTGACTCAACTGCATTGAATAGATGTCAGTCCACGGATCCCGCAGGTCCGCTATCCATCTTAAACCATATTTTCGTTTGATCCGACGTGCAATGAGATGGACGGATGGTGGCGGACTCGAGGACAGAATCAGGTCTGGCGCATGGGTGGCTATAATGTGACGCACCGCATGCATCGCAAATGGCAACCATAAAATCTTGGCATCGGGGATAAAAAAGTTCAATCGGATAAAGTGAGCAAAGCGTTTTCTCCAATTCTTATCTTTTTCTGTCATTACCGCTATAGGAATAGGGTCATCGGTTTTCATACCCGTAAAAGATTTATACATGATATTTGGTTCTAAGTGTCTGGTTTTATACACCAGACATTCCGCAGGAATTTCTGAATGGAGTGATTCGTCGATTGCCGGGAACTCGCCTTTTGCAACTGTGAGAATGATTGGTTCCCAGCCAAATTCCGGCAGGTATTTTACAAATTTCAAGATGCGTTGAACACCCGGTCCCCCGGCAGGTGGCCAGTAATATGTGATGATCAGAACCTTCTTCATTATGCGTTTGTCTTTCCGTTCTTTTTGTACCTGCGGTACCAATCCAAAGCGAGTGGGATCAGTATTGCAAGATAAAGGATTCCAAGCGCCATATAAGACAAACGAATATTTTTAAAGTAAGATTCAGGCAGAAACGCCATTTTGAATTTATGCCTTCCTGCAGGAATGATAACCGATTGCATGGCATGATTTGTTTTATATATTTTTTTGACCGGGATATCATCAATGTAAATCTTCCAACCCGGAGGATAAAATGTTTGCGATATAACAAATAGGGATGATTTGTCGGTAAAAAGATCAAACTCCAGTATATTTGGGTTATATGCGGTTAACATAATGTCTGTGCTATCCGGAGGATTGATCGGCTCTGCCAACGATTCCTCGAGCAGGGCTAGAGATGCCGGATCAAAGGAAGGATCATTTATTTTATGAAGACGCATAGATTCATCTTCTATTACTTCATAATTACCAACGAAGAAGCCACGGCTTAAATGATCCCGAAATAAATAGGTGTATATACTGTTTTGTCTGTCCTGATTAACCAGAATATAATTATCGTCCTTTATGGCTGATTTTAGAATCAAATATTTAACATTCAGTATTTTCAATACATTCGGGTTGACCGGAAATGCTTTATTTGGACCATTATACAAGTTATTCTCAACGATCTCTTCAATCGTATACATTTTTATTGGGGTATATCCGCCAATCGTCTCATGATAATATCCCCAACGATTATCCGTAAACAAATCGGCTACAGGAAAAATACGGAAAAGTGATGCATCAGATTCAATAAACTGATCGGTTGCCGATTTACGAAAGTATTGTTCTTCAATCCGGTTTACATCGGCAAATTCTTTAACACTTCTTGATTGTATATTTATCAGATCGACAACTGCGATCAGACCGATGACAATAATGAAGACTGATAATGATACGCGCTTGAATAAAAAGAGACTCGTCAGGGCACCTCCGGCTATGAGAATGAGAAAATAGCGGAGCATATCGTTCCGGAAGAACTCCTGGCGGATTGTGCGTAATGTATCTAAATACTGTTGAGGATCTCTGGCATTACTGAACGAAAAACCACTGCTCGCGATCCAAACCAAAATCCCCATTACCAGAAAACCACCGAAAGTATATAGGACATATTTTTTAATGGAAGTTTCCTCATTTTGGAGCTCCGATATTGTTTTTAATCCCAAAGCCGCAAAAATGCACATCAGAAAGGAAACGATCGTTACGCTCATCATAGGTGCTCTGAATTTGTTAAAATAGGGAACATTCTCAAAAAAGACCTGATAAAATGATATAAAATGTCTTCCAAAGGAGAGCAGAATCAAAAATAGCGCAAAGATACCAAGACTCAGAATAAAACCATTCCTGCGATGCGCTACCAAACCGATTAGACCCAATATCAGCGTAAGTGCTCCCATATATTCATAACTTTGTGTAAACGGCATAAAACCCCAGTATCCGGGTACAATCCGGTTGCGTCACTGCCGTACCTCATTACCGGTGTACTTTTCCCCGGACATACCGCCATAATAACGCGGAATCAACCAGGTCATCAGCTCGGTCGGATGTGTCGACCACTGAGTCGCGTATCCGATATCGACACCGTCTGCCTTATTTTGGGCCGTGGTTTTAGAAGGATTTATCAGATCAATGGTTGTTTTTCCACGTTTTGAGTAAGGAAGATACTCTTTTGCCAGAAACAGCGGCTGAGCTGACATGAGAATACTTAGGGTTAACCCGACTGCAAGTAGTAAGACAGAACTGGCGAAACGTTTATAATTACGCTGTAACAAATCCTGAATAAATGGATATACACCAACAGCAAATATCATCAGGCCTGTATAGAAAACGATCTGGTAATGTTGTGTGCGGATTTGAAGGCCGAACATCAGTGCGAATAATGCGATTGAAAGAAGATTTCTTTTTGCCAAAAAATATTTGAATGTGAGCAAAATCCATGGTACAAACATTACCGCCTTGAATTTTGCAAAATGTCCCTCAACATGCAGCGATTGGTAATGGGGCATTAGAATAAATATCAAGGTGATAAAAAAACTGATCAAGGTATTGAATTTTAAATATCTCAGGAAAAAATACATACCGATTGCAGCAAATAAGTAGTAAATAAAAACTCCGCTGGATAATCTGCTCAATCCATCCAAAATCGAATCAAGTGAAATAGACTTAGGATTCAGACGATGGTAAATAGGCATACCACTAAATATTGCCGGATTCCAGAGTGCGGTCTCACCACTCTTCTCCTTGAAGTCGCTAATTTGATGTGTTTTTGCTTTGGAGGAAATCGCATCCACGCCCTGTGATGAAAGTCCGTCGATTACAAGTGGTTTCAGTAGGACAAGGAGAATAATCACGAATAACCCGATGGCGATACTGTCCTGTGTAAATTGTGATGGCTCAAATGGGATTTTGGTTTGTTTAGGTTTTGATTCAGTGCGGGGCGTACGCTTCTTTTTTTTAGCCATTTTAACCTCTATTTATAATAATTCTTTTTAAAACCCACTTTTTCCTCTTTCCCCAGTATCACCCGCCTGATAAAATTATTGATAAATCCGAGACCATACCCAAAAATTTGTGCCGGCATGATCAGGGGCAGCAGAAGAGCCGGACGTATTTCGCGGTATACCCGAATGGCATCGCAACATAATCCTATCTGAATAATAACTGCGGTAATCAGGCCTATTTCAAGCAGAAGACGGAATAAATCAAAAAAAACCGCGAGGAGTATAATCAGAAAGACAAATATCGTTGCAAATGCTGGCAATGCATGAAGGGGTTCGAGCATGGCCGGATCAATTTTATAGAGATTTATTCTGGCCACGCCCCAGTTGTATACCTGCCGGTAAAAGCGGCGGATATTTGTTCGTCTTTTATGATATACATAGGCGGTGTCAACAAAAATCACTTTTACATTGCTCTTCAGAATCCGGTTGCTGAATTCAATATCCTGTCCATGTCGTAATGATCCAAATCCGCCGATTTTTTGCCAAAGCTGGCGGCTGATCCCCATGTTAAAAGATCTTGGGTAAAATTTCGCCAGTTTTTTACCTTTGCGTCCACGAAGGCCACCGGTTGTGATAAAAGATGTCATGGAATAATTTATTGCCTTCAGAAGCGGTGGAAAATCCATCCGGTAGGTATCAGGCCCACCAAATGCATCCGCTTTCTCAGAATTTAAGGCCTTATCAATCTCCTGCAACCATTGGGGCGGTACACTGCAATCGGAATCAATAAAAATAAAAAAATCACCCCGAGCAACTGACATACCGGTATTTCTGGCAGCTCCGGGGCCCTTATTCTCCTGGCCGACGATTTCTAAAGCCACCTCCGATTGCGTCCGGTATTTTTCAAGATATTCACGGGTGCCATCTGATGAGCCATCATCCACAATTATCAGTTCATATTTCACGCGATCGCCCTTGAGTTCCTCAAAGGACTTTAATAATTCCTGAATTTCGTCAATTCGGTTAAATGAGGCGACGATGACAGAATAAAAACTGTATCGTTTTAACGACATATTCTTTCCGGGATCCTGATCGGTCAGTATTTTTAGATTATCTATTAATTTAAAGTGCAAAGCGCACTAAATCAAAAATCATCAGTTATTGCCCGTCGTGTTCATTTGCATTTGATAAAACCGACATTTAAATTGTAAACGCAATTAGGCGGGCTAACTTATGAAGAAACAGATAATTATTATTGCCATTGTTGCTTTAATGTGCCCATGGCTAAGAGCAGAAGTTGGGTTCGGAGCCGGGGGTGGAATACTCTATCCGGGTTTTCAGTCATCCAAAAAATATGGCAGTCAGTTTGGGGTAGGCTTCGGATTTGATCTTATAGGCAGGCATACTTTGATAAAACTTGATTCTTTAAGAGCCATTGATGCCCGCTATGCTTATCGTTCCTATTATAGTGACATTGAACTACCATCAAATTCAACTACCCGATTCAAATTTAACTATCTTGTAATTGGTTTGACCATAGATGCGTTTAAAATTTCAGAATTTCAGGTATACGGCGGAGCAGCTGCTGCATTGGTTACCGCAAAGGCCGAACAAAGGTATCTTGATGATGTTACAGAATCGTTGATGGTACCAGAAATTCTGACAGGTTTAGAATGGGAACTTAATTCAAATTATAACCTGTTTGTTGAATTTGGTCTTCAATTTGGCTCGATTGATATATCGAGTGATATTCTTTCGATCACCGGAATTCGGATTATGGTTGGCGGGACAATGTTTCTTACAACCCAGGAATGATTATGGAAATTGATAACTTATTTGATAATCAGAAAAGGAATAAACCCGATTTAGCGAAATCAGTTGGAAAACGGTATGTCAGTTTTGTCGATGATTTGATGTTCGCGATCTGGACCTACGGCTTTAAGCATAACTTTGTAAAGCATAATCTTTCCATAGAATATACCGATCTTGCTGGAAGTGCCAGATTGTTGCAGGAAGGAAGTACCGATCTTGGAATAATATCTGCAATCGAAATGGCCCGAATTAAGGAGTCATTGCAACTCATTCCGGGGATGGCTGTGACTACCCATGGTCCGGCTGGCATGGCACAACTTTTCTTCAAACGCGGGTTAAAAGATATAACGCGTGTTGCGGTAAGAAATCAGGCCAATACATCTCTAATACTTCTTAAGATCATTATGCGGGAAAAATATGCTTGTAATCCCGAATATATTTTGTTTGAAGCCGATCTGGATCAGATGTTACAAGAGGCGGATGCCGCCCTGATTGTTGGAAGGGATGCCATCAATCTAAGATTAAGATATCAGAATCGTCTGGATCTGGGTGAGGAGTGGCATGATCTCACCGGTTTACCTTTTGTTTTTTCATTTTTTGCCGGGCGAAAATTTGTAGTTGGCAAAGAAGATATGAACCCGATTATGCAATCGTTCAGTCTGGGAAAAGAGAAGTTGGAAAAAATATGCAAAGAATTTGCTGAAAAGGACCAGGTGGCCTGGCCAACCTACCATGATTTTCTTACCCAAATCATAGCGTATCAATTCACTGAGCTTGACCATGATGGTTTAAACGAATTTTTTAATTATGCTTTTTTCTTTGGATATATCGATCAAATTCCTGATATCCAGCTTTATCAATCTTCTTGAATAAACAGATTTGGTTATTATATGCAAAAAAAAAATGAAGTGGAGCAGCTTTGTAATGAACTGAAGGGGCAAAATAAGAACCTGTCTGATGTGACCACAAAGCGGATCATTCAGCTGACTTCTCGATCAAATTACAGAAACAGAACCGCTATGGGAGCTGATAGATTCACCGGTCCTAATGCACCAATTTGCTGCTCTGGCTGATCCCGGGGCTTTTTATGGTCTCGGGCAAAAACTGCTGGATACTGATAATCTCAAAGTCATTTATGCTTATGTTGATATATTCAGATCTTCTGCATTTCTGGATCGAATTTATGGGGACCGGCGATGGGATGATTTAATCCTGCAACTGCTCAGCAAGAGCAGGTACACTTTCCCAAAATTATTCGATCAGCGCACCCATAAATATCCGGATAAGGTATTATTTACGCTGCTTCAAATAGATGGTGCAACAGACTATACATGGAAGCAAACCGCTGATATCGTAAAAATTTACGCCAGAGGTTTGTATGCTCTGCAAACCGACATTAAAAAACCGGAAAAAATCGCTTTTCTATGTAAGAATTCCATCGATATGGTTTTTATGGATCTGGCCTGTTTGACAAGTGGAATCGTAAACGTAATGATCCCGATAAATTCCGTACCGTTGCATATCGAATATATCCTGAAAAAAACACGTCCTTCGATCGTAATCCTTTCTGATTCAGAACAATATGAGCGGCTTAACCCCATCTCTGAACAACTTGAATTTATTCAATTCATTATCCAATTAAGCGATAAAACCGCGATGGATCCAAAGTTGTTACAACCGGAGGATGTGAAAAAGTTGGCAGAAAAAGTTCCTGAAAAAGCTCTTGAAAAAATTGCTGATGGTATAAATTGGAAAGACCTTGCGACGATCATGTTCACATCTGGAACGACAGGCAACCCGAAGGGTATCATGTTCTCGCACCAAAACATTGTGTATAAGCGTTTTGCGCGAGCAATGGCTCTACCAAAGATTGGCGAAAATGACATATTCCTCGCCTATCTGCCCCTGTTCCATACTTTTGGCCGCTGGCTTGAAATGACCGGGAGCATTTTCTGGGCGGCAAGGTATGTATTTATGGAAAATCCTTCTGCCGAAATCATGGTAGATAATATGCAGCGGGTTAAGCCTACGATATTTATCAGTATTCCTAAAAAATGGTATCAATTATATGAACGGATTGGGCAAGACATTGATCTGCTGCAGGCAAGTGATGACCAAATCAGAGACACGGCAAATTTCATAACAGGGGGAAAATTAAAATGGGGCCTGTCGGCCGCCGGTCATCTGGATGCTGAGATTTTTCAATTCTTTCAGCGAAATGGTATTGAATTAATGAGCGGATTTGGTATGACCGAAGCGACCGGGGGCATCACAATGACCCCACCCGGAGAGTACCTGCCCAACTCCCTGGGTAAAGCATTACCGGGAATCGAAATTAAGTTGCGTGAAGATGGTGAATTAATGATACGCGGGCCATATGTGATGATGAATTATATCAACCCGGAAGAAAGCGACGCCCGGTTCGAAAAAGGCTGGTTTCCTACCGGTGATATTATGGAACAGGATAAAAATGGATTTATAAGGATCATCGATCGGAAAAAAGAAATTTATAAAAATATAAAAGGCGAAACGATTGCACCCCAGAGGATTGAAAATTACTTTAGGGAATTTGATTTTGTGAAAAGTGTTTTTCTTGTGGGTGATCACCGCCCATATAATACACTTCTGATTTATCCGAATTATGATAGTACAGACGTGAACTTCAACGAAATGCCATCCGGCGAGATACACAATTATTTTAGTTCAGTCGTTGTATCGGTAAATCAATTCCTGGCCCCTTTTGAACGTATTGTAGATTTTCACCTGATTGATCGTGACTTTGAGTTAGAGCGCAAAGAATTGACCCCAAAAGGTACTTTCAGGCGTCGTGTAATCGAAGAAAATTTTGAATCTGAAATCGAACCAATGTATGGCAAAGACTATCTTTCGATCAAGATTCAACGTTCGGATATTCGTATTCCCAACTGGTTTCTGAGGGAGAAGGGCATCACAGCCAACGAGTTGATATACCGCGGCGGAAGATTGATGGTGAGTAATTCAAAGGAAAACCTTACGCTCGATCTAAAAGGGGCGATATTAGAACTGGGCGATTATTTTTATCGGATCGGTAATCAGAGGATCGATTTTGGCGAAATTCTACAATCACCATCGCTTTGGTTGGGTAACGCCAGTCTGGTTGATTTTACCGGTAAGAATATTATCCAGTGGTTTCGTAAAGAGGAATCGAACCCCGGGATAACTTTTGATGGAATTGCTGTCAAATCGTTTAGTGCAACATATAGCGCAGCACAGCTCAAGATCGAAGGTCAGGGATTATTGGGTATGCATATTGCCGCTGTCCTCCTGGGTTCCCCAGATTCAAAGGACCAGCACGAAGCGCTCGATTTTATCAAAGATCTGATGAAAATTAAGCGATCGGACTTTGCCCAGATTGCTTCCGATTTACTTCGACGAATAACCCATATTAATGCACCCGAGCTGCAACTTGATACTTTTGCTTCACTGCTCGAACATATTGCGCCGGCGGAATTTGGAAACTTTGTTGAGCAATTTCTGGAATCCGGTTCATTTGTCCTGGATGCGAATGTTATCTCGCTTATCAATAAACAGAAACTAAATGAGGCCCAATTGGGTGAACTGTTCCGATTGGCCTGCCGGATGTGCAGGGAGGGTAATGAGAAATGTAAATTTTTATTTAATCTGCTTGCAGAGTATGGATCCCATCATCCTACGCGGTTTAAAATCATCAGACAATTCCAGATCAACTGTCAATTGTGTGAGCACGAAAGTCCCACAAAGAAAGAGGCTGTCCGTACTTATGACGTGTTGGTTAAGGGATTCCGAGAATGGTTAGGGACAACCCAACTTGTGGCTGTGGATCCGGAAACCGGTGAGGAATATCGCTGGGAAGATGTAATTATTTATGAAGATGGTATCGACATCGATGATAAAAGACGTTTGGATACTGCGATTCAAAATACCACCCTTATCCGTGAGGCGGTTTTTTTAATGTCAAAAGGAACTCTTATCCGGTTAAATGATATTCCTCCCGGTGGGATCTGGATCAGCCTGCTCGGATCTGATTATGGAAAAGCGGTGTACCGATGCACGATACAGACCCGTTTTCAGGGAGGATATGATATTGCGATTAATGTTAACAAAAATCTTTTGAAAAAAGATGTACAAGCTGAAATTAACTGGTTGATCCAGTCAGGAACGACCGCTGGAGGGGAAAAACTGGTTGAGGATTTTGGCGGATACTGGCCTGAATATGATTTATGGAGCGAGGAGTTCATTACAGGAGAGACAGCCGGCAAGTTTATCTATCGGATGAGCAAGCAAAAAGATGATGTGCCATTGGACAGGTGTCGTCAACTTTGGCCATTCTTTATTTGGAGCGGAGTGGAAACTTATTTAAAATTCTGGTTACGCACAGGCAGGAAGCTGGAACTTAAAGACCCCACACCGAACAATATCATAATTCCGTTGCACGATTATCAAACTGGTACACGGATTGTTTCTATTACAAGCAGGCGGCAGCATCTTCGTCCGCTCGACATGCTTCTGAATCTGATTGATAAATATATTGTCCAGACGGAAGAAGCGAACCCCTTTCTTAAGGTTAAAGATAACCGTGTACATGTTTTTTCGGCTATATTGGAAGCGATGGGACAAAACCATGGGATGTCATTTCTGGAAGATTGCCTGAATGAGATTTCAGAAAAAAACCTTACAAATATTGGAAACCTGCTTCAAAATTATATCAGCACAGTTAAAGAAAAGGGCTTTATGCCAAGGAGATTATTTTTTGCCATAGATAGATTCCGGCGCTGGCTCTGTCTCAATCTGGAAGCGACCGCTCAGGCCCAGGCGGCCATGCTTGCAGAATTATATGAAACCTACAATTTAGTAGAGCTGGAAGAACAGGTACCTGAAACACGCACCAGATTCTTTGTTAATACGGTATTTGCAAAGGCAGCAAATGAATTTCAGAGTAAACTTGAGAAAATAATTAAAGGACAGCGTGAGGGATCTATCAGCGGGATCCAACAACTTGGGCGATATATATCCGCGCTACAAAATGATATTGAACCGGAAAGTGATGAATTGTTTTTTCTCACGAGATTATCCTATCCCCATCTCACCCCAACAGACAGTGCCGCACTTATCTCCCTTGAAAGCGGTGGTATGGTACAGACTGATCTTGTTGTCCAAATGGCTGACTATGACGGCGGGCTCTACAGTGTCCGGACGCCGGTAAGCCCAAAAGAAATTACGCGGCTCCACCAATTATTTCTCGCCAATAATCTGGCGGTAGAATTTCGTCCAGAGCACCATTATCTTGTTGCGGTGAATGACAGGAATCAATTAATTGGTGGTGTATTTTACCGTCCCATCGATAACCTGACGGTGCACATTGAGAAAATTGTGGTTACATCTTTTTATCGTAAAAAGGGTGTAAGTGACGGATTGATGAATGAATTCTTCAAACGTGCACGCAATGATCATAATAAGTTCGTAACAACAGGATTTTTCCGGCCTGAATATTTTTACCGGTTTGGTTTTAAAATCGAACAGAAATATGCCGGTCTGGTAAAAATATTGGATTGACCATTGTAGTTCTATTCTTATTTGAATGAAGGCGATTATTGGTGCATTTCGGTGAATTGAAGCTATGTTCGGGAAAGGTTCCGATACCTAAATGCAAATACAGATAATCCCATAACCATGCCAATGCTGAACATCCACCAGGGATAATTCTGCGGAACTTCACCGGACGTAACATCACCTGTTTGCATAAGGAATGATCCAATTATGATCAAACCGGCAAAGATTTCCAGTAGCCATTCGCGAGCAGATAAACGGAAAGGTCGATGATTAACTTCGAATATTAGAATGACCAATCCGGAGACAATCAGGGCCATTGATACGAGAACCGGCGCCAAAACGGGTCCGATCCAGGGGACAGGGATCAAAAACAGTACATCACTCTCAAGCAGCGATGCGGGCCAGTTCAGCATAATTTTAAGCCATATATAATACCATATATCCCAAACCGCAAAGATAAATCCAAAAAATGCAAACCAAACCCTGCGATTCCGTGTCAGAACACCACTGACGGTCCAGATCATCAAAATCGTTGCAGCTTCACGGCCAAGTTCAATGATATATATCTTTGGGGAAATGTCGACGAGAGGAAATCGAAATCCCTGCGGGTAATAGATCTCACGCAGGTAAACGACTACGGTGGACTCCAGATAGGCCATGGCTATCGCAAAGAGCGAATAAAGAAACAAAGATTTTTTTAGATCGAAAATTTTTACGTCCGGCATAATTGGCAAAAAAAAATCCGGACCTTATGGTCCGGATTTTTTATCAAACGGTTTAATCAACCTGAATATCTGATCTTTTATCTTCAGTTTTTCCGATCTCGTAAAAACCGAGTTCATTTTTATTCTTCATTTTTATCTGAATAATACTTCCTTCACTGAATTTTCCGCGCAGGATCTCATCCGCAATCGGATCTTCAATGAATTTCTGGATCGCACGTTTTAAAGGACGGGCGCCATTTACCGGATCAAATCCGTTTTCAGCAATGAACTTTTTTGCACCTTCAGTCAACACGAACTGCATTTTTCGATCAGCTACCTTGTCAGACATTTCCCGCAAAACAATATCTACGATCTTCATACAATGTTGCATGTTCAACTGATGAAAGAATACGATATCATCGATACGGTTTAAGAATTCAGGATTAAACAAGCGCTTGAGTTCGTCGGAAATTTTACCTTTCATTTTGTCAAAATCGTCTATTTCCGTATCAGACTGAAAACCGTAACTCAGATTTTTTTTGATTTCACGCGCACCAACGTTTGAGGTCATGATCAGAATCGTATTTTTAAAATCCACCCGCCGGCCGAGACTATCGGTAAGATGCCCTTCATCGAGAACCTGCAGCAGAATATTGAACACATCAGGATGCGCTTTTTCGATCTCATCCAGGAGTATAACAGCATATGGGCGTCGCCGAACACGTTCTGTCAGCAAACCACCTTCTTCATACCCAACGTACCCGGGAGGGGAGCCTACCAGCCGGGAAACATTAAATTTTTCCATATATTCGCTCATATCAATCCGGATCAAAGCATTTGTTGATTCGAAAAGATAGTCAGCAAGCGTTTTCGCTAAATGCGTTTTACCCACCCCGGTAGGTCCGAGAAAAATAAACGAGCCAATCGGGCGGTTGGGGTCTTTCAAACCGGCACGGGTTCTTCTAATAGCACGGCTGATAACCTCGACAGCCTTATCCTGACCGATGACCCGCTCCTTTAAGGCATCTTCCATTCGCAACAATTTTTTTGTCTCTGTTTCCGCTATACGTTTTGTAGGGATACCGGTCATCATTGCAACCACCTCAGCCACGTCATCAACCGAGACCACAGCGGAGCGTGATTCTTCTTCTGCTTCCCATTTTTCCCGGGCGGATTCAAGTTTTTCCGAAAGGCTACGTTCCTGATCTCGTAATTTTGCTGCCTTTTCGAAGTCTTGTAATTTCGCCAGAGATTCCTTCTCGGATTTAATGCGCTCAATTTCCTGTTCAAGATCCAGGATTTCCTGCGGCACGATAATGTTGGCAATATGAACCCTGGAACCGGTTTCATCCATCACATCAATTGCTTTATCCGGGAAGTGTTTATCGGTAATATAACGTTCACTCAGATATACGGCTGCATCAATGGTTTCCTGAGCATATTCGACGCGATGATGTTCTTCATATTTATGCTTTATCGACCGTAATATCTCCAGTGTTTCTTCAATGGTTGTCGGTTCGATCATAACCTTCTGAAATCGTCTTTCAAGTGCGCCATCCTTTTCGATATACATGCGATATTCGTCCAGGGTAGTTGCACCGATACACTGTAATTCTCCCCTTGCTAGGGCTGGTTTGAACATATTGGACGCGTCGAGGGACCCGGATGCTCCTCCGGCCCCTACGATGGTATGCAATTCATCTATGAACAGAATTACATCTTCGGCTTTTTCCAGTTCGGTCATAATCGCCTTCATACGCTCTTCGAATTGACCCCGGTATTTCGTTCCGGCTACAATAGATCCCATATCGAGTGCAACCACGCGTTTATTATGCAAAACACGTGATACTTTTTTCTGAACAATTCGCAGCGCCAATCCCTCAGCTATGGCCGTCTTACCTACGCCAGGTTCACCTATGAGAACCGGATTATTTTTTTTACGCCGGCTCAGGATCTGTGCAACACGCTGTATCTCGTCGTCCCGGCCGATTATCGGATCAAGTTTTCCGTCACCTGCAAGTTGGGTAAGATCCCGGCCAAAATGGTCAAGTGCCGGTGTTTTGGTCTTTTTTGCAGTCTGCTTGGGCCGCGGAATTGTCGGTTTACCAGACAGAATATTCTCCAGTTCAGTATAACAGTTGGTATAGTCGATATTGAAGGTCAGCAATATTTGAGCGGCCAGGCTGTCTTTTTCTTTCAGAATCGAAAGCAAAAGATGCTCGGTACCGATAACATCGTTTTTGAAGTTTTTTGCTTCAATATAAGTCATCTTCAAAGCTTTCTCGGCACGCTTGGATAAAGGAAGATTTCCAATTGTCATCGTGCCGCCTGAAGGTGCAGTCGAATCCTCTATAGCCTTTTTGAGCTTCAGTAGATCACAATTCAAATTCTGTAAAATCTTGATTGCGATACCTTCGCCTTCTTTGAGTACGCCAAGCAACAAATGTTCCGTACCAATATAATCATGTCCCAGCCGCATGGCTTCCTCTTTGGAATACCGAATTACTTTCTGGACACGACTCGTAAAATTATTCCTCATAATTATTCCTGTTCATCCTGTCTGAATATTCTTTGTGCAATATACCATTCATAAAAAAGTCTGTCAAGTTACCTGCTATTCAACGTCGAATAGGTCTACAATTATTCCATTCTTCTATAATGAGTAATCGGTCAAATTGTTCCAAAATTCAGTATTTTTCCGCTTGCTTTTATAACAAGGTAATCCTACTTTGATCGATATTCAACCGAGGAATATTGTAGATGAAAAGATTGTTTTTCAGCCTTCTCTGGCCTGTTATCCTGCTGGCACAGGATGCGCAGATTGTTGAACCACTTGATCTTATCGATATGCCCACAGCCGGTACATTAATGCGCGGAAGTTTCAGAGCGCAACTCAGAGCTTACGCGAATGGGGGGCTTATTGGTGGACTGGAGGTCGGCCTGACGGATCGCTTCATGTTTGGTATTTCATACGGTGGAACAAATATTATTGGTAGAGGTTCAGTGGACTGGAATCCGCAGGTAGGTGCAACCGTTCGGTACCGTTTAATTGAGGAAGATTACAATCTGCCGGCGCTGGTACTAGGTTATAACTCACAAGGATATGGAGATTATATTGACAGCACAGAAAGATATCTGAACAAATCCTCCGGTATATTCGCTGCCGTGAGTAAAAATTATGAGTTCCTGGGTAATTTTGGCATCCATGGCGGCATAAATTATAGTTTTGAACATAAAGATGGTGACAAAGATATTAATTTTTTTGTCGGTGCTGATAAAAGTCTGAATCCTGAATTATCGCTGCTGGCTGAATATGATTTTGCCATTAATGACAATGACGGGAATGCGATCGGAAACGGAAAAGGATATTTAAATGCGGCGATTAGATGGATATTCGCCGGTCGGCTTCAAATAGATTTTATTCTTAAAAATATTTTAAATAATTCTAATAAATTTTCTTTGATCTCACGCGAAATAAAAATCACTTATGTGGAAATATTCTGACCTGAATTATTTTCGAAACGCAACAGGAAAAATAGCGCTAAAAGAATACATCCTGCGCCATAATAGAATGCCGGCAACGGGTATTCATTGAAGAAAATTATCCCTCCTATGGTTGCTATAATTGGTTCAAGAAGCAGAGCCAGGTTTACCTTGAACACCGCAATCTGACGTGAACACCAGTTCAGAATGGAGTGACCCGAAAGATGCGGACCCAGCGCAAGGATAACCATCATAATCCAGGACATATCCGGATATCCAGTAAAATGATCCCTCAGGGTCAGACTAAATACGGCACAAACGATCGCAGCTGATCCATAGACGATGATCAGATAACCCATAAAATCTTCCTGGCTCCGGTGTAATCTTGCAATTAATAGATAAGCGGCAAACGCACCGGCAGAAAGAACCGCCAGCAGATCACCCATGATGTAAAACGTGCCCTGGCCTATATCCTGCGACACAATCAAATACATCCCGGTTATTGCGAGAAGAAATGCGGGCAGCGTTTTCATTGCAGGATATTCGCGTAAAAAAATAATTGAGAAGACTACCGCAAATAATGGATGGGTACTTACAAGAAAAATTGAATTTGCAATGGTCGTCATTTGCAGAGAAGCGATCCAGCTGATGAAGTGAATGGCTAATAATATACCAGCCAGAAAATAATGCGGGTGTAATTTTTTGAATACCGGGATTTTCGGTTTTGCAGAACGCGCTAAAGCATATAGTGACAGTAAAGTAGAGCTTATAAAAACACGATAAAATGCAATTATTCCAGCAGGTACCTCACCCGTCCAACGGATAATAATTGAGCCGACAGATACAATCAGAATGCCTGCTAAGAGAATAAAGTAAATTCGAACCATTGATGAAATTAATCCAGGACGGTTGACACAACCGATGACGCATTCCGATCAGAAAAAAACCTGGATAAAACATCAGTTATACGGAAACAATTCATAGGAATATTTTGGTTAGAGTGTTATTTTGTTTTCAGGATAAATCGATGCTTTGATGTGATAAAAAGTTGTTTATGAAATATGTGCCCGGATGATCAATCATATGCTGGCAGCGTAGGATAAACATCACGATTTGGCTTCACGACAGAGGCCTTGCAATTGCTCACGAATCTCATTCGTGGAATCCTCGATTATTTGATTCATGATCTCTTCCGAACACACTAAATTATCTTTATATTTGTAAAAAGTTTTTTTAATAATTTCTTCGAACGTTTTTCGTTCGAGAAAGGGTGTAATCATGCGTTTTTGTTTTTCCATGATGCCATCTATTATTTTGTTTTTCTGATTCAGATATATTGTACATAGGTAGGTTAAAAAAAACAATACCAAAGTAAGTATATTTAAAAAAGGGGTAGTAAAATGATCAATCTTTTAAGACCGTTTTTTCAGGTCGTTCTCATCATGACCATTTTTATTGCTTGCGCAGTAAATCCGGTAACGGGTAAGAAGGAATTTATGCTTTTAACTGAATCAGATGAGGTTCAGTGGGCAAGACGACCGATCTATCGATCATTGAAATGTATGGTATCTATGATGATGCTGCTTTGCTAAACTATATTGCCGAGATCGGTAATAAAATGGTACCCATTTCACACCGACCTAACCTTAAATTTGAATTTAAGGTTATGGATAGTCCTGTAATCAATGCCTTTGCTGTACCAGGCGGGTATGTCTATATCACACGTGGTATTTTGGCATATCTGAACAACGAAGCTGAACTGGCTGGCGTTATTGGGCATGAGATTGGACATGTGACCGCAAGGCACTCAGTCTAAGCAATATTCCAATGCCCAGCTCGCTCAGTTGGGTTTGGGCCTTGGCAGTGTTTTATCCGAGGATTTTGCACGTTATGCCGGTCTGGCTGCACAGGGCGTCGGTTTATTATTTTTAAAATTCAGCCGGGACAATGAAAGTCAATCGGATGATCTTGGAGTTGAATATTCCACCAAAGTAGGTTATGATGCCAGGGAAATGGCAAATTTCTTTGTCATACTTGATCGAATGCAGGGTGGCAAAACCTCAGGTGGTTTACCTGATTGGTTTTCCACACACCCAAATCCTGCTGACCGAATTGTGGAAATCCGCAGTGAAGCGGTAAAATGGCAGCAGAATACAGGGGCAACAAATTTAAAAATCAATAGAGATATCTACCTCAATAAGATCAATGGTGTTATTGCTGGTCCGAACCCACGTCAGGGATTTTTAGAAAATAACGTATTTTACCACCCGGATATGAAATTTCAATTTCCGGTGCCTGCGGGATGGAATACAACCAATATGCCCTCACAGGTTCAGATACTATCTGCGGATGAGAAAGCCGCCATTGTTTTTTCCATATCTCAGCAAAAGACCGTTAATGATGCTTCTTCCGGTTTTATCACAAATACAAAGGCGACGGTAACCACTCAGGAAGATCTAAGGGTAAATGGTATGCCGGGAAGACGTTTGATTTCGGTACTCGCCGGCCAGTCAGGGCCGTTGCAGGTGGTGTCGTATTTTATCGAAAAAGATAGCAAGATTTTTGTATTTCATGGATTTACCGCGCAGGCTACGTTCGCACAATATCTATCTGCTTTTGAAAACAGTATGAAAGGATTCGCACCTTTGACAGATCGTCAAAAGTTAAACATTAGACCTGACCGTATTCGGATCCGGAAAATTAATCAGGCGATGACCCTGGAGCAGGCATTGCGACAATTTAACACACCGGAAGATAAGCTGACGGAATTGTCTTTGATGAACGGAATGGAATTGAATACAAGTCTCGAGCGCGGAATATCGATCAAAACTGTTGACAAATAAGCCACTGAAAAAGAACATCAATAAAAACGGTTCTATTTCTTTGCTGGCTGATATTGAAAAGGGGTATTTGAGGTGTAAATGCACATTTTTGTCTAACTGGAACCTTCCATTCTGAAATTTGAGGTTGTCAATGTCTGAAAAGAAATATGAACTGTATGCCGGAAAATTTAGCGACAAGATAAATCGAGACCTGAAAATACTGAATCAACAAAATATTTTTGTCAGGATGCAAAATTATGATTACACGATCTGGAAAGAAAGTCCGGATGAAATAACAAACAGGCTGGGATGGCTGAAAAGTCCTGAGAGCACAATGGCATTACTTCCGGAAATAATGTTGTTTGTAGATGATATTCGCCGGTCGGGTTTACAGACCATCCTATTGCTGGGCATGGGCGGTTCAAGCCTTGCACCGGAAGTTTTTGAATTGATATTTGGAAAGACCAATGGCTATCCCGATCTGATCGTATTGGACACCACCGATCCCGATGCCATAAAAAAAGTGGAAAGACATCTCGATTTTACGCAGACACTCTTTCTTGTTGCCACAAAATCAGGGGGAACCGTTGAAACGATATCTCTGATGAAATATTTTTTTAATCGAGTAACTGAGGCGGTAGGATTAAAGCGGGCAGGCACCTTTTTTAGTGCGATTACCGATCCGGACAGCGGCCTGGAGAAGACTGGCAAAGACATTGAACTTCAGAAAGATATTTTTAAATGATCCTGATATAGGTGGCAGGTATTCTGCACTGTCACTTTTTGGCATGGTTCCCGCGGCCCTGATTGGTATCGATATCTCAGTGATCCTCCGGAGGGCAGCGGATTTTGCAAAACAGACCTTATCTTCACTCGACCAGACTGCAGCAGTTCTTGGCACATTGATGGGAGTTACAGCGAAAAAGGGATATGATAAACTAACCCTCATCGGCGAATCACATTGGAAATATATGGGTCCATGGATCGAACAGTTGATCGCCGAAAGCACAGGCAAAGAAGGCAAAGGAATTCTACCGGTTGATCGTGAGCAGATACTCGAAACGGACCGTTACACCGGCGATCGGATTTTTGCTTTTATTAAAGATGAAAATAAGCAAAAAAGCGGCGGTTTAGCCAAGGTTTTAAATGAAGTCTGGGTACCCGGTAATCGAAATTTACGCCGGTGACAAAGAAAATATCGGTGCTCAGTTTTATCTGTGGGAAATAGCAACGATCATTGCCAGTTATTTCCTCCGGATTAATCCGTTTGACCAACCCAATGTTGAATCGGCGAAAATCAGATCAAGACAATTGATGGATAAGTTTAAACAAACCGGTAAAATCGATCGTCCGGCAGTAATATTCACAGACCGATCTTATGAAATCTATGGGGATGTTCCGGGAACAACGGCCACAGAAATTGCTGATAACTTCATCCGTATGAACCTGCAACAGGGTAGTTATGTCGCCATTCACGCATATCTGCCAGGCGGGAAATCATTGGATGATATCTTGTTAAAATTCCGCGATCAGATCCGAAACAAATTTAAGGTCACCACCACGTTGGGATATGGTCCCAGATTTTTGCACTCAACCGGGCAATTGCACAAAGGCGATGCCGGTCTGGGTATTTTCTTGCAGATTCTTAATCTCCCTTTTCAAGACATTGAGATTCCCGATGAACCCGGCAGAGACGGTTCCAGCATTTCATTCGGGAATCTCAGAAACGCGCAGGCTTTCGGTGACCGGGAGGCTCTGGTTTTGTCTGGAAGAAAAGTGTTAACTATTGTTTTAAAAGAAAATGTTAAAACGCTATCTTCATTGGTTTGATCATCATTACCAGGAAAAAACAAATGAGCGAGCTTAATATCGGCAAAGAAACAGCAGGGAAGAAAGCGGTCGATTTTATTGAATCCGGAATGGTCGTAGGTCTTGGCACCGGTTCAACGGTTAAATATACCCTTGAAGAATTGAGCAGAAGGCTTAAGGAGGGAATTCTTGAAGGTGTAACTTGCCTGGCGAGCTCGGTTCATACCGAACAGAAGGCCATGCAACTGGACCTGCCACTGACAACCTTTAATGATATCAATAAGCTTGATTTGACCATCGACGGGGCCGATGAGGTCGATGAACAGCTCAATCTGATTAAGGGTGGCGGAGGAGCCCTACTGCGCGAAAAAATTCTTGCGCAAAATAGTCAGCGGTTTATCGTTGTTGTTGATGAATCCAAAATTTCCACAAATCTGGGTGAAAAATGGTCGGTTCCGGTTGAGGTTTTACCTTTTGGGTGGCGTGCAGAAGCCAACTATTTGGAAACAATGGGTGCCAGCTGGCAAATCAGGAAAACGATAGAGAACCAGGTATATCTTACTGACCAGGATAACTATATTCTTGATTGTCAGTTTGGCATTATGAAGCATCCTGGAGAAATCTCTGACATTCTTGATAAACGGGCCGGCATCCTGGGAAACGGATTGTTTATTAATCTGGCAACGGATGTGATCATCGGAACGGAATATGAGTGGCGTCATATCACTGCTGCACGGTAACGGGTAGAATTAACGCGGATGCAGAATGAGTGGTACATCGTTTTAAACAATATTATCAGAGTCGGGGGGTAAATGCCAATAAAAAAAATTCCATTAAAACATTATAAACGAATTCCTGAGAACCTTATGCTGCAACGGTCGACGAGATTCTATCAGGAGATGAAGTCCAGAAGATCTGTACGTGAATTTTCAACTGAACCTGTTTCAGAAAAAATTATCCTGAACTGCATCCGTGCCGCCGGAACCGCGCCAAATGGAGCTAATATGCAGCCCTGGCAATTTGTACTGGTAAAAGATCCGGAGGTTAAACGCAAAATAAGACGAGCAGCGGAAACAGAAGAGAAAAAATTTTACACAGAGCGCGCGACAGATGAATGGTTGCGGGCACTGGATCCTCTGGGTACAAATGAAAATAAACCATTTTTAGAGGAAGCACCGTTCCTGATTGTCATATTCGCGCTTGGTTTTCATCTAAATGAAATAGGCGGGAAAATAAAACATTATTACGTTCAGGAATCGGTAGGTATTGCTACCGGTATCTTGATAACGGCACTTCATCATGCCGGGTTGGTTTGTCTGACCCATACCCCAAGTCCGATGGGTTTTTTAAACCGCATCCTGAGACGGCCTGATAATGAACGGCCATACCTGTTGTTGGTTGTAGGCTATCCAAAAGAGGGATGTAAGGTACCTCAGATCAAAAAGAAATCTTTAGATGAAATCGTTTTATTGGTTTGATCCATTTTGAATTGGTTTAAAAAAATCTGCAGGCCATTTTTCCGAATGGTCCGATCTACCGTCAAATACCAATTCAGCGAAGGTTTGGACCACACCCAGGGTAGAACCTTTTAGCTTCTCCGGATTATCCCACATGGCATCTTCTTCACCAAAGGCATTTACAATGACATGATCAAATTGTCCGGCCAAAGCCAATTCTTCGTATGCCTCTCGAGCACGTTGCGTAATATTCTCGTTACCCGGGTATTTTTTTCGTTTCGCCCGTTTTATAATTTTACGGCTCATTTTCAATGAGATTAAATCCTGGGCACCTTTTTCTCCCAGCTGTTCGATGTATGTTTTGATTTCTGTGAAATAAAATGGTGAAAGAAATATGGAGATGTGTGGTATATCCAGCTTTTTAGCGTAACCGATAAGGACTTGTGCAAGATATGTGTTTCCCTCATAGAGCAGGCTGCTTTTATTCAACATACCTGGTATATCTTGCAGGCTTATACCTTGTAAATCGCCCCGGACAGATATCGTTGTTATGTCATGATGTGCACGAATCGATTCCAAATTATTTTTGTTTGTAAAGTAATAATCAACGCCATTGGTTTCATCAGGTCGCGGGAGACGTGTTGTATACGGGATGATATTTTGAATGGAAGCGGCTTGCTGCGGAAACAATTGATTGAACGCCTTAACAAGCGGTGTTTTGCCCACGCAAGAAGGTCCGGCAAGAATTATCAATTTGTTCATATCATTGAACAGGCCTGACATTGATTAACAGATATTATTTATGTTGATCTTTTTCAGGAATCTCTTTAAAACGGTTGGCCAACATCAGTTCGCGGAGGTTGTCAATCTTTACATTGATACGTGATTCGATCAGAGATAGATCTTCCAGTTCGGTATCGCTCACGTAGTAAATATCGAGCAACCCGCCTGCCTTATAACCGGTTTTTAAGAAATTCAGTTCATCAAGACATAGACTCCAGCCTTGCAACCAATTCTGGAGTTCCAGTTTCTGATTCTCAGAACCGTAAAAATTAATCAACAGATCGATATCACTTCCTGCCTGGGCTGTCGCATTTACCGTGCTGCCGATTATATACATCTTGCGCACCCCAAATTTTTCTCCGTGCAGTTGTGCCGCGATTTTTTCGGCCATACTCAACCGCCATCGCCAATGATCATCACTTTTTCGGGGTGCCTGATCTTCAAATTCCATCTGCGCCGCGGTGCTTACTGATTTTGATGCCAGTAATCCGATTGCCTTTTCAAGATCGGCGTTCATCAATACGCGCAATATTTTTCCTTCCGCTATAGCAGCGACATCAATAACACGGATGATCTCACTCAAATGCGTATAGGCAGGGAATATTTCAAAAAGAGCATTTGGCGATTTGGCTAAGAATTCCTCATTGAATATGACATCTTCATCATCCGGGTAAAGGGGCAAATACCGGATTCCTGCTTCGACCAGATCCTGAAAGAAATGGGTTCCGAAAGAGAGATCGGGAACATAATTTCCTTTTTTGCGGGCGATTTCGATCAGGACGGCGGTATTGTTGATGTCCGAATAAGTAACATTGACGCCGAGTTTGATATCGCCCCGGCTTCCCCATCTTCCCGGTCCCATGAGAATGAATTGTCTCCTGGGTAAGATCTGATTAAGTTTTCCGACGACCCGGCCAACCAATTTTAATTCGGATATTTCCTGAATCTTGGAATAATGCTCTGGATCCACATAAACAATAAAACGGATATCCGGAACTGTTCCGTTGGAAATATACCGGTTGGCCGTAAACAGAATCCTGTCATGCGGAATATTTTTTGGTATCTGAGAAGGAGCATCATATTTGGTATAACTTTGTGGCCGGCACTGCAACAGATAAAAATCCTTGCCATTTGAAGCAAATTCGATATCCACCGGTGTTGCCAGAGCATTTTGCAATGTTCGCATTATGTTAAAGATCTGTTTGACAAATTTTGTATTGCGGATTAGTCCTTCAAATGTGACGATTGGATCTTCTTTCTCAAAATCAATGGTCAGTCCGATAGGTTGTCGCAGATGATCCTGTTCGTTCATTGATACGATCTGCTCAATCATCGGATATTCTTCTCCATATTCATGCAGAAGGTCCAGTATATCAATGGATTCAAACTGATTGGACTGCAGATTGAGTACATCAACTTTCTGTGGCGAGTATTTTATCCTGTCATCAATAGCGACATTTGCCCGTAGTTCAGGTTGACCCGGGGCAATGAGAATGGGGTAATCATCGCTTAACCGGTCCACGGCACGTGTACCAAGGCCCGGGACCAGACGTATGAGTCCATCCTCACGTTTGATCCGGGGGGACCATCTGAATTCATTGTTACTGAAGGCCACACCGGCAAAAGCGGGTAAAAAATATTTACCAACACGTTCACCGACAACCTCCTGGATCATGATACCCATTTCTTCATGAAAATCAAGCAAACCCCGCTCAGCGCGATATTGCATCGGATCAGGCCCGAGGGTGGAGGCATATACTTCGGCAATGGCATCCAGCAAAGCCTCGAGGCGTTCGTTTTTCGCCCCTTGATTCACCAGGAAGAGACTTTTATATTTTCCGGAAAATGCGGATCCGAGCCGGTCCTCCAGCAAACTGGAACTGCGTACGATCAGGGGTTTATCGGCAAAGTCATCAAGGGCCATAGACAGTCCCTGAACAATGTCCGGGGGGAAGTTGGAGTTTTTAAAAAGCATGACAACATGTGGATATTCCTTGCGAATCTCATCGATCGGTTTGTATTTCTGTTCCAATAGTTCTTCCAGATTGTTGTAGTGCATAAAAATCAGCATAGCATCGGAGGAGATATACCAGGTTTTTGGGACTTTTATGTCACGCAGAATTTCCTGCTGCTCTTCGTTGGCCTCAAGGATACGACGGGCAAGAAAAAGGCCGGCACTTTTTCCGCCCAGTTTTCCGTGACTGCCTGATGGGCAAATGAGACATTGAATTAGATCATGAAAATCGCTGATTCGCACAAAGTTTTTGGCAATATTGACAAATTCAAGTTGATCGGTAAAAAACCGACGGATCAGGCCAGCACGCACACCAATGCGGGCAGAGGGCGCCAGTTGCAGGCCATCAGGTGTGATTTTATAGTATCGACGTATGGCCTCGGTCACTTCGGGTAGAGAAGAATTGATACTCGATGCAGCGCGGACAAGAAAAGCGGTTTTATCCTGTTTTACCCAATCCTGAATTAGTGTGAGAATATCATCATCGCTTAAATGCTGGGAAGCGATATTGAAGACTTTTTGGGAAAGCAAGGCCGAATCTTCGGCGGCTCGTTTCTGAAGCGGAATATTTGATTCGGATGCATAATCTTGTTGACCATACCGAAGCAGTGGAACGAATTCCTGAAGAAGTTGCTCAGCTTCGCTGACCCCACGCCAGATCAAGATGATTAAGCATTTTGCGTGAGATTCGGGTATAAACATCAGGATCCGACCGGCGGAGTAGATCCAGGACAGCCCGCCATTCATCGGCTTTATGTTCCGAGATCACTTTTTTTGTTAAATCCATTTGATGAAAGATCTGACGCATCTTTTGATACATGGCAAATTGTCCGATTCGACGGGCAATTGAATTGAGTACCCTCTTTTCTTCTTTTAAGAAAGGGCCGTCATCGGCCAATGGTTTTTCTTCGATATAGTGGACTTTGATCCATCCAACCACCCGATCCTGTACCGTAATCTCTTCACTTGTTGCCCATTGAGAGGTTTTAAAGTCTGTTGACGTAAAGATCAGATCCTGATAAATTATTTTTACCTTGCAGATTTCCGGGTACTGCATGGCAGACGGAATAATATCAACAACTTGTTTTAAAATATCATTCATATTTGAGGTGACATTCTGAAGGATTTCTTCGATCGCGTAAAGGCAGTTAAGTTCTTTTGCACGTTCTTCAAGATTCTCGACAAGTTTATCAAGGGATTTGGGACGCTTGGTCATAGGAAGCGATTTCCTGATCTTTGTTGTATTGCAATTTTTACCTTGCCGTACCCATAAAGGTCAACGTAGTAAGAACTTACTACATACTCCTCAAAGGTCGATGGAGAAGGCAAGTTGAATCTAATTTATTATTCCAATTCGATAAGCCGGAATTACATTTTTAGTATCCGACTGATCTAAATATAAAACATCCGATGGCGAATATCCACCACCGGATGTTGAATTTTTTTATTCTTTCTTAAAATTCAGGAAGGCCGCCTACACCCAACCACGATCTTTGCATGCCTGGGCAACCCGACTGATCGCGATAACATAGGCTGCATCGCGCATAAAGAGTTTTCGCTTACGGGATAATTCATATACCGCGTTAAACGCGGAAGTCATTTTAATATCAAGCCGGTCGAGTACTTCATTTTTTTCCCAGAAGTAATTCATATTGCTTTGCACCTGTTCAAAATAACTGCAGGTAACGCCACCGGCATTAGCCAGAAAATCGGGAATGACAAATACGTTTTTACTTTCCAGAAATTTGTCGGCATCGGGTGTCGTCGGACCGTTTGCTCCTTCAGCAATGATCTTGACTTGTTTACTGATCTTGTGAACATTCTCTCCGGTAATTTGATGCTCAATGGCACAGGGCATCAGAATATCCACTTCCTGTTCCAACCATGCATCGCCAGGTAATGACCTCATAACCAATTTCCTGTGCTTTGCTTTTATTGATTCCACCAAACCGATCGGTAATTTTGAGTAGTGCATCGAGATCGATACCATCTATTTTGCGGTATGTATAAGAGGTTTGATCTGACTGATCCCAGCACGAAACACAAATTGTTTTACCCCCCATTTCATGTATAGAGTTTTATGGCATATTGAGCTACATTTCCAAATCCCTGAACACTGGCAGTGGTATTCAGCAGGTTTAAGGTCTAAATTTTTCAAGTGCTTCACGAAGCGTATAAACAACGCCATATCCGGTTGCTTCGGTTCTTCCCAGCGAACCACCCATACCCACCGGTTTGCCGGTAATAAAACCCGGATATTTTGCCCCATGAATCGTTTCATATTCATCCAGCATCCATAACATATGCTGGGCACTGGTCATTACATCCGGTGCCGGAACATCCTGTAGCGGACCGACATTTTTTGCCATTTGTCTGACCCAACCGCGGCAAATCTGTTCCTGTTCTCGCGCACTCAGATTATGCGGATCACAAATCACACCACCTTTGCCCCCACCCAGCGGAATATCGACAACGGCACATTTCCAGGTCATCCAGGTTGCCAGGGCACGAACCGTGTCAATCGTTTCCTGGGGATGAAATCGAATTCCTCCCTTACTGGGACCACGTGCATCATTATGCTGCACACGAAATCCACGAAAAACCTTGACCGCACCATCATCCATATGGACCGGAATTAAAAAGGTATATTCGCGCAAGGGATTGCGCAATAATTCTCTCACACCCGATTCGAGATTCAATATATCGGCCACTTTATCAAATTGTGCCTGTGCCATCTCAAATGGATTAAATGCTTTACCTGTCATGACTTGAATCCTTTCAATAAAATATCTGACATATTCGCCCGGGCTATTTAGAATACCCGATATCTTCCATGATGCATTTCACAAATGTGAAAGGTGTAAAAAATTTACAAAATCATGAATTACGAAACCATCAAATAATTATAACTTGAATTTAATTCTTAAATGGAGTAGAATGAAACAAATTTTTAAACCCGGAGCCTTCAATATGCGCTATTATACCGCAATGGATGTGTTCAGACCCGAATCAAAAAAGAATGCTCTCATTTATGATGTCGTGCTCGTTCTTGGAGCTACAATATTTATCGCATTAAGTGCACAGATACGCTGTACCTGTGCCTTTCAGCCCGGTGCCTATAACCGGACAGACTCTGGCCGTGCTTCTGACCGGTGCAATGCTCGGAAGCCGAAGAGGTGCAATGGCAGTAATTATATACCTTTTGGAAGGTTCGCTTGGGTTACCCGTCTTCGCGCAGGCTAAATTCGGGTTCATCCATTTGTTTGGTCCTACCGGAGGATATCTGGCCGGTTTTCTGCCGGCGGCCTTCCTGAGCGGATTTCTTGCAGAGAGGTCCTGGGATCGAACCATCGCTGGTGCTGTGCTTGTATTCTCTTTGGGAACCCTAACCATTTTTGGATGCGGTTTGGCATGGTTGTCCAGATTCACACCACCTGAGAGTTTGTTAGAAATGGGTTTATGGCCATTTATGCCAGGTGCGGTTATAAAAATAATTACGGCGGCCCTATTTGTTCCAATTGTAAGACAGTTTTTGTCTACCCGGCAACCATAAAAATTGTATCTATAATTTCACAGTCACCTGTTTATCCTTATTTAGTCCCTGATATTTTATACTACCTGCAGATTGATTTGCATTAATGTTTCCGATGCCGTTTTATCGAACAATCACACAGAGAAACAGTAAATATCCTAAATATATTTTGGTGTCACTACCAGAGATTGCCTTAATAAATTACTTTACTGAGAAAATAAAATGATTTATTGGAAAGTCTCTTTTAAATTTAGCCTTGCTGCAAATGACGGGATGATATTTTCAAAATTTACGTTTATGAAAAAGCTAACACCAAAAATGAAAGGTCTTTGTATGCAAAAATTCGAGATGACTATAATTATTTCACTTATTCTCATGCTTTTCTCGCAGAGTTCAGCCACAAACATCAGTGAAATCTACAAGCAGGTAAAAAGTTCGGTGATTATCGTGAGAACGAATGAACGGGTTATTACGCCTTCGACCCAGCAAAGGGAAGTCAGAATGGCAGGTCTCGGTTCAGGTGTGCTTGTCTCTTCAGACGGGAGGGTAATCACCGCGGCCCATGTCGTCCACAATGCCGATGAAATTGTCGTCCAATTTGAAAACGGTGAAATCATTCCAGCTCGTGTTGTTTCTTCCTCGCCTTCTACAGATCTGGCCCTGCTGCAGCTGGAGAAAATGCCCGTTAACCCCGTTATTGTTGCGCTGGGTAATTCACAGGATATCGAAATTGGTGAGCAAATCTTCATTGTAGGTGCACCGTACGGTATCAGTCATAGCCTCACGGTTGGTTATATCAGTGGTAAACGCGAAGAAAAGATCATGGCCGGCGATGCGGGAAGAATTGAACTGATCCAGACCGATGCGGCCATAAATCAGGGTAATTCGGGTGGTCCGATGTTTAACATGAAAGGTGAAGTGATCGGAATTGTCAGTCATATACTATCACAATCCGGCGGTTTTGAGGGCATCGGATTTGCTGTGACTTCAAACCTTGCGAAAGAGGTATTGTTCTCCCAGCCGTTTTTTTGGCATGGTCTTGAAGGATTTTATCTGGAAGGACCTCTGGCTCAGGTTTTTAACCTGCCACAGGCGACTGGTCTTCTGATCCAGCGGGTTGCGGAAGGATCCCTGGGGGACAGGATGGACATCCGCGGGGGCAAAATAATAGGCGTTATTGAGGATCAACCGCTCCTACTAGGTGGTGATATTATCCTCAAGGTTGAGAACGTGCCCATGCAGCAGGATTTTTTAACCGAAATGCGCACAAAAATTAATGCGATCAAACCCGATGAAACGATCACTCTTACGATTCTACGCGGAGGTAAAATTCATGAAGTGACGGCTTTGAAGGAGAACCAATAATCATTTTTAAACCGTCCATGAAGTGTAATTCAGAACCATGCCGGTACCAGGTTCAAAAATTAGAATCTTATAATTTGATCGGTATCTGCCTTATTTAAAAACAAAATTGGGGTGGTTATGAAAAATTTTTCTTTGTTGTTGATCTTGGTTTTTTTAATACCGTGCTTAGGCCAGGAAGAAGGTGAACGTGGTAAACTTAAGATTATTCTGACTGGATTTGAAAATGACAAAGGTACTGCACGTCTGGCATTATGTAATTCCCGTGAAAATTATGAATCAGAAGAACAGGCCTATCGCAGCAGCCTGTCTTCCATTTCAAATAGAAAATCATACGTGGTGCTCGATAGCCTACCATATGGAGAATATGCGATTAAAGTCTATCATGATGAAAACGAAGACAAAGAACTGGATACAAATTTTCTGGGGGTACCAAGTGAGGTCTATGGATTTTCCAATAATGCCCGCGGTTCCTATGGCCCGGCCGATTGGAAGGAGGCAAAATTTTTATTTTCTTCGCCTTGGGATAGTCTAACGATAGTCTTGCAATAAATTTATTGCAGATCTGGGATTCTGGAATATTATTTATCTGTAAATTAATTTCAAAGTACAATGGAACTCAAGGAAAAAAATTTTGATGTCATTATTATCGGGTCCGGCATCAGTAGTCTGACATGTGCCAGTTTGCTCACCCAAATATGGCAAAAACGGGTACTTGTCCTGGAAAGACATTTTAAACCGGGAGGGTTTACCCATGTCTTTCGCCGGAATGCCGGCAATACATATGAATGGGATGTCGGGCTCCATTATGTAGGCAACATGAAAGAGGACAAACCGCCCCGTGCGCTCTTCGATTATATCACTCAGAATAATGTTACATGGCAGCAAATGCCGGATCCCTATGACGTATTTATTTTTCCGGATCTGCGTGTCGAACTTAATTCCGGTGAAGCATCCTTTTTATCTGAACTCATCAGGCATTTTCCGGAAGAAGAGGCCGGTATATATCGTTATGTGAAGGATCTGAAAAAAGCGGCCGGTTGGTTTGGCCGAATGTTAATTGCAAAAAATCTACCGGAATTCTTAAAACCGGTTTCCTGGATTTTGAAATCAGTCGGAGTCTGAATATGGCAGGATAACAACCGGTGCATATTTGGAAAAGAATTTTAGCAATATGAAATTGAGATCCGTCTTGGCGTCTCAATGGGGAGATTATGGCCTGCCCCCCGGAAAAAGTGCTTTTTCTGTACATGCGATCATTGCATTACATTATATGAATGGTGGTTACTATCCGGTCGGCGGGAGCAAAACCATTGCCGACAGTATTATCCCTATAATCGAAGCAGGTGGTGGTAAGGTACTTGTCAACCACAAGGTTGTAAAGGTATTGGCGGAAAATGGAAAAGTCTGAGGGTGTTCAGGTTGACTATTTGCGAAAAGAAACCCCAACTGAAAAAATTGTGTTTTATGCTGAACATATTATATCGGCAGTTGGTGCATATGCCACTTATAATGATTTACTGCCGGATTCAATCGATATTTCATTTAAAGATCAGATCCGGACATTTGAGCCGGGGACAGCATCTGTAACCCTTTATGTGGGGCTGAAAAGTGATCCGAAAGAGATCAATTATCATGGCGGAAACCTTTGGATTTATGACGATTTCGATCATGACGAAACGTATGCACAGCGAAACAATATTACCGAGGGAAAAATCCAGGCGTGTTATGTCTCCTGTCCATCGGCAAAAAATCCTAAAGCGACTGCCCATACTATGGAGATTATATGTTTCGCTGATATGGAACCTTTTGCTGCCTGGGCTGATCAATCCTGGAAAAAGCGGGGGAAGGCGTATGAAACTCTGAAAGAAAAGATCTGTCTGACCATGATTGATTTTGTGGAACGCAGATTGCCCGGGTTTCGCAATCTGATAGATTATTATGAATTATCAACGCCACTGAGTACGATTCATTTTACCGGCCATCGCGGAGGAGATATATACGGACTTCCAGCTACACCCGAAAGGTTCAGGCAAAGTTGGTTAACGGTCAAAACACCGGTACAGAATCTGTATTTAACCGGCGGCGATATTGCCATACATGGCATAGTTGGTGCCATGATGAGCGGTGTGCTTAGTACCGGCGTACTGATCGGCAGACCGTGGGCAATAATACGTATATTCCGCCGAGCCATGAAATACAATAAATTTTTACACTCCCGAAAGGATATATATTGAAAATCATCGATTTAAGCCATTTAATTCATGAAGAAATGACCGTTTATCCTGGTACCCAAAAACCCCGATTTATCCCCTTGTCAAACATTTCAGCCGATGGATTTGTGGAACACCGGTTGGAATTCTCTTCCCATACGGGTACACACCTTGATGCCCCGGCGCATATGGTTGCTACCGGGTTAACACTGGATCATATACCGGCAGATCGCTTCGTCGGTCCAGGCTGGATATGTGATGTCTCCCATAAATCCGGGCAACCAATCGGTGTTGAAAATTTATATCTACCTCAAGGAATAGAATTTCTCCTATTATACAGTGGTTGGGACCGAAATTGGGATACGCCGGCATATCATGAAGGCTACCCATTTCTTTCAGAGGAAGCCGTGGATTGGTTGATCGGAAAAGATTTAAAAGGGATTGGTTTTGATATGATATCGGCAGATCCGCCAAAAAGTCCGGATTATCACGCACATACCAACCTGCTGGGTAATAATATTTTGTTAATCGAGAATCTTAAAAATTTGGATGTCTTACTGAACAAAACATTCCTCTTCGCCTGTTTGCCGCTAAATTGGCATAATGGCGATGGTTCTCCGGTTCGGGCAATTGGCATTACCGATCTTTGAATACATGCACATCGCAAATAATAAAGGTTATAACCTATTCATCCGTTTATCCGGTCACTAGCCTTAGCCGTATAATTTATGAGGTTACGACTGAAAGTGTTGTTCCGACCCTTGATTCCCTTCATGAAAATACACTTCGTATTCGGAGAATATAAATAATAACTTATAAATTGCCGAAAGGAATTCACTTGAAATTTGTATATAAGGATTGATGATGCTGGAAAAGATGGAAAAAATCTGGCAATTACTCTATTCCTATGAATCCGAGATATATGGCTATATTAAACACAGCATTGGTGATGGAGAAATTGCCCGGGATCTCTATCAGGATGTGTTCCTTAGCGCGATCCAGCATTTGAATGTATTAAATACAGAACGTTCTTTGAAAAACTGGTTATACACTGTGGCAAGAAACAGGACGATCAATTATTTAAAATATAAGCGCCGTCGTGAGACGGTTGAACTTGCCGAGCATCAGGGAATAAATCTCCCAAAAGAGCAATTAGATACACACCTGATGCAAAGGATATTCACAAAGTTAAATCCACTGCATCGGAAGGTTCTTTTATGGCACCTGCATGAAGGTTACACCTATGATGAGATCGCAAAACATTTGAATCGCTCTGTCAGTGCGGTCAATTCTTTGATCCACCGTGCACGCGAAAATTTCCAGAAATTTTATCTAATGGAATTTCTTCCTGCAGGTGTAACCGATATCCCCGCTTTTCAGGACATACTTCGATTCATAGATCCACTGAATCCCGGATCTGATCTGTTCGAGAGCATAGAAAAAAGGGCATTAGCGTATTTTTCGGAAATGAATCGTCAATGGGACAAAGTTCGCACGGATTTTCTCAATGAGAAAGATTTACAAATGGTTTTGGATCAAATAAATCTGCCACCGCACGCAAAAATTGGTGATTTGGGCGCCGGTACCGGTTTTGTAAGTCTGGTCTGTGCAACAAAGGGTTTAGAGGTTTATGCGGTTGACATTAATAAAATAATGACAGGACATTTGAATGAATCCCGAAGAGATTTAAGACTAAAAAATTTATACCTTATCCAGGCGGATATAAAAACTTTGCCTATTCAGCCTGATGGTGTCGATGCATTATTTTTCACACTTGTTCTTCATCACATGGCCAATCCAATGGAAGTCCTGTCCTCTGCTTTGAAATGTATAGTTGTTGATGGATACGTAATCCTTATAGACTTTCTGCGGCATTATGAAAAAGATTTGGCAGATACGATGCATGATCTGTGGCTTGGCTTTGATCCCACCGTTATTGAAAAGCACATGAGACGGCATGGGGCGCAAATGATCGGATCAGGAATAATTAAAAAGAAGTCGCCTATACGATCATTTTATCAGATTTATCGCAAAACAAAAAATAAAATTGATCAGGATGCAAAAAAGTAAATAGTAATAATAAATTTATCTCAGGAGTAATTATGGTTAAGCATGATGTAAAAGATCTGAACTTAGCAGGAAAAGGAAAAAAACGAATCGAGTGGGCGGATGGAGATATGCCCGTTTTGAGGGAAATTCGTGAACGGTTTGAAAAGGAAAAACCGTTGGTTGGGAAGAAAATGGCGGCTTGTCTGCATGTGACCGCAGAAACCGCTAATCTGGCACGAACCCTTAAAGCGGGAGGCGCAGATTTGGCACTGGTTGCCTCCAACCCATTGAGCACACAGGATGATGTGGCCGCCTCTTTGGTTGCAGATTATGGTATTTCAGTTTTTGCTATTCATGGTGAAAACACAAAAGTGTACTATGAGCATATAAAGGCGGCGATTGAACATGATCCGGTTGTGACTATGGATGATGGCGCAGATCTGGTTTCGACACTGCATTCCGATTATCCGGATAAATGTAAACAAGTGGTCTGTTCGATGGAAGAAACCACTACAGGTGTAATTCGACTGCGCGCCATGCACAATGACGGCGCATTGAAGATCCCTGTATTTGCGGTCAACGATGCACAGACAAAATATTTATTCGATAACCGCTACGGTACCGGTCAGTCAACGGTTGATGGCATTATTAGAGCAACCGATTTTCTGATTGCCGGCAAAAAAGTGGTAGTAGCCGGCTACGGTTGGTGCGGCCGGGGTTTTGCTACCAGGATGAAAGGAATGGGGGCTAATGTTATTGTTACCGAGGTAAACCCGATTCGTGCACTGGAAGCGGCGATGGATGGGTTTATGGTAATGCCGATGATTGAAGCGGCAAAAGTCGGCGATCTTTTCTGCACGATCACGGGTGACATCCATGTTCTGCGTCGTGAACATTTTGAGGTCATGAAAGACGGGGCGATTATTGCCAATTCAGGTCACTTTAATGTAGAAATCAATATCGGTGACCTGGAAGATCTGGCCAAATCCAAAATTGAAGGTGTACGGGATAATGTTGATCAATATAATATGTCTGACGGCCGGAGGCTTTTTCTGCTTGCGGAAGGTCGGCTGATAAATCTGGCGGCGGCAGAAGGACATCCCGCAAGTGTAATGGACATGAGCTTTGCGACTCAAGCATTGACAACCGAATACGCGTTAAAACATCCCCTGAAATCAGGCGTCCACCAGGTTCCTATTGCGATAGAGGACTGGATATCGGTGACGAAATTACGCACCATGGGTATCGGGATAGATGAACTAACCGAGGAGCAAAAGCACTATCTGGCTTCCTGGGAGATGGGCACCTGATCACGTTTTGGTAAACTTATCGAAGCCCTGCAAACCACAGGGCTTTTTTTATTTGGAGGAGATTAAAATATACTTGAAAAAGCCATATCGGCATATTATATTTGAACAAGTGTTCAACTGTTAAAATAACGGGGATATTTTATACATATGACAACATACGATACGCCGAGACTGGACCGCGAGACGATACAGGCGATGGCAGAATTATATGCCATGATGGGTGACCCGACCCGGCTAAAAATTGTGATCTGTCTTCTCGATAAAGAAAGACGCGTCCAGGATATTGCGGATCAGGTTGGCATGTCTATTTCTGCCGTGTCACATCAGCTGCGTTTGTTAAAGTCTTTAAAACTGGTGCGCTTTCGAAAAGCCGGCAAGATGGTCTACTACGCACTTAATGATGATCATGTACTTCAACTTTTACAGATAGGCCGGGAACATGTCGAAGAATAAACAGACCGATATTAATGGGTCCGGAGCCTCAATTACAAAAGATGAGTATATGGTTGCCGGCATGGATTGTGCCGATTGTGCGCTTCACGTCGAAAAGGAGGTGGGTAAATTACCGGGTGTGAGTAAGGTTGTCGTGAACGTAATTACCGGTAAAATGGAAGTGTACCGTTCGTCGGCTGAACCGGGTGACCATGCAGTGGATAAAGCTGTAAGGGGGGCAGGCTACCGGTTACGATCAGAAAACACAATACGGGAGACTTTTTTGGTCTTACAAAAGCCTACCCAGAATCAACTGGATGAGTTACGCGGTCAGAAAAGTATTAAAGCAGTTCAGTATAATCAAAAGAAATTTGAATTACAGATCTTACATATATTTTCTGCACAGGATATGGCGGCGTTACTTCAACGCTCTGGTATAAAAATCAGGTCAAAACGTTCCAGAATATTCGAACGATCATTTCTAAAAATCGGTATCGGTCACTTAATTATTTCGGGAATTTCGGTATTAATAGCCTATACCATAGATTATTTTTCATACAATCCGTTGCTTTTCAGGCTGCTTATTCTGACCGGAATTTTAGCAGGTGGATATCCTCTGATTTGGCGCGGTTTGAAAGAGATCAAAACAAGTCAGTTTGGTATGAATTTTCTCATGATGACTGCCGTTACCGGCGCACTGATAATCGGGGAATGGAATGAAGGGGCCATGGTTGTTTTCCTGTTCATTCTTGCACAATGGCTCGAATCAAAAACCATGGATCGTGCAAGACGTTCGATCGGATCACTACTCGAGCAAAAACCACGTATGGCCCGCCGATGGGTTGCTCAGAAAGAGGAACTTGTTCCGGTTGAAGATATTATGCCAGGTGAAATTGTTGCCGTCAAACCGGGTGAACTCATACCCCTTGACGGTGTCGTACAAACCGGAAAATCGTTTGTCAATGAGTCGACAATAACGGGCGAAAGTATGCCTGTTGAGTCAAGCCGGGCCGGAATGTTTTCGCTGGGACTCTGAACCAGAACGGTTATGTTGAAATTGAGGTTCGACGAAGATACAGCGAGAGCACTTATGCTCAAATAGCAGATATCGTTGCCGAAGCACAGGCAAAAAAGGCACCAAAACAGGTCTTCGTCGAAAGATTTACACGATTTTACACACCGGCTGTTATCGGTATTGCGTTGGTTATCGCTTTTGTCGTGCCGGCTGCCTTGGGTGTACCATTTATCGAATGGTTTTATCGGGCGCTTGTACTACTCGTCATTGCTTGCCCCTGTGCCTTCGTTATATCGACGCCGATAACCATAGTGAGTGCTTTAACCAATGCGATGCGAAACGGTATTCTGATCAAGGGGGGTGTTTTTCTGGAAGAATTTGCGCGATTAAAATCAATGGCTTTTGATAAAACCGGCACGATCACCAATGGAACCCCAAGTGTACAAGAGGTTCACTGTCTTCAGGATCAAAAGATCAAAGATGTCATGTCTGTCGCATGCGCACTCGAGCAGCGGGCAGATCATCCCATTGCTTCAGCAATTGTGGCATATGGAGCATCTGAAAATATTGAAATACCTGATGCAAAAAATGTCAGGGTAATCGAAGGTAAAGGGGTTGAAGGCGAAATCGACGGCAAATATTTTCTTGTTGGGAACCACTTGATATTTGAAGAGAAAAATCTTTGCGATTCCAAAATCCATATTCATCTTGAGGAGATAGAAGACGCCAGTCATACGGCCATTCTGGTTGGTAACGAAAATGCGGTTATCGGGGTGATATCGGTTGCAGATTCAATTCGTCCTCATGCACGTCAAATGATCGATACTTTACGAAAGCAAGGTATCTCACACCTGTTTTTACTAACCGGCGATAATATGAAGACAGCAACTGAAATTGCACGTCAGGTAAACATCGATAATGTTCATGCAGATCTGTTGCCAAAGGCAAAAATGGAAATGATTGAGTATATAAAGAAGAACTTCGGTCCGGTATCGATGATCGGAGATGGAGTAAATGATGCACCTGCACTAGCCTCAGCCGATATTGGAATTGCTATGGGAGCCTCCGGATCTGATACCGCAATTAAAACGGCAGATATTGCTTTGATGCAGAATGATCTGCAAAAATTACCGTATCTGAAAGAATTGAGCAATAAAACGATTCGGGTCATCAAAGAAAATATATTTATTGCGCTATCTCTCAAATTTACCTTTCTTTTTCTGGCAATTCCCGGGTATGCGACACTCTGGATGGCTGTATTCGCTGATATGGGGGCGAGCCTGATTGTTATCTTTAACGGTTTACGTGTTCTTAGAAGCAAATCTCTAAATTAGCCGGAAAATCTCAAATTCACACTTAATAACCCACCGATTTCTGCCGATAATTTCTGATTACAAAGGAAAGTCAAAGATCATATATAGAACCCATACAAATGAGAACCAGTAAGCATTTAACCATTTTCCTGTATTTTATCCTGATTGCGGGATTTCTATCACCGCTTTGGGCACAGCGGTACCCCTTCCGCACATACAATGTGAGCGAGGGGTTAACCCAATCGCAGGTTCAAACTATTTTACAAGATCGAAAAGGGTATCTCTGGATTGGGACACGCGATGGTTTGGCACATTTTGACGGGAAAAAGTTTACTAACTTCGGAAGAAAAGACGGTCTGGTTGGAAATTATATTATATCCAGCCTGCTCGATTCCAATGGCAATATCTGGCTAACGCACCGAACCCGCGGCGTTACTTATGTGGATGTGCTAAACCGCAAACCCCAACATTTTCCCCTCCCGGCTCAACTCGACTCTATACAGATTGAGCATATTTTTCAAGACCGGAATGGTGATTATTGGTTCTCTACCAACGGTGATGGTGTTTTTCGGTTTCGTGAAGGGTACTGGAAACGCATATCGGTTGAACACGGATTGAGCGACAATAGGGTAAATTGTGTTAGTCAGCTAGATGACGGGCGTTATATTATTGGTACGATTTCCGGATTAAACCTTTACATTCCCGCCCAGGAGGACTCGATTTTCACCCTTTTCAGGAGAGACGGACTGGCAGGAGAAGATATAAGTACGGTGCTCAAAGACCATAATGGAGATCTCTGGGTTGGAAGTGGAAATCATGGATTAACACAAATTCAACCAACAGTCGGGTCACCTGACCAGTGGAAATATATTCTATATTCACGTAATACCGGACTGGCAAGCAATAATGTTCAGGTATTATATGAAGACAGCCGGGCCAGAATCTGGGTCGGGTCGGCCGATCAGGGAATATCTATTTTGAGGGATTCGACCTCATCGGAAATTACATATCTCAATGAAAATCAAGGATTGAGTTACCGAAATGTCCAGGCTATTTTCGAAGATCGGGAAGGATCGACATGGATTGGCACAAACGGCGGTGGTATCTGTCAATTCCGGGATCGCAGATTTTCATTTTTCAGCCGCCAAGAAGGGTTCAATGATCCAACGGTTTGGTCGATCACCCAGGATGCTGAAGATAATTACTGGTTTGGTACCGAAAAAGGCTTATCCCGTTATAATCCTGATTCAGAAATGATGATCACAAACTTTACCTCGAAACATGGTTTGAAAACAGGCGATATTACCAGTATTTATACCGATTCCGAAGGATACCTTTGGTTGGCGGTCGGCAGTGCAGGAATACAAAAATTTAATCCATCAACCGGCCAGGTTGTCCGGACTGTTCCCCTCTCAGAATATAATGCCCTCTCGATTGTTGGCGACAATGCCGGCAGAATATGGGTTGGTACGAATGGTGGTGGGTTATTTTGTTACGATCCTTCAAAACGTCAACTTGTTAATTATCTCAGGGAAGACGGTCTGAGCAGTAATTTTATTTTCAGTCTTTTGTGGTCGCGGGCAAATGCACTCTGGATCGCTACAGCAGAGGGTGGTGTATGTAAATATGATGGGAATTATTTTATTCAGTATGGTCCTGAGGACGGTATAAATGCGGTGACAGCCATTGGATTGACTGAAGATCAAAATGGAAAAATATGGATCGGTACTGAAGGTCACGGTCTTTTTTCTTATAGTAATGGTGTTTTTAAAAATTACTTTATAAACGAAGGATTAAGTGGGGATGGAACATATTCTATTCTGACCGACCAATATAATAACATCTGGCAGGGAACACGCAAAGGTATTGAACGATTTAATCCGGTAACCGGTGAATCAAAACTGTATGGGCAGTATGAAGGATTTCATGTGGTTGAAACCAACCAGAATGCTGCTTACCGGGATCGAAACGGAAATTTGTGGTTTGGAACACTGGATGGTGTCGTCTGCTATAATCAGAGTTATGACCGGGAGAATATGGTAGAGCCGTTGGTGCATATTGAGCGGGTCGGTCTTTATTACCAGGATGTACCCTTTCCAGCAGACGCCCGGTTTGCCTATAAGGACAATAATCTGACCTTTAATTATATCGCCCTGAGCTTTGTTGCACCGGAGAAGATCCGATATAAATACATTCTGCAGGGTTTAGATGAAAATTGGTCCCCGGAGACGGAAGACGCCTATGCGAGATATACAAATTTACCGCCAGGTGAATATACCTTTAAAGTACGCGCAAGAAATAATGATGGTCACTGGAGTGCGGACGCTGCCGGTTATTCTTTTGAAATTACCGCCCCATTCTGGAAAACGGTCTGGTTTTTTCTGATTATATCCTTTGTGATTGGTTTTAGCATATACGGTGCACATTGGCGAAAAGTCAAATATATACACAAACTAAATCTCCGGCTTGAAAATATGGTTCAGGACAGAACCAGCGAATTGGTAGCAGAAAAGGAGAAAACACATCAGGCATATCGGGCGCTTCTTTCCAGCGAAGAAAAACTTATGAGTGTCACCAAGGGGGTCAATGCATATCTTTGGAGTGCCGATATCGATGTAAATCACAATATAGAATATACCCTCTACACTGAAAATGTAGGAAGAATGACAGGTTATCCGGTCAGTGATTTTTTAAAAAAAGAAAAGTCCCTCTGGCGGGAATTAATTTATCCAGCCGATAAAGAACTTGTGGCAAAGTCTATGATGCAAATTTTTGCAGGGAAATCCGCCTCAACCGTATATCGTATAATCCGGTCTGATGGTGAAATTCGATGGGTGTATGATAGCGCAACACCTGTAAAAAATGAAACAGGAATTGTGATCCAGGTCCATGGGGTGTGTTTTGATATTACCGATCGTAAGGAAGCTGAGGAAGCACTGAAAAAAAGCGAAGAGAAATATAAAACGTTTATCACCTATAGTACTGAATCTATATTTTGCATCGACTTTCCTAAACCAATACGCACATCTTTATCAGTAAAGGAGCAGATCAATCAACTGTTCGAACAGGGCTATATTTCCGATTGCAACGACGCCTTCGCAGGCATGTTTGGTTTTGAAAAGGCGGAAAAAATTATCGGTATTCCCATTCGCGAAATGCTCATTGAGAATGAACAACGTAATTTTGATTATTTTAGATCTTTTATCGAGTGTGAATACCGTCTTGTAGATGCCGAATCCCTGGAACGGGGTAAAGATGGCAAATCCCGTGTCTTTCTAAATAGTATTATCGGTATTATTGAATCAGGTAAAATGTTAAGACTCTGGGGGACGAAACGGGACATTACCGAAAAAAAACGGGCTGAGGAAGCCTTACGCGAAAGCGAAGAGCGGTATCGTAAATTGATTGAATTGGCTCCGGATGCAATCGTTGTGCATCGGGACTACAAAATATATTATGTCAATCAGGCTGCTCAGAGGCTTTTTAACGCTACCGAAGCTGCGCAGTTAACCGGTAAAAGCATAACCAATCTAATATCACCTTCATTTATTAAGTCCGGCGAATATTTGCTCAATTGTATCTATGAAGGGCAGGAAGTTTCAGAAGCGGTTGAATTGCGCATGCGTTCTTTGGATAACAGTGAATTTGACGTTGAAATTCTCGGCTCGCAAATGCGAACGATGGGTGAGAAGGTGGGACAGCTGATAATTCGTGATGTCACCCAGCGAAAACAGGCGGAAAATGCACTTATTGAAGAGAAGGAAAGACTGGATGTCACCTTAAGTTCCATCGATGATGCAGTAATCACCACGGATACTTCCGGAAAAATTGTGCTATATAATGAAAAAGCGCAGAAGCTCATCGGAAGTGGAACCGGAAATATCATTGGGAAGGACTTCCGGAAAATAATCAATCTTCAGATCCAAAATAAAAATATTTCACCCGTTGACATGGTTGTGCAATCACAAAAGCGACTGATTCTCGAAAGGGATGTCTCATTGACCTCGAATTCGGGAGAAAGATATGCAATCGAGTCGAGTGCGGCACCCATTACCGGACGACAGAAAGAACCGGTTGGAGTGGTGGTTGCCTTTAGGGACGTAACCGAAAAGCGTCACCTTGAATTTGAACTCATCAATGCTCAAAAACTTGAATCCATCGGAATATTGGCTGGTGGAATCGCACATGATTTTAATAATATTCTGACCGCTGTTCTTGGCAATGTGTCATTGGCGAAATTGTATGTGGGAAGTGAAGAAAATATAATTTCTGTTCTTGGCAAAGCGGAAAAAGCCATTCTCCAGGCAAAAGATTTAACCCATCAGTTACTGACCTTTTCCAAAGGAGGGGCGCCGGTAAAAAAGACGGCATCGATAGCAGAAATTGTTCGGGAATCTACAAATTTTATTCTGCGTGGTTCACAGATTCGTTGTGAGTTTGATATAGAGGATGATCTGTGGAATGTGGATGTCGACACGGGTCAGATGAGTCAGGTCATTCAGAATCTGATCATTAATTCCGAGCAGGCCATGCCGGACGGAAAGCACATTAAAATATCGCTCCATAACGAGGTTCTGAAGGAGAATGCTATAGTTTCGATGCCTGCGGGTAGGTATGTGAAAATATCAATCTCGGATAAAGGCGTTGGAATTTCTCAGAAAAACCTGGAGAAGATATTTGATCCGTATTTTTCCACAAAATCCACCGGAACAGGTCTTGGTTTGACGACCACTTACTCTATCATAAAACGACACGGCGGACATATTCGTGTGGATTCGGAAATTGGTGTGGGAACGACAGTCCAAATTTATCTGCACGCGTCCCTAAAATCTGTGCAAAAGTCAGGGGAAATCAAACAGACCATCAAGAATGGCAAAGGTCGTATTTTGATCATGGATGATGAACCGATGGTTCGAGAGCTTTCCCGCAGCATATTGATTCACCTCGGATATGAAGTTCTTGAAACCGAAGATGGCAAGGAAACGCTCAAGAGATATCGAAAGGCAATAATCGAGAATAAACCGATTGACCTGATCATTATGGATCTGACCATTCCTGGTGGGATGGGGGGTAAGGAGACGATGACACGTCTGAAAAAAATAGATCCGAGGGTAAAAGCAATCGTCTCAAGCGGTTATTCAAATGATCCGATTATGGCTGATTTTAGAAAATACGGTTTTGTTGATGTGCTAAATAAACCCTACACAGTCGAAAATCTGAGTCATACCGTACTCCAGCATCTAAACAACTAATTAAACAGGCCCCTTTTTCCCTTGCAATAATTTTTTGATTTTCTTAGGCTTAAAAATCTTTTATTTATCGAAATGCAGTAATTCGATTGTCAATTATTATTCTGAATAAGGAGGAACGTTGAAAATCTATAAGAGTGAAGAATTGAGAAATATTGCAACCGGAGCACATGGCGGGGCGGGTAAAACAAGTATGGTGGAAGCCATGGCGTTCAATCTGGGGCAGATCACCCGCATGGGGACAATCGAACAGGGTTCAACAGTTTCGGATTATCATGATGATGAAATAGAGCGGCAGCATTCTATAGGTACCTCTCTCCTTAATGGTGAATGGAATAGCCATAAAATCAATATAATCGATACCCCCGGTTACTCGGATTTTTTCGGTGAAGTTGTGGGGTCTTTTCATGCGGCTGACAGCGTACTGGTTGTTATTTCAGCCAGTGGCGGTGTAGAGGTCGGTACTGAAATGGTATGGGAAGAGGCAGAAAAACGAGGTTTACCCAGAATTATAGTGATCAACAAACTGGATAAGGAAAATATTGATTTTGATTCGGTTCTTAAATCCTTAGAGGAAAGCTTTGGTCATAAAGTTGCGCCGGCACAGTTTCCCGTAAATGTTGGCCCTGGTTTTAATACTGTGGTTGACTTGATTCGCATGAAACTTATTAAAACAAATACCGATGGGAGTGGTAAATTTACCGAAGAAGAAATTCCCGCAGACTTGAAAGCGAATGCCGATGAACTGCATTTAAAACTGATTGAGTCGGTAGCCGAAAGTGATGATTCTCTTATGGAGAAGTATTTTGAAGCCGGGGAATTGCCAGAAGATGAATTTCGTGGTGGTTTACGCAAAGTCTATCCTGAATCACGAAGTTTATCCGGTGTTTTGTATCTCTGCTACGGGAAACATCGGTGTTCAGAGGCTGATGGATGTGGTTGTCAATTTCCTGCCATCACCCAACGAGATGCCACCGGTAAAGGGTGAGGATGGGGCGGCCAGAAAGTGTGAGGCGATTGAACCGACATCCGCATTGGTTTTTAAGACCATCTCAGAGGCCCATGTGGGCGAACTATCGTTTTTCAAAGTGTATTCAGGGGCGGTAAAAACAGGAGATGATCTGACCAACAGCACCCAGAACAAGACCGAGCGCATCGGACAAATTTTTCTTCTCAATGGAAAAAATAAGACCAACGTCGACCGATTAATGGCCGGAGATGTCGGAGCCGTGGTGAAGTTGAAAGGTACACATACCGGTGACACCTTATGTGATAAGTCCAAACCGATAAAATATGCGAAAATTAAATTTCCTGAACCCAAAATCCGCACTGCCATTGTCCCCCTGGCAAAAGGGGATGAAGAAAAAATCAGTGTCGGCCTGCACAGTCTGCATGAAGAAGACCCCACATTTATTTCTGAGTATAACGCCGAACTTAGGCAGACAATCGTTTCCGGACAGGGTGAGCAGCATCTTGCCATCATTTTGAAACGCTTGAGACAGAAATATCATGTTGAAGTGGAAGAACAGGAACCTCGCATACCATACAGGGAAACCATAAAGAGCAAATCAGAAGCTCAGGGAAAATATAAGAAGCAATCCGGTGGCCGAGGACAATATGGTGATTGTCATTTGCGGCTGGAAAAAATACCCCGGGGAGGAGGATTTGAATTTGTTGACGCGATTGTCGGTGGTGTGATTCCGGGTAAATTCGTTCCGGCTGTGGAGAAAGGTGTCGTGGAAAGAATGAGCAAAGGGGTATTGGCTGGCTATCCGGTCGTTGATGTAAAAGTCACCTGTTTTGATGGAAGCTATCACTCGGTCGATTCCTCAGAAATGGCATTCAAGGTTGCAGCATCAATGGGATTTAAGCAGGCGTTTATGGGGGCAAATCCTGTATTACTCGAACCAATTTATGATATTACGATAAAGGTACCTGAGGAGTATATGGGTGATGTCATGGGAGACATTTCCAGCCGCCGTGGAAAGATTATGGGCATGGATAGTGAGGGTAAATTCCAAATCATAAAAGCGAAAGTACCACTGGCTGAGTTGTATAAGTATTCCACGGTTCTTCGATCTATAACTGCCGGCCGGGGTATCCATAGTAGGGCTTTTTCGCATTACGATGAAGTTCCATCGGAAATTTCTCAGAAAATTATCGAACAGGCCAAAAAGGAAAAAGAAGAAGAAGATTAATCAGTGGCGTTCTGAGATTACTATATTACGATTTTTTGAGCCCGATGTACCGGTGTATATCGGGCTTTTATATCAGTGGGGTGTATTATGGATCACTTATGGGCGCCTTGGCGGATGGCCTACATCCTCGATGCCAAAGAAGACGAGGGCTGTATTTTCTGCGAAAAACCCAAGCAGCAAAATGATCAGGAAAATCTGATTGTTTTCCGTTCTGAGCATTGCTTTGTTATGCTTAACAAATTCCCTTATAACAATGGTCATATGATGATTGTCCCGTATATCCATGAGGCGGATTTGACAAAATTGAAGGAAATTGTACTTCATGAAATCCAGCATGTATTAAATTTGGGGATTGTGGCATTGCGAAAAACCATGGATCCACATGGGCTGAATATAGGTTTGAATCTCGGCCAGACGGCAGGTGCCGGCATCGTAAATCATCTGCATTACCACCTAGTTCCGCGCTGGAATGGTGATACCAATTTTATGCCGGTCATTACCGGTACAAAAGTAATATCGGAAGCTTTGTCAGACACCTGGCAAAAACTCCATGATGTTTTTGGGGAAGATTAGAATGGATTTACTCCTAAAGCGAATCGGTCGTCTCTATACACCGAACGAAGGACGGCCGTATGGTGAGATCACCCAATTGACGGATGTTTCCATTCTGGTCAGGAATGGCATTATCCACGATATTTATCCCGATAACATAACGGTACCTGAAACAGATCAGGTAGAATCAATTGATGCAGGCGGGATGACGCTGTTGCCCGGTTTCGTTGATGCCCACACACATCCGGTCTTCTGGCATTCCCGGGAAAATGAATTTATAATGCGTCTTGCTGGTAAATCGTATGAGGAAATCGCGGCGGCGGGCGGCGGAATCAGAAACAGCGCCCGTGCTTTTCAGAATGCCGGACGGGAAGATATTAAAAATATTACCAGAAAACGGTTAAAAACATTTACGGCATACGGGACTACAACCATAGAAGCAAAATCCGGTTACGGTTTAAGCACACGCGATGAAATAAAAGCGCTTGAAATAATTCAGGAATTGAATACGGAGTCGGATCTGGAAATGATTCCAACATTTCTTGGTGCACATGAAGTTCCGGATGATTATCGTGACAGACGGGATTTGTATATTGATCTGGTTATCAGGGAGATGATACCCGCCGTGGCGGATCAAAATCTGGCCAGATACTGCGATGTATTTTGTGAAAAAGACGTTTTCACGATAGATGAAACAAGGCGTATCCTTGAGGCGGCAGCAAGATATGGGCTTAAATCACGGATCCATGCAGATGAACTAAATGCTTTTGGCGGGGCTGAACTGGCGGCAGAAGCTTGGAGCCATATCGGCCGACCACCTGGTTATGATTTCTGAACAAGGAATAGCCGCCATAGCGAAGAAAGGGGTTATTCCAATTCTGTTACCGGTGACCACATTTTTTCTTCGTAAAGACCAGTATGCCCCGGCACGGCAAATGCTGGAAAATGGATGTAATGTCGCTCTTGCAACCGATTTTAATCCGGGAAGTTCTATGACACAGAATATGCAGTTCGCCTGGTCGGTGGCTGCTTTGAAAATGGGTATGTTACCCGAAGAATTGCTATGGGCTACCACATTGATCCCCGCCAGAAGTCTGGAAATGGGAGACAGGATAGGGAGCATCGAAATTGGGAAACAGGCGGATATGATCCTCCTGGATATTCCGAATCTTAATTATTTACCCTATCATATTGGAGTCAACCATGTCAAAATGACGATAAAGAAGGGAAAAATACTTCATCATGATATATAAGAGGATATGAATTACATGGTTTTCTGGCTTTTAAAAACAGAACCGGAAAGTTATTCATTCTCTGATCTGGAAAGGGACGGTCGCGCGATATGGGATGGTGTCGCCAATAATTGGGCTTTACAACATCTAAGATCAATGAAGCCCGGTGACAGAGCATTCATATACCATAGCGGCAAAGAAAAAACGATTGCGGGTATGGCAGAAATCGTATCCGCACCTTATCCCGATCCAAAATTAGGTGATGGAAAGCGTGTCGTAGTTGATGTCCGCGCTATACAGAAATTCTCAGGTTATACCACGTTGAAAAAAATGAAGGACGATCCTTTTTTTCACGACTTCATGCTGGTAAAATTTACCAGACTATCGGTAATGCCGGTTGCTCCTCAAATCTGGCAAAAAATCCTCGAATTGGAAGGTTTGAAGGGTCTCTGACCTGCTTGACTTTAGGAGTCGGTTTTATTAATATCATTGTTTAAAAACAATAATTTATAACATTTTTTCCTGCATGCCAGAAAATACACCGGAAAAATATTCTGAAATTAAAAACAAAATTGGTTTTTACGGTACCTCGCCGGAAATTGAGGATATTCTCAGTCTTATTGCGACAGTCGCACCGACGGAGTCTATCGGTGCTGATTATTGGTGAGAGTGGTACCGGAAAAGAACTGGTTGCCCAGGCAATACATCAACTCAGCAAAAGGAAAGATAAAGCGCTTATATCGGTAAATACCGGCGCTATACCGGAAGGTATTCTGGAAAGTGAGTTGTTTGGACATGAAAAGGGATCGTTTACCGGTGCGGTCGGTGCGAAAAAAGGATATTTTGAGGCTGCCGATTCCGGGTCTATCTTTCTTGATGAAATTGGAGAGATGTCGCTTAATACACAAGTAAAATTTCTGCGCGTGCTTGAAGAGTCCTCATTTATGCGTGTTGGCGGAACAGCAACCATACATGTAGACGTCCGGGTGATTGCCGCAACCAATAAAAACCTTGAGAGCGCCGTTAAAAATAATGAATTCCGACGGGACCTGTATTTCCGTCTAAAAGCTATAACAATTGAAATTCCGCCCTTACGGCGTCGAAAACAGGATATTCCAATTTTGGTGCAGAAATTTACCGAACAGGTCAGCCAATCACATAAAGTGGCATTCAAAGGATTTTCCCCCGAAGCGAATAATCTCATGAAAGAGTACGACTGGCCCGGTAATGCGCGAGAATTAAAAAATTTTGTGGAAACAGCACTGGTACTCAACCGGGGAGATGTGGTAACCTCAGAATATGTGTCAAAAAGTCTGAACATGTCTGCCGATATGGGGGTGAGAAATTTACCCGTTCCGCTCAATTTGCCCCATGATCAGGCAGAAAGGGAAATTATTTACCGCACGCTCTTATCGTTAAAAATCGATATTAATGAAATAAAACAGATGATGATACGTGCATTACAGCGCGAACAGTTACCACATGAGATTGAATATACCAGTGACGATTTCCCGCTCAGTCCGAATGAACCGACGAATGAACTAAAACCATCGACGCTTGTCGGAATGGAACGGGAATTGATCAAGGATACATTAAAAAAATATGATGGAAGCCGGCGAAAGGCCGCCCGTGCACTTCAGATCAGTGAACGCACGTTATATCGTAAGATTAAGGAATATGGTCTCTAGGTTATTTTATTCGATTTGTTTTTTATATATGGGGTGTTTAACCTATTCATTTACCGGTTCACTGCCGTCGCATATCAAATCGGTTGCCGTTCCCCTTTTCGAAGATAATACGGCTTATCCCGGAGTAAAGGAAGATTTGACCAATCGGGTGATCGATGAGTTCATCGCAGATAATACGCTAAACGTTACCTCCGAGTCCCAGGCCGACCTGATCATCAGTGGAGTGATTACTTCAATCACCCAAAAAGCGGCGATTTTGACTGCAGGTGAAACGGTTGATGAGTATCAAGTTTATGTCAATGTAAAAGTTAAGTGTGAAGACATAAAGTCAAATAAAACATTATGGGAGAAGAACCTTAGCCAGTTTGGCGTGATGCCGGGCAGTGGTTCACAAGACGAACGTAATCAGGCTATCCAAATTGCAATTGAAAGGCTGACCAACGATATCCTGAACAATACTTTGGGTTATTGGTAAACGAATGGCAGAAATTATAATCCTGATGCTATATCTCTCAGCCCTGATCATCCTTGCGCTATATAGTGCCGAGGCGATATATTTGACATTTATTTATCTCCGTCATCGCAACGATCCCGAGTTATTTTGTGAGCCGGTAGATTTTCCATATGTAACGGTTCAATTGCCCATCTTTAATGAACGCTATGTTGCACAACGGCTGATTCACGCCGTTTGTGCGCTGGATTATCCAAAAGAAAAATTACACATACAAATCCTGGATGATTCAACCGACAGAACGGCTGAAATTTGTCTCCAGGAAATGGCTGTTTTTAGCGCCAGAGGTTTTGAGATTGAATACATCCATCGCAGAGATCGCGAAGGCTATAAGGCCGGTGCTTTGCGCAAGGGATTGGAAACTGCTCAGGGCGAGCTTGTGGCGATCTTTGATGCTGATTTTATTCCTCCTCCTGACTTTTTGATTAAAACTATTCCTCATTTTGCGGATGAGAAAGTAGGAATGGTCCAAACCCGCTGGGATCATTTGAATGAGGAATATTCGATGATTACCCGGGTACAGGCATTTGGACTCGCAGGCCATTTTATTGTTGAGCAAAAAGGCAGAAATGCAGCAGGGCTTTTCATCAATTTTAATGGTACAGCCGGTGTTTGGCGAAAAAAATGTATTAAAGATTCCGGTAATTGGCAGTCTGACACCCTAACGGAGGATCTCGATTTGAGTTATCGCGCTCAGTTGCGTGGCTGGAAATTTATTTTTTTAAGTGATGTTGTAACCCCGGCAGAGCTGCCTGCCGAAATAAATGCGCTAAAGAGCCAACAGTATCGATGGACCAAAGGTGCTGTTGAAACCGCGCAAAAACTCTTGCCTTATGTCTGGAAAAGTCAATTGCCATTATCAAATAAAATCCATGCTACATTTCACCTGACCAACAACATCGTATACCCCTTTATCCTGTTGATTGCGATATTGAATCTGCCGGTTATTCTCATCAAAACGTCAGTCCCGGATACCGGAATGTTTTTTGTCGTATTTACAATATTTCTGCTCTCTTTTTGGGCTTCTTTCTTTTTCTATGCAGTTTCCCATAAAGCGATTTATGAGGACTGGTTTAAACGTCTGCTGATTTTTCCGGTTTTTATGGCCGGTAGCATGGGTCTGGCAATAAATAATACTTATGCGGTAATTGAGGCGATCCTCGGAAAAAAATCAGCATTCGTCCGAACACCAAAATATGGACTCATAGGGAAAGCGGGTTCATTTGTCCATAAACAATATATAATGAAACTCGATAGGATGGTGCTTGTGGAAATTATCATGGCTGCTTATAGCTGTGTCGGTTTAATGATCTCTATTTATCATCTTGAATTAGGTATCCTTCCATTTATGATAATGTTCTTTTTTGGCTTTGGTGTTATTGCCTATCTATCATTAAAACATTATTTTCTGGCATATTTCAGGAGGTCATAAAGTGAGCGATCGTGTCGAACAGATGGAAAATATTTTGAAAGAACGCGGAATGGAGATACTGTTTGCCCGCGTTGCTTCAAATCTCCTCCAAAATGGAAATATCGAAGAAGCTATTAATGTATGTGAAAATGGTCTGAAAAAATTCCCTTATTACGCACAGGCTCATTATGTTCTCGCCACCTGTTATCTGAAAAAAGACCGCCAATCCGATGCCAGAAATGAATTGGAAAGAACCTTGAAATATGATCCGAATCACCTGCGAGCCCTAAAATTTCTCGCGGAATTATACCGTGAATCAGGCATGGAGGAGCCCTTTAAGGAAAAAATGCAGAAATTGCAGTATCTTGATCCTTTAAATCAAGAGATTAAACAAATGGCCAAAAATCTGGGTATTTATGCACCATGGCCGGCAGTGGTACATGAGAAAGGAAAGGCCGATGATATCGAAACTGTTGTTACAAAAATACTAAAATGGATTTGAGCCAGTTCGATAATCGTGACGATGATTTCGGAACGATAATTTCAGGCAAAAAGCCGACGGTGAATGAAGAGGAGAATAAAAACCAGGAACCGAAAATGGAAGAAAAACCAGATAATCTTGAGAATGGATCAGAGAAAGACGACAAACTTGATTATGAGGAGCCTGATGAGCTTAAATTTGATGAAGGCGAGAGCAAAGAAGCATATCAGGAAGACCGATGGGTCCGCTCAACAGAGGAAAGTGAATTCACCGAGGTTACCATCCAGAAGTCAGGGGGGAAAAAACCGGAATCGGGTGAATCTTTAAACGATGATCTGGTTTCGAAAGATCAGAAAAATAAATCAAGCCAGACGGATAAAATCGAAGAGAACGATGTCCTCACGCAACCAAAGATTGTCAGTCAAACCCTCGGTGAAATACTGGTCTCTCAAAAAAAATATACCCAAGCCTTAAAGGTATTTGAACTTTTAAAAGATCAACATCCTGAGAATAAAAGTCTTGAAAAAAAAATAGCATTTCTCAAAAAAATAATATTATTGGAACAGAAATAATTGCCGGGTTGTTAAAGGAGCATCGGTCAAATATTATAAAGAATAATCGTACACACTGAATACCCTCCATGTTATACAAACATATTCTCCTCTTTTTCATCATATATATTTTTACACTTGCAAATTTTTACGTTATTGGGGCTGAAACGGAAAATGAATATCTTGTACTTTTACCAGGAGAATTATCTAAACTGACGAGCCGTATGCAACTGGCTGCCTATTTCGAAACAAATACCGCTCCTGAAATTGAATTCTTTTCTCTCACAGAAACTGATGAAATGCATCGGTGGATCGTCATCAAGAGTAAAGAACTATCGGCATCAGAATTCTCTGCTCTACAGGCAAAAGGTAAGATATTATACCATCAGATTAACCATGTTTTTCAATTGCATCAAACTGCACCAAGTGATCCTCTTTACCCCGATCAGTGGTATCATCAAGCTTTGGGCGCGGCAAAAGTATGGCCTTCACTCCCCGATAACCAGGAAATTATCATTGGTGTTATCGATACCGGAATCGAATACAACCATCCGGATTTGATCAACAGCATCTGGGTAAATCGACCTGAAGATCTGAATCACAACGGTATTTTGGATGCAGCCGATATCAATGGACTGGATGATGATGGAAATGGATTCATCGACGATGTGGTTGGGTGGGATTTTACGGATGCTCCAAGATTCCGGGACAACGGCGATTATCTCGTCCCCGATAACGACCCCTCTGATGAATATTATAACGGTCATGGCACACAAATAGCAGGTATTATAGCAGCGGGTATTAATAATAATATTGGGATTGCTGGCTTGATCCCTGGATTGAAGATCATGAACCTGCGTGCCGGCACAGCGAATGGATATCTGGAAGAAGATGACGTGGCCCGCGCCATTTTTTATGCCGTCGAAAATGGAGCCCGGGTCATCAATATGAGCTTTGGCGATACGGAGGTCTCACGATTTCTGAGCGATGTTTTATTTTATGCTTATAATCAGGGCGTGGTGTTGGTGGCTTCTGCCGGGAATAATGCGGATAATTTAATTCATTTTCCGGCAGCCCTTTCGGAAACGATAGCCATAGGAGCGAGCGACAGGATGCAGAAACGAGCAGGTTTTTCAGGCTGGGGTGGCTTGCTTGATCTTGTTGCTCCCGGAGAAGAGATACTCTCATCAAGCCGAAATGCAGAATACAATATCGTTCAAGGTACCTCCTTTAGCGCTCCGATGGTTTCTGCGGCCGCCGGTATGTTGTTCCAGCTAAATGAGAAATTTTCCAATGAGGATATCCGTCATCTGCTAAAATCGAGTGCCCGGGATATAAATGTTCCCGGGTGGGATCCCTATACTGGCGCTGGTATACTGGATTTTCCCCGATTATTAGAAGGTCTTTCACGAAAGAGCCTGCAAATTAATTCACCGGCACCCGGCACAAGCGTTGCTTCAACCCACATACCGGTAAACATTACGGCAAAAGATCCGATTTTCAGGCACTTAACTCTTCAGATTGGAGAAGGTGAACAACCGGCTCAGTGGAAAACTTTAATAAAAGATTATGCCTATCAGGTGATCAGAGATTCGATCACACGACTGGATCTGGGTTCCTATACCGACACCGCTCTTGTACTCAGACTTCTGACCGAAGACTGGCGCGGAGGAACATCTGAATTCAGATCGCTCTTTTTTATTGATCGAAGTCCACCTTTGATGGAAGATTTGAAGATGCTGGAGATGCTCGATGGTGAACAACGGGCAATTTTGATTGAATTTAAAACCGATGATCTGGCACAATCTGAGCTGTTTTTTAAGCCGGCTGATCAGCTCGTGCCATTTGAAAAACGTAGTTTTAGATTCGAAACCCGGGAGCACAAAATTATTCTTAACCGCCAGGTAATACCCAGTGAAGCGGAATTTTATATCCAGCTTCGAAACAAAAGTGGTTTGACCACTGTCGCCAATAATGGCGGTTTCTATTATCGCTGGCAACTTGACCCGGATCCTGTTTGGTCGCCTGATTTTGAGCAGGTACCCTGGCAATTTCCGTCAGGTTTTGCACTTCCTTTTGTGACTGACCTGGATAAGAATGGACTCGAAGAGGTCATACTTTCATATTATGATATGGATTTTTTGTTTGGTCCGTTACAGATATATGAGTTTAACCAGGATAAATTTGAGCTAAAATCAGAAACGACGGAAAGAATGATCCCGCGGGATGCAGGAGATGCCGACGGGGACGGATTGGCAGATATCCTGGCCGGTTTTGGGCAGCGTACGTATCTTTTAGAGGCGGAGACGGAAGGCAGCTTTCCCGTACAAATCAGCTGGCAGGATACAAATTTCTGGGGAAGCCGGATCACCGATCTTGACAAGGATGGGCGGTTTGAGTTACTGGGCAGACGCGAAAACACTTTTGTTTTACTCGAAGCAGGCGGAAATAACCTATTTAACGAAGTTTTTATATTTGAAAATCTGAGCCTGGGAGCCAATGTCCTGGGACCTCCAAGAACTGCCGTCGCTGATTTTGATGCTAATGGCAAAGTGGAAATCGTGTATGGTGATTATGATGGAGACTTGATCATATATGAAAATAGTAGTGATAACCAATACCGCTTTAAAAATTCGATAAGACTAAAGTTCACAGATGCAACCGATTTCTTTACAACCTTACCAAAGCCTGATGGTCATTCATTATTGGTTGCGGGAAGTTATGCATCGGGCACGGATAACTATGAACATGAATTCGAGGCCAGATACTGGGAGTATCAGATCTTTGAAACCGATGGTATGGATGGTTTCACCGAAATAGATGGTTTCCGGATCAATGGATACCATGATGTCCGTTATTTTGATGCAGGGATTACCTCTGTTGATCTGGGAGCAGAGATTATGCTCGTTTGTGCGCCGCATCCAAATATCTATCTGATGCAAAAACACAATGGACAGGTTGAACCCTTCTGGATGTACCCTGAGGCACGGTCAAATACCGTCATTACAAATGATTTTGACCGGAATGGCTTACCGGAACTGTATTTCAATACAGGAGCAGAATTTATCGGTATAGAAGCCATCGACAAACCGAGGCCGCCGGCACCAGCCAATTTCACTGTAACACCTATAGATACTGAGCAGATCTTCCTTAACTGGGACGCCGTAAGCGGTGCTGACTACTATGTTATTTATCGTGGGGGATCCCAGCAAGCGCTTCAACCGCTGGATTCAATCTATAATGATTCCCAATATTATGATGTAAATCTGACGACGGATCAGGTGTACCTGTATGCCATCCAGACAATAAGTTCGCTCTTTACACAAAAACGGAGCCCCCTCTCGCGAAAAATTTCAGCCCGGCCGAATCAGCCGCCGGAAATTGATACGCTGACTGTTATCAATGATAATCAGTTAAAGATTACCTTTAGTGAGCCCATGCTGTCCGTTTCTCTGATAGAAGATAATTTCCGGCTTATGCCGGACGATTTGTCCCCACATTCGGTCGTTCCATTCCGAAATGCTCAATCTGTCCTGGTTACATTTGATCAAACTTTTGATGCGAGAATTGATTATTATCTGTATGTAGGGCATGTGCGCGATGCGGATAGAACATTTATCACCGGGGGAAAGCAGATTGTGGGATTTAGATTTGAACAGACTCAGAGGCCGCCTTATATTAAGAAATGGTACCTGGAAAACCGGCGCAGGCTGATTGTCGAATTTAACGTACCCATGGATGTATCGACCGTATTAAACCCTGACAATTACCAGCTCCATCCTTCGGGCAAAGTGTTGGGTATAGATGTGCGTGATTCCGAGGGATGTCAGTTCAGTCTATCAACTATCTTCTGACAGTGCTATACCGGTGCGACGGGAATTGATTCCCGTTTTGTATGCAATAACCTGCAGAGCGCCTCGGGGTACTTCTTTCTGGAGGGAAATGAGATCAATCTGGCAGGTTCAACGGAAACGCTCGCAAACTTGCTCCCGTATCCTCAACCGGTTACAAGGACAGGTATGATTAATTTTGCAAATGTACCGGATGATACCGAAATTAATATATTTGATCTGCAGGGAATACTGGTTCGTAAATTAGCTCCCTGATCAGACTTTTGGCGGGATGCGTTGGGATCTTACGAATAATAACGGTGACCGAGTTGCAGCCGGCATATATATTTATACTGCCAGATCTGCAGGCGAATCTAAAATGGGGAAATTGACTATTATCAGGTGATTAAATGAGAAAAAGACGAAAATACAAAAACCCGAAGGTTATTGCTGTGACGGGCGGTATCGGCAGCGGTCAGAGCAGTGTTTGTGAGTTTCTCAAACAACACGGCTGTAAGGTTATAGATGTAGACAAAAAGGCAAAGCAGATTATTGCGAAGGATAAGACTTTACAAAAGGAATTACGAAAGGCTTTTGGGGATAGAATTTTTTATTCCAATAGACAGTTAAACCGCCAAATGCTGGCAAATATTGCATTTCGTGATGAACAAAAAACACAGCTCTTAAATAAATTGGTGCATCCCAGGATGGTGGCCGAAATAGTTGAGGAAATGGAAGAAGCGCGGTTCTCCCAGCGTTATCCCTTAATTGTCATAGATGCTGCACTTATTTTTGAAATCAGCATCGAACAGATGTTCGATGTAATCGTTGTTGTTCATGCAGATCTTCAACGAAGGGTTGAGCGTGTTAAATCACGCGATAACCTCAGCGAAGCGGACATTCTCGCCCGGGTAAACCGGCAGATACCATTGGAGGAAAAACGAAAGTGGGCAGATTTTGAGATTGATAACAATGGTACATTGGAAGAATTGCATACCCAGACCAAAAAAGTTCTTGAAAAATTGGTAGATCAGATATCATTTGAACGAACAGCAAAATGAAAGGATATTATGGTAAATCGGGTAATTTCTTTATACGAAGTGAGCCGATCGATAGAGTCACATTGTATTGATTTTTATAAAGCCTGTGTGCTAAAAACCAATCAGTTCAGCACCAAATATATTTTACAGAAGATGATTGAGCATCACAAGAAACATTTGGGAATAATTAAAACAAATTTGTCAAATGAACATGAAAAAATATTTGCACCTGATCTGCTGGAAAATTATCAGCAGCATTTTAGCAATTCCGAGAGTATCAATTCATTCGATATTGTGAATCTTAATTTTGTTGAAGTGACAAAACTTGCAATCGGTCTGATCAATTTACAGATTGATTTTTACCGACAAATGGCCGAAGATCTTGAGGAGGTGTCAACAAAAAAAAGTATAGATAATATTATCGAGCTGAAAACAAATTATATCAGAAATCTTGAAACCGAATTTGATCGGTTGAGCTATAAATAATGGGGTAGACGGATGATAATCGGGGCACATGTTTCAATTGCCGGCGGTATCGATAATGCAATCAAGAATGCCCAAAATATCGGATGCGAGACGTTTCAGATATTTACGAAAAATCAGAATCAATGGCGCGAAAAAACGTATTCTGCCAGCGAAATATCTGGATTCAAAGAACGGATTAATATCTCACCTTACAAGAATAAACCGTTGGCGGCCCATGACAGTTATTTGATTAATCTCTGTGCTAATGATGAAGAAAAACTGAAACAATCAAGGCAGGCGTTCCTTGCGGAAATGGAGAGATGTCATCAGCTGGGCATCGATTATTTGATTTTTCATCCAGGGGCACATACCGGCAATGGGGAAGCGTGGGGCATAAATAAAATAGCTGAAAGTATCAATTGGGCCATCGCTCACTCATCGAATGATTCACCGGTTGTGCTGCTGATTGAGGCAACCGCAGGGCAGGGAACTAATTTGGGCTACACATTTGAACAAATTAAGGAGATGATCGGTCAGATTGCCGATCGGAAACGAATTGGAATTTGTATCGATACCTGTCATGTTTTTGCTGCAGGTTATGACCTGAGAAAAGAAACACAATATGAATCGACTTTCGACCAAATCCAGAAAAGTCTCGGATTGGAGATTATCCGCGCTTTTCATCTAAATGATTCTAAAAAGGAACTGGGCTCAAGAATAGACCGTCATGAAAGGATTGGCAAAGGACATTTAGGGGAAGCTGTATTTGCGAGGTTGATGCATGATCAGAGATTCGGTGATATACCGGGTTATCTGGAAATCCCTGGGGATGAACAGGCTTTCCAGGAGGATATTGCATGTTTAAAACGCTTGCGTGAGCTTTAGATCGTATATTCCAGCCGTTTACGCAGTTCTCCGATCTTATTTTTGAAAACCGTATCGCCGGACATCTTTTCAGCGACCATGCGGTGTGCATAAATTACCGTCGCGTGATCGCGTCCGCCAAAATGAAGCCCGATATTTACGGTCGAATGATGGGTAAGTTCGACAGAAAGATACATTGCCACCTGCCTGGCAATGGCCACATGTTTTTTCCGGTCTTTCTTCATAAATCGATCTTCCGGAACACCAAAGTTTTTCGCCGTCAGCTGAATAATCTGTTCAATGGTAATTTGCTTATTTGCCGGTTTTCCGATTTCACTGACCACCATTCTTGCAATCTCAAGGGTGGGTTCTGTGTGGGTTAGCAGAACCTGGGCAAGTAAACGGGTCAAAGCCCCTTCCAATTCCCTGATATTATGGGTTAGGTTTACTGCCAGGTATTCGATGATCTCACTCGGAATCTCGAGTTGATTCTCCTCACATTTTTTCTGCAAAATGGCGATACGCGTTTCCAAATCAGGAGGCTGTACATCGGCAATCAATCCCCATTGGAATCTTGAGACGAGACGTTCTTCTAAAAACCCCAAATCCGCTACCGGTCGGTCTGAAGTTAGGACAATCTGCTTTTTCTTTTGGTGTAGTTCATTAAAGGTATGAAAAAACTCTTCCTGGGTCTTACCTTTATTGTTGAAAAACTGGATATCATCAATTAGTAATACATCACATGAACGATAAAAATGGGAAAATTCGATGGCTTTATTTTGCTGTATCGAAGATATAAAATGACTCGTAAAACTCTCACTCGATGTGTAATACACCTTCAGGTCAGATCGCAGCTCACGAACCCGATTGCCGATTGCCTGAATCAGATGGGTTTTCCCCAGACCGGTACCACCATAAATCACTAGTGGATTATAGTTGGTACTACCCGGTGCTTCTGCTACAGCGCTCGCTGCGGCATGCGCAAAACGACTGCCGTCACCGACAACAAAATTCTGGAACGTATAGTGGCTATTCAGATTTGATTCAAATCGAACCGGTTCCGGCTTAGTGTGCTTTTCGTGATTTTTTACCGCCGGATCACTATAGGGCGAAAACGGTTTTTCATCAAGAACCTGGTATTGAACACTAAGGGATTGCCCGGAAGCCTGGGCAAGGGCATTGTGGAGAATTTTCAGGTAATGGTTGTCAAGCCATTCGCAAAAAAATTTGTTTGGCACACCAAGTATCAGCCCGGTGTCATCCAAATGAATGGCTTTGAGCGGAGCGAACCAGGTTTGAAAACTTCTGGGATTGATATTTTCGCGGATAATTTCAAGACTTTTTTGCCATACGTCCTGAGGCGAATTTGCAGTATTCTCAGCGCTACTTAGCATGTTCAATTGATCTATCTCCTGTTCACTTATCCACAATCGAAATTCACGTGCAAAATCTGCCTAAATTCTTCATAACCCAATGATTTAACGAGACTAAACCCGTGTGTATAAGCATAAGATATTGATATTCATATACTTACAAGATTTGGCTGTTTTTCAGGGGTTGTCTCCGGGCGAGATAATATTCAAGAAACCTGTGAATAATTAAAAGTTATTCACAATATATTAACAATGCGTTTCATCACCCACGAACATTTTAATAAGCAGGAATTAAGAATCAAGTTTTAAATTAATATTTTTTTTTCGAAAAATCAGTTTCACGTAAAACATCAGGATATCTTGACAATCAAAGGGAGGATACCTATTTTTCCCATGCTGCACAAGATAGAGGAGTTTAAAAATGAATCACAAAATCATCCATACAAAAAATGCACCGGAACCAATTGGGCCTTATAGCCAGGCCGTCGTGTCGGGGAATATGATATATACGTCCGGGCAGATAGCCATTGATCCCGGATCCGGAGAATTGATAGCGGGCGGTATTGAGGAACAGGCAAATCGCGTCCTTGAAAACCTGAAAGCTGTGCTTATTGCCGCAGGAGGATCGTTAACCTCGGTAGTAAAAACCACGATATATCTGAAAAATATAGGTGATTTTCTCCGGGTGAATGACATTTATGCCGGATATTTTGGAAACTCCATGCCGGCCCGTTCCACAGTAGAAGTAAGTTGTCTCCCTAAAAATGCACTTATTGAAATTGATTGTGTTGCATCCATTGAACAGGGATGAGATTGCGTCCCTAATATCTCAATCCATATCGGAGCAACGGTGCCAAATTATAAATTTATTGTAAATCCAACTGCAGCACGCGGAAAATGTGCCCGTGTTTCTAAACATCTGGAAGAGATGTGTCGTTCTGAGGGTCTGGATTTTGAACTCACAAATACATCGGGGCCGAAAGATGCCATCGACATTGCGGATAAAGCATGTCATAGTTTTGAGAATATCATTGCAGTCGGAGGCGACGGCACCATCCATGAAGTGGTCAATGGTGTGGTCGGCAAAAAGAATAAATTTGGTATCATTCCGGTTGGTAGTGGGAACGATTTTGCAAAAGCACTTGGAATTCCGCTAAAACATGATGCGGCCTTTGCAACGATTTGCAGGGGAATAACCAGAAAAGTGGATATTGGTTGCGCAGACAATACCTACTTCCCTAACGGATTAGGAATAGGATTTGATACCTGGGTCGTACGTGAAAGCCAGATGGTGAAACGACTGCGTGGAAATGCGATTTATCTCTATTCTGTTCTTAGGACGATTTACAAATACAGTCCACCCGTGATCACCCTTAAGTATAATTCGACTGTTCGCGAGGAACGACTGTTTATGGTAACCGTCGGTAACGGTGTAAGTCTTGGCGGCGGATTCAAACTTACACCGTTTGCGTTATTAGACGACGGGCTTCTGGATTTGACAATTATCCGGGATCTGACAAAACCTGAGATTTACAAAAATCTGCTTGGTGTTTATACAGGTAAACATACGCAAATGCCTCAGGTAACCATTGACCGCACGTCAATATTAAAAGTTGAGTCTGAGGAAGGATTTGCGGTTCATCTTGATGGTGAACTCATGTCTCTCGACAAAAAAACATTAGACGTTTCAATTATTCCGAAAGCTTTGGAAGTCATTGTGCCCCAATAAGTTCATACAATTTTTGCTGATACTGTCGTTCCTGACAGGATTATCCGCTACATATGGCCAGGATTCCACCAATAAGGATATCTCTGATACATTAAATTATCAACTTTGGCCCGATCTGGTTCGTTCCGCCATTATACCCGGCTTGGGTCAGATACATCAGGAAAAACCGGCAAAAGCCGTTATTTTTTATGGCTTTAGCCTATCATTTTTATACAATTCAATTTATCAATGGAGGCGATGGAAAGATACCGGAGATACCAAATATCTTTCCCCGGCAAGGATGAATCTTGCTTTGTTTTTGCAAGTCTATGCTATCAATCTTTTAGATGTCATCGATACATATATAAACGATTCATATGAACCCTGGGCTGGTGAACTTTTTTCAGATAAACCATTGAAATCTCCATGGGGTGCTGTAGCCAGATCAGCTATGCTCCCCGGTTGGGGGCAATTCTATAACGAATCATATATTAAAGCGGTAGTGTCGCTTGGTATATTTTCTACTTTTGCCTATAATGTGATCAACTACTCGAAAGAATACAACGAAACAGGTGAAGGATATTTTAAAGACCGGCGTACGGTGCATAGCTGGTATCTTGGTTTGACCTATGTGCTGATTATGTTAGATGCTTATGTAGATGCGAATTTATACAAATTCGATGAAGCGATGGAACTGACCTATACACTTTTGCCCTTACGAGAAAATCTGATTCCCATGCTGGGGGTAAGAATTGAGTTTTAAATTCTTAATTCTGGTAATAGGTCTTATCGCCCTTTGCAATAACTCCCTGGCTGCTGAAAGAAGTGATTCGACGAATATGGTCAGCTTCGATGCTGATCACTGGCTGGGCGATGATAAAATCCGGCATATGACGGGTAGTCTGATATCGACGACACTTTCCGCACAGATTTTCATGCGTCAATTTAATTTTTCGCGTAAGGATGCGGTAAAATTTGGTGCCGGTATCACATTCGGTCTTGGATTGGTAAAAGAAACAGTTGATCACACCAAGCCAAATAATATTTTTTCATGGAAGGATCTGGCTGCTGATTTGGCTGGTATAACTTTAGGTATTCTACTTTTAAATATTAAATAGTATGCATGATCAACTCCATGAATATGTAGGCGCTATTCATATCCATTCAACCTACAGTGATGGTTCACGTCCAATCCCTGAGATCGCCCGGATTGCCGGGGAGGTGGATCTCGATTTCCTGATGTTTACCGATCACAATACACTTCAACCGAAGCGGGATATGCTCGAAGGTTGGTATGACGGGGTATTGGTGATCATCGGATATGAGATCAATGATGAAAATGATCTAAACCACTATCTGGCTTTTAATCTGGACGAAGAGGTGCCCCAGGGTGTTAGTCCGCTGGCCTATGTGGAGGAGGTAAATCGTCGCGGAGGTTTTGGCATCATCGCACATCCCGATGAAAAGCGGTCTGCAATCAAAAAATATCCGCCTTATCCCTGGAAAGTCTGGGAGTCGAATCATTATAACGGGATTGAAATCTGGAATCAAATGTCGGAATGGATGGAGGGTCTGACCCATTTAAACAAATATTGGCGTGCTATGCATCCGCGCAGATCGATCATCTCACCGATGGCTGAAACCCTAGCAAAGTGGGATGCTGTAAGTACCCAGCGGCCGGTTGTTGGAATTGGTGGGGTGGATGCCCATGGACATCTCTATCGGCTCTGGGGTCTGTTTCAGATCACGATTTTCCGCTATAAGGTATTGTTTAAAACCATCAGGTCGCATATTCTTACGGAAAGTGCTTTGGCCGGTGAAGGAAATTATACTGCTGATATAGAGAATATTTACCGGAGTCTCTTTTACTGTCAATGCTTTGTTTCAAATCACTATTACGGTGATGCCCGCGGATTTCGTTTTCATGCTGAGAACCGGCATAAAAAAGTACATATAGGCGGCCAATTAAAATTTGATAAATATACCCATCTGCATGTAAATTTGCCCCAATCGGCGCTTGTACATCTGATCCGGAATGGTGAAAAAGTCAGCGCCCAAAAAGGCCAGGAGCTGGTTTTTGAAGTAGACCAACCGGGAGTGTACCGGGTCGAAGCTTATTCCCTGAACAGCCCGTGGATCTTTTCCAACCATATTAAGTTAATCTGATTTTTGACTTAAAGGAATGAATATATATGTATCCTGATGACGATCGTCCCAGGGAGTTTTGTGGAATTGTTGGCGTTTACGGCAGCCCGGAGGCTTCAATCTGGGCTTATCTTGGATTGTATTCGCTTCAGCATCGGGGGCAGGAGAGTGCCGGTATTGCCAGCAGTGATGGTGAAGAGATTTATAAACATCTTGGAATGGGGTTGGTGTCGGATGTTTTTGATGACAAATCGCTGAGCACCCTTCACGGACACATTGCGATTGGCCACAACCGGTATTCCACGACGGGTTCATCAACGGTCCAGAATATCGGGCCGATCGTCGTCAATCATAGACTTGGGACCATCGGTGTGGCACACAACGGAAATCTTGTAAATTCAAATACGTTGCGAAATCAGCTGGAGGACCAGGGTTCTATCTTTCAGACCACAACCGATAGTGAGGTGATCCTTCATCTGGTTGCCAAGTCACGTAAAAATACCATTGAAGAAAAGATCATAGAGGCGACCAGCCAGATCAGGGGCGCATTTTCACTTGTATTTATAACAAGAAAAAAATTAATTGCCGTGCGCGATCCAAATGGCTTCAGACCACTCGCGATCGGTCGCAGAGAGGACAGACTATATTTTTGCCAGTGAAACCTGTGCATTCGATCTTATCGGTGCCGTCTATGAACGCGATGTCAAATGTGGTGAAATGCTGGTTGTGGATGAGAATGGTATGAAATCATACCATTTAGAACAAAAATTAAATCCACACCATTGTGTATTTGAATTCATCTACTTTTCACGTCCGGACAGTCAGATTTTTGGGGAATATGTGGATAAAACACGTCGGAAACTGGGTAAAAATCTGGCCGAAGAAAGACCCTGCGATGCAGATATCGTGATCAGCGTTCCGGATAGCAGCAATACGGCTGCACTAGGGTACTCCGCACGCAGCCAGGCAAAATTTGAGATCGGGCTGATCCGCAATCACTATGTCGGTCGGACGTTTATTCATCCCAAACAGAAATTCCGGGATATGAATGTCCGGATCAAATTCAACACCGTAGGCGGAGTGGTCAAAGACCGGCGGCTGGTTATTGTAGATGATTCAATCGTGCGTGGGACGACACTTCGCGGTCTGGTGAAAAGACTTAAAGATGCCGGAGCAAAAGAGGTGCATATCCGGGTCAGCTCCCCGCCAATAAGACATCCGTGTTTTTATGGTATGGATTTCCCGACAAAGGATGAACTGATTGCCAGTAAAAAATCTATCCAGGAAATCGAAAGGTATCTCGAGGTTGACTCATTGGCCTATCTTTCAATCGAGCAAATGCTCAGGGCGATGCCCAATGAGAATGGACAGGCGTATTGTACAGCATGTTTCAGCGGCGATTACCCGATCCAAATAGAGGAAGAGCAACTGAAAGAACGAAATGAATCGTGATCGCTTGGCAGTTCTCGATTATTTCTTTGTACTTCGTCCAATATTATTTTTTCCAGGATGGTCGACCATGCTTGCCGGCTTCCTGATCGCATATAAGAATGCCATAATTGCCCCCATGTTTTCCGGATCAGAAATTGATTATCCAATGCTGGCAATACTGATGATATCTTATGGAATGTTGATGGGCAGTGTTTTTGTCCTCAACCAATTATGCGATATAGAAAGTGATCAACAGAACCGAAAACTATTTTTTATCGCTAACGGGATGATCCCGTATAGAAATGCGTTAATTGAGGTTTTCATTCTGGCAATTAGTTCAGTCGGTTTAGGTTTCTATGTGAATTTTGCAGTGGGAATTACATTTATTCTTTTCTTTATCCTGACCGGAATACTATATAACTATGCCCCCTTCCGGCTTAAAGATCGCCCCTGGGGTAGCCTTTTAGCGAATGCCCTGATGGGCGGTCTTGCCTTTGTTATTGGCTGGCTGGCAGTCCATTCGTGGCATCAAACACTATTTCTTGACATCATTCCTTATATCAGTTTCAACACGGCATTGTACTTTTTTACGACTTTTCCCGATATCGAAGGTGATCGTTCAACAGGCAAAAAGACACTGGCCGTCCAATTCGGTCACAAAAAAATTATTATGGCTTCATTTTGTCTGTATTTAGTGGGTGGCGTCTCCACGATCTTGCTAAAGGATATGCAGGCTGCGGTATTCTATACCTTATCTCTGCCGTTCTTTATATTAACCGTTTGGACCGGAGAAATTGCCGAGTCAATTCGCACAACAAAATTTGGTATCTTATTTTTTGCATTAAGTATCTGCCTGAAATGGCCGCTGTACTTCATTGTTATGGTAACCGGATTTTTTGGCACACGGTGGTACTTTGGAAAAAGATTCGATATGAGCTATCCGAATTTTTTAGGTAAGTAGATAATGATTATTGTAAATGAAGATCGGTGTGACTATTGTGGCGTCTGTATTGGAGTCTGTCCTGAAAATTGTATGGAACTGGGCGAGACATACCTTGATATCGAGGATGAGATTTGCACCTCCTGCAAACGCTGTGTGTTGATCTGTCCGGTGGCTGCACTGGAAATATATGCAAACTGACCAAAAATATGATATAATTGTTGTCGGTGCCGGTCCGGCAGGGTCTCTGGCAGCAAAGGCTGCGGCTGAATCAGGTGCGTCTGTTTTAATGCTGGAAAAGGACCGTAAGATTGGCGTACCGGTCCGATGCGCAGAAGCTATCGGAGAAGATATTGCCAAAGATTTTTTTCCCGGTGATTTTGATCAGCGCTGGGTTGCTGCAACCATAAACCGCTTCAAACTTGTGGCTCCAGATGGAACGGAAATATATCCGCAAGTCAAGCTCAGGGGATATGTGCTCAATCGCCAGGTTTTTGATGCCGATCTGGCAGCACGTGCCGCAAATGCGGGTGCTGATGTGATTACCCGGGCGAATGTTACCGGCCTGCTCTTTGATGGTGAACAGGTGGCAGGTGTCCGGTGCCGTGTCGGGGGTATTGATCTGAATATTCTTGGGCGAATGGTCATCGGCGCAGATGGCGTTGAGTCAAGAGTGGGACGGTGGGGCGGAATATCATCGGAAGTGCCGATGCGTGATATGGAAACCTGTTATCAGGTGACACTCGGTAATATCTCGGTCGAACCGGATATGTGTTCCTTCTATTTTTCGCAGGTCGATTTTCCAGGAGGTTATGCGTGGGTATTTCCGAAAGATGGGAAGCGTGCAAACGTCGGTCTGGGAATTGCAGGTAATCAGATCCACGGCATGTCACCTGAACAACGATTAATAAAATTTACGGAAAAGTATTTTCCTGATTCTCCGGTTCTAAGTATGAGTATTGGTGGGGTACCTTGTGCTGATCGTCCTTCCAGAATATCTGGCAATGGAATAATGTTGGCAGGAGACGCCGCATGTCAGACAAATCCGATCAGCGGCGGAGGCATTGCCGGCGCGTTGCTGGGGGGAAGAATGGCTGGACTCCTGGCTGCTGAAGCGGTTAAAAAAGGTAATATCTCTTATGCAGCTTTGGCAAAATACGAAAAAATGTGGGACGATCGCGTGGGTCGAAACCAGCGTATTAATTACAAGATAAAATTGGCTATTCAAAAATTGACCGATCAGGATCTGAATGAAACCGCCAAAGCGCTTAAAAATCTTCCACAGAAGAAGCAAACGCTAACAAAAATTTTTCAAATCGCCTTGAAACATAAGCCCTCGCTCGTAATTGAGGTAGCAAAATTATTCAGTCCATTTTCTTGATGATGGAGATATTTTTACGAAAATATCTATATGTGTGTTATTTATCGCTAGGTGCGCGCAACCCCAAATCTTTTTCCCAGAAAAAGACATGCGGAAGGGTTGGTGTAATATTATAAGATCACGGTACATTTTATATTACAGTCACCATCGGTTGAAAACCTAAATAATATCAGGTATCGAGACAAAAGAAGAAGTGGAATAATTGCATACGGGAACGGGGTTAATATAATAATGATAAGAATAATACCGGTTGATACCGAAAACATGTTTTAATTATGATGAAATTCGTCAATAATTTACATCTGCATTTGAAAAGTGGAAATGAACCCCGGAATTAAAAAATGAACGGTTTCTTTTCAAAAATACAATTCGGCTTAAAAAAGACCCGGGAAGGGGTATTCAGCCGTATTAACCGGATTTTTGCGGCCAAACGCAAGATAGATGATGATTTATTGGAAGAACTCGAAGAAATTCTGATCAGCGGTGATGTTGGTGTTGAAACAAGTTTATACATCATTGACCGGCTTAAAGAGCGGGTACGTTCTGAAAAATATGAAACAAGTGAAGAGTTGGAAATACTGATTCATGAGGAAATCGCCGGATTATTATTGCAACCGCCAATATCTATTTCTGGGGATGACCTGAAAATTATCCTTATGGTGGGGGTGAATGGAACCGGAAAAACAACGTCAATTGCAAAACTGGGCTATTATCTTCAAAGTCAGAAAAAACGGATACTGCTCGCTGCGGCTGATACATTTCGCGCGGCAGCCATTGAGCAGCTGTCCATTTGGGGAGACCGGATTGGCAGCGATGTAATAAGGCATCAGGCAAATGCTGATCCATCCGCCGTTGTATTTGATGCGATATCCGCCGCTCAGGCAAGAGGTGTGGACTACTTGATTGTCGATACTGCGGGGCGGTTACACACGAAAAGTAATCTGATGGCTGAACTAAATAAAATTTTCAGAGTTATTCAGAAAAAAGTGCCGGAAGGACCGCACGAGGTGATACTGGCTCTGGATGCGAGTACCGGACAAAATGCCATCAACCAGGCGCGCGAGTTTAAAAATGTAGCCCGGGTAGACAGCATATTTCTTACAAAACTGGACGGTACTGCAAAGGGCGGTGTTGTGCTGGCGATCAACCGTGAACTCGGGATCCCGGTCAAGTATATTGGTACGGGTGAAAAAATTGATGATATGGCGCTGTTTGACCCGCAATCATTTGTACGAGGATTATTTTTAAGCGAATGAAAAAAGTACATATAACATCCATGGGATGTGCAAAGAATCTGGTAGATTCAGAGGTTTTGGCGGGACAGCTGACCCACCGAAGGTATCAATTGGTAGCTGAAACCCAAAGATGCAGACATTATTTTCATCAATACTTGTGGATTTATTGAATCCGCGAAAAAAGAATCGATCCAGGCGATTTTTGAAGCCCTGCAGATCAAAGACAACATAAAATCCAAGAAAGTATTTGTCACCGGTTGTCTGACCCAACGATACAAAGATCAGATCACCAATGAAATTCCGGAAGTTGATGGTGTATTCGGTACGGAGGATTATGGAAGTATCCTGGCGACACTCGGGGATAATTCATTCCACCCGGAAGACATGTATCGTATGCGGCAGACAACAACACCACCACATTACGCCTACTTGAAAATTAGTGAAGGTTGTAATCACTCCTGTGCTTTTTGTGCCATCCCCGCCATACGTGGTAAACATCGCAGTCGTAATATGGATGATATATTGCTCGAAGCCGAATTACTGGCGTCAAAGGGGGTCAAAGAACTCATCCTTGTCTCGCAGGATACATCCTACTATGGAAAGGATCATACCGGGCGTCAACAGATTGTAAATCTGCTCGAAAGTCTGGCAGAAAGGCAGCTTTTCACGTGGATAAGACTCCTTTACTGGTATCCGAGTAATTTTCCCACGACGTATATCGAATTGATGAATCGTTTTGAGAGCATCATACCTTATCTGGATATGCCAATTCAACATGCAAGTGACCGGGTTTTACGCGCAATGCGTCGGGCCGAGACACGGGAATCACTGCGAAATTTGTATCAGCATATCAGATCCGTTCGCTCGGATATAACTTTGCGTACGACATTGATTTTAGGGCATCCCGGAGAACAAACCGAGGATTTTGAGACACTGATGTCATTTGTCGAAGAAATTCGTTTCGACCGTTTAGGTAGTTTTGTATATTCTGACGAGGAAGGTACGCATGCCCATGCCCTGACAAACAAAGTGCCCCATAAATTAGCTCTAGAACGGCAGGAAAAATTGATGGAACTACAGCAGCATATTTCGCGTGAAAAGAATCAGATGCTCATAGGCAGTCGACAAATTGTTCTATTAGATGAATACAATGCTTTGGAAGACACATACACCGGTCGACGCTTGCAGGATGCACCTGAAATCGATAATGAAGTGATCGTAGGGGGAATAAATGAATCTGGGGATCTCGTGGGTACATTTCAGGAAGTGGAAATCCTCGATGCATCGGAATATGAAATGTATAGTAAGCTAGTCCCAATTCAAAAGAAGGAGCTTGCATCATGAAATTGCGAAAAATTGTGATCATATTTCTATTCATGATATCGGCACCAAATGTATCTCAGGCACAATTTTATGGTGGTTCACAATACAGCGGAGTAGGTTTACCGTTTTTTGAGGTTGAACTGTTCCGCACTTTTAACCTTGAGGCAGCCACACCCAAAATACAGGTTTTTGTTGAGATTATGTACGATGATCTTACTTTCATTAAAAGCGACACATCAAATGGTTATATGGCAAAGTTTGAAATAGTAGCGGCGATATACGACGAGGATGAGCAACAGGTAGCCGCACGCCTGGTAAATAAGGATGTATATGTCAAAAATTATGAAGAAACAAACAGCCGCATCGACCGGGTTACGCTGAGTCGGTCGATTGATCTGGCTCCGGGTTTGTACAACCTCAAATTTAGGATAACCGACCTGATTTCCAAACAAACCATGAGTCGTAATCAGGAGTTTACGATAGCGGATATGCGTGAGGAAGATGTGGCCGCCAGCGATCTTTTATTTTTGAATAATTTTGACCTGGATGAATCCGGAGATATTATCGATATTGTACCGCGGGTAAGGGAAAATTTTACGCGGGAAAACGAATATTTCTTTATCTATTTCGATCTTTTTGCAAAAATGATACCTGAAAAGGTAGAGCTCCGTTACCGGTTGGAAGATATGAAAGGCAATTTGCCCATTGATACAACAATCAATCAGACACTGAACAAAGCGGTAAACGGCATGGTTTTCAAAATCGATAAAAAGATTTTGCAGCGCAATACCTATAAATGTTATGTGGATATTGAAAGCGATGATGCTGAAATTGAACGGGTAAAGATGTTATCCTTCTTTTGGGTAAATGTACCAGAAACACAAGACGATCTAAATTCAGCCATACGACAGATGCGTTATATTGTCTCCGAAGATTCTATCGATAAATATGAAGAGGCTCCTTTAGAAGAACAGAAAAGATTTTTTCTCTCCTTCTGGGCCAGTCGGGATCCCAATCCTAATACGATGGTTAACGAACTCATGGAAGAATATTTCAGGCGTGTTAATTATGCCAACCGGGAGTATTCAAATTTTAACGAAGGCGGATGGCTATCGGATCGTGGTAGAATATTGATAAAATTTGGTTATCCCGATGACGTTGAGCGCCATCCATTCGAAATTGATTCGGTACCTTTTGTCGTTTGGCGGTATTATGCTCTGCGTAAAATATTTGTTTTTGCTGATCGTAGTGGTTTTGGGGATTACCGTTTGTTGCCGGAATATATGAACTACGAATTTCAACCATAATGATCTGCTTTGTCGAACTAAAATATCGATTTACACGCAATGGATTCGTCATATGGATAAACTGATCAAACTTTTACAGGATTACCGTGACGGAAACGCAGATACCCCGCAGGTTCTCGCCTATCTGAAATCAATCCCATTTGAGAATCTCTCATTTGCGCATGTCGATCATCACCGGACTTTACGACAGGGTTTCCCTGAAGTTGTATATTGTAAGGGCAAGGAAACTGGGCAAGTTGTAAAAATAGTGGATGCAATTCTGAAACGGGGCAGTACGCTTCTGGCCACCCGCGCCGATAAGGCGTTGTTTACCAAAATGAAAAAGAAGCATAAGCAACTGAAATATAATGCAGCCGCAAGAATTATTTATACGGAACCGGAGCGAAAATATACGGAATTAAACGAGAAACTGATGATCATTACGGCCGGTACCGCAGATATACCGGTTGCGGAAGAAGCGTATCAAACAGCCTATGCAATGGGCTTTGAGGCAAGCAAAATATTTGACGTCGGTGTTGCCGGAATCCACCGTCTGTTTAATTATAAAGATAAAATTGATGCCGCCGGGGTAATTATTGTGATTGCCGGAATGGAAGGCGCATTGGCTTCGGTTGTAGGAGGGATGGTGTCAGTGCCGGTTATCGCCGTTCCCACTTCCGGTGGATATGGCACATCGTTTGGCGGTGTAACCGCCCTATTGGCTATGCTGAATTCCTGCGCCAGCGGGGTTACGGTGGTCAATATCGACAATGGATTCGGGGCAGCGTTTGCGGCGGCCCAGATACTGCGACTCTTAATAAATCAAAAATCCAAAGCCAAACATTCAATATCATAAAAAGCAATCCAAAACGGTTGATTTAGGACTCTTTTTGGGCGTTATTCTGCCATCAGATAAATGGCAATTACCGCAAGAAGCATACCGCCAATAATGATCCAGTGTGGTATAACGGCATATATGATTAAAGAGATGATTATTGTAATTACCGGGGCAAGTGCCGTCATCGGGACTACAATAATTGCCTTACCGTAACGCAGAGCATACACAAATGTTAGTGCACCAATAGAATTTAATACCTGGATCATGGCTGCCAAATAAGGTCCTTTAAATCCCCAGTTGATGGTTTGTTCAAAATCGGTCATAAGCAAGGCTACCGGTATCAGCAGAACACCGGTCAGCATCATATAAAAGAATATACTTTCTGCTTTCATGGTTTCATTTGAAAATTTCATAACATAAGCCTGAATGCCCCACATCAAAAATACAAAAAGGGCGAGGAACAGCCATAGATAACCACGCAGGTTGCCACTCTCAGGTTCCTGATATGAGAGAAAAAGGATTGCTATCAGGGCAATCGCGATCCCTATCCAGTGTTTTTTATTCGTTCGCTCCTTTAAAAGGAATACAGAAAAAAGGATCGTTACGACCGGGTACAGTGAAATAATCGGAAAAACCAGATATGCAGGACCGTCCCGTAAAGCCTGAAAAAGAATCAATTGACCGCCTGCGCCCAGAAAGCCCACAGATGAACCGAGCAAAACTGACCGGAGATCATGCTCCAGTTTCCAATTACTGATGGTTAGAGCAACAATTGCACAGGGTATCATGGTCAGTGCCCAGACAGAGTATCCTAGCGTGGCCGGAAAACCGGCTTTTTCGGGGATCTCAATAAACGCTCCCCAGACACCCCAAAAAGTGGTTGTGATTAATGCATAAAAAAGCCAGGGTCTTTTTTCCATATGTTACCCTCCCTCTGCTGTTATTGAGATCGGTTCTAAACAATAATACATTGAATACCGGCTTTTTGTAAAAAATCCTTCTCCTCAGACGGAATTCCACGATCAGTGATTACGGTATGAATTCGCCTGACCGGTGCAATTAATGCAAAACTGCGTTGTAAAAACTTACTTGAATCGGTCACTACGATCGTCTCCCGTGCATGATCGATCATGACCCGGTTCAGTTGCGCTTCCTCCGGGTTAGGTGTCGTCAGGCCATAGCCGGAATCAAATCCGTCAACACCGAGAAACAATTTGTCGCAGAAGTAACCGGAGGCGGTTTGTTCCGCCAGAGATCCAACAAGCGATAAGGCATTTTCGCGCAAATAGCCACCGGGTATGATAACTCTGATATTTTTATACTGCGCCAAATGACTGGCAATCGGCAAAGCGTTGGTTATAACGGTCAGCTGTGAAAAAGAAGTCAGTTGCTTTGGCTATTTCCATGGTAGTTGACCCGGAATCAAGAAAAATGGCATCACTTTCATTGATATAGCGTGCAGCCCGTGCTCCGATCTTCTCTTTAAGATGATAATTTTTCTTTTGTTTTTCACTAAAATCGTAATCCAGTCCGACACGCTCTCGGTAAATCGCACCTCCACGTGTCCGGATCAGCAAACCCTTTTTCTCCAGCCGGGTGAGATCATTTCGAATGGTAACTTCCGAAACCCTGAACTCGCTACTCAAAGCGTCAACCTGCACTTTACCAGCTTCGCGGAGCTGTTCCAGAATACCTGCACGACGGGAAACGGTTGACAATGTTAAATCCATTATCTAATACTTACGAAACCTTATTTTTCGGAAGTATACTGTACCTGTATGAAAAATGCAAGGTAAAAATTTATTTCACTAAGCAAGAAATGATATAGCATAAGACCATAAATAACAATGATATATGGTGTATGCGATTTGTAAATATTATAATTAGTGATATCTTGGAGAAAAAATATTGACAATAAAACGAAATAAAACTATTTTTAAATAAAAGGTTATGAAAGAGGGAGATCTGTGGCATCATCTTATTTGGGTATATCTGTCTCTGAATTAAACACGCTGGGGGGCATACATACCGCACGGGAAATATCCGGTCAACCCGATTTGTGGCGTTTAGTCTGGCAGCGGTTGCAGCAATCATATGCACCCATCAGAAAATTTATTGAGGATTTTGTGTGTCAGCAGGATTGTGATATCATTCTTTCCGGCGCAGGTACGTCTGCATTATATCGGCGAGGTGCTGGCCGGCTGGCTGGCAAAGGAAACCGGTCTGCGATTTCGTGCCGTGGCAACCACAGATATTGTTACGCATCCTGACAGTATATTCAGCAACGAACGACCAACGCTGATGGTATCATTTGCCCGTTCGGGAGACAGCCCGGAAAGTGTGGCGGCCATGGATCTGGCGAGTCGTCTTTGCGATGTCGTATCCCACCTCGTGATTACCTGCAATCCCGACGGTCAGCTGGTGAAACGGATCTCACGGGAAAATGGAATTTACTTCCTCCTGCCGCCTGAAGCAGACGATAAAAGTCTGGCCATGACCGGTAGTTTCACGGCGATGTCACTCGCAGGTCTCATTTTGCTGGGAGGGAAATCCCTGGAAAGTATGACGTCTGTAGTCAACCGTTTGATCGGCTATGGTGAATTTTTCCTGGCCCGTTTTTTGGCAGATCTGCGCCACCTGGCTGAAGCGTCCTTTGAACGCACTGTCTTTCTCGGATCTGGCCCGTTTTTTGGCAGCGCTCATGAATCCCATCTGAAACTACAGGAACTGACCGATGGCCGTGTGATCTGTAAATTTGATTCATTTCTCGGATTCAGGCACGGCCCGAAGGCCGTTATAGACAGAAACACACTCAATGTTTTCTTGTTTTCAAGCGACAAATATGTATCGCAATATGAACATGACCTGATTCAGAATATAAACCAGGGTGAAAAAGGGCTTTTTCGAGTGGGTGTTTCGGAAACAAAATTAAAAGATATTGATCTGGACTTGAATATTTATTTTACGGAGGAAGTGAAAACTCTTCCAGAGCCTTTTCTTGCCCTCGTCGCTGTTTTGCCGGCCCAGGTGCTCGCGTTTTATAAATCTCTGGCTTTTGGGCTAAAACCGGATACACCCTCAATGAGCGGTACGATTACCCGTGTGGTTCAGGGCGTCAATATTTATCCATTTGAGTTTGAATAAAAAAGCGATGCCATCATTAGATCAGTTGATTCGAAACCTGGCACGGCAAAAAAATATGCCGGTTGTGGATTTATTAATGCAGAGAATAACTGAAATATCGAACCGAACCGGTGAAAAGCACACAGTTTTTGCCGCCTGTCCAAATTCGGTGGCGGTGATCCGCGCGGCTTTGCGGTCTGCCAGACGGGCCAATGCGCCTATAAAGTTTGCAGCAACGCTGAATCAGGTAGATCTTGATGGCGGTTATACGGGATTCACGCAAAGGGAGTTTGTGAGACTAATTCGTCAGGAAGCAGCCGCCATAAATTTTACCGGTCCGGTAATCATCGCTGTGGATCACGGCGGCCCATGGCTGCGGGATAATCAACGGACCGAAAATTGGTCGTTTACCGCTACCATGAACTGGGTGAAGAAATCTTTTGAAGCCGCTGTGGTGACCGGATATGATCTGTTGCATGTGGATCCAACCATTGATATTACTCTGTCAGGCAAGGTGATACCCATTGATCTGGTTATCGATCGGACCATAGATTTAATTGTTCATGTCGAACGGTTTCGTATGAAGAAAGATATCGCTCCGGTCGCCTATGAAGTTGGCACAGAGGAGGTTCATGGCGGTCTGGCGGATATGAACCTGTTCAGAGATTTTCTTAAAGGATTAAGATCCGGATTGGAAAAAGCCGGATATGAGAATGTCTGGCCGTGTTTTGTAGTAGGTAAAGTGGGTACGGATTTGCATACGACGTTATTTGATCCCGAGGTGGCCGGAGGATTAGTGGCAGAAGCACGCCGTTATGGCAGCTGGATCAAAGGACATTATACCGATAATGTGGAAAATCCGGAGGCATATCCACGTTCAGGTATGGGGGCTGCCAATGTGGGCCCGGAGTTCACTGAGCGTGAATATGAAGCACTGATGGAACTGGAAAACATGGAATCGGCATTATTTACCCGAGGAAAAATCCCCCGAAAATCGAAAATAAAGGAGGTTCTCTGGCAGGCGGTCCTGGAATCAAACCGCTGGCAAAAATGGCTCAAGGGTGATGAACAGACAAAATCGTTTGACCGGTTGAACGCCCATCGGCAAGAGTGGCTTATAAAGACAGGTTGTCGTTATATTTGGGCAAATGCTGAAGTTCAGACGGCAAGAATGGAGTTGTATAAGAACCTTGCGGTATATGGTATTCATGCCGATGAAATCGTTCTGATCGCCATCGAGCAAGATATGCAAAAATATTTTACCCATTTTAATCTGATCAATCTGAATAACCAATTATTGCAGGATTTTGAATGATTCCTGTCCTGAATCCGGTTGCAGCAATTATTCTTGATATGGATGGTGTGATAGTCGATACAGAACCCCTTCATGTGGATTCGTTCCGGGTATTTCTTCAAAAAAGGGGCATTGTCGCACCGGAGGAGTTTCTTCTGGCCCTGATCGGCCACTCTGTTGAGGAGAATGTAAGGGAAATATACCGGACATTTTTTACCGAATAAAGTACCGGAAATTGAGAAAGATGTGGGTGAGCGGGAGGAACTTTATCTCGACATTCTAAAGCAGAGCGACATTCAACCTAAACCAGGATTGGAAAATCTCATTACATTTTGCACTGAAATGCATATTTCGATCGCACTTGCATCATCTTCGATCAGAGAACAGATCTCAACCATCCTCGACAAACTGCGTTTAAAATCGAGGAACGAAATCGATTATTCGTGGTGCTTTTTCTGTTATTGTCAGCGGTGAGGATGTGGTTCGAAAAAAACCGGCTCCGGATATTTATTTGATGGCAGTACAGAAACTTGGTCTGCAAAAGGCTCAGTGTCTTGCGGTTGAAGATTCGCCGGCCGGCATACGCGCCGCACAGGCAGCTGGATTAAAATGCGCAGCGATCAGAACAGACTATGTGGCCCAGGAAAGGCTGGAAATTGCCGATGCGATCATCGAATCCTTAAGAGAAGTGCCGGCATTGATACAGCGTTTTGGTATAAAAAATCGCGGAGAATAAATGTCCCATAAATATGATGTGATCGTCGTCGGGGAATTGAATGTCGACCTGATCTTAAACAGAATCGCAGGGTTTCCGGAAGTAGGTAAAGAAATTCTCGCCCAGGATATGACCCTTACCCTGGGAAGCTCATCGGCGATTTTCGCCAGTAATCTTAGCAGTCTTGGCACCCGTGTGGCGTTTATCGGCATGATTGGTAAAGACCAATTCGGTGATCTTGTTTTATCCAGTCTGGAAACTAAAGGGGTAGGCACAGAATTTATCATCCGGCGTGATGATCTGAATACCGGAGCTACAATTGTATTGAATTTTGATCAGGACCGTGCGATGGTAACCCATCCAGGCGCAATGGAACATCTTACCGTCTCCGATATACACGATAAAATGTTAGCACAAGCAGGCCATCTGCATTTTTCATCATTCTTTCTGCAACCCGGGCTCAGACCGGATGTGGGCGATATGTTCAGCAGAGCCAAAACAATTGGTCTGACAACTTCGCTTGATATTCAATGGGACCCGGAGGAAAAATGGGGATTTGAATACCGGAAAATTTTACCATATGTGGATGTTTTTTTACCGAATGAAACAGAATTATTGAAACTGACCGGAAAAAATGATCTTGATCGCGCTCTTGTCGCTCTGAAAGATTTTACGCATATTGTTGCGGTAAAACAGGGAAGCCGGGGATCGCTGGTCATGCATGGTGACAGGCGAACACAAATGCCTGCCTTTATCAACGAGAATGTTGTTGACGCTATCGGCGCGGGAGATAGCTACAACGCAGGATTCATTTATCAACTGATCAAGAAGAAACCGATCGAAGAATGCCAGCGATTTGCCAATCTGACCGGCGCGGTATCGACCACTGAAGCTGGCGGAACCGCTGCGTTCAAGGATTATCAGAGTGTAATGGACATCGCCCGTAAAAAATTCGGGTTAGACGTCTGATGTTTAAGCAACCATCATTCTATTTTTCAAAGTTGATTATTTTATGCCACAGATGTACACGGTGTATATATAGACTCAATCACATTAGGAAGATTTGTAATTATTCTTCAGGTCTGCTTTTTCCTCCGTGTAAATCAGTGGTTGACTTGCTATCACAGGTAACTTCGGGCACAGGTAAAGAACGATGACCTTAAAGCAAAAAATGCTCGATATACGTAAACGCAGATCGGCATTACTTGCGGCGAATTTCTATAATCTGGAAACACTCAATGGTATCCTGAGCGCGGCGGCTGAACTCGGTAAGCCGATAATTCTTCAGTTGTCACCGTCGTCGATAAAATATATCGGTCTGAATACAGCGGTCAATATGGCCCGTGGCGCAATGCAGGAATTTGGTGTTGAAGTCTGGTTACACCTTGATCATGCAGCTTCCGTGTCGTTGATCAGGGAAGCACTGGTTGCGGGATTTGATTCGGTGATGATTGACGCCAGTGAAAAATCCTTCGATGAGAATGTCCGAATCACCAGGGGGATTGTAGAAATGGCAGAAAAATACCAGGTCTGTGTTGAGGCCGAACTTGGTTATGTGCCAAAACTGGGCGAATCCCATGCAAAGCAAAATTTCACAGATCCTTCCGAAGCAAAACAGTTCGCTGCAGAAACTGGAATAGATTTGCTCGCCATAGCGATTGGCAGTGTTCACGGTTTTTATCAGGGAGACCCGCACATTGATCTGATCAGATTAGCTGAAATTAATGCAGCCACCTTGGTCCCCATGGTTTTACATGGCGGTTCCGGGATACCGGATAAAATCATCCGGGAGGCCGTCATACGCGGCATCTGCAAGATCAATATTGCCACAGAGACAAAAAATATTTTTGTAAAATCGCTTCGCGAAGAATTGATGCGCACAACCGAGATCGATATACGTACTGATATTTCCACCGGCAATCGAAGCAGTCCGATCGCTGATCAAATCTAAAATGAAATTAATTCCAAATTGATAGGGAATACCCAGATGAAAAGTATTGGAATGATGTCAGGCTTGTGTCTGGTATTTTTATTCACTGGTCTCTTTGCTCAGAATGATCCGACATCGATTCTGCTGAAAAACTACCGGCCGGTATCGCTTTTTGAAATAAATAGATCGAAAGTCACCCGGGCACGTTATACGGCAATTGATATGCACTCTCATCCTTATGCAAACGGTGCCGAAGAAATCGCCCGATGGGTAAACAACATGGATAAATCCGGAATTCGGAAAACGATTATTCTGACAAAGGCGAACAGCGCAGCATTCGATTCGATATATGCACTTTATGCGGTCCATGCCGACCGTTTTGATCTATGGTGTGGCTTTGATCTCAGTGGATACCTGGAACCGGATTTTCCCTCTAAGGCTGTTCTCGAATTGGAGCGCTGTGCAAAAATGGGTGCTAAAGGGGTTGGCGAAATAAGCGATAAAGGTTCCGGTCTGATCCGGGGGGTTGCTCCAGAAATGCGTCTGTATCTGGATGATCCGCGCCTGGATCTGTTATGGCGGAAGTGTGGCGAACTTGGACTGCCGGTAAACGTCCATGTGGCTGATCCGATCTGGATGTACCAGCCGATGGATTCCACCAATGATGGGTTGATGAATGCGTTGAGTCTGGCGGCTCGATAATCGCTCCGATATCCGGACCCATGATCAAATGATCAATACACTGGAAAATATTGTCAAAAAGCATCCGGAGACTGTTTTTATTGCCTGTCATTTTGCCAATCTTTCATACGATCTGAACCGTTTAGGCCAATTGCTGGATCGGTATCCAAATCTGTATGCCGATATATCTGCACGATATGCCGAAACGGCTCCAATCCCAAGACATACCGCCGCATTCTATAAAAAATATCAGGATCGACTGCTTTACGGAACGGATATGGGTTTTGAGCAGGAAATGTACCATATAACCTTCCGGATTTTAGAGAGTGAGGACGAACATTTTTATGAAATCGATCAATTTGAGTATCACTGGCCGCTGAATGGACTTGGCCTGGAGGACAAGATTTTGGAAAAGTTGTATTATCAAAATGCAGCCGGTATTCTGAAATAAAACAGGAAAGTAAGGTACCATGAACCAATTCTTCAGATTTTTGCTTCTTTTTCTTCTGAATTATGCATTAATCGCGCAGAACGCCACGGACTGGACCCATCGCGTTCGTATAGCCGGACATAGTCTGACCGCCGATCAACTCGAGTCAATCATACAATCGGTTCAGGAAACAAATGTATTCGGGATCGAAGTTGACAACGATATCACCGGTCGGTACGACAGTTTCCTTGATCCTGCTGATAAACTGGCGGATATAACCAAAATGGCAAATGCGGCACACGCCATTGGTAATTATGCTTTCGTTTACATAGCCGGATTAGAGTGTATCACGTCAGACGCGGATGAACGTGAAAGTACCCTTTTTAAAGATCATCCGGACTGGGTTCAGAGAGATCGCGAGGGCCGTCCCGCAATTTTTGGAGGAGGTACAGCATTTTGGATAACGGAAGGGGATGAAGATGTCTGGATCAGTCCTTATGCAAAAGAATGGCGTCAACTCTATATGCAACGGGTACGCGAAATCGCTGCCACCGGTATCGATGGGATCTATGTTGATATTCCCTACTGGATGACCCACTTCGAAGGCTGGGAGAAAACATGGGCCAGTTTTGATGCGTATACGGTGAAGGCTTTCCGTCAGCGAACCGGTCATGATGCCCTTGAAGATATGGATATCGGTGATTTCTCGGATCCGGTATTCAAAAAATGGATCGATTTCAGGATTGATACCATTGTCGAATTTATGGATGAGATCAATTCGGAAGTCAAAGGGATCAATCCCGAATGTAAGGTGATCGCGGAAATATACCCGGGTATCGATGAATCTGCCGTGAGGGTTGGCGCCGATATATTTGCCCTTTATCCGGTTGTCGATGTGATCTGTCACGAATTCAGTGAAGGGGCATATATGGCAGCAAGCAGAACCCCGGTTGATTGGCTGCGGTATATGGCTGGGATGTTTACGTTCCGTGCCTTTGCCGGAAAAAAACCGACCTGGATGCTCAGTTATTCCTGGAATGGCCATGAGCGAATAAAACCAGGCAATGCGATGCAGAATTTATTTGTTGCCCAGGCCATGGCGGGTGCAAACAGCTGGGATGCCCGCGGCGAGGTGATGTCGGGGACAAACGATTCGGGTACCAGGCGAGGGGTCTTCGACTGGATCGAAGCCAATCAGGAACTGTTATATGGTCTTAGGGAACCGGTAGCACCCGTAGGGGTGTATTTTTCTGTCAGGTCACGAAATTATTTTCCGGATGATGTCTATAAAAGTTATATGGGATTATTATTATATCTGATGCAAGAACACCTCGAGTTTCAGATTGTTACCGAGCGAACCTGGTCTTCTTTTTCCGGGAACCAGTTAATCTTACCGGGTGTCCGGGAATTTGACGGCAATGAGATAGAAGGATTTGAGCAATATCTCAGTGCAGGGAAAAAAATATACTGGTCGGGGATTGATGAACTCGACGAAGACGAAATTCCAACCGCATTGCCCATGTCTGAGAATTTAACCGCCGTGGACGATGCCGTTTTTGCTGATTATTACGATGAGTTTATGGAGAATCATGATCACGTAATTGATCCGAAGATTACCGAATCTATTTCAGAATGGATTCAGAAACCAGAAGGATTTAATATCGATGCGCCCCCGTTTGTAGTCAGTCAGATTTGTAAAATATCCGGGAAGACGGTCGTTTTTCTGGCCAATTTTACCGGTCTCATGCCGGATGAAGTAAGTGATCCGATTCTTCAACACAAAATAAAAATTATCCTGCCGGCTGCAAGTGCAACAAAGGCTTATCTGATTCCATTTATGCAAGAACGGCAGGCATTAGATCTTGAAAATGAGAATGGGTACACGGTCTGCATCGTTCCATGGTTATTACGCGGTGCCATAGTCACTTTTGAGTAAAAAAGTCTGAAAAGCTATGAAGTTTAGGAACGGCCAAAAATTATTCTGTATAACCGCTTTTTTTCTGAGTTTTTTAATCACCGCTGTTACGATGGCTCAGATTGCTGAGATAGAGGTCACCAACACAGGCGGATTCGAACGAAATGGCGAATATGTGATCGTTTCACTTCAGGTCCGGAGTGGTGCTATCGGTGCGCATTGTATTCTGGTTGATACGCTCAAGCAAGACACGGTTTACGCACAAATTTTTAATCGCAGGATGAATAAATCCGATCATCTTGAAAATTTTTATCTCATAGCACCCATTGATCTCCGGCCGGAAGAATCGCGCCGGTTTCAGGTGATATCAGGGGGTGAAGGTCATAATGTGCCTGAAACCGATCTTCAGTTGTCAGGTAAAGAATTGGATCTTACCATTGAGAACCGGTTTTTTTGTGCAGATTTCCGGCGTGATGAAAACGAAGAAGGTCAGAAATATCATTCAGGCCAGTTGAACAGACTTGCGGTAAAAAACCACGATAATTTTGTACTCAGGCGAAAATCGAACAGAATGCATTGGGCACCAAACTTCAGACGGACTGGCGAAGAAAATTATTCCACCATCGCCCACTGGGACCCGCCCGATTCGGTGGTTATAGATACCGGACCATATCTCATAAGAATTTTCCGTGAAGGAAAAGCGCCTGAATGTCCGGAAATAAAATTGACAGCAGCTTATTATTTTCTTGCCGGAGCACCTTATTTCAGGTTTTATTCCGAGATGGAAGTTCAGCAGGACATTTCCTTATCCCTGCTGCGAAATGATGAAATGACCATGGACAGTCTTTTTACCCATGTGGCCTTCATCCGCCCGGATGGACACATAGAAGATTATCCATTTGCTCTGCGCGAGGAGTTCCTGCAATCGAATCCGATTGGTAACACTGATCCGTGGTTATGTTTTTATCATGCACAACAGGGGTATGCGTTTGGTAGTATCCGGATATTGTATGATATCAGCAACGATCAGGGCCTCCCGGCACCGACATTTCTCCCGCATACAAAAATAAGTAACGGGGCCGGGGGTGGCAAATACTGGAACCGCCGTTTAATCCATGAGAATGATACGTTTGTACCTGCAGGCAGCCGTTATCGCGAAGAAAACGCCTATCTGCTGTTTGATATCGGTGATCCGGAAAAGTATGGTAAAATTATTTACTGGGCAGATCGGTTGCATGAACCCATTCGGGTAAAAGTCCGGTATACAGCCCATGAACCAGTGAAGTAAATTGGTTAAAATGTGAAAAATGTGCGCATCTTTGGAGGAACGTCATGCGACGCAGAAATTTTATGATTGACACCAGTCTGGCCGCGACCGGATTTGCGATGGGCATCAAAAGCAGCAATCTTTTTGCTGCCAATGATCGTATACAAATTGGAGTAATTGGCACCGGTAGCCGGGGCGCCTATGAAGTCGCCCTTTTACGGGAGATCCCGGGGGTAAAAGTAATCGCCTGTTGCGATATTCTGCCGGGCAATCTGGAGGATGGTCTGCGTGAGGCGGGCCAGGATGCAGCGGGTTATACTGACTACCGGGAGCTGTTTGCGCGTGATGATATTGATGCTGTGGTGATCGCCACACCACTGTATCTGCATTACCCCATGTCCCTTGACGCACTGGCTGCTGGAAAACATATCTACTGTGAGAAAACCATGACCTACAATATTGACGAAGCGATAGATCTGGTTAGGCGGGTGAAAAATAAAAGTCAGGTATTTCAGGTTGGGTATCAATGGCGTACCAATCCATTGCAAAAAACAGTCGTCGATCTTATCCGGAGTGGAGAACTCGGCAGGATTACACATATTTTTGCACATTATCACCGCAACGGCAACTGGCGTCGACCGGTGAGCGATACTTCGCTCGAAAAAATAATCAATTGGCGGATGTACCGTGAATTTTCAGGCGGACTGATGACCGAACTCCGTTCGCATCAGATCGATGTCGCCAATTGGATTTTGGAAGGCCATCCGGAAAAAGTGACCGGAATCGGTGGCCTTGATTATTGGAAAGATGGGCGGGAGATTTTTGACAATGTGACAACCGTTTTTGCTTATCCGAATGGGGTAAAAGCGTTGTTCAGCTCGATTACGACCAATGCTCAAATGGGGGTAGTAATGAAAATTCTTGGAACCGAAGCTGCCATCGAGATCCGGCGTGAACAGGGTCAGGAAGCTTTTATTTATGCCGAGCCATCCCGGCGGGAAATGAGCCCGGAGGAACTGGATGGTGTTACGAGTGCAACCCAAAAAGCCTGGGAATCCGGCGAGGGGGTTCCGGTACCGGTACCGGACCGGGCAGAAAATGATGATATTACCAGTCGGATTGCACTGGCTCATTTTGTCGGGTGTATCCGATCAGGCCAGCAACCGGAATCTAATGTGGAGACCGGCCGTGATGCCGCCGTGGCGGTTCATATGGCTAATAGATCTATGGAAACCGGTGAAATGGAGGTTTGGCGACCGGGATATTCCGGATAGGATACATACATCCCGTCATCCTGAAAGGATCTTCCTTGTTGATAAAAACGGAATAGGCAACAAGGAAGATTCCTACGGAATGACTGTGTTTTGGATAATTATGATTCAAATTTACGGTACTAAAGTGAATGCACTCAATAATTATATTATAATGTATTATATTTATATCCAATAAAATAAGGAAAGAATGATGTTTTTATATCGAATAATAATGCTAATCATCGTAACCGGTTTAAACTGGACCGTTGCCCAAACAACAATTACGTATCAGGGAACCGATGAGATTTTTCCGAACCCGGAACGCGGATTCTCGGCATACCGGTCCTCTCCGATCACCCTGTCGTTCTGCGAGGAATTGCGTGCACAAAATGTCACGGTCATTCAGCGGATCCATACGATCCCCCAATTTCGCAGCGACTCAATCTCTCAGTACTATCTTGATCTGATTGAAAATGATTTCAATGTTGCCCGGGAGGGCGGCGTAAAACTGGTCATGCGGTTTTCGTATACCAATTCACAGACAGGCGAAGATGCGTCACTGGACATCATTGTGCGGCATCTGGATCAGTTGGAACCTCTTTTCCGGGCACATGCGGATGTGATTGCGTATGTAGAGGCCGGTTTTATCGGCGCATGGGGGGAATGGTATTATTCCACGAACGGTCTGAATAATACCAGTGACCGTCGCAGTGTGCTTTTTAAGGAACTTTCGGTATTGCCCGAACGAAGGGCAGTGGTTGTGCGCACGCCGAGTTACAAGCGGAATATCTTCAACTACTCTCAGGCATTGACACCCGATTCGGCTTTCAGCGGTTCCTACCGGGCCAGAACCGGCGCGCATAATGACTGTTTTCTTGCCAGTTCGACCGATTACGGTACCTACGGTAATATTGAGCAGGACAAGACCTTCCTGAATCTTGATAACAGGTACGTTCCACAAGGTGGTGAAACCTGCAACCCCAGTGCCTATTCAGGCTGTGAGAATGCACTGAAGGATCTGATCCGAATGCATTGGTCGGTATTGAATAAAGATTATCATTTGACTGTGCTGAATGGCTGGGTAACAAATGGATGTATGGATGAGATCAAAAGAAGGCTGGGCTATCGATTCGAACTACTGGAATCAACCATGACCGACAGTCTAAAGCCGGGCAGCCGGTTTACATTCGATTTCCGGGTAGCCAACCTGGGTTTTGCTGCACCGTATAATCCACGCAATCTGGAGATCATTCTAAGAAATACAGATGGGGCTAAGTATTTTTTAATCAGCAATGAAGATCCCCGTTTCTGGATGTCGGGCGATACGATGGACGTACATATTGAATCCGGTATCCCGGCTGATCTGCCGGTCGGGATGTATAAAGTAATGATACATTTGGCAGATCCGGAACCAAGGCTGCATAACCAGCCGGATTATGCGATCCGACTGGCAAACGATGGCTTGTGGGAAGACAGCACAGGATACAATTTTTTAAAACAGACGCTGCATGTCGATCCATCATTTAGCGGAACAATTTATGACGGCGATCATTACTTTAAACCGGTTGGAGGAGCATCCGGTCGGGATAGGGCATAAAATGCGCAATGCAGCCCCGGAAGCATATGAGTTATTGGGCAATTATCCCAATCCGTTCAACAATGCAACGCGCATCCATTTTCGTTGCCCAGCGGGGAAAGGATCAATCTGGAGATATATAATGTCAGCGGGGATTTTGATTGATCGTTTACTCGATCGGACAATGCCGGCCGGAGAACACACCATAACTGGAATCCGGGTATATCAGTTCCGGTACCTACTTTTACCGGTCTATCTGACGGAGCCTCAAGTCGGATCGGAAAGGCCATTTATTTAAAATAAGAATCGGTTGAATCTGCTAACCGAATAAATAAAAAAAATTATTTATTCGTTGCAATTTGATAAAATTTATTATAAAATTCGTTTATCGATCGGTTTTATACTCAACTTGCATTTCCGTCTTAAACAAAATATCAACTATTTTCGAGCAGGAAAGGAGGTGCGTTTTACTTTTCGCTTCACATCCCTTTAAGATAATCAAAAATTCACATTACAGGAGGACGTAATGAAGCAATTTATTTTACCGTTTGTACTTAATTTTATGTCTGACGGGATTCGTCATGCCCAGATCGAGATCGACGGTGATATGCTTGATTGGGCAACGTGCCGCGGGCAGATGTCGGTGATGCCGCAGAATCACTTGGTGATATGGTGGCCGGAAAGGATTATGACCTGAACAGTCTTTATGTGACCGGTAATGATTCGATGCTTTTTATGAGAATTACGATCGATCCGACCGGGTCGTTGGTAACCGGATACAGTGCCGGTCTGGCCCTTGAGATTTATCTCGACACGGATGTATGCCAATGTTTCCGGCTTAAACTGGGGCTGGTGGACGCTGGGTATTGGATTATCTGATCGATATTAGTGGCGTCGCGGCAGGCGGCTCTGAGGCAACAATCTTGGCAAATATTCAAAGAGACCAGGATGCACCGGTCTGGCCTGACGGCTGGGATTCTGTCGGAGTCGCCATGGTGGCGATGAATGAAGGGGCTACCGAAGTGGAGGTAGCGTGTTTCTCTGGATCTTTGGACGCATGGCATAATATTCGTCCCTGGGTCCATGTGGTCGGTGCATGGGATTGGGCCAATCCCGGATGGTATGCCAAATGCCCAGTTCGGTTGGAATCCGGCATACATGATCGATTATAACATTCATACCCAGACCACCAGTGTATATCGAGGCAGACGGTGCTCAGATTGAAGATGCGATCGAGATCGACGGCGACATGCTTGACTGGGACGGGTCTGAGCAATGTGGATGTGGGTGATGTGGCTGAAGAGATCGGTGATATCGAGACCGGTCCGGATTTTGATGTGATGGACTGCTGGATGGCCAGTGACTCCGATTATGTATATATCCGCATCGATATCGATCCCACCGGCACATTTTCCGGACAGTTCACAAAATATGAATTTGACCCGGTTTTTCAGTTACAGTTCGAATCGGTCATGAGCGATACGGTTGGTCTGAGTCTGGGGCAACTGGTGGCATATGGGTGGTGATTATTTGATTAATCTGACCGATGCCTATAATCCGGATAACCAGCAGGATTCACTAACCGTCTGGAAATTTATCGGTGATTATGAAGGTGCCGTCGAAGAGTATGATTCGGTCGGTATCTGCGCGGTAGCGGTTGATGAGAATGACAACAAACTCGAAATAGCGGTTCCGCGTAATCTGATTTATGCAACCGGTTCCGAAGTCCGACCGTTTATCTATTCCGTCGGTAATGAAAACTGGGATGCGGAAGAGTATTTCCCGAATGATATTACGGCCGAAGAAGGTCCGGCTTATGTCCTGAATTACAATTTTATGACCGGTGCCGCACCTTATCAGGTCATCGCGAGTGATCCTCAGGCCATAGGTTCGAATGATCTGGGACAAGCTCCGAATGAATTTCAGTCTGCACAAAATTATCCGAATCCATTCAACCCGACAACCAATATCCGCTTTACTCTGCCGGTAGCCGATAATGTCAATATCGTTGTTTTTGACGTACTCGGACGCAAGGTTGCCACGCTGACAAATAATCAACCTTTCTCCGCCAACACGCATGTTGTTAACTGGAATGGTACAAATGATGCAGGCATGAAGGTTGGATCGGGGGTTTATTTCTATCAGATTAACACTTCCAATCATTCGGCAACGAAGAAGATGATTTTAATGAAATAATTTTTTTTAAAAAGGCATGGGTATTCCCATGCCTTTTTTTATGTCTTTGTGTTCTTACTAAAATCCAATTAACGGCTGAGTTAGCATGGAAAGAAAAATTGCGTTATGCGGTGTGGGTATCATCCTGCTATTGTTACTAAACGCCTGTGTACCGGACAGGATGGCGCCCGTACCCACAGATGTCACGAGACCCGGGTTTCTGGGATTTTCTGCCGCAGACAGCGGAGCCATAAATGTGCCGCTGCGCCACCCGGTGACCATGGTCTTTGATGACCGGATGGACATTTCCACGTTTCCGAATAATTTTACGCTATCGAGTACAAGCGGAGAGATTGGTGGTACGTTCAGCCTTGTAGAAGGTGCGGATAGTGTGGTCATTTTTACCCCAATGACCGATATGAATCCGGCAGAGGTCTATTACACCAATATCATGGGCGGTGTACGGGATGTCTACGGCAATTCACGTCTCTCACCAAATGATGATGATGTGGCTGAAACCACGCATTTCTTCACGACCGGTGCTTATGCACAGAACGGCTTTGCCCATATTTTTGTTGCCGATAAGTTGGGTGAAATTATTTTTCAGGCTGGTGAGATCGATAAGTATCAGAAGCAGGAGAATCTTACCCAGGCCAGCCGCGAGATGCGGATGACCCCCGATGGCAGTAAACTACTGGTGACCAACAAGGTAAATCCCGGTATACTGAATATTCTTGATCCGGCAGCATTGACCGAAATAACCAGTGTCGCGGTGGGCTCAGGTCCGGAGCACGTTTTTGCTACGAATGAAAAAGCCTTTGTCTCGGATGTTTCAGGTAGAACCGTTTCCGTAGTGAACCTGAGTACATTGAGTCTCGAGTCAACCATCAGCTTTGCGGATGGGTTTCGCCCCCGTGATATTGTCTATAATGCACAGAATAACAAACTGTATATCTCATCCAATCTGACCAGTGATTTTGCAAAGATCAGGGTTATGGATGCTTCCAATTATGATAGTTTTTATGATCTCGAGAATATTCTGCCTGAAAAGCGATCACAGGATATGGAAATATCGCCTGATGGGAGTTATATCTTTATTGCTGAATTGCAGACGCTCAACGTCATTGTGCTTAATACGGTTACCGAAACCGTTGAAAAAACCCTGGTCGGGGACTATATATGGACCGCTGACGGTGTAACGACTTCCGATGCCTATTACCTGATCACCAACGGAGGCGGTATTTACAAAGCCGATTATGCGTCACTGTCATTCACCAGAGAATTGTACCTCGATAAAATACTCGTATCTGCCGATGCGACCGCTCAGGGAGAGCTCTTATACGCGGTTTCGCCAACAGATTCAACACTCCAGATCATTGAAACAAGTACACTGACAAAAGTCAGCGAGACCAAAATTGATGGTGTTTTGAATAATGTCACGGTAAGTATTCTTAATTATTAACACCGCATAATTTGGAAAGCATGGGATAAGAATATGAATAGAATCATTCCTGTTTTACTGTTAGTCTTTGTCATATCATGCCAGAGTTTGTTCGCCGTAGGCGGCGGAAAAATCGTCGGACAGGTCCGTGATGACGATACTGGTGAAGCTCTGGCCGGATGCAATATTATTGTTGAGGGAACTCTGCTTGGTGCCGCATCTGACGAGGATGGATATTTTATGATTCTGGATGTCCCTCCGGGCACCTACGATGTCTCTGCGATCATGGTCGGTTATGTCAAAGATGTCAAGCAGGCGGTAAAGATCGTATCATCGCTCACGGTCACCCTTGAGTTTAATCCGCGTCAGGAAATCCTGACCGGCGAGACGATTACGGTGGAAGAATACAAAGTCCCCCTCGTGCAGAAGGATCTGACCTATAAAGTTCAGGCGGTAACATCGGAAGAATTGGGTCGAATCCCCATAACGACAATTGGTGATGTCATTGCTCAGCAGGCCGGTATTACGCGTAAGATCAATACAACGACAATATCAAGCCTTCCGGTTTTTGGTCAATTCGCAACCGTGCCCACCGACGGCTGGCATTTCCGGGGAGGGCGGGAGAATGAGACCGTTTATCTGCTGGACGGCATCAATGTAACCGATGCCCTGTGGGGAGGATATTCGGTTGAGCCGATCGGCGAATATTCCATGAGTTCGATGGAAATATTTACCGGCACATTTATGGCCCGATATGGCGATGCCATGTCTGGTGTTTTTAATATGGGGATGTATGATCAGGTCGATATAAAACCAAAATTCCGGGTCAAAGCATTTACCGATAACTTTGGTGTCGATAATGTTTCACATAATACCTACAGTTATGAACTTTTTGGATCGGCTGCCTTGCCCTTTGTTGATAATCTTGGACTGATCGTATCTCACCGAATGTTTACGACCGACGGCTATATTATGGGATATCTTTATCCGGAATATATAAACAGTGAAGGCAGGGACCTATCTGCAGATCCGGAAGAAGTCCCGATGCAATATCTGGATACCCAGTTTACCTTTGGAAAACTCTTATGGGATCCATCCTCAAAATTCAAATTCACCCTCGGCGGATATTATTCAAAAGCAAATCAGGGGGTGTATAACCATTATTTCAAATACAATCCTTACGGTACACCGCAGGTGAATCTCCAGGATGATCTGATCTACGGAAAAATAAAATTTGTGCCAACACCAACGAGTTATCTGTCGGTTCACCTGGCCAGATACAACCGAACTTTTCTGTCCCGTGTCTACGATAACCCGGCATACTATCAGATCCGGCCACAGAATGGTACGGCGGAGTTTTCCACAACCGGTGAAGACTGGGTATATTTCGATACCAGATTCATCCGGTCAGAACTCAGTGCAAGTTATTTCTGGCAGGTAAGTCGTATCCATGGTCTCGAATTTGGCGCGACATATAATGATTTACAAACCAATCTCACCCGCCGAAATCCGGACGGATTTGCAGCGCTGGAAGAATATAAATATAGCCCGGTTGAAATCAAGGGATATATTTCGGACAAAATGGAATTTGAAGATATGGGGCTGATTATAAATCTCGGTGCCCGTATCGATTATATCGATCCCAAACGCAAAGTACTGGTCGATCTGGCCCAATTATCCAATCTCAATGCCGAATTGACCGATGCAAAAACAGAAATTTATGTAAATCCAAGGCTTGGTATCAGTTTCCCCATTACGGAAGTGGCGGCGATGCGCTTTGGATTTGGACGGTACTATCAATATCCGGACTATTTTAAGGTATTTCAGGGCACATTCTATATTGAATCTACCCAGGAATACAGACCCAATCCCCAACTCGAGAATTCCCCAATATCAGATACCGAGATCAAACCGGAAAAAACGGTAAATTATGAGTTTGGTGTCCAGACAAAACTAAGTCCGGAAATCGCTTTTGATGTTACCGCTTTCTACCGCAAGACAAGTAACCTTATCGGTGTTATTTTGAGTGAAACCAATGAAGGTCGCCGGTTTCAGGTTATGGGGAATCTGGATTATGCAACGGTGAAAGGCATTGAATTTTCACTTAAGAAGCGGTTTAGTAATAATTTTTCTGCAAATCTGAATTATACCTTATCAAAAACACTGGTAAGTACCTCAGTACTTTTTGAACGACCGCTCGATGAGGCACTCACTTTTCCGGCCAACTGGGATCAACCGCATGTTTTTAATGCCAATGTATATTTTCAGTTCCCCAGTGGCTTCGGGTTTTCAGCCTATGGCAGCGCTGCCAGCGGGTTTCCCTATACCAGATCGCAATTCGATCCAAACGGGGAGAGGGCACCCTGGATCAGTGCGTTTGATATCAACATTTTTAAAAATTTTGAGGTTTTCGGCTTCCAACAGCAATTCTATGTCCAGGTCATCAATCTCTTCAATCGCAGGAATGTATGGTGGGTCTATGCCGATTCCGGTATCCCGGGTGATGACGCGAGTGAAGCGACCTCGCATGATTACACCAACAATCCTACCATGTGGGGATCGGGACGGACCATACAGCTGGGAATCAAATTATGGAATCATTAAGAAAGAGTCGCTCAGCAAACAATGCCTTTTTATGTACCTTTTTAATCCTATTGTTTTGGGGATCTGTATTTGATCTGGCAGCTCAAACCAGCCCGATGGATTATAAGCGCTGGAATGTCATGAACATCAATAAACTGGCGACAACATTCGATAATGTCGGGATGTTGTGTGACGGCAACAATCAGAATTATAATCTCGCACGATCGCCTTCCTTTGAGTATCCCCAGGGGAGCGGGAAACAGTATGGCACCTGTGTGGGTGTATTTGTCGGCGCGCCGTTCGGCCAACACCCGGATGTAGTCGGCGGCATCAACCCGGAACGGCTGGATTATCTTGATGGAACAATGGATGAAGGTCCGGCAGATTTCTGGAATGAGGAACATTTTGCACCGTATATTGAGTTTGTCAATCCGACCGTGGCCTCGATCAGTAATGATCCTGCCAGCTGGCCATCCTCCTGGCCGGTCAGCTCTGCCCAATTACTATTATACCGATTTAAACGACCAAACCGGTGTTGAAAACCCGGCGCTTCCAACGGTGCCCATATTGCTGGATTCGGCAACCGGCTGGCCGGGGTTTGGCCCGCAGGGAGAGCAGTTGGCCAACCAGGAGACCTTCAGTGTAATGTACGGCTGGGGTGGAACCGATCAGATTGGAGCAGGTAACGCCGAGACCCGCTGGCTGCGTACCCAATTGATCATGCGCGGCCTGGCCTGGGAAGGGAGTCTATATGAAGATTTTATTGTTTGGATCTTCATCGTGCGTAATCTGACCAACCAGCCTGTTACAGATATGGGAATGGGTGTTCATGCGGATTTCGGTTTTCTCCCGTCGTTTATTCCCGGAATCGGATATGATGCCGACCGACATTATTATGATCCCGATCTGCAACTGGCTTATGCCTGGGATGATGACGGTTTTGAGGAAAGTCCGGTGGGTGGTGTACTGCAACCCGAAGATATTGCCTGGGGCGGTGTTGTTATGCTGAAAGTACCCGGTTCAACCGGAAAGGTTGCGGCTTATGATGCCAGTCATTTCTGGGAAGGACAAAGTTCCAAAACCGGCAGCGGGGGTGCACCGGAAATGTATTATAAATGGAATCTGCTCAATCTGGATGATCCCCATGATAGTGACGGTGATGGAATTGATGATGATTTTGACATGAACGGCGTGCCTGATGATCAGGAAGGTGGACAGGGATATTATATCGGTTCGGGTGCCGATGGACTGCAAATCATCAGCTCCGGGAAATTTACCCTCGACCCGGGTGCCATGGACACACTGATATTTGCCACCGTATTTGGCACGAGTGAAGCAGATTTGAAAACCAATGCCCAGCGGGCACGTTCATTATTTGAAAGTGACTGGCAGGTCGTCGAGGCACCTCCGGCACCCGGAGTGGAAGCATTCAAAGATGACCGGAAAGTCGCTCTGATCTGGGATACGAAAAGTGAAGCAGATGACCAGTTCGAAGGGTATAAAGTATACCGTTCGCTTGACCAGGGACAAACCTGGGGGACGGAAAGTTTTACGGATTTTGAGGGCGGACTGCATTTTGTCCCAATGGCTCAGTATGATCTGGTGAACGGCGTCACAGGCTATTACAGGACATTACCTGAATACGCGTGGTTTTATCTTGGAGAAGACGCCTGGGTTCCCCTGAGATCAATCGTAGAATCTGATACCGTCAAAGGGGTTAAACTTGGACCCGGGAGAACACTGCAGAATTTTCAGGAAGGGGACTCGGTGAACGTATTTATCGATCGGGATGTCGTAAATGGATTGCAATATCTGTACTATATTGCAGCCTATGATTCCGGTAACCGGATTATCGGACCACTTGAAAATACGGCAGCAACCAATCCCGCCGAATTTAATAATTCTATCGCGATTACCCCCGAATACCCGATGGCTGTTTCAGATCTGCTTGAGGTCAGAGTCGTTCCCAATCCGTATAGGGTATCAGAAATTTGGGAAATTGGTTTCAAGCAGCATAATCTCCAGTTTACCGGACTTCCGGCGGCAGCGACGATCAGAATATTTAATGCCAGCGGCGACCTTGTGCGTACGCTCCGGCATGATCTGCAATCCAGTATTGCCAGCTGGGATTTAAAAAACGAGTTCGGCCAGCTAATCGCCCCGGGGGTCTATTTTTACTACATCACTTCCCCGGTGGGTGAGACAAAAGGAAAGTTTATTGTGATTCTCTAACAGGAGTATATCATGAGATTTGCGCAACGCTTTGTGTTAACTTTCGCACTTTTATTCGGCTGCTTCTCGGTGGAAGCACAGGAAGTGGATTATTCCGGTACCTCGGTGGCTAATTTTCTAAAGATTGGTATGGGTGCGAGGCAGGTGTCGATGGGCGAGGCGGCAATTGCCGTGGTAAATGATGCCAATGCCTTATTCTGGAACCCAGCTGCCGTAACCCGGATAAAAGATATGGGATCTATTACCATTTCGTCGATGAATTGGCTTGTTGATACCCGGGTATCCTATATTGCCGGTGTACTGAATTTAAATGAATTCGGATTTCTCGGTGTGGATCTGCAGTTTCTGGACTATGGAGATATTGAAGAAACCACAGTATATGACCAAAATGGCACTGGCAGATTTGTAAATGCAAGCGATATGGCGGTAGGACTGGGATATGCCCGGCAATTGACAGAACGTTTTTCCTTTGGTGTAAAAGTTAAATATATCGCAGAAAAACTTGCCGGTGTAACGGCGGATGCATTTGGTTTCGATATAGGTGCAGATTTCCAGACATCCTTTTTCAACAATAACTTGCGACTCGCAGCCGCCCTGAGCAATTTTGGTAGTAAAATGCAATTTTCGGGCCGCGATCTTGCCATAACCTATACGATTCCGGGAAGCCCGAGCAGCAAGCAAATTCCTGCAAATCTTGAAACACTTAGCTGGGAATTACCGCTTTTATTTCGCTTTGGTGTATCCAATTATTTCATAAACACGGACGAATTCTCATTTCTCGCGGCCTATGATATACTTGATAGCCGTGATTATGACGTGCGTCATAATCTGGGTGCTGAAATCGGCTACAAGAATATGTTTTTCCTGCGTGGTGGCTACAAATTTAACTACGATGAAGTAGAGTTATACGGCAGGTCTTGGATTTGATATGAGTGACGTTATCGGCTATAAGCTCAGACTGGATTATGTTTTCCAGGATTACGGTGTGTTTGCGTCGTTGCATCAGTTTTCCTTTGGCCTGAACTTCTAATCTCGATTCGAGAAGGATGATAGAATGCGCATCATTCAAATTATTTTAATACTTATAATTTCAAGTTTAATTGTCTACGCTCAGAATCCGATGGATTATCAAAGATGGAATATATTTGATATCAACAAAGTGCGAACCGAGTTCAATAACACCGGATTATTATGTAATGGCAATCAGCAAAGCCCGGCCCTGGCCCGGGAACCATCATTCGAATTCCCGGCCGGAAGTGGTATAAGTTATGGTACGGGTGTAGGTGTAATTGTTGGTGCGCCACTCGATCAGGCAGAAGGTGCTGTAGGCGGATGGCCTCGGGTTGAAGATGATTATTATGCATTCTGTGATGCCACATTGGATGAAGGGCCGGCAGCCTTCTGGGATGAGGAGCATTTTTTTCCCTATCCGCAGTTTGTAAATGGTGGCAGAGCGTTAATGAGTGACGATCCGGAAACCTGGCCTGCCACCTGGCCCTCCAGTTATCCGCTCCTGAATGATCCGATTGCCTTTGATTCCGTTACCGGCTGGCCCGGTTTTGGTCCAAATGGTCGACAACTCGCCGATCAGGAAAGTTTTTCAGTGGTTGAGGCATGGGGCGGTACAGATCAACTGACTTCCGCCGATCCTCACCCGAATTTTTTAAAGACTCAAATGATTGTCCGGGGGATGGCATGGAAGGGAACCCTTTATGAAGATTTTATTATCTGGGTTTATGTCATCAGGAATATCGGTTCGGCGCCTATCCATGATATGCGTGCCGCGATTCACTGCGATCTGAGTTTTATCCCGAGCTTTTATCCTGGAATCGGTTATGACGCCGACCGCCACTATTATGATCCCCAACTGCAACTGGCTTACGGAACCGATGATAACGGTTATGAAGAGAGCCCCAAAGGGGGTACCATTCCTACCGAAGACATTGCCTGGGGTGGGGTTGTTGCACTCGAAATGCCCGGACCTTCTAAAAAAGTGGCGACATATGATGCTTTTCATTTCTGGATGCTGGCCACGACCAAAGCCGGCAATGGTGCCCGTTCCGACTGGTACTATCTCTGGAATGTTGAAAATGTAGATGATCCGCAGGACAGTGACGGTGATGGCATTGATGACGATTTTGATGAGAACGGTGTGCCCGATATACAGGAAGGTGGCATCGGTTACTATGTCGGTTCAGGTGCTGACGGCTTGCAAACGTTGGGCTCAGAACCTTTCCTGCTTAATCCGGGGGAAAGTGACACCCTGATATTTGCAACAATTTTCGGAAGTAGTGAAAAAGACATCAAGGCCAATGCGAAAAAGGCCATAACGTTATATAATAATAACTGGGAAATTATTGACGCTCCGCCCTCACCGGTGGTTGAAGCCTTTCCTTCAGACCGGCGGGTTAAACTGGTATGGAATACTGATAGTGAAAATGACCCGCAGTTTGAAGGATACAAAATATATCGCTCCCAGGATAACGGAATTACATGGGGAACCCAGACATTTAAAGATTTTGAAGGGGGTATACATTATATTCCTCTCGCCCAGTTTGATAAGGAAAATGGCATCAGAGGCTATTACAAAACCCTTCCTGAATATGCCTGGTTCTATCTTGGGGATGACGACTGGGTCAAACTGCGTCAGGAGGTTACTGCAGACACATTCGAATATTTCAATCCCGGTGACTCAATCAATATATTTATTGACAATAATGTAACCAACGGTATCAGGTACCGATATTATATCGCTGCTTATGATTCCGGTAACGGAATTGTTGGACCGTTGGAAAATTCCTTCAGTAACCAGCCCGGCGATATGAATAATACGGTCGAAGTCGTACCTCATTCACCACTCGCCACCTCCACCCTGAATAATGTACGGGTGATTCCAAATCCTTATATCGTTGCCGAGATTTGGGAACAGGGGATTAAGGACCACCAGATTCAGTTCGTCAATCTGCCCGATCGTGCCACGATCAGGATATTTAATGCATCCGGAGAATTGGTCAGAACGATTGAACATAACGCGTTTGGCGCACTGGCGCCTAGTATTGCCAATTGGGATTTAAAAAATGAATTCAGTCAATTGGCGGCTCCCGGCGTTTATTTTTATCATATATCCTCAGCACTGGGTGAAACCACCGGCAAATTTATCGTCGTTCTTTGATTTCTGAAAGATATAGGATCTCAATGTTTCGTATTTGTATAATACTTGGTTTTTTTATACTGATGGGGTGCAACGCTTATGAGGATCAATCGGTAGTCATTGATCATCAGGGTATATCCATCAAATATGATAAGCAGTTGAGAAGCCAGGTAATAAATAAAATCCTGATGACTAAGGGAATTACAAACATATCCCAACCGGAAATCAGTGAATACCTCCTATCGGATCAGGGTCGGCTGGATCAATTTAAATATGACGGACATCTTGTTCTTGCCGGGCAGAATGAACTAGGTGACTATGCTGAATATATCATCACAGGACTTGGTCAGGCCTCTGCGAAAGGTCTGAGGAAAAAAATTCATGTACGGAAATACAAAGCCTTTCCCGCATTACTGGCGATGCGGGTTACTTATATAAATGATAAGGATGTGCCTTTTACCCTGAGTGCCTGGGTAAGCCATGCCGTGAAACTATCCGTCGACACCGAAGAACGTCCTGCGTTCTGGTCCTTTAACGGTGCTTCATATGAAGACCGGCGCGATTGGGTTTTACCCATTATTCCGGGCTTCTCGCAGGAAAATTATCTCGGTATGAATGCTACCGATTATGGTGGGGGGATTCCGGTGAGTGTTGTATGGAATCGCAACGGGGGTATTTCTGTAGGTCATCTGGAGAGGTCTCCGCAACTGTTGCGCCTACCGATAGAGGCAGATTCAACGGGAAATACGGTCACATTTTCTGTCCGGAAAGATGTCCAGACAAAACTCGCACCGGGCGACTCTCTTCATACCCTTGAGACCTTTATTGCTGCCCATGAAGGCGATTTTTTTTCTGCTTTACAACAGTATAGCCAGATCATGCGTGCAAAGGGATTGAAATTTGCCGCCATACCGTCCAGTGCTTATGACCCGGTTTGGTGTGCCTGGGGATATGAACGAAATTTTACGGTCGATCAGGTCCTGCAGACTCTTTCCAAGGTGAAAGAACTGGGTTTTAACTGGGCAGTTCTTGATGACGGTTGGCAGACAGCCGAGGGTGACTGGTATCTTTCACCGGAAAAGTTTCCAGCCGGTGACCCGGATATGCAGGCTCTGGTTAAAAAAATACGACAATCAGGATTACGTTCAAAATTATGGTGGGCTCCGCTCGCCGTCGATCCCGGTACCGATCTGCTTCGTGACCATGCAGATATGCTTCTGATCAATGAAAATGGTAAACCGCAGGATATCAGTTGGTGGGATAGTTACTACCTTTGTCCCGCTTACGAAAAAACCCGGGAGTATACAAGAAACCTGGTTGTGAAAATAATGCGAAACTGGGGATTTGAAGGGCTAAAGATTGACGGACAGCATTTAAATGGAGTTCCCCCTTGTTACAATCCTGCGCACAAGCACGCCTATCCTGAAGAATCCGTTGAACAATTACCTCAGTTTTTTGAGGATATATATCAAACCGCGATCCGTATCGTTCCGGATGCGGTGATTGAAATTTGTCCCTGCGGAACCGCAGCATCATTCTTTAATATGCCGTTTATGAATCAGCCGGTGAGTTCAGACCCTCTATCATCATGGCAAATACGTTTGAAGGGGAAAACGTTTAAATCGTTGATGGGGTCACATACTGCATATTATGGGGATCATGTGGAATTGAGTGATGGTGGCAACGATTTTGCTTCCTCGGTTGGCATTGGTGCAGTGGTAGGAACAAAATTTACCTGGCCAAAAGATAACCATGATCACACGAATTATCTGCTCACCGCCGAAAAAGAAGCTATCTGGAGAAAATGGACCGGATTATACCAGCGCTATCGTCTTTCCGAGGGTGAATATCTGGGAGGGCTCTACGACCTGGGTTTTGATCGCCCTGAGGCCCATGTGATTCACCGTGATGATTTCTATTACTATGCGTTTTATGCCGATGAATTTGATGGAAAAATTGAATTACGCGGGTTTCCGGACGGAGTATATCGGATAACAGATTATGAGCATGAAAGGCAGATCGGTGAAGTAAATTCGAATAAACCGGAACTGACGGTGAAATTTAAGCATCACTTATTGTTAAAAGCCGAAAAAACCGAATGAGAAAGACCTGTATAGCCTTATTAATTCTAATAGCACTGATTGGGATTTGCGGTGCCTCTGTACAAAAAACAACAATAACCGAAAACGAATCAAATACTATACGTGTTGGTAATCCATTTATCGAAATTGTGTTTCACCAGTCCCGGGGCACACTCACCCCTGTCTCTCTGGTGAACAAGATCTCCCAGACACGGTATCCACTTGGGGGCGACTTTTTTGAAGTTCTGATTCACTATCCGGGTGCAGAAATTACACCAGATCCGGAGACTCCTTCGAGATTGACAATGGGTACAATGATATTTAATGGCTGGGAATCGACCCAGGAAAATTTGAACGTGCAAAACCGATTTCATTTCAGCGGCAAAGATGTCGATATTTTTCTGACTCTGGGAATTCCTACCGATAAGCCATTTTTTCATACAGGATTAGAAATAATAAACCTGGGCAGTGATCAGCTATTCCTCGAAAAAGCAATTGTTCTTTCGCTAAACCTTGGCGGGGCACAACTCACTCTGGGGGGATTTGGACAACCGGTGTATGGTGAAGATATCTTTTTTGGAGTCGAATATCCATCGGCTTATAATGAATTTATCGCTCCGGATAACATCATCTGCTGGCATCGCATCGGCGAGGTTTTACCCGCTGGAAAATCCTATCAGTCCCAAAAAACGGTCGTAGGTGTTACACCGGTGGGAGATGTGCAAAGCCATTTCTTTGATTACATCGCCACGCTGAGACCCAGACCGGATGAACCATTCCTGCTTTATAATACCTGGTATGACATACGAAATTTTAGCCCGGAAAATATTAAGAAGACGATCGATGCATTCAAAGAAACACTTGTTGATCGATATGAGTTGGAACTTGATGCCTTTGTCATAGATGATGGTTGGGACAATTTTAGACTCATTATGGGAGATCGATAAAAAAAAATTCCCTGATGGGCTTGGTAAAATTGCCGGTCAACTGAGAAATGTGAGCAAAGGACTGGGATTATGGATATCCCCCTGGGGTGGATATGACCTGGCTTTAAAAGAAAGGGTTGCGTCGGCATCCCGCAATGGATACGAGACCTGTGGCATTCACCTTTGCATGGGCGGAGATAAATATTATGATGTCTTTCAAAAAAAAGTACTAGAGCACTTAGATGATGGTGATCTTTCGTTTTTAAAAATTGATGGATTCCTTTCTCTATGCAATGAAATAAATCATGCGCATTTACCCGGAATATATTCCCGGCCTTTTTTAACAAACAGATTTATTGACTTTTTGACCACAATAAGGAAAAATAAACCGGATATTTTTATCGATATTACCGTTGGTACCTGGTTGAGTCCCTGGTGGTTGCAATATGCTGATGCGGTTTGGATGACCGGGGCGGATTTCGGTCATTCGGAAGATGTACCGGCTATCAGTGAGCGTGATAAGGCGATAACTTTCAGGGATCATACGCTATATAAAGATTTTGTGCGTGACCGGATCCAATTCCCGCTATCCAATGTCATGACCCATGGCATCATCAAAGGGCGGCTGAATATGCTGGGTGGAGAGAGTGAGACACTGGACAACTGGAAAGATAATACTATAATGTATTTCAGCCGTGGTGTCATGATGTGGGAATTATATATCAGTCCGGATGTCCTTAGTGAAGCGGAATGGGATTTTATGGCTGGGGTAATAAAATGGGCAAGAGGTCAGAAAAATATATTTAAACATACCCGTTTTATAGGTGGGGATCCCAATGACAGGGCCATTTATGGCTATGTTCACGAAGCACCGGATGAAGTCTGGGTTATCGTGCGCAATCCTTTTGTTGCACCACAAAGTTTTGAGATATCTATGGATATGCTGGCGAAAACATCCGGATTTGAAAAACTAATGGTCGAAGAAGTATATCCACATCACCGGTTTAACAGCCAATTGCTGACGGCTGAACAAAGTCTTAAAATGGATCTTGCCGGATACGAGGCCAGGATTTTAAGATTCCACACCTCTTTTGATATGCTGCCACCGTTGTTAGGTGATGTACTCATTACCGGTCTTGATCAAGAGGGAGAAAAAGTCTCCTATACGGTGGCTTTAGATCCGGTTGGAAATGTATGCCCGCAGTTCACATCAGCAGATAAACCGGCAAAATTATCGTTGAATGGTCAGGTTATTACTACCGATGAACTACAACGATTGATGTGTAAGCAGCAAAAGTATGGATCAGAAGATCTCAAGGCCTCGATATCTATTGACCGGATGAATTCCGCAGAGGTTTCCGGAAAAATCAGGTGGCAAGGAGAACAATTAGAATTTGAAGGACAAATGGGCCTTCTTCTGGATTTTGAAGAAATCGCAGACTCGATCCATATTACAATCAACCACCCTGAGAGTCAGGTACGAAAAGGGGCTGAAGGTAAATGGTATTGGGTATTGTTCCCGATGGATTCCACACAGCAAGAGATCACATTCACCCTTAAAAGTATCATCGCTGCAAATTTCCCCCCGGGCAGATTGAGTATATGGGCAGTCGGAAATTTAATTCCGATCCCGGTCGGCAGATTGGATTACATGGTAGGGAAGAAGCGGTTGGTAGCAGAAAATAACGTTATACCGCTAGCGCAATCAAAGTGCAAGTTTACAAAACAACTGTTTAATTGCGATTTTATCAGGTAGGAATCTGCGATTATCGCGGGAGGATTTATGTATTTTGACTGGATCACCTGGAGCATATGGTTACTTGGTCTGATAATCATGATCATCTGGGTTTATGTGCCCTACAAAGAATTTAAAAAATTACTGGCAGACCGGAAGAAGAGAATGGATCAGGTGTAACAGGGAGGAATAATCTTTGGCACTGGTTGATATTATAATTGTACTGATTTTTCTGGTGATAACATTTCTGGTTGGATCGTTTTTTTATAGATGGGTTGGTGAGCCAGATGATTTTTATGTAGCGGGAAGGCGTTTAACACCGTTTATCCTGGCTGCTGTAATAACGGCAACAAATGTAAATTTGTACAGTTTCGTCGGACAGGCAGGTATCGCTTATCAGCATGGAATATCGATCCTCTGGCAAACCTGGACAGGAAATATGGCTCTGGTATTTTCTGGGCTTTTTATCATTCCGATTATGCGCCGTCTGCGTATTCGAACGGTACCTGAATTTCTCGAAATGCGTTATAGCAAAGGCGTCCGAACACTGGTGGGTATTTTGTGGGTTTTCCGATTGTCCTTCTGGTTAGGCGTCGTCTTATATACGGCAGTGGTTGCTGCGCAGGCGATCACCGGTATCGAATCCTATACGTTCTGGATCTTTGTGTTTGCCGTTGTCGCGATTATCTATACCATGTTGGGGGGCATGTGGTCGGTTGCTTTTACCGACGTCATGCAGTTTATATTCATGCTGGGTGGTGCATTAATTGTGTTGCCGCTATCGATGGCCGCGGTGGGATGGATGCCGGGTCTGGTTGAAAAATTACCCGAATTTAGTATGCAACTTGTAAGAGAAACCGGTACCTACAACTGGAAATTTATCCTGGCCATTTTCCTGCTTGGGATCGAGTGGGCGAGTGTCGATCAGGGTTTGCTGCAGCGTGCCTTCGGAGCGGATAGTACCCGCACCGTGGCAAAAGGGCTTGTTCTCGCTGGTATTATTACGACCCCCTTTGCCCTGCTTTGGAATCTTCCGGGAATAGCTGCAAGTGTACTTTATCCGGGTCTGGAAAACCCGGATCAGGCCATACCCATGTTGTTGTCAAATTTATTACCTCCGGTCGTACTCGGTCTGGTTGTCTGCGGACTGGTTTCTTCTCAATTATCAACAATCTCCGGAAATTTAAATGGTGTGGCCACCCTGTTTACAAATGACATCTATGAAAGTCTCCGGAAACGTAAGGCAACCGATAAAGAGGTACTGGTCATCGCACGAACGATGACCGTATTGATCGGTATTTTTATGATTGTATTCGCCTACTTCGTACCGTTAATGGGTGGCGCGGTTGAAGCGTACCTGACCATAATCGGTATTATGGATATGCCGTTATTTATTGTCGGCATTCTATATGGACTTCTTTGGAAAAGAACCACGCCGGTGGCAGCTATCATTGGATATCTGTCAGGGGCAGTGGCCGGGATCATCGGAAAATTTGTTTACCAGTTTGATTTTAACCTGACAACATTTTTGAGTGCCGGTGTCGCCCTGATTGTGGTTCCGATTATCAGCTGGATGACAAAGCCTGCACCGGATGATAAAGTTTCTACAATCTGGTCAGCCAGAGCAGGCAGCGAAGAAGAAGTAAAATCTGGCGATATATATAATATTCTGCCAAAAACAACCAGAGGCCGGCTTAGCCTGGGCGTATATATCAGCGGCGTATTGATATTTCTTGCCGGTGTAATTTCGGGAAGTTCCGGCTGGTCTTATGCCTCTCTTTTGGCGGTTGTTGGCATGGTCATCTATTTTCTGGGTGGATATTTAAAAGTGCATACGGATTAATCTAATGATCGAACAGCAAACTGTAGAAGTAAAATCAGCCCATAAAAAGCGACCAATGGAAAATTTAGAGGTCAGCGTTCCAGGTAGGATCTGTCTCTTTGGTGAGCACCAGGACTATCTCAAACTGCCGGTCATTACCGCGGCAATAGATTTGCGGGTGAGGATCAGTGGAAGTGTTGATCCCGGAAGACATATCCGGCTACGATTACCGGATATTCATGAAGAAAAAAAGATGACGCTCCCGGATCACGGTGAGATGATGGTATACGAGGAGGAGAGGGATTATTACCGGAGTGTTATAAATGTTCTCAACAGACATGGTGTGGAATTAAAGAACGGTTGTGATTGTACGGTCAAAGGAAATATCCCGATAAATTCAGGGACTTCTTCTTCGTCGGCCCTGAATGTTGCCTGGTGCCGTTTCCTGCTGGCCATACACCCTTCAGAAGCAGCCGATAAATTGAAACCGCCTGAGGAGGTTGCCCGAATGGCTTACCTTGCCGAAGTTGAAGAATTTGGTGAACCAGGTGGTATGATGGATCACTATGCCACGGCTCTTGGCGGTATCCTTTACCAACAGTTTGCGAACGAAGTGGAGATTCTCCGTCTTCCGGGAAAACTGGGAACATTTGTACTGGGAGATTCAAGAGAACCCAAAGATACAAAAGGTATCTTAAAACGGGTTAAAAAAGGCGTTTTAGAGGCCGTTTCCACGATCAGAAAATATGATCCTGAATTTGATCTGTCATTGGTTCCGGTGGATGAGGCAGAACGATATAATAACCTGTTGAAACCCGATCAGATAGATGTGTTGGAAGGAGCGATACAAAATCGTGACATTACGCAGCAAGCGTTAAAAATTTTACAGGCTGAACAGATCAGTCATGAATTGGTTGGTCAATTATTATCGAGGCATCATGCTATCCTGCGCGATCGTCTGCAGATCAGCACCCCAAAAATCGACCGAATGATTTCGGCTGCTTTAGAAGCCGGCGCGCTGGGCGGCAAAATTAACGGTTCTGGTGGTGGGGGATGCATGTTTGCTTACGCACCGGTTAAACCGGAAAAGGTTGCGGCAGCCATTGAAAGGGAAAGTGGAAAGGCTTTTATCGTACATGTAGACAAGGGGATGTCTCTTGCCTGAGACACTGTGAACATATGAAAAGAATTATCATTGATCCACTTAAACGCAGCAAGGTTTCTACCAAAAGGCGGATAAGAAAATCACAAATCCTGCGGGCGCTGAAAAAACAGGGCACGTTATCCTATACCGAGATTGCTCAGATTACGCAATTTAGTCTCCCAATGGTCTCAAATTTGATTCGGGAACTGATCAATGAGAGATTCGTGATTCCGGTGGCGCCAGGCCCGCTTAAAGTCGGTCGTCCGCCAAATGCGCTTCGCCTAAATCCTGAGGCGGGATATATTCTTGGAATTGACATTGGCCACACGCATATCAAGGCCATCTTGCTCAATCTTTTGCAGGAAGTTGTACTTGAGGAGAATGTGCTTACCGAGAACCTGGAAAACAATGATCTGGTTCTGACAAATCTCAGGGAAATAAAAGATCTGGTGCTTGACAAAGCAGCGATCAAAAATAATAAACTACTGGGTACCGGTATTGCCATACCGGGTTTGGTAAATGCCAGCAGTGGATCGAGTTTTACCTATCTTAATATTGAACATACAACCACACGCGAGATGCTCGAGGATGCACTTGGAACGATCGTTCGTATCGAAAATGATGTTAAAGCCATGGCGCTGGGTGAATTGGAATTCGGACAAGCCAGAAATCTGAATGACGTAGCCTGTATCAACCTCGGCTGGGGGATAGGAATGGGGTTGATCCTGAACGGAGAAATTTACTACGGAAAGTCAGGTTTTGCGGGTGAGTTTGGACATATCACGGTTGTCGACAATGGGTCGCTTTGCGTTTGCGGTAAGCGGGGCTGTCTGGAAACGGTCTCATCGGGCCGCGCAATTGGTGATATCACGCGCAAACGGCTGCAAAACGGAGAAGAAAGTCGTATCAGATCGGCAGTTAAAGCGCTGGAAGATATCGATGAAGAGGCCGTTGTCCAATATGCGCGTATGGGAGATCAGATGTGTATCGAGGTGTTACAGAAGGCTGGCGCGTATCTGGGACGCAGTATCGGCGAAATCATCAATCTTTTCAATCCGGAATTAATCATTCTCGGCGGCCGTGGTAGTGAAGCCGGAGAATTTATCCTGCACCCGATCAGAACCACCGCCCTGCGTCATTCACTGGTCCAATTGGGACTGGATACGAAAATCGTTTGTTCAGAATTGGGTGATCGTGCCGGATGTCTCGGTGCTTCCACGCTGATCACGCGCGAAATTTTTGATATTGCACACATTGATGTTGGTATGTATGTTTGATTCAGGATGATAACGATACCGGAAAACCTGTTCAAATACCAAATAGCAAATTTCAATTTCACAAACAAATCCCAAATCACAAAATTTAAATAACAAAACATGTATTACTTTAGAAGTGAATGTAATTACTGATGTAATAATGCCTGAAATTTGTGTTTTGAATAGAATTAGTTTTTTGTTCTAAGTACCCTTAAGGGAAAATTTGATATTTGGAAATTAATATTTATCTGGGAATTGGCTTTTGGAAATTGGGATTTGATACTGTAGACTCGATCTTATCTCTTCATCATGAGACTAAATTTTTTGTTTGCAGCCTTTTCCAGGGTTATGTATATTTAAAAGTTAAACCTTTGTATATATTTTTTTGCCTCCGTAGCTCAATTGGTAGAGCAGCGGACTCTTAATCCGTTGGTTCAAGGTTCGAGTCCTTGCGGGGGCACACAGCAACATCTGGACACACAGGTTCTTCCCCCTACCTGTGGCCGGTGTTGTAGCAGAGAATGGCGATGAAGCGTGGTCTGAGGTTCTCCCCCGACCTTCACACCAGCCAGTCATTCTCTGCTGTTTTTTGGAACCTTTTAAAAATGGGGCCGTTCTTTGATATTGGGGACGAATTGGATTCGACGGGCAGGATGCGGTTACGGATGGCATCCCGGGTTCTCCGGATATCCCGTGATTAGCCGGAAGCACGTTAAGTGCCGATTACGATTACGCACTGGCAGCCTAATTAGTGCTGTCACATCCTCTATGGCTCTCATCTGCCGGGGCTTTAGGGGATGCCATTTCAGGCGGATAACGCGACTGTAAGGCCGGAGTGCAGTTGCGTGTACGTACCGGATCGCAGGACAGTTGGTCGGTCATTAAACCTGCTGGACTGTTAAATTTAATTAATGACTACGGATGTAGAGGTCTGTAAAAGTGCTTGTCCGGACCCGGGTTCGATTCCCGGCGTCTCCACAATATTTGATCATTCATTTTGCACAGAGGCATACTATGTCCTCAACTGTGATTATTGCCATTCTTGCCATTATTGTCGTCTATTTACTGATGCTGGCGCAGAAAGAACGCCGGAAAAACAGATCGTCCAAATCCCGTTTGAAAAGCCGTGCATGGCGGCGAGAGTAAAATGGATCCGAAGTGTGTATATTTTGATCTCATCGTTCTATCATAAAACCAATTATCCGGTTTTTAAAACCGTTTGGAAATTATAAACAGCCCCATTCATATAAATCTATGATATTTATCGGATCATTTAACTTATCTGGGAGGTCTGGTGATGTATAAAACGCATCGTTTCGAAATTAATATGTCAAAAGATCAGGAAAATCTGGAAAAATTTTTAAACGCATTAAGCGGAGAAGTAGTGGCTATTATCCCTAATATATCGTTATGGTTTTTTTGGATTCACCGGATAAATTTTCTTTTAATAGTCGAAAAAACCGGTGACAAATAACAATAGATCAAAGCGAAATAATCCTTTATTGGTATAGATTTCATAGATTATGGTTAATGAAAGACTGCAACAAATGAATATTGTCAATCCATATGATCTATTGGAAGTTTTTCAGGAAGTTATTGGTCGCGGTCCAGGCTGGCTTCTCAGGCGTCTTAAAATTAGCAACGCAGAGAGAGTCACTGCCGCATGGGGGGATAAGGCAGAGTTCCGGTTATGGCCGGATATATTGATACGTCATACAAATAAAAAAATATCCGGCGATGAGAACACGGGACCGGAGGCATACTTCGCAAAAAAATATCTTAGCGGCAAGGATTCAGTCACGGCATTGAGCATCGGGTGTGGTGAAGGTACACATGAGCTGGAATGGGCAAGAACCGGAACAATTACAAAACTGGATGGCTTTGACCTGTCAAAACAACGGATTGAACTTGCCCGTAAACGTGCAATCGCGGCCGGTTTGGATGGCCTGCTCAATTTTGAAGTCAGAGATATCTTGAAGGTTGATGAGAAAGATCAAAAATATGATCTTGTCATTGCAATTGCCAGTCTCCATCATTTCTCACCCCTTGAAATATCGGTTGTGCGTATATCAGATTATTTGAAACCAGGTGGTCTGCTCTATGTTAACGAGTATGTTGGTCCACGCAGATGGCAATGGACAAGCGGGCAGATTGCCGGAGCGAACCGCATGCTGAAAAAGATTCCACGTGCTTACCGAAAACGAAAGAACGGATTTTACACCAACCGGGTATGGAAACCGGGTCTTCTGAGAATGTATTTTTCTGATCCGTCAGAAGCGGTCGAATCAGACCGGATCATCCCTCTGCTGGATAAATATTTTGAAAGGGTGGAATTCAAACCGTTGGGAGGTGCAATTACCCAGCTGATTTTTGGCAAAATTGCCCATAATTTCAAGAATGCAGATTCAAAATCAGATGAGATCATAAAAATGGTAATTGATGAGGAAGAATTACTTTCTAAAGAAAGACAAATAGAAAGTGATTTTTTATTTGCCGTTTATCGAAAACCTTTGACCGAAGGGTTGCAGCGAACACAATAGTGCCAAATTTTGTGCTCACCGCTCCTATCTCAGGCAAAGGTGATGATGATTCTGACGTATTTACCCGCTTCGCCGGTTTGCTCAATGGAGGCATTATAGACCTGAAGTGCCTCGGATAATTGATCACTCAGCGGGGGTAGATCGGTTTTGTCCGTAAATACCGCAAAACCCATCATATAACCGGAACGGTGGGGGTTGAGAGATATCTCTATAGGATTGTCGGTAAGGCCCGACAGGTAATTGACCAGATAATTGATCACCTTGACGAGCGGTTTCGCATCATCGGTCTCGATCTCGCAATCAAATTCAAGGCTCATATTGGCCTTCATCCCTTTTTGTTCCTGAATCATTAAGAGTAGTTTCCGGAGATCAAGCATAATTCGATCCTTTCCCAGCGGTTTATTATGAAATTTATAAATATTTCCATACATAGCAAGTATAATACTTAAAAATAAATCCGGGGAAAAAATTCATGACAATCGGTCAAAAAGAAAATATGAAGTTAAAAAAATATATATAAAATCAAACCGATAAAAATTATCTTTAGGAACCGGAAAAATATATTTCCGGTTTGCAAAGCGCGCAAAGTGAAGATTAACTTGGTAAATTAAAACTATGCCGGAGGTAACAATATCTGTTGACCGTATTCATCGGTCAACAGAGCGTCAAATAAATTATGTAAGCATGGATATAATCGGAGAGAACAATGGTTAATATCTTATTGAATCTGATTCTTTTATCCGCGATCAGTTCTTCACAGCATACGAATCAAAATATGGCGGTCTTTCTTGAGGTGGAGCGCTTCAAAGCCGATGAGGCACATCAGGGTATTGCCGTTGATCAAGGTCATTTCTACGCTATCGCTGACCGGCGGATCGGAAAATATGATAAAAAAAACGGCAAGCTGATCACCCGCTGGGAAGATAAAGACGGCGGTCCTATCATTCATCTCGACAGCGGTGTCATTGTGGATGGCAGATTAATCTGCGCCCATTCTAATTATCCCGGCGTTCCCATGACCAGTTCAATCGAGATTTGGGATGCCGCTACTCTTGAGCATACCGGCAGCCATAGTTTTGGAATTCAATGGGGATCATTTACCTGGGTGGACCGGCATAATGGATTCTGGTGGGCAGCTTTTGCCCACTACAACAAATTGTCTGATCAAACCCATACAGACAATACGTATTCGACACTGGTCAAATTTGATGACTACTGGCAGGTGCAGGAAGCCTGGGTATACCCACAGGAGTTGCTGAACCGATTTGAGGGCATGAGTAATTCAGGCGGATCCTGGGGACCCGATGGACGGCTCTATCTGACCGGACACGACCAGAACGAATTATATGTGGTGGGTCTCCCTTCTGCCGGTTCCACACTCGTTCTGGAGGAAATCATTCCGATCGAGTTCCACGGTCAGGGGATCGCGTGGGATCGTACCACACCTGGTGTTTTATATACGATCATGCGATCAAAGCGTGAGGTTGTGGTATTTGAATTTCAGCCCTAATATTTAGCTGCCTTTTAATTATCCTGTAATATATAAGCACTATAGACTATAAATTATGTTATTAAAAAAAGTTTTCTTAGATTCTGCGCTTTTATGTAACAACGGAGAAGTTGGTTTTTATGCGAAAAGATAATATACGTAATATTGCCATCATTGCCCATGTTGATCATGGTAAAACAACACTGCTGGATGGGATGTTAAAACAAAGTGGCATTTTCCGTGAGAATCAGTCCGTCGAAGAACGAATGATGGATTCCATGGATCTGGAAAAGGAACGTGGCATCACAATCATGGCAAAAAATACCGCTGTAATGTACAACAATATAAAGATCAACATTGTCGATACCCCCGGCCATGCTGATTTCGGTGGCGAGGTGGAAAGAAGCCTTAATCTGGTCGACGGGGCGCTGCTGTTGGTTGATGCAAGCGAGGGGCCGCTGCCGCAGACCCGATTTGTGGTAAAAAAAGCCCTGGCGAAAAAATTACCGATCATTTTGGTGATCAATAAAATTGACCGCCCGGATGCCCGTATGAGTGAAGTAATCAATGAAGTCTATGATCTGTTTATCGATCTCGATGCAGCGGAAGAACAAATAGATTTCTCTATACTATATACCAATGCAAAACTGGGTGTTGCACATCTGGATCCAGCCGATACTTCGGTAAATTTAAAACCCCTGTTTGATACAATTGTCAATAAAATCCCCGGCCCCGACGCGACCGATGAGGCAATTCCTCAATTTCTGATAACCAATCTGGATTATGATTCTTATGTTGGCCAAATCGCGGTCGGGCGTCTGAGCAACGGAATTCTGGAGATAAATAAATCGTACAGTCTTTGCGGGGAGAAAAAGATTACCCGCGGCATAAAATTCTCCGCGCTCTATACCTTCCAGAATTTATCACGCTTGCCTGTGGATACCGTGTATGCAGGAGATATCATTGCACTTGCCGGCGTGGAAAATGTAAAAATTGGTGATACGATCTCTGCGCTGGATAATCCACTGCCGTTGCCCCGAATTGAAATTGATGAGCCGACAATTTCGATGATTTTTTATGTGAATACGAGCCCTTTTGCCGGAAAAGAAGGCAAGTATCTGACCTCACGGCATCTGCGCGAAAGGCTGGACCGGGAAATTCTTGGAAATGTCGCTATCATCATCAAACCGACAGGAAGAGCCGATGCTTTTGAAGTGTGCGGCCGGGGCGAATTGCAAATGGCTATTCTGATTGAAACGATGCGCAGGGAAGGCTACGAGTTTATGGTCTCTAAACCACGGGTCATTACCAAAGAAATAGATGGGAAATTATCCGAACCTGTGGAACATGTATTTATCGATCTTCCTGAAGAATACGTCGGAGCCATTACAGAGAAGCTCTCGGTTCGCAAAGGTCGCATGATGAACCTGGTCAATCATGGTCACGGTAGGGTAAACATGGAATTTTTGATTCCTTCACGCGGTCTTATCGGTTTCCGCAGTCATTTCCTGACCGATACGAAAGGTGCCGGTATCATGAATTCGATTTTTCACGGCTATGAACCGTGGTTTGGTCCGATACCACAGCGCACGACCGGAGCGCTTGTGGCTGACCGGGCAGGAAAAGTCACCCCGTATGCGAGCTTTGGTATGGTGGACCGGGGCGAACTCTTTTTAGAAGTTACGACGCCAGTCTATGAGGGCATGATTGTCGGTGAGCGGAATCGAGAGGGAGACCTGGATGTGAATATTACAAAAGAAAAAAAACTGACGAATATGCGCAGTTCAACGGCAGATGCAACCGTCACCTTGCGTCCCCCACGCATGCTGTCGCTGGATCAATCGATCGAATTTATTGCTGAAGATGAATTGGTGGAGGTGACACCCATGAATATACGTTTGGCCAAGATCGAAAGGGATAAACAAAAGCGGGCATTGCTTTATAAACATGAAAAAGCAGGCAACCTTCTGCCGAAAGAATAGCACCGGACAGGTCATAAAAAAATCTGACAATTTTTTTGTATCTACTGGAAGAAAAATGATGGCAGAAACATTATATAAGCATATATATCAGGGTATTTAAAATTAGCATCAGTGGGGATTCTTATGAAAAAAAACGCTGTATATTTAGGCATTGGTTTGACCATTCTGGGTATTTTGTCCTATGTTGTTTCAAAGGGTGAGAGCATCACGGCACTTATCCCTGCCTTTTTTGGGCTGCCGATCATCGTACTTGGGTTGATTTCCTGGTCCGAAAAAATGTATCGCCATATTATGCACCTTATTTTATTGATCACACTCCTCGGATTTCTGGGTTCTGCGATGGGAATTCCGAAATTCTTCAGTTTCTTGCTGGGCGAAGAAATTATAAGACCCGGCGCAGCAATTGCACAGACAATCATGGCATTGGCTTGCGGCTGGTACCTGATACTTGGCATTAAATCATTTCGTGAAGCCCGGCAAAACCGCTAAAAAACGAATTCATGTAATATGTCCATCATTACGTTATAAAAGAAAGACTTCTGAAAAATGATAATTTTTGTCAAAATGTCATTCTGAATTTAATTCAGAATCTGGTATTGAGACCCTGAAATAAACCTCTTCTGATGACAGGTCAGGATTCAGGGTGACAAATTGTCTTATTATATATTAATTTTTCAGAAGTTTGAGTTGATTTATACCTTTAATTCATTCGAAGATATCAACATATGTACATTAATTCAGTATATTGGGTAATTATGTTCACTTCCGTGATGCATTATTGAGACCAGTAACTATAGTCGACTTAATAAAATGATAATTATAAAACCAAAGCGGCCAAAACTGAAAAAGGGGCAGGAATGGGTATGGGATTATCCTCGACCTCCGCGCCTTGAACTGTTTAAAGGCAATATTGAAATCATGTTCAGTGGTGAACATATTGTGACCGCTGATGAGGCATGGCGTGTTCTGGAAACCAGCCATCCGCCGGTATATTATATCTCTCCTGAATATATAATGATGCGCTATCTGCGGGTTTCCGGACATGTTTCATACTGCGAATGGAAAGGATCTGCGCATTACTTTGATATCATAGCCGGAAATAAAAAGATATCAAATGCCGCATGGACCTATCCTAATCCCACACCTGAGTTCACCGCAATCAGAAATCAGATTGCTTTCTACGCACATCAAATGGATGTTTGCCGGATTAATAACGAAGTTGTGCAGCCTCAACCGGGTAAATTCTATGGGGGCTGGATTACGTCTGGGATTGTCGGACCTTTTAAAGGGGGACCCGGTTCCATGGGCTGGTAAGCAGCCAAATCGTATTTATATTACCTGAAATTCATACCCCATATGTGCATATATCCGCCGGCATGCTCGACGACAATATTCCAAAAATATTTGATCTGTATTGAAAGAATTGTATTTTTATCCTTAAATGCAGCGGAAAATATTTGTCATGAATTCCCGATCAGAATCAACCGGCTATCTGATACTTTTTTTGTTTCTTATATTTTTCAGCAATGGCGTCATATTTGCTCAGGATAAGGAAAAACCAATCATAAAGAGCGATACGCTTGAGTTAAAATCGTTTGGTTTCCTGGCCTATCCTTTTATATTTTATTCTCCCGAGACACAAGTTGCTTTTGGTGCCGGTGGCATTGTTTTCTTCCGGACAACAACCCGTACATTTATCCAGCCGTCCAAAGTGGTCTTCTCGGGATATTATACCTCGAATAAACAGTACTTTATCGGTATCACTCCGGAAGTTTATTTTCCGGGTGAAGATAATTTTTTTGCCAAGGCAAATATTATATTTGATAAGGAAATCCTTAAATTTTATGGCATTGGCAACCAGACTCCCGATATTGAAAATGCCGATTATGAAATGGATGTTTTTAAACTGATTGTCGAGGTATTCAAAAAGAAATTGTTTTTTTCTGATTTTCAGACCGGTATTAACTACCGGTATTCAAATAATACGATGATTGATCAAAAAAACAATCCAAATCTTATCTCCGGCGACATTCCCGGAAGTGCCGGCGGAAGAACAGCAGGTCTTGGATTGGGTGGTTTTGTCGACACCCGGGATAACCTGTTTTATCCGTCCCAGGGCGGATACTATAAATTTTCCTTCACATACTTTAGTCAAACCTTTGGGAGCTCGTTCGAATATGGACGATATATCCTGGATCTCAGACGATACTATTCAAAGAACGATCATATTCTCGCTGCTCAGATCTATAGTGAACTGAGTACCGGATACCCACCATTTTTCGATACGCCCGCACTCGGTGGCGCAGTTCATATGCGTGGATATTTTGAAGGGCGATTCCGGGACCGTCAATATATCACCGGTCAGTTGGAGTATCGAAAAATATTCTGGTGGCGGATCGGTGGTGTTGCGTTTATCTCTGCCGGAGATGTTGCCGGTAGAATCAGAGATTTTACATTAAATTCAATAAAATTCGCTTATGGTTTCGGTTTGCGTTTTGTTTTTGACGAGGAGGAGCGCATAAATGTCCGGGTGGATTATGGCCGCGGGAAAGGCACCGATGGGATCTATTTTAATCTTGAAGAGGCTTTTTGAAATTATTTTCATCCATACTTTAAATTTTTTATTTATTTTAAATACAGATTCATTATAAAATATTGATGGTAATTCCGTTGAAAGATATTGGAATATTTATTCATTTTTATGTGTACGCCAGATTCATATCTGCCATTTTAAAATCATCAGACGATAAAATTCCTATACGTTAAATGCAACATAATCATTTAGGAAGGAGTATTTAAAGATGCCCAGTGAAATTACAGTATTTCTTCCTTGGATAATTTTAGTAATCACATTTGTCTTTTTTCTTCCGGCAGTTTTGCATCTTCTATGGAATAACACGATACCGGAAATTTTTGGTTTGAAAAAAATTACCTATTGGCAAGCATTCAGGCTTTTTTTAATATCTTTTGTATTATTTGGGGTCTGGTCGGTAGGAGGTTGAAGCCATCATATAAATAATCAGAGCATAAAAATTAGATGATTACTTCAAATCAATCCAACGATATACCGATGGCGGGAAAGACCGTCATTGTTACCGGCGCAAATCGTGGTATCGGTGCGGTAATTACGCGCGAAATTGCCCGTCTGGGGGCAAAAATAATTATGGCTTGCCGTTCAACAGATCTTGCGGAAGTGACTCGGAATCAAATTCTGGCTGAAATCGGGTATGGTAAGCTGGAAGTGCGGAAACTGGATCTGGAAAACCAGTCATCTATCAAAAGTTTTGCATCAGCTTTCCTCAAAGATCATTCCAGGTTGGATGTGCTCATTAATAATGCCGGCTTACAGGTCCCCGAGCGAAAGTCTGACGGCAAAGGGCGTAGAACTGACATTCGCTGTCAATGTGCTCGGCCCGCATCTGCTTACGGAGCTGCTTCTCGATGCCCGGCTAAAATCAGCGCCATCCCGCATTATAAACGTCGCTTCTGATTTTGCCGATGGGCTGGAGCTTTCGGACCTGAATTTTGAGCATCGCAAATACACATCGGTTGCAGCATATAAGCAATCCAAACAGGCCAATCGGATGTTGACACGGGAATGGGCGCGCAGACTCCGAAAGAATCGTATCTGGGTGAATTCCATGACGCCCATGTTTACCCCCGGAACCGATTTATTCCGTGACCAGAAAATCATGGCAAAAATAGCCATACGTTTGGTGGGCATGTTTATCGGGGTAACGGTTGATCAGGCAGCAGATACGGTTGTCTGGCTCGCAAACGATGCGTCTGTTGAAGGCGTAACCGGTGGTTATTTTCGTAAACGGCAGAAGGTCGACTGTCGTTTTGAAGACGCAGAGTCCGAACGTCTTTTATGGGAAAAGTGTGCGTCGTTGCTAAGATAAGTGCACCTTAAAGATATGACCATAAAGTACTTTTAGTGGAGGGCATGATGATCAATTTAATTACGCGTCGTTCCTTCATAAAGACGACCGGGGTGATTGGTGTGAATGCCATTTTCGGTAGCCAAATGCTCCGGGACTTTTCATTTGGCAACGATATGATTGATCTGGCGGTGGTAAAAGGGGACGATAGGGAGCATATTACAAGAAAGGCCGTCGATTTACTGGGTGGAATGACGAGATTTGTTCCGAAAAACGCAAAAGTTGCCATATTACCGAACCCGGGAAGCAGCAATCCGGGTACTTATACCAAACCGGAAATCATGCAGGCGACAATCCGGATGTGCCGGCAAGCCGGTGCGTCTGAAATTGCCTGTATTACCTGGCTCACGATGCGCGATTGGATTAATTGCGGGTTAAAAAAGGTAATCGATCAGGAAGGAATCGACCTGATTATCACTGATCTCAGGGATGAATCGGAATTTAAGCCTGTCTCCGTGCCAAATGGAATCGGTTTAAAAGAAGTCCGTATCATGAAAACCTGTTTTGATTATGATATTTTAATTGATCTGCCGATCACAAAAGAACATTCTGGAAACAAATATTCAGGGGCATTGAAAAACCTGATGGGGCTGAACTCGCCAAAATCTTGCCGGACATTTCACCGTCGGGACTGGATGCTCGATTCTGACAGTATCGAACACCTGGAACAGTGCATTGCCGATTTGAATACGGTGATCTATCCGGATTTATGTATCGTCGATGCTACAGAATTTGTAATAACCAATGGACCCTATGGTCCGGGTGAGGCTCAGCAAACCCCGAAAGGTAATCGCCGGTGTTGATCGTGTTGCAATCGATGCTTATTGTGCAGGTTTATTTGGACTAAAACCAACCGAAGTCGTTGCTGTAAATCGTGCCTATGCTCATGGTCTGGGTGAAATGGATTTAAATAAGGTCAAAATCAAGGAAATTGAAATCTGACCGACGTGGCAATAAACTTTATGGAAGTCAATAAAATGGCATACATAATATGGGTTTAAAAATTCCGTTCGTTGCTGTACTGATTACCGGTTTGTATATCGCGAGTGCAGGACAGGATCATACCCGAGCACTGATCGACCTTTTACCCGCGGGAGGCTCCGTCGACGACTGGTATCCCTCAGGGCCACCTGAAGTCGCTACCGGTGAAGATCTTTATCTGTTGATCAACGGTGGTGCAGAAATATATAATGAATATGGTTTTGTCGCCGCGGTGTATCAAACCTATAATTCAGCGAGCAGCAAATCAATCAATCTGGAAATCTATGAAATGGTCGATTCGTCAGCGGCCTATGGTATGTTTACATTCAAGACAGGACAAAAAGGCAAAGCGATCGATTTGGGATGCCAGGGATGGTTCGCATCCTATTATCTGAATTTTTGGGCAGATAACTACCTGATTACCGTAATCGGTCTGGATTCCAGTAAATCCCTGATAAAAGGTATAGAGAGAATCGCAGGAAAAGTACGTGATCAGCTAACTTGCCGCCGGCTTCCGCCGGTCATCACCGGATATCTGCCGGAAGAAAATTTGCTGCATAACGGGATCAAATATGTAAAAGGCAGTCTTGGACTGTTCAATCAGTACTTTATTGATCAGAAAAATATTTTTGGGATGCGGGAAGGGGTAATCGGCAAATACAAAGATTATATGCTGATGATCTTTCAGTATAATTCCCGCGAAGAATCAGCGAAGTGGTATTACAATGCCATTGAACATATGAAAAGCGGGAATGGTTTTTCAAATTGTCGTACTGAGATGAATTATTTTCAGGTAACCGGTCAGAATTCGAATACAATTTACGTGAGACAATACCAAACCTGGATCCTGGTTGCTATCGGAAACCAGGAGAGCAGCGCGAAAGCCGGAATGGAACAGATCGAACGCCATCTAGGTATATGATCCAAAACAAGAATTCAGAGACCTGAACCAAATGGTGGCATGGAGAGAAAACGTGGGTAATTTCTTCAGGATCTAGTACTATAATAAATAGATTGCAGGACTGTCATCACTAAGCTTCGTTTGCCACCCAAAAAAAATATGTTTCTTTAATAAGCACAGATCAATAAATAGATTATGTGTTGATTCGCCAGATTATAAATTATCTGCCATATCAAATTTAATTTCTTCACAACTAATCCATATAAGAAGGAGGTGCTTCTGTGAGTCAGAATACCACTCCAGTGCTGAACGGGCAATCTCTAATGATCCGTTATTTCAAATTTGCTCTGATATTATTGGCATTGCTCGCACTGGATCAGTTAGTCGGATTTGTCTATGAGGGTAGAGCACTTTTTATACCGTTCATTGTGGCCATATTTCTGACCATTCTGCTCAATCCCTTGCTAAAACAGTTCGACAAATGGCGGATTCCCCGCATGTTCAGCATATTACTGACCCTTACATTAACCGTCATTGTTATCATGTTCATTTCCGAAGTGTTTTTATCCAGCATCAGAGCCTTTTATGAAAGGGTATCAAACTTATGGCAGCCGATTTGATGCTATGCTCAAAAGTTTTATTTCGCAGCTGGGCATCTCACCTGAAGTATTGACCGGCGAAAAAAGCTTGATGGATGATCCCCGGGCAGCGGAACTATTCGGTTCAGTTTCGCTTAGTGGTTTCATCGGGTCAATGATAACCGCGCTTAATAATCTTTTCTCAAAATTGATCCTGATGTTTTTGTTCCTCATATTTCTGCTTTTAGGCAGAGATCAAATGAGAATAAAATCAGAAAATATTTTTTCTCAGCAAACCCATCTGAAATTAATCGGCATTTTTGAAAATATCAGTTCCCAGACTCAAAAATATTTGCTGATCAAAACACTGGTCAGCATGATTACCGGTTTGCTGGTTGTCTTAATATTATTTTTGTTTGGCGTTGAATTCCCACTTGTCTGGGGATTGCTGACTTTTCTGTTTAATTTTATCCCCAATCTGGGTTCTTTAATTGCAACTGTCCTTCCTCTCCTTTTCGCCACAATTCAATTTGAATCCTTGACCCTTGTAATCTGGATCGGGATCTGTCTCATGGGTGTGCAGTTTCTCATTGGTAATATTCTTGAACCAAAACTGATGGGAGAAAGTGTTAACCTCAGCCCGGTTGTGATTCTGTTTTCACTTATATTCTGGAGCTTCATTCTTGGATATACCGGAATGTTTTTGGCGATTCCCCTGACAGTCATTGTGAAAATAATATTTGAAAACATCGAGGAGCTGCGTCCATTGGGACTTATGATGGGGGGTGCTCCGGCCAAAGATAAATGATCAGCAATAAGCAGGTATTGGTTTAAACAATTAAATATTATACTTAAGAGAGGAGCACGCGGATCCTGTTTACCCAGGATAAAAATATAAATAAGTATAATATTTTTCTGTGTTTCAGTTTTATTTAAAATATTGGAATATTAGATTTAATTGAAATTTACGAAAATGTTTGGTAAGTAGATCGATCCTTCAGAACCCATTATCACAGAAAGACCTTATGAGCAAACATATAACTGAATCCTGGGAAGATATAAAAGACCTAATTGAACGTAAAGATATAGAAGGGACACTCCAGCTTTTAAAAAATTTACCGGTTACGGATATTGCCTGGTCGATAGCAAATCTGGAGGAAGAATCACGGAGCCAACTACTGGAGTTGCTTTCTCCCTCTGAAGCGGCATCTGTTTTGCATAATGTTACCGGTGATCAGGCAGCCGATATGCTGGAAACGATTGATGTAAAAGAAGCCGCCAGTATTCTGGATAATCTGCCAACCGATGAGCAGGCTGATATTCTTTCTGAGGTAGGAACGAGAAGTGCGGAGGCTATTCTAAGCGCAATGCCGGTGCGGTCTGCAGAGAAAGCCCGCGAAATCATGAAATATCCGGCCGATGTAGCCGGTGGTATAATGTCCCTTGCATTTTTAGCATATCCGGAAAATATGACGGTGGGGGAGGTTTTTAAGGATTTACGTACCCATCAGGAAGAATATTCAGACTATGAAGTGCAATACGCATATATTACAGCAAAGAATGGCAAACTAAAAGGTGTTCTGCGCATGCGTGATCTGATCATGGCAAAGCCATCGGTTAAAGTGAAAGATCTCATGATCGGTGATCCACACTGGGTTTCAATAGAAGATTCTTTGGATAATTTAATCCGGTTTTTTGAGGAGCATACATTTATCGGTGCACCGGTGATAGACCTGAATAATCGTCTGGTGGGGGTTATCCGGCGGGCAAGGGTAATGGAATCCACCGCCGAGCGCGCCGAATCATCTTTCCTGCATGTCAGCGGCATTGTTGGTGGTGAGGAATTTCGTTATATGCCGCTATGGCACCGTTCCGGACGCCGGCTATCCTGGTTGAGCATTAATATTGTTCTGAATATCATTGCGGCCAGCGTTATTGCCTTTTATCAGGAGACCTTGACAGCCGTAATAGCCTTGGCGGTTTTCCTTCCGATTATTTCGGATATGAGCGGTTGTTCCGGTAATCAGGCGGTTGCGGTGAGCATACGTGAACTCACCCTGGGACTTGTCAGACCGAGAGAGATTCTGAAAGTTTGCTTCAAAGAAGCCAGTGTCGGCATTATCAACGGAACGGTGCTCGGAATATTACTTGGTCTGGTTGGTTTTCTGTGGAAAGGCAATCTCTATCTTGGTTTGGTCGTCGCAGGGGCGCTGGCGTTGAACACGGTTCTCGCGGTCTGCATCGGCGGAACTGTACCGCTTATTTTGAGGAAAATGAAAATGGATCCGGCCCTGGCCTCCGGGCCGATCCTGACGACAATTACCGATATGTGTGGATTTTTTCTTACGCTGAGCCTGGCAACTATCCTGCTCGCCAGGTTGATTTGATAAAGATAAGGAAAAAGGTACAAGGTAAATGGGAAAAATCCATCCGGCATGATCAAATTTTCCTGTTAAACTTTTGCCTGTTTACTTTTTCCTAGTACCTTAGAATAATCATGACCAGAGTTAAAAAATATGCCTCTCTCTGCTCTTAAAAATATGGGTGTGAAGATCACGGATCTGCTTAATACGACCGGTCGGCCCCACACAAAATTCGGAACCTTTGGGGGGGTTTTTACTCCGGATGTTCTGACAATCCTCGGTGTTATCATGTACCTGCGCCTTGGATGGGTGGTAGGAAATGCCGGTTTGTTTGGCGCGATACTGATTATCGTTCTGGCCAAATCAATCACGATTTGCACGGCACTATCCATGTCTTCAATCACGACAAATATCAGAATCGGTGCCGGTGGCGCATATTCGATAATTTCAAAATCCCTCGGACTGGAGGCCGGGGGCAGCGTGGGTATTCCATTTTATATTTCACAAACACTATCTACAGCACTTTATATTGTAGGTTTTACGGAAGGATGGATCTGGATATTTCCTGGTCATCCGGCATTACTTATATCAGCCCTCGCCTGGATAACCTTAATTGTGATCTCATATATCAGCACACATTTCGCCATCAGAATTCAATATGTTATCATGGCTGTTATCGGTTTTTCACTTATTTCTTTTTTTCTGACACCGGCAATGCCAAACAAAAGCATGATGCTTATTGGTAATTTTGAAGATGCAAATTTCTGGACCGTTTTTGCCATCTTCTTTCCGGCGGTAACCGGAATTATGGCAGGGGCCAATCTTTCAGGTGATCTGAAGAATCCCCGAAGATCAATCCCGCTTGGTACACTTAGTGCGATCGGCGTGACTTTCATAATCTATATTATTCTTGCCGTTGTTGCTGCAAAATTTATCCCATATGAAGAATTACGTACAAACCAAATGGTGATGGTTGATTTTGCCATCTGGGGTCCACTGGTGGTAATGGGTATTCTCGCGGCCACTTTTTCATCGGCTCTGGGCAGCATGGTTGGTGCACCGAGAATATTGCAGGCATTAGCCGAGCAGAAAACAGTCCCCTACAGTACGTTTTTTGCCGAAAAGACCGAGAGTGGTGAGCCCCGTAATGCCATTTTGTTCACCGGAAGTATAATTGCGATCGCCCTGATTCTAGGTAATCTGGATGCATTAGCTGCCCTGATCACCATGTTTTTCCTGATCACCTATGGTATGCTTAATATTGTGGTTTTTATCCAGCAAAGTATGCATATTATCAGCTTCAGACCGTCTTTCAGGATTCCGCGCTTTGTCTCATTTATTGGCGCAGCCGGTAGTATATTCATCATGGTTCTGATCAACCCAATTTTTAGCATCATTGCAATTATAATTATTATCATCATTTATATCTGGCTCGGCAGGATGGGGTTGAGAACAGAATCAGGCGATATCCGCGGCGGAATGTTTTTAGTGCTTGCTGAAAAAGCCTCGCGTATTGCCGCCAGATTTCCCCGCCACCAGGTATCCTGGAAACCGGATTTGTTGATTCCCATCGATGATCCCAAAATCTGGTCAGGTTCCTTACATTTTATACGCAATATCACCTATCCCCTTGGCAGTATATTCGCTTTCACCGTTCATGATGACAAAGTGGCTGAATTCAGGAAAGATCTGACAGATCTTATTGATCCGCTGGATAAACAGGGTATACTGGTAAACTCAACGGTAATCGAAGATCAGGATTTTTTGCATGGCGCAAAGTTGGTGATCCAGACATTGCAAGGGGGATCTTTCCGGCCCAATACGCTTTTTCTGACTTTGGGGAAAGACAAGAAAAAAGAATCCGTTATTGAGGAACTGGTAACCTACGCCGCGACCCACGATATGGGGTCGGTGATTCTCCGGCAGCATCCACGTACAGCGTTTGGGATGCAGCGCGATATTAATCTCTGGTTGAGGGATAAAAGTCCGAATTGGCATCTGGGCATGTTAATCGCGCTACAGTTGCAGATGAACTGGGGTGGGCAAGTCTGAATCTGGTTACCGCCACAGAACAGGCTGAAAATAAACGTAAATTGTTTACATTCCTTGAAAAACTGAGTGACCGTGCACGGTTGCCGTCGGAGACTGAATTTCATGTCCTCGTTGGGCCGTTTGAGAAAAATTTGTCATCCGCACCCGGAGCCGATATCAATATTTTTGGTCTGGGTGAAACGACTCCCTATGATTTTATCCGTAAAGCGCCTGAATTAACCAAGTCATCGTGCTTATTCGTTCGCGATTCCGGGACTGAAAGCGCTTTGGCCTGAATCGTTATACCTGTAGTGTATATGTTTCCTTATAACGTACAATTGTCGTCTTAAAACCATTTGAGCGCAATTTTTCAGAGAGAGCAGTCTGTGCGTCCGGTTCACCATGCACCAAAAAGATCTCTTTGAGCCTTTCAAAATTAAGTTGCTGAACCGTATCGAGAATATCCAGTTCATCGGCATGCGCACTGAAGGTGTTTAGCGTTACGACTTCTGCCCGAAGATTGTACATATCCCCAAATATCTTTACCTGTTCCTGCTGCTCCTTAATTCGCCTTCCCAAAGTGTTCTGGGCCATAAAACCGACAATAACAATTGTATTGCTCGGATTATCAATGTTATTAGCCAGATGATGGAGGATTCGGCCTGCTTCACACATACCAGATGCGGATATAATTATTGCGGGTTCCTGCAGGCTATTTAATTCTTTGCTTTCTGCTACATTGCTTATATAGTGCAATTCATTAAATCCAAATGGGTTTTTGTGGTGATCAAGAAATGCCTGGCGTGTCTCTTCATCATAACATTCCTGATGAATTTTGAATATAGCTGTCGCATTTATGGCCATCGGACTATCGACATAAATCCGAAGCTTTGGAATTTTTCCTTCATCATTCAGCAGATGAAGAAAATAGATCAATTCCTGAGTTCGTTCGATCGCAAAAGCCGGGATGATGATTTTACCGCCACGGTTAACTGTTCGGTTAATAACCTCGGCGAGTTTTTCGGTCGCTGCTGATATCGGATCATGTCTGCGATGCCCGTATGTACTCTCAATCACCAGATAATCCAGATCAGGCAGAGGTTGCGGGTCACGCAGAATCGGTAGTCCTTTCCTGCCAAGATCGCCTCCCAATCCGATGACGATTTCCTGACCATTCTTGGTCACGGTTACAACGGGTATCGCAGCGCCAAGAATATGCCCGGCATCGATAAACCGAACCTTAATATTTTCAGTCACAAATATGGGTCGGTCATAGGAAACGGTAATAAACTGGTCGAGACTTTGTGTGACATCTTCTTCTTTGTATAGAGGCTCCTTATTAAAGATCTCACCTTTCTTTCGAGCCCGTTTCTTTAGGAATTCAAGATCTTTTGCCTGAATATGGGCAGAGTCCATCATGATCAGACTGGCCAGATCGCGACTGGCGGGCGTAGTATAAATATTCCCGCTAAATTCCTTTTTTGTCATCAAGGGGATGAGTCCGGAATGATCATAGTGTGCATGACTGAGAATCAGGGCATCGACTTCTGCGGCATTGAACGGCCATGCTCTGTTTTTTCGCTCCGATTCTTCACGATGCCCCTGAAATGCACCGCAATCAACCTGGATCAGTTGATCGTGAAATTTTAGAAAATGTTTTGATCCGGTTACTTCTTCAGCAGCTCCCCAGGAATAAAGTTCCGCGCGCAATATGACCTCCTATCACTGAATTGTGGATGTGATTTACTTGATATTTTAACAAGATAGAATAATATTATTATTTTTTCAAATATAGTTAATGTTACGCGGACTTTCGTGGCGGAAAATAATTTTGTTCACTATATTAACCCGTCATGCGCATTAATAGAAATTATGTCCCTGTTATTTATAGTCTACTGGCCTTATCATGTCTTTATGTGGTCGCCCTGAATGCCACTGAGGAATATGCTCGCGATTCAGGTAAAAACTGTATTGCCTGTCATGAAAATAGCGCAGGCGGTGGCAAATTAAATCTGGATGGTCAATTTTACCTCAACCGGATATTACGGGAGGATGCGATAGGCCCTGCAAAAAGTATGTATCAACCCTGGCTGCGGATCTCCATCGGTTTTTTACATATGCTTGCCGGTGTTTTCTGGATAGGTTCGATGTTGTATATTTTATTGCTGGCAAAGACACCTTATGCACTGAGAGGGCCGGTCAAGAATGAGATCCGGTATGTGCTCATCACCATAATTCTGATCGGTTTGACCGGAACGTATTTGATGTTCCAACGCTATCCGGCGTTTGAAAACCTGGTTGATTTTTGGTCCAGCAGACTACTAATCCTGAAGATCGGGCTGTATCTGCTGATGATTGTATTATCTGCGATTTTATATGGATTTATTATTCCACATTTACGCAAAAAGGCGGCCCCCGCCGCTGATCGTCACATTGGGAAAGCGATAACGATTAAGGATCTTCGTCTTTTTGATGGTCGTTACAACCGGCCTGCATATATCGGATATATGGGCAAAATTTATAATGTAACCCCAAGCCGGTACTGGAGTAACGGGGAACATTTTTTTCGTCACTATGCCGGTCAGGATCTTACCTCATTTTTGAAAGATGCCCCTCATGGCGAAGAAAATATTTTGCATATGACTCTGGTCGGGGAAATTATGGAAAAGCAGAAAATAAATGCCCATTGGGTTGCAAGCCTGGCCTTTTACACAGCTCGTCTTGTTCAACCTGCTGTCCGGTTTGGGCATACTTTTTATTAGTGCCATTTGGCAATGGTGGGAATAATTGGCTTTAAGGAGAGATAATGAGTGATTCATTTGATCTAAATGATATCCTCGATAAAGAGGAAGTGGAGTTTTATTTCAAGCGAACGCTGACTGATGATGAATGGGAAATGGTTTGTTATAATCTGCGCAACAAATTCTGGTCAAAAGTACGCGCTGAAATACGCGATGCCTTGGATGATGCCCCTGATTATTTTCTAAAAAAACGGTGACCGGTTTGATAATCCGAACTAATTGAAAGTCCTAACTTCTTTTAAAATGAGCCTGTATTGTCAACATTCATTTAGCCTGGCAAAAAAGCCGCATGTAATTTAAGGCTGAATATTAGGTAATTAAAAAGAAATAATCCTCCACTTTGATAATATTGAGTATATGGTAGCGTCAAAAATTATATGAAAAAAGGATAGTAGGACAAAGCCACAGGGTACACGGAGAAACTATCAGTGAATTCTAAAAATATGTATCATAAATTTAGAATTAGTATAATGGTTATTTATAGCATAGAAAAACAGCGGGATCTGATCCTTGGTTTATTTGCTGATTTCTTGTTTATTTGAGAAAAGGTAATTGAGAAGAATCGATATGAGTGATTCCAGATTATTTAACGAAGTGAAAGACCGATGATATTGAAAAATTGAATATAAAAATTTGCAAGTACACAGGGGAGAGAAAAGAATAAACTTATTTAAGTCAATAATTGTCAAATAGTTACTCTGTGTGCTCTGTGGTTATTTTTTACACTAGCGAGTATAAATAAGGGAAAAATAATGAATACATTACTAAAGAAAACACTCCTGGCTATCGCAGCGATATTGATCATCATTCAATTTATCCCGGTTGAAAAAACCAATCCGCCGGTAACCGGTGAGATAAATGCAGAACCAGAAATAGCAAGTATACTAAAACGGAGCTGCTACGACTGTCATTCAAATCAAACGGATTGGCCTTGGTATGCGCATATTGCTCCTGTTTCTTTTCTGGTAGCCCACGATGTCGCAGAAGGTAGAGAGCATCTGAATTTCTCAATATGGCAAAATATTTCTTCAGAGAAACAACGGAACCTGATCTCGGAACTGCTTGAAGAAACTGAAAAGGGGGATATGCCGCTTCCCATCTATACGATCATGCATACAGGAACCCGACTATCTGAGGATGAGGTAAAAGCGCTACAAGAATGGGCGGCCAGAGAATTTGGTATAACCGGAGAAACGGATTAGAAATACCGAAAAATAAAAACCAAATCTAATATAAGTTCCCAGATAAAATTTACAAATCAATATGTGGAGAGGGGCAATTGAAAAACATTTAAAATTGGTAATTGTGATTTCGGTTTTAATTGAAAACGGCAGTATGTTGTTTATGTGTTCAGATTTTTGAGATCCCATTCACTAAACCACAGGAGATATTTAATATGCAAGACAGCCGGTATCCAATCGGTCCTTTCCAACGCCACCCGGTAACAGATCCGCAAGAAAGAGCCCGGTTGATTGAAAGTATACGCCTATTGCCGAAAAATCTCCGGGACCAGATATCCGGTCTCTCTGATATTCAGTTGGATACACCCTATCGTGAAGGGGGCTGGAAGATACGTCAGTTGGTTCATCATATCGCCGACAGTCATCTAAACTGCTATATTCGTTTTAAGTGGACCCTGACCGAGGAACAGCCAGAAATAAAAGCGTATATACAGGATGCGTGGGCAGAGACATCAGAAAATTTTAATGCGCCGGTCATGGTCTCGGTTAATTTGCTGGAGAGTTTACACGAACGATGGGCGGCGTTGCTCTCTGGCCTTGCTGTGAGTGATTTTGAGCGCAAATTTATCCATCCCGAAACCGGTGTGTGGACATTACATGAAACGCTTGCACTATATGAATGGCATGGGAGGCATCATCTGGCACACATACAAACTGCTAGAAATCGATACGGTTGGTAGTGCTGAAGGAATGTTCGGTTTATAATTTCAATCAGAGCATATGTCCATATTGTTCATAAAGCATTTTAATTCCCTCCGGATATCCGATGATCGTCAAACGATCATACGGTTCCAGAATTGTGGTACCGCTCGGTACGATGAGTTCGCCATTACGGTGTATCAGAGCAATCAGGCTCCCATACGGCAGATCAATTTCCTGAATTTGTATGGCGATCAGAGATGCTGTCTTTGATTCCGGTTGCAAGGTTAGAGAGATATATCGATCCTCCCGTAATAGCAATTCTTTCAGATCCTGTTCACTATCCAATGAAAGCCACAGTTTTAAAAAAGTGTCGTCGTCTACATGACTGGCAATCTGAGCCAGAATTCGAAGATGTTGTCCAGGATTTTCCTCGGGGCTTACCAGAAAAAAGAAGGCGTGAATCGGTTCATTCAACTCTTCCGGTGTAACGAAATGTTCATCGATATTAACCCTCACTCCCACCTTTGTCCTGATCATGACCATTTCAGCATGGTCAATCCTGGGCAGCCGCAGGTGGGGGAGCGCTGCTCCGTGCGATACCGGTGTGGCACCGATCTGGGTTCCTTCTAAAAATGTTTTTTTAAGCACACGGGATTCAACCTTAAAAATTTGGGAAAGCCTTTCTGAGGCGAGTGAAACGATTTCATCAAATGTACTTTCTCTTTGAACATCAATAAACGCGGCACTGGCCACGACTGCATCGAAAGGATCCTGATCACGCAGTCCTTTTTCTTTAAGAATTCCGCGCAATTCGGTGTCCAGGCCTTCGTATCTGCGTTCACCTAATCTGGCAAAAATATGATAGATCGCACCATCACGAGCCACTTTTCCACGCGAATAATAAAAATACCAGAGGATTCCCAGTACGGTCAGGCTGATGGTAAAAAGGGCTGGTATCCACCCCATCTCAAAAATCAGCCAGCAGGGGGCAATTATTCCAAAAATCTGCATCCAGGGGTATAAAGGCGACTTAAAACCAGGATCATAAGATACAAGCCGGCTTTCGCGCATGACAATTACAGCCAAAGAAATCAGAGCAAAAAGAAGCAATTGAAAAGCACCGGCAAGTTTGGCGATTCTGGCCGGGTCAAAAAATACCAGAACAAGAACAACGATGACAATTGTTATAATGATAGAATTAATGGGTGTTTTATTCTTGTTCAACTTTCTCAGAAATCGGGGCATCAGATGATCACGGCTCATAGCGAGCGGATACCTTGAACAGACTCAATATGCCGGCATTGGCCACAGAGAAAAAGGCAAATACGGCGGCTATTGTCATCAGAAGAGCTCCGTGACGACCGATTGAAATTTCTGCCGCGGTAGCTACAGGCGTGAGATCATTTTTCAATAATTCACCGGGAACCAATCCGATAATAATAAAAGTGCCCAGGCCATAGACAATGATTGCTGTTCCAAGCGCAAGAAACATGGCCTTTGGTATATTTTTTTCAGGATTTTTTACTTCTTCAGAAACGCTTGCGATTTTGGATAAACCTACATAACTCACATATACCAATCCGGCAGTTGAAAACACACTTCTGATATCCTGGTCATAAAAACCGGAAAAATAATGGTAGTTTATTTTTGTAAAACCGGTACCGGTGAAAATACTCAGGAGTATAAGCAGACTGATCACGAGGATGATCTGGAAAAAACCCGATCGTTTAGCCCCGAAAAGATTTATTATACCAAAAAATAATGCAAACCCAATGGAAACCGGCAGCATTTCAACATTGGGAAGATATAGACTCATATAAGCGCCGATACCAACGAGCGCAAAGGACGTTTTTAAAACCAATGCCAGCCAGGTTCCGAGCCCGCCTATTGTACCCATCATGGGTCCCATACTACGGTCCAGAAAGAAATATACGCCGCCGGCCCGCGGCATGGCTGTGGAGAGTTCGGCCGTACTGAATAATGCCGGTATAACCGGAATAGCAGCGATAAAATAACTTAACATCATTGCGGAACCTGCCTGTGCGTAAGCCAATCCAGGCAGGAGAAAGAAGCCGGAAGCAATGGTTGCACCTGTGGCAATTGTATAGATATTAAAGAGCGTTAATTCCTTGTTCAGCTGTTTTGACTTTGACAGAATAGCCATATTGCTTTCAAAATTTTATCAGGTATAAGATTTGATTCAATATAAAGATATTTCGGCCCAAATTATATACTTTTTGTCCTGGTATTTTTTTTCTGCTTAGCTCAGCTGCAGCCTAATCCTCTCAAGAGAACAAAAGAATTCTCAAAAAGGCCGGTAACATTTATACAATTTTCACGTAACACAGATATCTGATTGGTAAAGATAAAAATTACATTATAATATCCGGGAGGTTATGGAGATGACCAGAAAAAGAATAATTATTATTGGCAGTATTGTCGCCATTTGTGTCATATTAGTCATTGTATTTTCAATGAATGGGAATGAGGAAGAAGCCATTCCGGTGCGCACCGCTGAGGTAAGCCGTCAAAAAATTGTTGAAACGGTGACGGCCACCGGTCAAATACAGCCTCAGACTCAGGTGAAAATCAGTGCAGATGTGGCCGCAAAAATTAAACGCCTGGATGTGAAGGAAGGGGATTGGGTGGAAAAAGGCCATTTTCTGGTTCAGTGGACCGTGAACGTTTTATGGCCTCGGTCGAAAGTGCCGAAGCAAATCTCCGGGCTACCGAAGCCGATGCAAATCTTGTACGCCAAAATATGATTAAATCTGAGAAGGATTATAACCGGGTAAATGAGTTGTTTCTACAGAATCTTGAGTCGCAGGCCGCCATGGATCAGGCGGTGGCAGCATTTGCTGTCGAGAAAGCGCGCTATCAGTCGGCACTCGAACAGGTCGACAGAGCACGTGCCGCACTGAAACAGGCAAAGGATGACCTGTCTAAAACCACGATTCACGCACCAATGGCAGGCACGATCAGTCAGCTTAACAAGGAAGTGGGGGAAATTGCTCTGGGATCGCAATTCCAGGAAGACGTGATCATGATCATCTCCAATCTGACGGGAATGGAAGCACAGGTCGATGTGGATGAGAATGATATCGTTTCGATACAGCTGGACGATAGCGCAACCATTGAGGTGGATGCACTTTCCGGAAAAATTTTTAAAGGTACGGTCAGCGAAATTGCCAATAGTGCGAAAGTAACCGCGTCAGGTACCGCTGATCAGAAAACGGAATTTGAAGTTAAAATTGCCATCGATAATCCCGGATCACTATTAAGACCCGGTATGACAGCGAGCTCGGATATTGTCACGGAAATCAGAGAAAGTGCATTGGTGGTTCCGATTCAAAGTGTTGCCGTTCGGACACCAGAGCAGGCTGGGAGGTGTTAGTGGGGCGGATTCAACAAAAACTCAGAACTACACACCGGATAAAGACGGATTTGTACAGGTTGTATTTGTGGTTAATAACGGCACTGTGAATGCGCGGCAAGTCATTACCGGTATCCAGAGTGAGACCCATATAGAAATCATGGAAGGTCTCGCGGAGGGTGACGAGATCGTAACCGGTAACTATCGGGCTATCAGTCAGTTATTGCAGAACAATTCACGCATAACGGTTGAGGAGTCGAAGGAAATCAGTGACGCTGTAAGATAATCTGACCATCAGCAAAAGGAAAACATTCTGTGAGTGTCATACAGGAAAAAATTGAAGCGCTTTGGATTGCGTTAAATGCCATCCGTGCAAATAAGACACGTGGTATACTGACGACACTGGGGATCATCATTGGAATTGTTGCTGTTTCGACCACAATGACGGCAGCAAATGGTCTGGCCAATAATTTCCGTGAGAGTATCTCAGCAATCGGCTCCGATGTATTATATGTAACCAAATTCCCGTGGATTGTCACCGGCAATTTTTTTGAATTGCGCAACCGGCCAAATCTTACACTAAAAGACAGTGACAAACTTCGAACACGCTTAGCCGAAGCAGAAGCGGTAAATCCGGTAACCGGCACACAAAAGAATGTTCGATATCGATCCAATGTGCTGGAATCTGTAAATGTCTTAGGTACTACCGATAAATATACGGTTGTCACCGATGGTTTGCCGGAGTATGGCCGGTTTTTGCTCCCGTCTGATGTCCAGTTTCGCAAACGTGTGTGCGTGATTGGATACGAGCTGAAGAGAACGCCTATTTAAAAACGTCGACCCGATCAATAAACAGATACGCATCGGCTGGTTTGATTTTCTTGTCGTCGGGATCATGGAAAAAAGGGGCAGTGCCAGTTTTTTTGGGGGCCCTAACTTTGATAACCAAATCTTTCTTCCGATCACTACTTTTCAGAAATTTTACGGCGGGCAAAACCGAAATTATACCATCTCGGTTAAAGCACCTGACCAGGAAAAAATGGATGATTTTAAATACGACATCATCGGAGAGATGCGAAAAATTCGCAAATTGCGTCCGGTGGAAGAGGATAATTTTGCCATCAATACAATGGATACGCTGATCGATGCCTACAATAACATAATGGGCGTGGTCATGTTAATCGGATTGGTTATTACCGGGATATCGCTGTTTGTTGGCGGAATAGGTGTCATGAACATCATGTTTGTCTCGGTAACAGAACGTACGCGGGAAATAGGCATCCGTAAAGCCATTGGCGCCAGACGAAGATCGATTCTGACCCAGTTTCTTCTTGAATCATGCACCATCTGTCTGATTGGCGGCGTGATGGGTGTAGCCTTATCTTTTGGTGTTGCTGCCCTGATCGATGCCTACATTCTACCGGCTTCGGTGTCATTGCCGATCGTCGTCATTGCGCTATTGATATCCATGCTCACGGGCATACTTGCCGGTTTTATTCCGGCTTATCGTGCGTCCCGCATGGATCCCATTTCCTCATTGCGTTATGAGTAAGGAGTAAAAAAAGATGTTTTTCTCGGAAATTTTTCGCATGTCGCTATCGGCGATAACGGCGCACAAACTCCGTTCATTACTGACACTTGTCGGTATTGTTGCCGGAGTTGCTTCCATAATTGGCGTCATGACCGGTATTTCGGTTATTCAGAGCACCATTGAAGGAGAACTCACAATCCTGGGTTCCACGGTATTTCAGGTGCAGAAGTGGGCGGCAGGCGGACCGATCAGTGAAGAGGAACAGCGCAAAATTATGCGGCGCAGACCAACCACCGTGGAGAATGCCAATGCCATAAGGGAAAGAGTATCCACGGTAGATCTTGTGGGATCGGAGTTATGGAGTTTTGGTCATATTCTCAAATACAGGCAGATCACCACAAATGCAAATATTACCGTCTGCGGTGGGACACCCGAATATGCGCCAAATAATACGCACTATATTGGTCACGGACGGAATCTATCAAATGAAGATGTGAAGATCGGACGCCATTTTGTTGTTCTCGGACATGCTGTATCAACTCGAGCTTTTTCCCTGGACCGATCCGCTGAATAAGACGGTGAAGGTGGATGGCAAGAAATTTATCGTTGTCGGGGTATTTGCCGAAAAAAAATCGGCTTTGGGTGGAAATTATGACAATTATGTTCTGATGCCGGTTACGGTTTTCCAGCGCGAATTTGGCGAACGGGATAATTTTGGTCGTGAACGCTCCGTAAATATAACTGTTCGTGCTATATCACCGGATGTGCTCGAGGACGCGATTGCCGAAACGCGGGCGGTAATGCGTCAGGAGCGCGGCCTGCAACCAAACGAGGAAGACGATTTTACAATTTTTACCAATGACAGCCAGATCAAAGCCTTTAATACGACAACAGCCAGCGTTAAAACCGGTGCTTTTGTCATTGGTATCATTGCGTTGGTTGTAGCGGGTATCGGAATTATGAATATTATGCTGGTTGCCGTCACAGAACGGACACGAGAAATTGGAATCCGTAAATCGATCGGTGCAAAACGCCGCAGTATCATGCTGCAATTTCTGTTCGAAGCGATATTATTGTCAAATTTTGGCGGGATAATTGGTGTACTGATTGGTTTCGGTCTTGGAAATCTGGTCAGTCTTTTTTACCGGATTCGATATTTCAATTCCGATGAACTGGGCCGGCATAGGTCTGCTTTTCTGCACGGGTGTAGGATTGGCCTTCGGCATCTGGCCTGCACTAAAAGCCGCGAAACTGAATCCAATTGAATGCCTGCGCTATGAATAGGTTTGGGAGTTGTAGATAACTACTACCATTTTGTGCTGCGGATTAGATGCGTGAGATTTAATCGTGTTTAAGTATAGATCTATATGTTAATCCCTGTTGGGAAAATCAATCGTAAATATATAAAATATACATATATTTACATCATGTAAACAGATCATATTAAACAGCAAAATTAATCGTCCTGTCTACACATATTCGTTATCGCTCTTGCGTAATATTTTTATTAACAAAACCATGTTTTTCCCGTATATTTCAGCAGAGTTGATGACTTCTGCCTATTGCCAGATGCTTTTACGAGCATAGCTAAATTATGTTATTATGGAGGTTGTTTTTCAGGATGTTCGAATATCCCAGCTCAAAATACAGGAGCAGAAGGTTGTATAAAAACCTGATTAAAATTTGTTGCGCGGGATTGACGCTTGCAGCTTTTATTTTTAATCCGGTTGTGGCTCAAACACGTCCGATGGTTAAAAATTCAATCTCGGGTGTGGTTGTGGATCAGACGACCAAGGAACCAATCATGGCAGCTAATGTATATATCTCAAACACGACCTGGGGCTCCGCGACCGATTCAGATGGTTATTATAATATAATCTCTGTACCTGCAGGTATTCATGAACTGGTCGTCTCGATTGTGGGATATCAATATGAGTCGAAAATGATTCTGGTTAAAGATGAAGGAGACCTGAAATATAATTTTTTGCTCAGACCGTTGATTTATGAGACAGAATCGACCGAAGTTTTAGGGGAAATACCGAAAGATTGGTTGGATAATCTGGAACTGTTTAAAAAATACTTCCTGGGGCGATCGGATTTTTCTGATAAATGTGTAATAAAAAATGCGGAAGTACTTGAATTTAAGACGCCATCTTCTCAGATAATGTCTGCCTATACCTACATTCCACTTGAAATAGAAAATAATGCTCTCGGATTTAATATAAAGACCATCCTTATGGATTTTAATGTTGACCGTAATTTGAACCGCTGGGAGTGGTCGGTGAAAACGGCATTTACTGAAATGGAAAGCAATGATCCTGTACAACAGGAATTGTGGAATACCAATCGTCTGGAGGCATACCTTGGTTCCCGGGATCATTTTCTAAACGGCTTGATTAACCACAACCTGGAAGAAGAAGGATTTACCGTATATGAGGTTCAGTATCCGGGAGATCGGAGTTCGCAGCGTGAATCATTGCATACGGTTATGCCGTATGAAGATCTCGTAAAAGACGGTTCGAAAGAGAATGAGTATATTCTTCTTTTTAAAACCTATCTTTGCATCATCCACAATTATGACAAAATATCATGGATCCGCTTAAACTACCCGGAGATCACCATCGATGCCTCCGGAAATCCTCAGCAAATCAATGCGTTTGAAGTTTATGGTTACTGGGCTGATTATGGCATGAGTAGTGCATTGCCAAAATACTATTCAGTCAAAAAATAAGATCGATTGAATATTATAATTGTCCGTTGCTCAATATTTGTATACCTTTAAACTTTTTCAAAATATAAGTATAAAAAGAAGGAGACCAAGTTATGCGTCTCGGTTATCTAGTAATTCTATTGGTGATCGCTGGATTTTTTAACGCCTGTCAGAAAGACAGTGATCCGGTTTCTGCCGGGGATCCGGACCCGAATGGTGAGGAGGCTTTGCTGGAGGAATTCCGCGATGATGAGGCACCGGGGGTGGTAAAAGTGATGACACGCAATGTGTATGTCGGAACCGACGTCGATGTCGTCCTTGAGGCAGAAAACATAACCGATATTCCCCTGCTGGTTGCGGCTGCCTTCCAAACGCTCCAGAATACTAATTTTGTAGAGCGGGCCAATACCCTCGCCGCAGAGATCGAAAAGACCAGACCGCATCTGATTGGATTACAGGAAATGGCAAAGATCATGCGCCAGACACCCGGTGATTTTTTGAATCCCAATTCGGTGGCAGCAAGTGACACGATCCTTAACTATTTTACCATTCTCATGAATGCAATTGAGGCTAAAGGTCTAAACTATAAGATTGCGGCCTGGGTAAAAAATGCCGATGTGGAACTGCCCATGGCTACCGGCCTGACAAGTTATGACGATATAAGACTGGTGGATCATGATGTAATTCTCGTTCGTGATGATGTTGAATTCTCTGACCCCATATCTAAAAATTATGTCGTAAATCTACCGGTGGATACCACTTTTGATATATATATCGATCGCGGTTATGCGGCCATAACGGCCAAAATCGGATCGAATAGTTACCGGTTTGTGAATACCCATCTGGAAGCATTTGATATCGATGAGATCAGGTTGGCCCAGGCGGCAGAACTTGCGGCAGATTTTGCTGGTGAGACACTGCCGGTCATCGCCGTCGGTGATTTTAATACCGCAGCACCGGGCAATTCCACCTATCAATATTTCCTGGGTCAGGGATATACGGATACCTGGGATCACAATACGTTGACTTATAATACCAACGGATATACGTTCGGGCATCAGGCGGACCTGCGCAATGCAACGCCCGCATTCGCCATCAGGATCGATTTTGTTTTCCTCAAATCAGTTACCACTCCGACCTGGGGACCCGGATTTGTACTGGGTGACGAATTGCGCGACCGTACGGTGTCAGGTATGTGGCCTTCCGATCATGGAGGTGTCGCGATAAAATTTCAATTTTAAAGGGTGTTGAGGCCAGTAAAACCTTATTAATTTTCTGATTTTAAATACAGGGAGCAGATCAAAAACGGTCTGCTGTTGTTCTGCGTATCGGTACATTTTCCTCGGTGTATATCTTATATCGCGATTTTCCATCAACCTTTGCAATGTTATTTGCATGGTATGATCGTGTGCCCCTAAATTGGAGCATAAAAAACGTGAGAAAATAGATGCAGGGCAGAATTCTCGTGACCGGCGGTGCGGGATACATTGGAAGCCATGTGGCTCATATGTTGGTTGATGAGGGCCACGACGTCATTATTATCGATAATATGTCTCTCGGTTGTCAAGAAAACATTGACAAACGTGCACAGTTTATTGAGGGCGATATCCTTTCTGCTGATGACTTGAAAAAAGCGTTTTCGCATCAGATAGATGTCGTGTTCCATTTTGCGGCCTGGAAGGCGGCTGGCGAATCCATGACCGAGCCGGGAAAGTATGCACATAATAATATTTGCGGAACCATTAATCTATTGAACCATATGGTCGCACAAAACGTACATTATTTTGTTTTTTCATCCTCTGCCGCCGTATACGGGGATCCTGTATATTTGCCGATCGACGAAGTTCATCCGGCACGTCCGGGTAATTATTATGGGTATAGCAAACTTGCCATTGAACAGAATCTGGAGTGGTACGACCGTTTGAAGGGTATAAGGTACGCGGCGCTCAGATACTTTAATGCGACAGGATATGATGTCAATGGAAAAATTAACGGGAAAGAGAGAAATCCGGCGAATCTCACACCGGTGGTAATGGAAGTGGCGGCCGGAATTCGCAGTGGTATGCAGGTATTCGGTGCCGATTATGACACACCTGATGGAACATGTATCCGTGATTATATTCATGTGAGTGATCTTGCCGATGCGCATTTGAAGGCCATGCGTTATCTGTCAGAACATGATAAAAGTATCCTGGTCAATCTGGGTACAGGGGACGGGAATTCGGTTTTTGATATGATCAGGATCGCTGGAGAAGTTACCGGTCGAAAGATTCCTTTTGAAGTCGTTGGCCGTCGGGAGGGAGATTCCCCGGAGTTGGTAGCCAGTTCCGAACAGGCTTACAAGTTATTGGATTGGAAAGCAAAATATTCCGATCTCCGTACCATTTTTGAAACAATGGCCCGCGTTTACATCAATTCCTGAAGAGTCCAATGATCTTATCTCCGCAAGAACATATATTAATTCATTATGGAGAGGTTGGGCTCAAACGTAAAATTCAACTTCAATTCAGACGAATGCTTCAGCGGAACATCCACCAAACACTAAAATATCATGGCTACCGCGCCCCTGTTTCTCAGGCGAGGGGGTATTTGTCGGTCGATCTTGAGAAAGTCATGCCCTCCGAGCAGGAGAAAGTATTAGAGCTTATACAGAATGTCTTTGGGATCATCTGGTATGCAAAGGCGATTCGTATAAAATATGCGGTACCTGCAGATACGCGCCGCGCTGAGATCATACAATTTCTGAACGAAACGATTGTTCATCTTGCAACTGAAAAGGCAGATCCGAAAAAAACTTACTGTGTTCGTGTCCGCCGGTCGGATAAGCGTTTTCCTGCAAAATCCATTGATCTGGAAAGGGATCTGGGTGCCCTGATCAAGGAAAAAACCGCTTTCAAAACGGTCAGGTTGAATCAACCCGATTATACATTCTATGCAGAAATCCAGCCCCGTGAGATTTATATTTATTGTGATAAATTTCCGGGCCTTCAGGGGCTGCCTGTCGGGAGTGCCGGCCGGGTGTTAACACTCCTCTCCGGGGGTATCGATTCACCTGTGGCTGCTTATCTGATTGCAAAAAGGGGCTGCAAAGTAGATTTTATTCATTTTGCCGCAAGTCATCTCACACCAGATCAAGCCCGTACAGAAAAAATATCCCGGTTGGTGGCTCACCTTAGCCGTTATACGCTTTATTCCAGATTATATATGATTCCATATACCTATTTTCAATTGGCACTCCCGAACCGGCATATCAGGTTTGAACTGGTGCTCTTCAGACGATTTATGGCACGGGTAGCAGAAAAAATATCATGGCGGTCAAAAGCCAAAGCATTGGTAACAGGGGATAATTTATCGCAGGTGGCCTCTCAGACGATATGGAATATTGCCTCCACTGTTTCAGTTGTAAACCGACCGATACTGCAACCTCTGATCTCTTATGAGAAACTGGAGATCATTAATCTTGCGCGCAAAATAGAAACATATGACATTTCGATTGAACCTTATAAGGATTGCTGTTCCCTGATCAGTCAGCACCCGGATGTCTCCTCCCAGTCCAAAGAACTGGACCGGCTGGAAGATGAAATTTTTACAGACTACCGAAAAATGATCAAGGATTCCATAAATGATATCGTAACACTGGAATACCGGATGGGCGATCTGCTGTTACAGACACCCAATTAGGTCGGCAGCAAAAAGATCGTTCGTTTTTTTGATCGAAAATTAAGAACCTGTTTTGAATATTGTGATACTAACGAAAGACGCAGAATATAAATGGAAATTTTAATTGATCTTGGTCTGATCGCTCTTGGATTTTTTTTCCTGATTAAAGGAGCTGATTTTCTGGTTGAAGGCTCTGCCGCGCTCGCTGTGAGATTTTCCGTATCAGAAATTGTTATCGGATTGACCGTTGTTTCCTTTGGGACTTCAGCCCCGGAACTGATCGTCAACGTTCTGGCAAGCATTCAGAATAAAACCGATATAACCATGGGCAATATAATCGGATCAAATATCATCAACATCCTTTTGATCCTTGGTGTGTCCGCACTGATCAAACCGATTCTGACCGAAAAAAACACCGTCTGGCGTGAGATACCGTTTTCCCTGCTTGCTGCGGTCGCCTTGTTTATCGCTTGTAATGACATTCTTTTCGGTAGTCAAACGAGTGAAATCTCAAGGGGTGATGGCCTGCTTTTTCTGTTGTTCTTCTTAATTTTCATCACCTATACCTTCGCAATTTCCGGTATCGAATTTCGCGGTCAGGAAGAGATAAAAACACTTTCCTTGAGAAAGATTGGCATTTATCTCACAATAGGATTGGCCGGATTAATCGGTGGTGGTAAACTTGTCGTGGATAATGCCGTCGATTTAGCCCGTCTATTGGAGGTATCGGAAAAAGTTATCGGATTAACGATTATTGCCATCGGTACATCATTGCCGGAATTATTTACCTCTGCGGTTGCTGCCTATAAAGGGAAATCTGACATAGCGATCGGCAATATTGTCGGATCGAACATCTTCAATATCTTTCTTGTCCTGCCGCTAAGTGCGATCATTCATCCAATTGCTTTTCCACCACAGACTAAATGTGGATATTCTGGTCCTGATTGTCGCCTCAGTGCTACTTTTTCTGACCATGTTTATGGGCCACGTCAGGCGACTGGATCGCGGAGAAGCAATTATTTTTCTGATAATCTACCTGCTTTATTTTGCATTTTTAATAATCCGACGTTAATCCTTTTCATAAGGGGAAAATCATGCGTTTACTGCTGTTGGCCATATTTTTGTTTGTCTGGATCCGCATATCTGTGGCGCAACGTCTACCTGATGGACCGGTACATTTTAGCCGTGAACGGAGTATCGACATCACACACCTGCGATTAACGCTGGCTCTGGATATTGAAGGGCAGAAAATTGCGGGAGAGGCATGCCTGTCGCTTAAACCGTTACACCGAATTTCCAATTTTGATCTGGATGCCATAAAACTTAATATAAAGGGGGCATATCTTAAGTCAGGAAATCAAAATCTGGAACTGGCATACACGCCGGGTCAAACCAAATTGCGCCTGTATCTTAACCGTGAATATACGCCGGACGACAGTCTGCATATCTGCATAGCTTATCAGGCCAGCCCACAGGACGGAATGTATTTTTCCATAAATCCGGCAAATCCGGATCAAAAATATTGTTTTACATACGGTGAAGGAGGATTGCACGCAAACTGGATGCCGATATATAATGAAAATGATGATAAATTTACATCTGAAATGATTATTAAAGTCGATCCTCCCAACCAAGTGATCTCAAACGGCCGATTGATAAAAAATACACCTTCCGGAACTTTTCATTGGCTGCAGGAAAAACCTCATTCCAACTATCTGGTGGTGATCTATGCGGGTAATTTTGAAACAGGTCCGGTTGCTGACAATAATATAAAACCGCCTCAGTCTTATTGGGTACCGCCGGATAACAGCAGGCTCGCGGAATATACCTTTAGGAATACACCGGACATGAATACATTCTTTTCCGGGATCACCGGTTTTGAATACCCCTGGGAAAAATATGATCAGGTGGTGATACCCGGTTATGCGATCGGCGGAATGGAACATACGTCGGTTACCGGTCTTCGATATGCAACGCTCCGGGATTCCTCCGCACCCGAAAGTTCCTCTCCTGAATTTGACAGCTATCACCAGGTCTGGACTTCGGAAAGCCTGGTTTCACATGAACTGGCCCATATGTGGTTCGGTGATTTATTGACCTGCAAGGATCTCAGGTATATCTGGCTGAATGAAAGTTTCGCTACATATATGCAATTCCTGTGGGACCGGCAATATTATGGAGATACCTATTTTGATTTTGATCGTCTTTCCGCACTTGATCAATATTTGAGTTATGTATGCAAAACGCATCTAATCAGGTCGCTCGAATATGATCGTTTCAATGTACCGGACGACATGTATAACAATGAACATACCTATCTTAAAGGAGCCCTGGTCCTTCACATGTTGCACACCTTTCTTGGAGATGAAGATTTTAAGCGGGTGCTGGATGTTTATGTTGACACCTATTCATTCAAAAATGTTGTAAGCAGGGATCTAGAGCAAATAATCGGGCAGGCTACCGGAAAGGATTTCAGTTGGTTCTTCGCTGATTGGATCTATGGCGGCGGACATCCTGTGCTTGAGGTCTCATACGATTATCTGGCCGATATTAACCAGGTCTTTCTTAAAGTGAAGCAGGTTCAGTCGATGGTAGAAGGGCAGGATCTTTTTCGGCTTCCGGCTAAAATAACAATTGTCACAAGCACGGAACGATTTGAGTATCCAATTACCATATCTGGTGAATATGAAGAAATATTGATTCCTTGCCCCGATTTTCCCTTGATGGTCAGTGTTGATGGTGCCGGTGACCTCGTAGCGGATATCCGTGAAGAGAAGTCACTTCAGGACTGGATATATCAATGTTTGCATGATTCAACCGCCGGACGTATCCGGGCGGCCCGTAGTCTCGTAACCCGTTATCCTAATGAGTATCAGACCTATGAAGTCATCAGAGAAATGCTGACCATAGAAAATTCATGGCATATTCGCGCGGAGGCAGCTAGTCTGTCCGGTCTTCTCGCGTTTCCCTCTAAAAACAGCATAGTAGAAACGGCATCAAATGATCCCGACTATCGTGTGCGCAAGGCATTGGTTATCGGATTAAGTCAAGGACCGGCAGATATAGCCTCGGAAAAACTACAGCAGATCTTATCAAAGGAGAAGCACCGCGATGTGCAGGCTACTGTTTTGATTAGTCTGTCAAAAATCGATCCGGATGTTTGTGTTGGGTTATTACCGGAATACATCGATAAAATTTCATGGTATGATGAGCTGAAAATCAGCTTCCATGCAGTCCCTGAAAAATATTGCGAATCCTGCAATGATAGAAATGATCAGGCCTTACACCGAGGATCGATTTAATTACCAGTTACGTAAAGCAGCTTTCAGCGCATGGCAGGCTGCTATACCGACAGATCCCGAACTTGACAGAAGATTAATTTCAGAATTACAACAAGGTAATTATGGTCTTAAAAAATTCAGCATCGAACTATTAGGTGAAATGCGGAGTAATTCAGCCCTTCCGATCCTCAGATCGATAATCATAAATTCAGGTGATCCAGGCCTGCAGGCATCTGCGCAAACTGCTGTTGAACGGATTTTAAAGGGAAAAGAGGAACACAAATAATTGCAGGGCAGATATGCCATGAGATTAAATCGTGAATAAAAATACTCAAGCCCTGCGGCCAAAAGTGGCAGGAATTGGTGAAATTCTCTGGGATATTTTTCCTGAGGGTAAGCGTCTGGGCGGGGCACCGGCAAATTTTTGTTATATCACCCATGCGCTGGGCGCTGAAGCATATCCTGTCAGTGCGACAGGCACTGATCCGTTTGGCGCCGAAATCAGGCAGATTCTTGAGAATCTGGGATTATCGACTGAATTTATTGCAATAGATCCATACCATGAAACCGGCCGTGTCGAAGTAACCCTATCAGGTAAAGGTGTACCTGATTACCTCATCAAGGAAAATGTGGCGTGGGATTTTATTCAACTGAATGATCCGGTTCTGAGATTAGCAGGTGAACTTGATGCGGTGTGTTTTGGAACCCTTGCGCAACGGGATCAAATATCCCGGAAGACGATTCAAACCTTTATCGAGAAAGTTCCTTCAGATAAAATTCGGTTGCTCGATATCAATTTAAGATTATCATATTATAATGCGGAAATTATCGATCAATCGCTTAAACGTTCTAATTGGTTAAAACTGAATCATGAAGAACTTGATATTATTTCTGCTCTTTTTGGTTTTTCAGGTTCAGAGGACAATCTTTTGCAGAATTTCCGTGATCGTTATAGACTGCAAGTGATCGCGCTCACCCTCGGTGCGAATGGCAGTCGGCTAATCACCGGAGAGACAGATCACCGGCTGGATGCAAAATTAACCGATATAGAGGATACAGTGGGTGCCGGGGATGGATTCTCTGCGGCTTTGGTTACTGCGGCTCTCGCTGGATTGCCATACACGATCTGCCATGAAAAGGCTGCTGAAATGGCTTCATTTTTATGCCAGCATCCTGGTGCCACACCACCGGTTCCGACTGCGTACAGACTGGTTTGATTAATTCTCTGCAGCTGCGTTGTGGGGACTAAAAAATTTTAAAAAACTCTTTGTACAACACCCATGAAGACTAGTACATTAAACAGACCTCTCCTTTAATTTTGCGAAAGGATAATATCCGGTGTTTACCTCAAAAAGTGAATTTGCATATGACTGGTACCTGCTGCCGGTTGCATTTGTGGTATTCTTTATCAGTTGTGGCGAAAAAACTCCGGCAAATATAGAAGCGATTCCAGCGGACCCCTTTGTTGGTGACTGGCATGGCAATGTATCATTTGAAAACAGTCCCGGTGATTCATTAGCCGTCCAGATAATTGGTTATGAAGATTATACATATCAGGCAAATATCGGAACAAGGTTTGATACCCGCGATCCATATTTGATCGTTATGGAAGGAAAGGGAGACGGGAAATCCATACAGTTTGCTGGCGAAAGGGATGGTCTCCGATGGCAGGGTAATCTGGAAGGTGAACAATTTTCTGGAACTTTGACCGGAACATCAAAAGGCACATTTTTACTCAGAAAAATAATCCGAAAACCGCCAACCCTAGATCAGCCCCCACCGGAAGATGCCATAATGCTTTTTTCCGGACAATCGATGACCCAGTGGGAACACCCCCGGGATCCGGTTGGATATATCAATCTCAGTCGATTTGTAGGCGGGGAAAATCGGGTTGCCTATTTACGCACAAGGATAAAATCTGAGTCAAATCAGGAAGCAATGATTGAAGCGGGCAGCGATGACGGAATAAAGATTTGGTGGAATGGTATAGAAGTATTGGCCAAAAATGTAAACCGTGGGGCCTCACCCGCTTCGGATAAGGTGATAATTCAAATGGAGACCGGGTGGAATACCATTCTTGTTAAAATTAACAATGGAGAAGGTGGCTGGGGGGCATATATCAGGCTTAGGGATGCCAAAGGCCGTCCTCTTGAAGGGGTAAATGCGGAAGATCCGGATAATCCGGATCAGTATGACCCATATTTTTCTGCAAAAACACTGAATTTCGTGACCCGTTGGCAGCTTGCCGGACCTTATAGGATAGAAAATACCGAAGGTGAAGCGTTATTAGACCATTCATTTGCCCCGGAGCAATCCGAACCTGTGGATATCAGCTGGCGGACAATTGATCCCGAAAAAGTCGATTACAGCCCGAATTGGACTTTGAAAGACGGTGCCATGCAGGTCAAACCCGGTAGTGGTAATCTGATATCCCGCCAAAAGTTTAACGATGCTTTTATACATGTTGAATTCAGGTTGCCCTATATGCCACCAGCCCGGGAGCAGAAAAGAGGAAACAGTGGTGTATACATTCAGGGTCGTTATGAGATCCAGGTCTTGGATAGTTATGGGCTGGAAGGAAAAGATAATGAGTGCGGTGGTATCTATAAAGTCAGCAGACCGAGGGTAAATATGTGTGCACCCCCTCTTCAGTGGCAAACCTATGATATTCAGTTCTCTGCACCGACGTGCGGTCCGGGCGAAACAAAAATTTCAAATGCCCGAATCACGGTCAGGCATAATGGCGTTTTGATCCACGAAAATTTGGAATTATCCGGGATCACGGGAGGTTCGGTTGATGACCATACAAATGAACCGGGCGGATTAATGCTGCAGGACCATGGTGATCTTGTTGCGTACCGGAATATCTGGGTTATTCCTCAGGAAAATAGGTAGGGAGATAGACCATGCAAAGACGTCAGTTCTTAAGTGGCTTTGCCGTACTTGGCCTGACCTCAATTTTAGCGGAAACCGGTAAGGCCGATGAGCAAAAGCCGTTTAAACTTTTGTACGCGCCACATTTTGGCATGTTTAAACATCATGCCGGTGAGGATCTGATAAATCAATTAAGATTTATTGCGGACCAGGGATTTCGTGCCTTCGAAGATAACGGAATGATGAGCCGACAGGTTGATGACCAGGAAAAGATCGCCCGGGAAATGTCACGTTTAAATCTTAAAATGGGGGTATTTGTAGCGCATGCTGAATTTGGTACACAGACTTTTGTACGGCCCCCTTCCGCGATAAAGGCAAATCTGCAGAAACGAATGCGGGAGGCTGTGGAAGTAGCCAAAAGGGTAAATGCCCGCTGGTGCACAGTTGTCCCGGGTGCCTTGGACCCGGGCCTGGAATGGGAATATCAAACCACAAATGTGATTGAAAATTTAAAATGGTGTTGTGAAATCTGTGAACCTGCCGGTCTTATCATGGTACTCGAGCCACTCAATGCCTGGCGTGACCACCCCGGGCTTTTTCTCAGCCGAATACCACAGGCATACCAGATATGCAGAGCCGTAAACAGCCCATCATGCAAAATACTGGATGATCTATATCATCAACAGGTAACAGAAGGTAATTTGATCCCGAATATGGATCAGGCCTGGTCGGAAATCGCCTATTTTCAGGTTGGCGATAATCCGGGACGGAGAGAGCCCACAACGGGAGAAATCAATTATTTAAATATATTCAGACATCTGCACAAAAAAAGTTATAACGGGATCATTGGTATGGAGCACGGAAACAGTATTGAAGGTATCGAAGGTGAAAAAGCCGTATTAACCGCCTATCATTTAGTTGATAATTATTAACGGGCAAATCTAAGTGAGGACAAAATGGAACGACAAATGACTCAATTTCTGCTGGTATCTATATTATTGCTTGTCGCCTGTAAGGAGCAACCCAGGGTAACAATTTCAATTTCACCGACAAAGAAAATGGAATTATGGAATGGGAAAGATTTCACGGGATGGATCAGGTACATTCCCGGTGATTCGGTTGACGTGAATACTGTCTGGCAGAATCAGAATGGTGTTTTATATTGCAGTGGCGTACCCTCCGGATATATCAGGACAGAGACGGATTTCTATAATTATAAGCTTCATGTTGAATGGCGCTGGGTTGAAGTCCCAGGAAACAGTGGCGTATTATTGCATATGCAGGAACCGGATACAGTATGGCCCAAAGCCATTGAAGCCCAGTTAAAATCAGGAAATGCAGGTGATTTCTATGTCATTGGAGGAACGAATATCAATGAACGAAAAGACCCGGAAAGCAGGAGAATAGCCAGGCGGGCCGAAACCAGTGAACGCCCTGCGGGTGATTGGAATAGGTACGATATTATGTGCTCAGAGGATACCATTACGCTCATTGTAAATGATGTGGTCCAGAATATTGCGACGGGCGCAACCGTCAAAAGTGGTAAAATATGCCTTCAAAGTGAAGGAAAGCCGATTCAGTTTCGAAATGTATATTTAGAACCGTTGCAGTGATTCCTTTCGCCAGCCTTATTGAAATCTGACATGTTCTTGAAGCGCTCAATTCTGATTCTGACAGGAGTGGTAATTACACTTGCGTTTGGCTATGTCCTGGATTATTCTTCCCGGGATGAGTTTTGTAATATATGCCATACGCACCCGCAGGCGGAAATTTCCTGGCGGTTCAGTACACACTTTGATAATCCGAGAGGCATAAAAGTGCATTGTGTGGAATGTCATTTGCCTCCCGAAGGTGTGGCTCATGTATCAGCCAAGATTGAAACGGGTATGCGTGATCTCCTCGCATTTTTATTCACCGATGTGTCAAAAATAGACTGGGATCAAAAATCGACCCGCATGGCAGCGGCCGGTCATGTTTACAAATCAGGGTGTCTGTACTGTCACCAAAACTTATTTCCGAGAGGGATATCCAAAAAAGGTGATGAGGCACACCTGTATTATGATCAAAAACCCGAAGCATTACGTTGCATCAATTGTCACCTTGAAGTAGGTCACTTTCATGCACAAAAAACGCCGCCGGACAGCCTGATTATCGAACAACAAAAAGACAAGATTTATACCCAATCTGCATCAGTGGACACACTTATGAATTTTATGGAAACCATACCGGGAACAGCCGTCTCGTTCCAAATGGTTGCCATTCCTGCGGGTACATTTTTGATGGGAAGTCCGTCCGATGAGACATACAGGAAAGAGGATGAAGGGCCACAGTATATGCAAACGGTGAACGGTTTTTGGATGGGTAAGTATGAGGTCAGTTGGGACGAGTATCAAACGTTTTATCATGAACGCCACCGCCGCAAAATGCATTCGGGTGATTCAGGAAAAAATGGCCATATCGATGCCCTGACAGGCCCGACGCCACCTTATGGTAATCCGGATCAGGGCTGGGGCAGGGGGAACTTACCGGCAATAACGATGACCCATTATGCTGCGGAAGTCTATTGTCAATGGTTGTCTGAAAAAACCGGAAAGAAATATCGTTTACCCACTGAAGCCGAATGGGAATATGCTTGCCGGGCTGGAACCAAAACCGCTTATTTTTTTCCAGGCGAACCGAAGGATTTTACCAGGAATACATTCTTTAACAATTTACTCGGTCCCGATACGGCCGGTATTAATGTCTATGTAAAATATGCTGAGAATAGCAATGGACGAACCAACTTACCCGGAACAGTCCGGCCAAATCCTTTTGGACTGGTTCATATGCTGGGTAATGTAAAGGAATTCTGCATGGATATGTATCAACCCGATGCATATCCTGCCAATCTGGCCTCAACAAATCCAGACCATGCCAGGGTGTTGTCTGCACCAAGGCAGATATATGTGATCAGGGGAGGTTCATATACCAGTGATGCCGCAGATTTGCGCGCTGCCCGTCGTGATTATACAAGACCGGATGCCTGGCTTTTAACCGATCCCCAACAACCAAAGAGTAGATGGTGGTATTCGGATTGCACCGATGTAGGTTTCCGTGTGGTATGTGAGTACCCGGTAAGAGATTAGGAATTAGGAATTAGGAATTAGGAATTAGGAATTAGGAATTAGGAATTAGAATTAGGAATTAGAGGAATTAGGAATTAGGAATTAGGAATTAGGAATTAGGATTAGGAATTAGGAATTAGGAATTAGGAATTAGGAATTAGGAATTAGGAATTAGGAATTAGGAATTAGGAATTAGGAATTAGGAATTAGGAATTAGGAATTAGGAATTAGGAATTAGGAATTAGGAATTAGGAATTAGGAATTAGGAATTAGGAATTAGGAATTAGGATAATATAACCTTATAATTTACATAATCTTGCATTTTGATTCAACCCATCCTGGTTTCCTGCCTCCTGCCTATGAATTCTTGGATGAATTCATCCCGATTTGCTTCCGGGAGGGAAATGCTATTATCGGGACTGCCTGATGCTCCCTCATCCCTGATATATGTATTCGAAAGTCCATAAAAATTACTGGTTAAGAAAAGAGGTAAAGATGAGCAAAGAATTAAATCGCAGAGAATTTATTGGCATCGGTGGTGCGGTGGCAGCGGGTTTACTGGTTGGATGTACTTCCGGTATTGATCGTAGACTTGACCTGGCACCTTGGCTCGATGAGGCACCCGACGGGCTACCTTTAAAGGCCGGTCTGATTGGCTGCGGCGGCCGCGGAACAGGTGCCGCGATTAATTTTTTAAATGCTGGTCCGAATCTTTCTATTGCCGCACTGGGTGATGTGTTTCCGGATCGTCTGGATACCTGCCTTCAAAAACTCATCGAGGATAAAAATAACGAAGTTGCATCGGAGAATTGTTTTGTCGGATTTGATGCTTTTGAAAAAGTAATCGGGTCGGGTATCGATGTAGTTATCCTGGCCACACCACCCCATTTCCGACCGGAGCATTTTGCAGCAGCCATAAATGCGCGTAAACATGTCTTTATGGAAAAGCCGGTTGCCGTTGATCCCGTTGGAATACGTTCAATTATCGCATCTTCCAAAAAAGCAGATGCACTCGGGCTTTGTGTTGGCACAGGTACGCAAAGGCGGCATCAGCGTGATTATGTAGAAACATTTAAACAGGTATTTGAGGGGGCAATAGGATCGGTTGTTGCCGCCAATTGCTACTGGAATCAAAGCCAGCTTTGGTATGTCAAACCACAAAAGGGCTGGTCACAAATGGAGGCAATGATTCGTGACTGGGTCAACTGGACCTGGCTTTCAGGCGACCATATTGTTGAACAGCATGTACACAATATTGATGTAATTAACTGGTTCACAGAATTACACCCGGTTAAAGCCGTGGCCTTTGGAGCACGCCAACGGAGGGTGACCGGAGATCAGTATGACATGTTCAGCGTCGACTTCGAGTATGAGAACGGCATGCATGTACACAGTATGTGCCGCCAGATCAACGGATGTGCCAATAATGTCTCTGAATATCTGAGAGGGACCGAGGGGTACACAAATGCCCGAAATAAAATTTATCACCAGGATGGTTCGGTCAAATGGGAATACAATTATCCAAAAGATGAGCAGGGTGATCCGACCGGCCAGGTCAAAATATCACCATATGATCAGGAACATATCGATCTGGTAACGGCGATCCGGACAAACCGTCCATATGTTGAAGCAGAAACGGCAGCTGTCTCAACACTTGCTGCCATTATGGGAAGAATTTCAGCTTATACGGGTAAAGAGATCAGCTGGGAAGAAGCGATGAATTCCAATCTGAGGCTGGGGCCCGAAATGTATACAATGGGCAATGTGAACTTGGAGACAGATTATCCGGTTCCAGGGTCGGTCTGATTTTATCGGGATTAGAAAACTCCAAAGTTCTTGAATTATTATGTGTATTGAACTAAAATGATTAAAGTTTTTGCTCTGTATTATTATCCCATAAAATCCTGCAAAGGTATTGCACTAGATCAGGCTAAAATCGACCGAAGTGGAATCCTTTGGGACCGGAAATTCATGCTGGTTGATCCACAGAGAAGATTCATCACCCAGCGTGATAATCCGCATCTGGCCCTCATCCGGCCGCACCGAGAAGGGGAACATCTGGTGATTTCAGCACCCGGAATGAAGCCATTCGTGCACCAACTGAATACTACAGCAGTCAGTATTACTGTGGAAATATGGCAGGACCGCTGTTCGGCAATCGATCAGGGGGATATTGTGGCTAAATGGTTCAGTGATTTTCTCGGTAAATCCTGCCGACTCGTATATTTTCCAGAGAATGAAATCCGCCGTGTTGATCCGGCTTATAAACAATATGAAACTGATCAAATCAATTTCTCCGACGGCTTTCCATTCCTCATGATCTCAGAAGCATCACTATCAGACCTCAACCAAAGACTGAAAGTTCCTGTGCCGGTTGACCGATTCAGACCAAATATTCTGGTATCCGGTACATCTCCCTATGCTGAGGATAACTGGAAGACAATAAAAATAGGGGAAATAAAATTTAAGGTAGTTAAGCCGTGTGCAAGATGTGTAATTACCACAATTGAACAGGATACTGCAAGGGCTGAAAAGGAACCGCTCAGAACGCTTACCCGGTATCGAAAATCCGCTGATGGAAAAGTTTTGTTCGGTCAGAATCTGGTGCATGACCGGACGGGTTTTATCCGTGTCGGTGATCAGGTGGAAGTGCAAATGGATTGAAAAAAATATCAAGATCTTAAAACGTTTAAAGTATACATATTCAATAAAGGTGAGGTAAATAAAATGATAGTCAAAGAAAAGATCACCCGTCGTGATTTTATCGGACGTGGTGCGGCGGCTACCGCAGGATTTATGATCGTTCCTCGGTTTGTTTTAGGTGGAAAAGGCTATACACCTCCCAGTGATAAATTAAATATCGCCTGCGTGGGGTCCGGGGGACAGGGGGCAAACGATGTCCGTGATGTCAGTTCTGAAAATATCATCGCTCTGTGTGACGTTGATGATGAACGGGCCGCAGAGACGTTTGCGGCTTATCCCAAGGCACGTAAGTATAAGGATTTCCGTATCATGTTCGAGGAAGAGGAAGACGAGATCGATGCGGTGACGGTTACAACGCCCGATCACACACATGCTGTGATAGCGATGGCCGCCATCAGAATGGGCAAACATGTTTATGTACAAAAACCGCTAACCCATACCGTATCAGAGGCACGAAAACTGGCCGAGGCGGCTCGTGAGGAGGAAGTGGTCACACAGATGGGAAATCAGGGCCATGCCGGCGAAGGTGCCCGCCTGATCAATGAATGGATCTGGGATGGTGCTATCGGAGATGTGTATGAAGTACATTGCTGGACCAACCGCCCGATCTGGCCACAGGGGATTCCTGCCCCGGAAGAAAGGCCCTCCCTGCCGCCAACTCTTGATTGGGATCTCTGGATCGGACCCGCGCCATGGCGTTACTATCATCCGGCTTATATGCCGTTTCACTGGCGTGGATGGTGGGATTTTGGAACAGGTTCCCTGGGAGATATGGGTGCTCATATCATAGATCATCCTTACTGGGCATTGAACCTGGAATATCCGGAAAGTCTTCAGGCAAGCTCGACACTTTTTACAGATGATTCTTATCCCCTGGCCTCAGTTGTAACCTTCAATTTTCCGGCGAGGGGTGAGATGCCTCCGGTAAAATTGATGTGGTATGACGGCGGACTGATGCCCCTGCGGCCCGATGATCTTGAACCCGGTCGTCGAATGGGTGATGGCGGAGGAGGCGTGCTCTTTATCGGAACAAATGGTAAGTTGATGTGCAGTACGTACGGGGAAAATCCCCGGCTTATTCCGGAAACCAAAATGAAGGAATATCAATTACCCGAAAAAACCATTCTACGCTCGCCTGGTATACACAAGGAATGGATTGAAGCATGCAAAGGTAATGGCAAGACGACATCAAATTTTGACTATGCCAGCAAACTGACCGAGACGATGTTACTGGGCAATGTGGCCATCCGAATGGCAAAATCAAATACCGTATTAAAATATGACCCGGTGAATATAAAAATAACAAATTTGGAAGAGGCGAATCAGTTTCTCGATAAAGGATATCGTAAGGGTTGGTCATTGTAAGGAAAAATAATGCCGGAGAAAATTAAAGTCATCGTCATCGGCGCTGGTAACATGGGATCTTCGCATGCCCGCTCCTATTATAAAAATCCGGGATATCAATTGGTCGGGTTGGTGGACCGGTCAACGGAAAAAAAGGAGGCGTTGGCGGCGGAATTAGGTGGTGTGGCATGGTTCAATACACTTTCGGAAGCACTGAGCCGGGCGAATCCGGACGCCGCCGCTGTTTGTACTTATCCGGACTCCCATAAGCAGTATGTTATTGCATGCCTGGAGGCAGGACTGCATGTTTTTGTTGAGAAACCGCTCGCTGAAACGGTCGCCGATGCAGAGGAACTTGTTCTCATGGCAGACCGGCTGAAAAAGAAAGTGGTCGTCGGGTATATCCTGAGACACCATCCGGCGTGGGAAAAATTTATTTCAATCGCCCGAACACTTGGAAAACCCCTTGTTATGCGTATGAATCTGAATCAACAAAGCAGCGGTGCGGAATGGTCGGTGCATAAGCAACTTATGCGTTCAATGTCTCCGATCGTTGATTGTGGTGTACATTATGTCGACGTAATGTGCCAGATGACCCGTAGTCGTCCGGTTCGGGTTCAGGCTATCGGAGCCCGGCTTAGCGATGAAATCGCCGATGACATGTACAACTATGGACAGTTGCAGGTCGTGTTTGAAGATCGATCCGTCGGCTGGTATGAAGCCGGATGGGGGCCAATGATAAGCGAAACGGCTTTTTTTGTAAAAGATGTAATCGGTCCAAACGGATCAGTCAGTATCGTGGACCCGGCAGGAAAAAAAAATATAGATTCCGCGGATATAGACGGACATACCAAAACGAGTGGATTGCTCGTGCACCATTCAAAATATGATTCGGGCGGAAAAGCAATGAATCCGGATGAGCTGATTGATACGCGTGACGAACCGGACCATCAGCAATTATGCGATCGGGAACAAGCATTTTTTCTTAAAGCAATCCGGGAGGACACAGATCTTACCGAACATCTTGAGGATGCGATAAATAGCCTGCGAATTGTCCTGGCAGCCGATCAATCGGTGCGCACAGGTAAAGTAGTCGAACTGTAAAAATTACATTTAAATTTATATGCGGGAGGAAAGCAGGGTGAATACGAAGATCTATTTAAGACTCAGCTCGATGATGTTCCTGGAATTTTTTATCTGGGGTGCCTGGTTCGTGACACTGGGTACTTACCTTGGATCGATCAATTTTTCGGGAACCGAAGTTGGCTATACCTATTTGATGAATAATATTGCTGCAATGGTGTCTCCTTTTTTTGTTGGTATGATCGCAGATCGCTTTTTTTCATCTGAACGGGTCATGGGACTACTCCACCTCTTGGGTGGAGTAGTCATTTACTTTGCTTCCGGAATAACAGATGCTGCTCCGTTGATACTCGGTTTATTACTCTACAATCTTCTCTATATGCCGACCATTGCATTGGCAAATGCCATATCTTTCAACCAAATGGAAAATCCGGACGAGCAATTTCCAAGGGTGCGTGTCTGGGGTACGATCGGTTGGATTGTTGCGGGTTTACTGATCACGTTTATTCAGTTCAATTTTTTTGAACAGGTTGAAGCCAGCGCCGTACCGATGAAAATTGCGGGCGTGGCTTCAATTTTACTGGGGATTTACTCATTCACTTTACCCCATACACCGCCGCAAAAATCTGGCGAAAAAGTGACCGCAGGTGATATCCTGGGGGTAAAGGCACTGAGTTTGATGAAGGAACGCAATTTTCTGATCTTTGTGGTTTCCTCCCTCCTGATTTGTATTCCGCTGGCATTTTATTATAATTTTACAAACATGTTTCTCAATGATTTAAAAATGACCGGTGTGGCCGCAAAACAATCCATGGGTCAAATGTCCGAAGTTATTTTTATGCTTCTCATGCCCTGGTTTTTTAAACGACTGGGTGTCAAAAAGATGCTTCTGGTAGGAATGCTGGCCTGGGTCCTGCGCTATGTTCTTTTTGCCATGGGAGATATGGGAGTGCTTGTATGGATGCTGTATCTGGGCATTCTGCTGCACGGCGTGTGTTATGATTTCTTTTTCGTCACCGGTCAGATTTATGTTGAAAAAAAAGCCGGAAAAGAGATTCGGGCCAGTGCCCAGGGACTTTTTGCTTTTATAACCTATGGGGTCGGCATAGGTGTGGGATCGATCATCTCAGGTCAAATTGTTGATCTATTCACAACGGAAGGTGCGAAAGACTGGACCTCAATCTGGTGGATTCCCGCTTTCCTCGCTCTGATCGTTACCATATTCTTTGTATTGACGTTTAAAGACGATCAGGTTAAAACAGAGAATATATAAAAGCGACTTCAATAAAATAACAGATTTAGGAAATCATTCTGACATTATGTCAGGAAGGAAATAACACAATTGACTCTGATGAAGCGAAGGTCTTTTTTAAAAGGGCTTGCCGCCTGCACCATTCTGCCACGCCATGTCCTTGGCGGAAGTGGATATCTTCCGCCAAGTGACCAGCTCACCCGTGCTGTAATTGGCGTCGGTGGGATGGGTAGATGGCATGTCAAGTATCCGGACTCCCGGCTGCTGGCGGTGTGCGATGTTGACCGGGATCATTTGGAACGAGCGCTTAAGATTGCCGGTTCCGGTGTACAGGGCTATAATGATTTTCGCGAGGTTCTCGAACGGCGCGATATTGATGTTATTCATATTGCAACACCACCCCACTGGCATGGTCTGATGGCGGTTGCCGCTGCAGAAGCGGGGAAAGATATCTGGTGTGAAAAGCCGATGACCCGGACGATCGGCGAAGGCCTGCGGGTCATCGATGCCGTTGAACGTAACGGTTCAATCTTCAGGATAAATACCTGGTTTCGATTCGAAAGTACGTTTTATCATTTTGGAACGCCGGTTGCCCCAATAAAAAAAATTGTGGAAAACAGATTACTTGGTTGGCCCCTGCGGGTCAACATCAATGTTGATACTGGCTTCGACTGGAAATTTATCTGGAGCGGCAAGACAAATCTTGAACCTTCCTGGATCCCAGAAAAACTCAACTATGATATGTGGCTTGGACCGGCACCATACAAGCCCTATCATCCGCACCGGGTACATGTCACCTTTCGTGGATATTGGGATTACGATGGGGGTGGTCTGGGAGATATGGGACAACACTATCTTGATCCCGTCCAATATATACTTGAAAAAGACGAAACCAGTCCGGTGGAAATTGAAATCGATGCGCCACAATCCCATCCCGATGCGGTTGGATTCTGGCGGCGGATAGTCATGCGTTATGCAGATGGATGTGAGATCGTATTGGATGGGGAAGAGGGCAAACGTCATCCCGCCTTTATTGAGGGCCCACTTGGAAATTTATACCCTGGTCTGGAATCTGATATACCGGATATCCGGCATATTTTAAATACACTACCTGCGTCAGAAACACAAAACACCGATTTTTACGATTGCGTGCACAGGCGTATGAAATTTGCGCTGAATGAGAAAAATGCTCACAGGTCTGCAACCCTCGTAAATCTCGGCAAAATAGCTTTACAGCTGGGGTGTAACCTGAAATTCGATCCTGAAAATCAACAATTTATCGATAATTCGGCTGCAAACCAGCTCATCTTCCAACCCATGCGTTCTCCCTGGCAAATGAGCTGATTTCCATGAATAGAATTTTAATTTTCCTCGGTTTGGTTTTCCTCTGTTCCGGGTGTGTCAGCACGGCAGAACTTACAACACGCCGTCATGAACTGACCGTCCGTGAAATTGTCTCGGTTTATCCTGCGGATACGTCAAATTTGCAAAATCTACTAAACCGTACGTTACTGGAAAGAGAAACAAGCGGTTTGTATGCGGTCTGTATGTTGCTGGAAGATTCATCAGACGTTGTCCGCATCAGGGCAGAATATGCCCTTTCAGGAATTGTTCTGAATGCATTTCCAGATCAGTTTCATCTGATTGAACAGGCCATATTACAGGCGTTGAAAAGTCCGTTGGCGACTGAAAAAAAACGCTTTTTACTCGAGCAATTGCGGATATGTGGTTCAAATCTTTCACTTGATATATTGTCCGGTCTGCTTAATGATGCCCTGCTGTCAGAATCTGCACTCCAGACCTTGCAATCGATCGGTACACCGAGGTCAGCAGACTTAATGCTAAATAAAATTTCTCTGGTTGATAATGATCTGAAAATATCTATTTTGAACAGGTTGGGAGATCTTGATTACCGGATCGCTGCACCCGATATATTTGTGATGGCCGTTAATGGTCCTGAACAAGTCAGAGCGGCGGCTTTAAATGCCCTGGCGAACCTGGGGTATGTTCAGGCTGATGATCTGCTCTACCACAATTATCAGGACTCGTCAGTAATGTCAAAATCCCGGGCAGCTTCTGCATATGTAAGATTCCTTGAAAATATTGATGATGATGACATGCGGATTAGCCGGTGCCGTAAAATTATGGTTGATCAGCACTGGCCCGTCAATAGCCGACTGCATGCAATACAAATCTTACTCGGGACTGTTGAAAGCAGCGCTATTCCGGAAATTTATAATTTGATCAGATATGGAGATTCCAGACTAAAAGCCGGTGGCTTTCGGCTTTTGATTCCCTGGAATGATCAGACGCAAAAGGCGTTCTGGCTGAACACCCTGAATACGGCTTCACCTTCCGAACGGGCAGATATCATCCGCTTCCTGGGATGGCAGGGACAAACCGCGTGGATCAGATACATCATTCCTTTTCTTGACGATAGGGATGAGACCGTCAGAGTTGCTGCGATTCAGGCTCTGGTTTCCATTGATCCCGCGGCAGCGGCAGCCCCGCTTTTTGCATATCTGAAGAAGAATATTATGGATTCAGAGCGGGAAGAACTCATTGAGGCATTCCTGCGTCTGCCCGGCCCTCAGCTGGAAAAGGAGCTGCCTGGTCTATGGGATGAGGGACAAAAAGACGTCCGGATTTTTGTATCCCGTTTGATCGAGGTGCGGGAGATGACTTCCATGAACACCCGGCTGGTTGAATCACTTGCGATCAAGGATAAAGATCTGCAACTGGCAGTATTGCATGCCCTGTCGTTTACCGGAAAAATACAGGCTTTTGAATCTATTCTGGCATTTGGGCTCCACGAAACAGATCAGGAGCTTAAAAGAACGGCAGGAAAGACGCTGGTAGCTATAATTTCCAGGGATGATTCTTCACAGATTCTGGAGAGCCGGCTTATCCGCGGATTCGAAATGGAAAATCGGGGAAATAAAATCTGGCTGATGGATCTCATGCGATACGTTCCAAGTCCCGTGGTCATTGCCTATCTCATGAAATCAATACATGAACCGTCTTTCTCGTTGCGGGAGGAGGCATTCCGAGCGGTGACAGAATGGCAAACCCCGATAGCGATCGGAACACTTATCGGATTGGCCAAAACAGAGCCACAGCAACACCAGCGTATTCTTGCCTTCCGGGGTGCAATTCGATTGATCCGCCTTTCAGATGCCGATACGTCGTTTCTGCTTCGCAATCATAAAGAATTATTAGCTATCGCCGAAAGGGCTGCCGAGAAACGTCTGGTGATTGGCGCGATCTCTGATATACCGGGTATTCAGACGATTCAGCTTCTTATGCCTTACCTGAATGATCCGGAAGTGGGCAATGAGGCAATGGCGGCGGTATATAAAATTTTATCTTTAGATGATCAGGTTAGCGGTGAGACGTATGAACTTCTCTCAGTACTAATGCCGGATCTTTTTCTCGTTGGTCGTGAACGTCGGTCTGAGCAAGAAAGTGTGCCTATTGGTTTTCGGTCGCTTTTTAATGGCACTGATCTTGAAGGCTGGCGCGGGCAGTTGGCCGAGCCTCCGGAAGGAGTAAAACAGATGGAGTCTGAAAAATTCAGGCGCCAGATGATCGCCGACAGTATCATGGAAGCCCACTGGACTGTTCGGGATGGCGTTATATATTTCGATGGTGCCGGGGAAAATATTTGCAGCGTTCAAGAATACCGGAATTTTGAATTGCTGGTCGACTGGAAGATCGAGCCGGGCAGCGACAGCGGCATATATTTACGCGGTGTTCCACAAGTACAGATCTGGGATATTCGGGATCACCCGGAGGGATCAGGAGGGCTATTCAATAATAAAAATTCCCTGAATAAGCCCCTGATTGCTGCTGATAAACCGGCCGGAGAGTGGAATCGGTTTCGTATCTCTTTGGTCAATGAGCGGGTTAATGTCTGGTTGAACGATCATCTTGTGGTAGACAATTTGCCTATGGAAAACTATTGGGAACCCGGAACACCGTTGTATTCAACCGGTCCGTTAGAACTACAGGCCCATGGCAGCCCGGTTTATTTTAAAAATATATATATCTGTGAATTATCGGAGACAGGGGGCGGAAATTCTGTGCTGCTGTTTAATGAAAAGGATCTGACTGGCTGGCAGGTTGTTGATGGCCAGCCGGAACATTGGTTGGTAAATGATCGCGTCCTGGCTGCCGTTCCTGATGGAAAAGGCTGGCTTTCCTCAACCCGCGAGTATGCGGATTTTGATCTGAACCTGGAGTTCAGGGTATCTCCCGGTGGTAACAGTGGGATATTCTTGCGGGCGCCACTGACCGGTGATCCCGCATATACAGGTATGGAAATACAAATTCTTGATGATTATGCGGTGCACTACGCGGATCTGAAACCCTGGCAATATACCGGGAGTCTTTATGATCTTTCTGCACCGGAAATCCGGGTCAGTAAATCCGCCGGTGAATGGCAGAAAATGAGGATCCGCTGCAGCGGTCCGCACTTGCAGGTTGAACTTAATGGTCGTATAATTAATGATGTAAATTTAATCGATTTTATGCACCGAGAACCACAACATCCCGGTATCAAGCGCAGGAAGGGTTTCATCGGCTTGCAAAATCACGGTTTATCGGTTGAATTCAGAAATATCATAATAACAGAATTATTCGCAAAGGAAATCTGAAAGATGTCAATCCGTTTTCGCTTAGTCCTGGACAAGATGTTGTTTATTGTGTTTTTTTGTGGTACGAGCGGTTTCACGCAAACAGAAATAGCCACTCAGGGACATCCTGCAACGGATCAAAATGCCGAGTGGAAGTTAGGTACCCAGTTGTGGACCTTTAATAATACGACATTTATGGAAGGACTTGAAAGAACAGCTTCCCTGGGATTGAGCTGGGTCGAAGCTTATCCGGGACAGAAATTTTCACCGGAAGATCAGGAAACCGTATTTGACCACAATCTACCCGAAGTTTACCGTAAACTCGTAAAAAAACGACTTTTGGAGCTTGGCTTAAGGTTAATTAATTATGGCGTTGTCGGTTTACCCGATGAATCAAAAGGATGTGAGGTGATTTTTCAGTTTGCCGCAGATATGGGCATTAAAACGATAATATCTGAGCCGGATACGGACATTTTACCCATGATTGATTCGCTGTGTCAAAAGTACAATATACGTGTGGCGCTACACAACCATCCGAAACCTAGCCGATACTGGAACCCGGACACAGTTTTGAAAGCATGCCAGGGACGCAGTCCGGCTATCGGTGTTTGCGGGGATATCGGACACTGGATGCGCTCAGGAATTCATCCTCTGGATGCGATCCGGAAACTGGAAGGTCGTTTGATTTCATTTCACCTTAAGGATTTACCGGATATTGGACGTTCTTCAGCCAAAGACCTGCCAGTCGGAAAGGGAGCATCTGATATCGATCTCATTTTAAAGGAACTGAAACGCCAAAAATTTTCGGGTGTGTTTTCCCTGGAACATGAAAATAATTGGGATGACAATCTCCCGTATCTGCGTATGAGTATTGCCAATTTTAATATGGCTGCCGGTTCTTTTCAGAAACCTGAATGGTTCACCTTGCTGGATCACCGGCTGTCGCAATTTATGTACGAACCGGATACCTGGGAAATGCAAGACGATGTGCTGATTGCAAAAGGCGGCGGGGATATTTGGACCAGGCAAAAATTCGGTAACTTCATTCTCGATCTGCAGTTCCGGATTGAAAAGGGTGGTAACAGCGGGATTTTTCTGCGCACCGGTGATGTGGAATCCTGGCTTCATACAGCCATCGAGGTTCAGATACTTGATTCATATGGCATAGATAAACCCCAAAAATCTGATTGTGGGGCAATATTTGATTGTCTGGAGCCACGCGTAAATGCTGCAAAAAAACCGGGTGAATGGAACCGATATACGATAACCTGTCTGGACAATAAAATATATGTCGTTCTGAACGGTCAAGAGGTTGTCAATATGGATCTCAATCAATGGACCACACCACATTTGAATCCGGATGGAACACCAAATAAATTCAATAATGCATACAAGGATATGCCACGAGAGGGCAATATTGGTCTACAATATCATGGCGATCCAGTCATATTCAGAAATATAAAGCTGCGCATGTTATAGGTTGCAAACATTTAATATCAGCTGGGAGGAAGCATAGAACGGTCATTGTGTCATTGTTTACGCATTATCAAAGTTGTACCTGACCATTTTGACAATATACCAATCGCCGTTCAATTTATATCATGAATTCCAGGTATTAACTCCCTGGAAAAAATTAAGCCAGAAGGTCTAGATACGGGGACGTTGTATCATGCAGCAACAATTTAAAAAAAGTATAGACCGCCGTCATTTTGTCAAAACAAGTGCTGTGGCCGGGGCCGGTCTGATGCTGACACCGGGAATCCTGAAAACCACACAGGCAAACGATTCAAATGACCTGAACATTGCTTTGCTTGGGGCTGGTGAACAGGGGACAGTGCTTATGAATGCCTGCCTTAAAATACCCGGGATCCGCTTTAAGGCCGTCTGCGATATTTGGGAAAAATATAATCTTAAGCGGGCCCACGGCCTTTTGAAAAAATATGGCCACGATGTCCGGGCTTATTTGGATTATCAGGAGATGTTGGCGAGTGAAAATAATCTTGATGCGGTGCTTATTGCCACACCTGATTTCTGGCATGCAACGCACAGCGAAGCGTGTTTAAGCGAAGGATTGCATGTTTATTGCGAGAAGGAAATGTCAAACACGCTGGAAGGCGCGAAACGTATTGTCCGGGCTGCCCGTGCCAGCGGAAAATTAGTTCAGATCGGTCATCAACGCCGCAGTAACCCGCGATATTTACATTGCTTTGAAAAGCTTATACAAGATGCCCAAATTCTTGGAAAGATTACCACGGTAAACGGTCAGTGGAATCGCTCGGTTCAGCCGGATCTTGGATGGCCCGAAAAGTACAGTATTCCTTCGGTATTACTTAAAAAATATGGATTTGATTCGATGCAACAGTATCGTAACTGGCGCTGGTATAAAGGCCTTGGCGGGGGTCCGGTTGTCGATCTCGGTTCACATCAGATCGATATTTATAACTGGTTCCTCCAGTCACGCCCAAAATCGGTTATGGCCAGTGGCGGAACCGATTACTATGATAAATCCACACATCAATGGTACGATACAGTATTGACTACGTTTGAATATAACACACAATACGGAACCGTACGGGCCTTTTACCAAACCATTACCACCAACAGCAACCTCGGATATTATGAGAATTTCATGGGGGATCAGGGAACATTGCAAATATCTGAGTCTGCAGGACGGGCCGCAATCTACCGTGAACAAAACGCACCGTTGTGGGATCGCTGGATCGAACTGGGATATCTGAACGCACCGAAAGAGCAGGCGGCTGCCAAACCAGGGACCGGTGTAATCCTTGATGTGCGCGAAACAATCGCACCACCAAAACATGAATTACCTGTTGTCTTCAATGATCCCTATCATATGCCACACCTGAAAAATTTCTTCAATGCCATACGTGGAAACGAAGAACTCAACTGTCCGGTCGATATCGGCTATGAAACAGCGGTTACGGTTCTGAAAGTAAATGAGGCGGTCCGTACGGGAAGAAAACTCGACTTCAAACCCAAGGAATTCACCGCGTGATGAGAGCCGATGCCATTCTGCTAAGCACATTCATCTTATATAGTCTGCTTACAGCACAGGAGGTTAAAATCGGAGATGTATGGGATGGCAACCGGAGCCGTGATGTCCACACTATCCGACTCATAGATCATGACAGTTCAACGATCTGGATCGATGAACAACCCCTCATGCCATTTTCGACAAAAAATACCTGTGGTGATTGTCATGATTATAACAAAATTGCAACAGGATGGCATTTTAATGCCGGTATGAAGCATAATTCCGGGGGAAGACCCGGGCAGCCCTGGATATACAGCGATCCTTCCTGTCTGACACAACTACCTCTGTCTTACCGTCAGTTGGCCGGGGAGCAGCAATCCAGATACCATCGGAATTACACCCTTCGATTTTATAAAAATTTTCGGTCGCCATGCGCCCGGCGGTGGTATCGGTGATGATGAAATACGCTGGGAGAAAAATCATCTCATCAGATGGCGGATCTCCGGCCCCTTCGAAGTGAATTGTCTGAGTCTGCCATGATAAAGAGTCTGCGTATGATCATTCAGAATATGCAAATCAGATGTTGCGACAAAACTATCGCTGGGCACCGACGGCGGCCAGTTCAATTGCGGTTGTTACCGGATCGGCCAGAGACATGCCCGATAATTATGACATTTACCGTGGCACGGCTCCCGACGAGGCTCAAAAGCAGCCGCCAAAGGTATTCTATAATGTCACCCGGTTCAATCCGCAAAATAAAGTGTTTTTTGATATAACAACACAAATTCCAGATGATAACTGTTATTTTTGTCATTCACAGGTGATCGCCGAAACACCGACCGTTAAAACCGAAGACGTTCATCTTAAAGCGGGTATAGGCTGTGTGGATTGTCATTCCAACGGTCTTGATCATATGATTGACAGAGGATATGGAGGTTTGGAAAACAGTTGTCGAAATTGTCATTATCAAACCGGGCTGTTTGGTGCACCGAAACCGGAACATCCAGGGCTTCCGCCTTTGCATCTGACAAAACTGGCGTGCACCGCATGTCATTCAGGTCCGAAACCGGAAATAAATACCCGTCCCTTCAAAACCTCTATGGCACATGCTCTGGGCGTTCATGGAATTAATAAATCCCCGAAAGTTCTCCCGCATATTGAAGGGCCGGTATATGGGTTGAATGAATCCGGTGTCCTAATACCCCAGTATTTGATGTGGCCGTCCTTTTGGGGCGAATCAGAAGGTGACCGTATTCTGCCTCTGAATCCTTTGCATATACAAAAGTTGGTACGCAACGTCATCAGGTATGATGATTCGCTCGCTACCGGCTCCTGGCTTCCGGTAACGGATTCGGTCATTTATGAGGTACTTGACACCCTGGCGCTGTCTCAAATTGCCATTAAGGAACCGGTATTCGTAGCACAGGGAAAAGTATACAGACGTGATGGGGGTGGCTTATTAGGGGAGATGCAACTAAAAACGGCCGAACCCGTAATGTGGCCGATGGCCCATGATGTAAGACCGGCCGTGCAATCCCTGGGTAGCGAAGGGTGTATTGAATGTCACAGCAATAGTGCTCCATTCTTTTTCGGGCAGATAAGAATAGATGGACCATTGGACATCAATAAATCGAATATCCTCACCATGAGTGAATTTCAGAATAAAAGTAGTCTGCAACGTAAAATCTTTGCGGCCTCGTTTATTTTCAGACCCTGGCTGAAAGGATTTCTGATCGGATCTACAATCATGGCTATTTTTGTTCTGCTTTTATATGGTACCCGGGCGATAAGTGCCATAATCCGTTTTATACAGCGCGAGGAACTATGATCTACAGGCTTATGACGGCAATTGTTTTTTTGGGAATGATTTTCATGCTTTGGAAATATATGCGGAGTAACGGTTCTGGCCTGCTAAACTATTTTCAAAAACCTTTAAAGATAATGGGATTTTTGCGATTAATAGGTTATCTGTTTATTCTGACCGGGGTTCTGATCCTGTCGATCAGTGCTATGATCCCGGTGATTCTGGGTGCCGACCACCTTACCGGTATTATGCTCATTGTTCACGTAACCTTCGCTCCGGCTCTTATGGGGGTATTATTCTTGTTTTTAATATTAACAGGTCACCTTATGACGTTTAACCGGCAGGATTTTTTAAACCTGCGCAACAGATCCATAAACAGGAAGGATTTTTTCTGGCAGAAAGTAATATTCTGGATATTCAGTACAACCTTGGTCGTAGCTGCGGGAACGATCATACTGATGCTGTTTCCATTGTTTGGCACAGATGGGCAGAAGATTTTGCTTGATATACACCGGATTACGGCGCTTGGCCTGGTTACGATGGCTGCATGGCACTTTTGGCTGTTTAAGCCTAATAAAACCTGAACTCCTGCGCCGGAGAATCGTACATATGTGATGAAATCTTTATATGGGGTAATTGTTTATCAGGACCCTCAAAAAGTTATTTACCCAAATATATTCTATAGATTATGTAATGTAAATTAGCCTGACCTATTCATGGCATAAACCACCACCTGCCTGCCCCGTTGGACGCGGGTGGTGATTTATTCGGATTAGGGATTTTTCAGAAATTTATATTTTTTAATACGACATAAAATAAAAGGAGTAGCCGTGAAGAAGATATCATGGATTCTTGTAACTTTGATTTGTGTTTTTGGTATGACTGTAAATCCGATTATTGCACAGGAGGAACTGGTACCGATCAAGATCGAACTTCCGAAACCAATGTTTGTCGGTACACCTCAGAATATGCAGGTTAAAAATTTGGAGAAACCTTTAGGGAAACCGCGACCCCCATTTCTGGCGCCGGATGGGACAAAGAATGTTGCCTTGAATAAACCGGTTAAAAGTACGGATGAAGAACCGATTATAGGTGAGATTGCCATGATAACCGACGGTGACAAGGAAGCTGCAGACGGAAGTTTTGTGGAATTGGGTCCATTTACGCAGTATGTGACTATTGATCTCGTTGCATCCCACCATATTTATGCGGTTGTTGTCTGGCACTATCACAAGCAACCGCGTGTATACTTTGACTTCATCGTTCAGGTATCTGACGATCCTGATTTTATTGAGAATGTGAAAACATTATATAACAACGACGATGATAATTCCTCGGGTCAGGGTGTCGGCAAAGATTTGCATTATGTAGAAACATCGGAAGGCAGACTGATCAATGCGAAAGGTATAGAAGCACGTTATATCCGGCTTTATAGCAAAGGAAATACAAATAATGACCTGAATCATTATGTTGAAGTGGAAGTATATGGTAAACCGGCCAAATGACCTGGTTGAAACACCACTATATTATTTTTACGGCGATATGGCTGCTTGCGGTTATTTTGCGTATCAATGAGCTGGATATCCGTCCGTTTCATGTCGATGAAGCCGTTAACGGGCTGATCACCGGTAATTTGTTGGCGGAAGGGTCGTATACCTATAATCCGGGAGACTATCACGGACCGGTGCTTTACTACCTGACACTGCCATTGCTCAAATTAGCCGGGATTGACCGGATTTCCGATATATCGGAATCAATGCTTCGTCTGTTACCGGCGCTTGCAGGATCCATGTTGGTATTATTGTTAATACCACTTCGGCGATTTATCCCCGCCAGAGCCTCTTCTATTATGTGCTTTCCTGCTGGCAATCTCACCAATCCTGGTCTATTACAGCCGCTACTACATACACGAAATGCTTTTGGTGTTTTTTATATTCGGTTTATTTATTTTTGGATATATATATCTCCATACGGCACGGCTTTCTGCTGCAATATGGGCCGGTTTATATGCAGGTATGGCAATCAGTACCAAGGAAACCTGGATAATTATCTTGTTTGCTGTCTTTATTATATTGATCTCAGGATATATTTTTGGAAAAAAATCATTCACTTTCAATCGCATACATATATTTGGTTTTACCGGGATGCTTTTTTTACCAGTCGCGTTATTTTATTCTTCTTTTCTTTTTAATCCTGGCGGCCTTGCCGAGATACCTTCTTTTGTAATCCACTATTTTGAACGGGCCGGAGGCGAACAAATTCATCACCATCCATTTGGGTATTATTTTAACCTGCTTTTCCTGCATACTGGAAGCAGGGTTGTATTTCCGGCTGAAACCGGTATACTAATTTTGGCAACTTTTGGTTTATGGCTTTATCGTCACCGGAAGTATTCCGGTTTGGTAAAAATGAGCGGTTCTCTTGCGGGGATACTTTTTTTAATTTTCTCGGTAATACCCTATAAAACACCCTGGAATATCGCTTGCATGATGCCCCCTTTTATTCTGTTTATCTCATTGTTGTTATTGGGTGGAGGGGAGAAGAGAGTATCGTGGCCGGCAAAGGGGGCCATCGTGATCGGTATTATGCTGTTATGCATACAAATGCTGATCATCAATTTCAGGATACCCGCAGATCCGGACAATCCATACACCTATGCACAGTCAGGTGAAGATGTTCTGAGAATCAGTTCGAAAATAAGGGACCTCCTGAAACGAAGTGTCGCAATACCGAACATGATGGTTATCGCTCCGGAGAACGCCTACTGGCCTTTACCCTGGTATTTCAGAGAATGGGAAGATATTGGGTGGTGGGACCATTTACCGGACGATTTTTATAAAGCAGACATTCTCGTATTATCCCGAACACTTGAAAAGACCATGAGCAGCATACTATACGAGCAGATTCCTGTAGATAAAAGGCGTCTGTATGTATTTCTTTTTAACCGGCCCATGGAATTATATCCTGGTAATACAGTAATTGGCATGGTAAATCTTGAATTATGGGAAAATGACGGGAACAACGATGAACGATTCCCGTAATAGGTCACCGATCAGCCCCTATGATGATCACGTGCCCGACGAAATGTCCCGGTTTCGTCATGCCGCCATGGCTACCGAATATGAGATCATGATCAGCCACAAAGAGGAATATTATGCGGAACAGGCTGCGCAGGCCGCATTTAGCAAACTGGACAGACTGGAACAGGACCTGAGTCGGTTTATTGAGAACAGCGATATATCGAGGATTAATCGCCTTGAAGTTCAACAATCGGCTCTTATAGGAGCTGATACCTTGGCTTGTCTGGTGGAAGCAAGTGAAATACGGAAAATCACCCGAGGCGCATTTGATGCTGGAGCCGGAACCCTGATTCAGGAATACAAATCTGGTAGTCAGAATATTAAAAAAGACATATATGCAGGTTCCCAAAAGCACTTGCTCCTCGATCAATCTAAAAATGTTGTTACCAAAACACACCCATCGGTTGATATAGATCTTGGAGCCATCGGCAAGGGATACGCTATCGACCGGATGGCTGAAGTGCTGCATGAGTGGTCGGTTCACGAATTCCTGATACACAGTGGTTATAGTACGGTACTGGCAACATATCAGGGAAGAACGGATTTGACATGGAACGTCAGTATTTCGGATCCCGATAAGAATAATGTCCTGGAAATAATTGGAATAAACTTTGCCGCCTTGAGCGGATCGGGGGTGAGAAAAGGATGCCATATCGTTGATCCCCGAACGGGTAAAACCGCACCGCTTAAAAGGTCCACCTGGGTTCTGGCTGGTAGTGCAGCAAGGGCCGATGCCTTTTCGACCGCTTTTATGATCTTATCTTTACCTGAAATTGAAAAAATATGCCGGGAAATTTCTGAAGTAAGGGCTTGTATTTTGACCGAGGGGAGACTTATCGATTTCGGGCTATTATCATAAAAAAAAGGGAAACGTCAAGCGGCGTTTCCCTTTTTTTTTATATAAGAGTCAGGTAAATTATTCGTAATACAAATTGATCCGGCCGGTCTTGCCTGCACCTTGTATCTCGGCTGAATCCGTCCGGTCAAAGTTTATTAAATAGGTCTCACCTGAGAAAACGACCGTTCCTTCCCCCTGACCATCGGGTGAAAAATAGTAATCTGCGATCAGTATCGGATCATCTCCGGATGTATAGGGCGTTTCGAATACACGGTAGTTTACATGCGCACTACCATCCAGATAATACTCACCTGATATCAGAATATAGTAATTCCCATTTGCAGTATTCCATTCGCCACCCAGCAGTGCATCCGTTTCGGTTGCCTGGATCGCAAAACTTCCATAGGCGCCATTCCCCTTCGCTATATCTATGTTGAGGACATTGACCTCAAACTCCTTATACGCCTCAAGATCGATACTTGATGTCTTTACCGTCCCGCTGGAGAAATAAACCGATCGCGTCAGGCTGGCATTGAAGATTGAATCCGGCAAGGTCAGAGATACAAGTGCTTCTTTCATGATTTTGTCAACGTATCTGCCTTCCGGGAAATCAATGGTTTCGCTGAATGAGCCGGCCAGGTCATCTTCAATGCTGTTAAAAGAACCAGAGACGGTTGTGCCGTCGCGAAACATTCTGGAGAATGTGCCCGTGTAATCAGGATAAAAAGTAATGGTGTTATAAGCGTTTGTACCATCACTGAAATCAAAATCTTCCCTGAGCGTACCTGATTTATCCGGATTTATTTTCATAAATTGCTTCATATGCGTGAGACGTCTGTTCGCATGATAATATGAATCGATGGTTGCTTCAAAACCGGTTACATCCTGACCATAATGATCTGTGACGATAAGGGCTGAATTAATTTGTTGGATCATAAAGTTTTCTTTAAACAATTGCAACCGGGACACCCGTTCAAGATAGTCATCCTGACTATTCTCCAGGGTAAAATTGAGATTGACCGCGATCTCTGCAGAGTCATACGTCATGCTTCGCCATCCCGGGAAAATATAGCGCACCTCATAAAAACGGGCTACACTTGTGGTCATATCAAAATAAAGTGCACCGCGTTTTCCCTGAACGGTGTCATCATAAAAGAAGTACAGGCTATCGGTTAGAGGCTTTGATAATACCAGTTGATCAGGAAGATGTTTAATACTTTCGATCTGCATCTGTTTTGCCAACGCTTTTAGTTTGGCTGCACCCGCCAGACCAGAAATTTCCTGATTTACCGCGGGAGAACCACCGCCGGTCAAATCCTGGATATCTGAACCGGAACCGACAATCTCATTGACTTCCCAACCAAAAGCGGCCTGCTCGGCAAGTAAAGGATCGATTTGAAGATCATTATTGGTTGATGAAGGATTATCGTTGCATCCAATAATAATTAGTAATACCCCGGATAAGATATAAATTATACGTTTCATGTCTGCCTCCTGTTGAAAATTATATGTACCAATTTCATGTCTAGAATATGGTTCAATTTGCGCCCATATGAAATGACCGTGATCACAGATGAATTTCTTGTATCAATGATCGGGTAGATCCGGTAACACTTGAATTATTTCCTAGACACCTGTTTATTTTTGTATATTCCGCATATTGATTCTGTTAAGTCCAGGGGCTGTAGGTTAAAATATTTTAGTTCATCTTGGAGATAAAAGTATTAACAACAAAGCAAAATATATGGAAACATCCCAGCGAAGAATAACCCTTCCGGGTTAGATTAATACGTGATCGCCGGACAAGAAATGAAATTACATTTGAATCATGATATAGTGAAATAAGGAATGTAAAATGGGCACTGCGAACAAAGTTTACAGACAGATGAGTCTGCTTCCAGTATCTTTTATTTCAATAATCTTAGTTCTATGCTCCTCATGTGGATCCGAAAAAATCCCGAGCGGTCGCTGGGATGTAACGGTTTATAAAGGTAGACAGAGCTATCCATCCTGGTTAGAAATTGAGCAGACGGAAAATGGTCTGAAAGGGAGATTTGTTGGCCGGGTAGGTAGCGTAAGACCCATAACCACACTGATATTTAGGGATAGGCGCCTTTCATTTTCTTTGCCTGTTCAATGGGAAAAGCATCCGGGCGATATGGAATTCAATGCCATATTTGACGGCGATAGAGCTGTCAGGCACAACATTCGATCAGAAGGGTAATTCATTGAAGTTTGAAGCGGTGCCGGCACCGGTGCTGGATTGCGAAAAAAGTTCTACCTGGAATGAAACAATAAATTTGCTCGAAGAAGAGTGGGAACTAAGATATCCCGATAGCGCAAATGGCTGGAGTCTGCAGGAGGGAATTCTGGAAAATATCCCACCCAGCGAAGATCTGCTGACCCGCAAGAAATTTGCCAACTTCATCCTGAACACCGATATTTTCTTGCCGGAGAAAAGCAATAGTGGTATCTATCTCCGTGGCCGCTACGAAGTACAGTTAACCAATCTGCCGCCACTGAAAACCGGTGATAAGGGGAAAATGGGCGCCATATATGGCTTTATTGCTCCCGATACACTGTTTGATACACCCCCAGGTATGTGGCACAGCCTGGAGATTACCCTCCTCGGACGATGTGTAACAGTCAAACTTAATGATATTCTGATCATCGATAAGCAGGAGATCCCCGGTATCACCGGAGGTGCACTTGACAGCAAAGAGGGAGAGCCGGGATCACTTATGCTGCAAGGGGATCACGGTCCGGTCAAATTCAGAAATATGATACTTAGGACGGCCGGGATGGGATCTGATTAATACAGTTCTATCTGGATTACCTGCCAGAGATTTCCTCCAATTTCTGTGAGAGCAGTTCAGTCCATAGTGCATATCCCGGTTGGCTGAGATGAAGACTATCGGAAACAAATAATTTTGATATTGGTCGCATATTCTTCCCCAACATCGGCGTTGCTGTGTCGATGTAAAATAGATAGGATTCATTCTCACAAAATTCTTCAATCCGGGCATTTGTTTCCTGCATTGCCGGCCAGAATTGCCAACGACTTGGACTGGGCTTGATGGGTAGATAAATTATCCTGGTCTGGGGTAACTGAGCATGTACGGTCTGCACAAAATTGACATAATCGGAAAATACGCCAGCGGAATTTTTACCATCTGCAATATCATTATCACCTGCATAAAAAACAATGAGAGCAGGTTTGTATTTCAATACCAGAATTTCGATGAAATGGTTGACATCAGAAATATGTGATCCGCCAAACCCCCGATTTATAACCGGCAAATTTGGAAAATCGTTATGCGTTTGCCACAACCGAATGCTTGAACTGCCAATAAAAAGGACAGGATTCATCGGTGTTGCGTTTTTGCTGTCCCAATGCTGAAAGGCTTCAATTTCCGTTCTGAATCTTTCGGGATCAGGATTGTCCCCAATTGCCATGAAAATAAAGCCGCACAGGCAAAGGAGGCTCATGGCCGATTTACGGTAAAATATTGGATTCAAAAGATTCTCCTGTACATAATTTGTTTTGATCAGTATGATTCAAATCGAATACATTTCTCGGTGACATTCGCCCCATGACAATTTCGTTTCAGGGAAGCAAGACGATCTTTCCAACCTGTTTTCCCTCTTTTAATTGTGTGATGCCATCGGCAAATTCATCGAGGGGAAGGGTATGATCAATAATCGTTTTTATTATGCCCCGCGACACCAGATCCACAGCGGTGTAAAGATCCTCCAGGGAGGCCCCGACAGAACCCATGACTTGTTGCTCAAATACGATAAGTTGTACCGGATTGATGTTAAAATCGGGACCGGTATATCCGATGAAGATCAGACGTCCGCGCCTGCCGAGGATCTTTGAAGCCGTTGGCATGGTCTCTGTTGAACCGACACACTCAAAAACCACATCAGCACCACAACCACCTGTAAGGATCTGCACTTCAGAGACGACATCACCTGTCTCTGCATTTATACAATGGTCCGCTCCAAACCCGGCAGCTTTTTTTAATTTGGAAGCCGTCCTGCCGATAGCAATGACCCGGGCACCACACGCTTTGGCCAGCTGGATCAATCCAAAACCGACCGAACCTACCCCAAATATAACGGCCCATTCGCCGGCCCTGAGTCCGGTCAGACGGGCTGCATGTACGGCGGTTGTTACACCGCATCCGATCGGTGCTGCCTGTACATCGTCAATATGATCGGGTAAAATTATGGCATTCCGTTCCGGAACGGTAATGTATTCAGCGTAGCCACCATCAGATATAAACCCGTATTCCTGCTGAAGGTTCGGACAAATTTGTTCCTCCCCGATACGACAATATTTGCATTTTCCGCAACCGCTATAATAATAAACAATAACCCGTTCACCAATTCGTAAGGGATCAACATTTTGGCCAACGGCATCAATTTTGCCGACAATCTCATGCCCCATGGTCAGTGGATGGATGCCTAAATTGAGTACCCCACTCAAAAAGTGCAATTCTGTATGACACATCCCGGCAGCGGTGATTCTTACCCGCACTCCGCCGGACTTTGGTTCCGGAATCGGTATCTGCTCAAGTTTGAAAGGTAGATTTGGTCCGTGATATCGAATGGCTTTCATCGATTTTCTCCCGTTTAATCTGTTTTCGATTTAAAAGGGAGTGCTCTTTAAAGATATGATCAAGTTAATATTCTCCCTGCGCCGGTATTACCCGGATCAGGTTCGAAGGGTATAATCTCAGCCTGATCAGCACCCCTGTTTCGGGCAATATACTTATTTTTTTGTCTGTGGTAAATGGATCGATACGGATATACATAGTATATTTGTCAATCATCGATCCCTGATCCGGAACATTTTTTCCGGTATGCGTATTAGATGATGATTTCAAAATCTGAGTAAAGGAATATTTGTTCGGATAAGATTCAATAGGAAGACCGCAGGTATCATTGGAAACAGATTCAACGAATTGAAAAGGGCGCATAATCATGAAATTATTCTTCGTTTGCCTGACCTTTGTGTTTTTATGGTGTAATTTTCTGCCTGCCGATGATGGCATGTGGCTGCCGCATCAGATGGCCGATCTGAACCTGAAAGAAGCCGGACTGGAGCTGGATCCGTCCGATCTGTACCGGACAGACGGTACCGGGATCATGAGCGCTATCGTCTATCTTGGTGGCGGAACGGGGGAGTTTGTCAGTAAAGATGGACTGATCCTTACCAACCATCATGTGGCATACCGTGCCATTCAAACTTCATCAACCCCGGCAAAAGATTATCTGGAGAATGGTTTTATTGCCTGGGAGCGATCAGAAGAGATTCCCGCACCCGGGTACTATGCAGATGTTTTGCTGTCCTACGAAGATGTAACTGAAGAAGTCCTGGAGTCACTTGATCTTAATCTCACCGGAGCAGAAAAGTATAAGGCGATACAGCGGATTATGAATTCAATGGCCTCCAGGGTGGAGGCGGATGGACCTGATCTTGTCTGTAAAGTAGTACCGATGTATAGCGGTAATATGTACTATCTGTTTCGTTACAAGAGAATTAAGGATATTCGTATGGTCTATGCTCCTCCAAAAGACCTCGGCAATTTTGGCGGTGATATTGATAACTGGATGTGGCCCCGGCATACCTGTGATTTTACATTTCTCCGCGCCTATGTATCGCCTGAAAATACCGGTATCGAATACGATCCGGATAATATACCCTACAAGCCACATGCTGTTCTGAAAATATCACTGGAAGGATTGAAAGACGGCGATTTTACATTTGTCATGGGATATCCGGGAAGGACCTATCGGAACTTCACAACGGCTGAACTGCAGAATGATATAAAAAAAATGAAATCAAACCTGAGACTCAGATCCGAGATAATTGATTTTCTTGAAAAGGCCGGTTCAAAAAGCAAGGCAGTTGAGATTAAATATGCCAGTAAACTGCGCAGTCTGAACAATGGACTGAAAAATTATCTGGCTAAACTGGAGTGGTTCCAAAAATCCGATGTTGTTGCACAAAAACAACTGCAGGAGAAAAAACTGACTAGTTGGATCGGAAGCGATGCCGGGAGAGCTGAAAAATATAAAGATGTTCTTGAAAATGTATCAGCAATAACCGCGCGGATTGCCGCATTCGATCAGGGCAAGGAAATCCTGGAGGAATTTGTACATCGTAATTACGGTCCGGCCTTGCTCTATCAGGCTTATATGATTGGCAAAAACGGTTCAGAAATGAACAAACCTGATATAGATCGGGAAAGCCTTTTTCAGATGCGCAACCGTTCGATACTCAGGTCTCGTGTTATGATCGCAGAGCAGGGGTATGATCTGGAGACCGATGAACAGTATTTCATTTTCACCATCCGGCGTCTGATTAAAAATGGGCAACTGCCCGATGTGTTGCAATCTGTATTCCCAGATACCACCGTCGGATCGATTGCAAATGCGATCCATGAAATGTACCGAAGCACTGGTCTTACCGATTCCGGATATCGTCTAAAACTATTGGATGCGAATCTTGATGAATTGGCTGATATGGAAGATCCGCTATTGCGTCTCGGAGTAAGTATTGTAGAATCTCTGGCGTCCGGAAACGAAACAGAACATGCATTGACTCAGGATCAGGAAGATGCACGTGCAACATACAAATCTGCTCTGCTTGAAATGCATCGGGGGGCCATTGCACCCGATGCCAATGGTACGCTGCGTTTCACCTATGGTCCCGTAAAGGGCTATCAGCCGCGGGATGCGGTGCTATTTTTACCGTTTACAACTTTAAACGGTGTGATTGAAAAAGACACAGGTGTTTTTCCATTTTATGTACCCGCAAAACTAAAATCGATCTATAAGGAGAAAAAATTCGGGCGTTACGAAGATCCGGACCATGGTGATGTGGTCACATGCTTTCTGAACACAACCAACGTTACCGGAGGAAATTCCGGATCACCAACCCTTAATACCAGGGGAGAGCAGGTTGGTATAATATTCGATATGACGTATGAAAGTGTCACCGGTGACTATTTTGTCATTTCTGAATTGCAGCGGACGATAAGTGTCGATATCCGCTATGTACTCTTTATAACCGAAATGTTTTCGGGAGCCGGTCACATTATCGATGAAATAGAATTATAAAAGGGATTAAAAAAGGGGTTCAATATGAACCCCTCAGATGTTGCTGTCCCTCATGCTTTCACACGGTATGTATGAAGTAATTCTCCTGTGTCATGGTTGTAAATTTTGATCACAACACCTTCCATTATTGAAATCTCGGATACTTTTTTCTTCTTTTTGGCAAGTATAATTTGGACAGGTTCGTCGTTCACATTGACAACCAGGACATCAACCGATTCGGTCTTTTCGCTCGTGCCCCAGTCGGTCTCGATCACGACATCTACATTCTCAAAATTTGGATCGGAAATAGATACATAATCTGACCCCCCGGCATAGGCAAAGGCAACAAATATGAATAAGAGGATGGTCACGGGTAACAACTGATATTTGGCAGGCATGGCTTCTCTCCTTTATAAAATGGCTTAGCGGACACACACATTAAGTATTTACGAAGGGAGATCAGGAAAGTTACGCATTATCTTTTTATTACCTTAAAAAAGATGAAACCGGGTTTTCCGCGGAAGTAAAAGAATAACGTGGATTTGTCGTTTGGTATATGGAATTTTGTACTTTGTTTTTTTAGAACATATGTAACAAATCAGATAATACCGGAGATAAGTCCGACGGCGATAACAAAAAGCAGAGCAGCGACCAGGATCTGTACCATTCGCATGGTAACTTTGTTGAGTAAACGGTTTCCGATAAATACGCCGGCAAAGGCTGACAAAATCGCGACAATAAGGAGGGAAAGATGTTCTGCCGAAAAATCAATTTGAAAACGTGAACTGTAAACAAATATACGCGTAAAATCGATAACACAAGCAATAACCACTCCGGTGGCGATAAAGTCTCTCTTTACCGAGTCCGCTCCGGACCAGGAAGGCACTGCGTAAGGCACCCTGATGTCCGGATAAACCACCAAAAAATCCACTTAATATGCCGCCAATTGGAAGATATTTTCGGTTAAAATTATATTTTTGGGCGGCCGGATATAATTCAATCAAAGCAAAGAGGATCATTAATAAGCCAATGATTGTTTTTACTGGTGTGATAGAGAAAATATGGTCTCCAATCTGATAACTATAAATAGCCGGCTGTTCTGAAATCCAGATCAACAACCAGGCTCCGAAAAATGCGGAGATAATGGCAGCGATACCAAATTTAATGACAACATCCCTATCGGCATGCCGACCCAAAAGAATCAATTTTAAAATATTGTTGAGCAGATGTACAATGGCGGTAACGCCGATAGCCACATCAACCGGAAAGAAGATGGCAAATACAGGCATAAGAAGTGTCCCGAGTCCAAAACCTGAAAACAGAGTCAAGCCTGATGTAACCAGAGCCTGCCAAACCTATAATGATGTATTCCAAATCGATTCCTGTAATTATTTATGAGCGTCCCCCAAATATAAAGGGACAACCATACAATTTCAAAATCAGGTAAATTAAATGTATTTATCGATAGCATGAACGATCAAAAATAATGGTAAATTCCTTGCAAAGTCCAGTCCTCCAATGGTATCGTTTTTTGGAATCGAACATTTAATAAATCCTCTTTGCCCGCTATTATAGGGGATACAAACTATGGTGTAACCTGTTTATCTGTGAAATGAAACATTTCAGGTAAGTTTCACGTTAAGTTCATTATAAATATAACCCTTGTTTAAAATTATGTAATTACAGAGGTTTCATCATGATGAAAAAGGTAAAGGATCTGACCTTTTCATTGATGTTAATATTTGTGGTCGCGATTGGGATTTACTGGTTGATGGTTGAATTACAAAAAGATTATCTGGACCATTATCTAAGTTTACTCGGTGAAAAATTAATCGAACTGGTACCCGAATCGTCAGAAAAAAGATCATTGAAAACATTTTTTGATGATTTCAAGACGCAGGTGGAGAATCAGGAAGTCACACCAGAACAGGTTGAAAAAGTTGCTGCGGGCATATTGAATATAAGTAATCTTAAAGACAGTATATCGGTAGCAGAAGCCAGAGTCTGTGATCGAAATGGCAAAATACGTAAGGATCCCCGATGACCGTACAGAGCGGGAACGTCTCATCATGAGACCAGAGCAAAAAAATATGCGGGATCCCGAATTGCGCTGGAAAGAGCTTGGTGATCGTCTTGAGTCTATTTATAAGCTTGATCAGGGTATGAAACATATACCCGATTCGATCAAGATCATTTATCGATTTGATGATCGTTTAAATGTAATTGTAGACACTCATGTAAAAGCCATTATGGAGCAAAAGGGACACGAACAGATGATCAGGCAAATCAGACAACTTGAAAAAGAGAAAGCCATCATCTGGCAGGAAAATGTTTCCAGTCAAATGGAAATTATTCGTGTACAGCTAAAAGAATTACGTAAAAAGCATGAGTTGACAAGGGTAAAAGACTTAGAACAGATCATTTTATTCGATCCTTCGTATATCGTGGATAGTCTGTCAAAAGTTATCGCCAAAATAAATGTAGACAGCATCACTATAATAGTAGAACAGGAAATCAAAAAGCAACCCGTGATAAAGCATGCACATTAATTTTATATTATGTTTTTAATTTTCCGTCTGGACGGTCTTAGTATACCCATTTTATCATAATCTTCTTCATTGTTTCGAGCTTATTTCTGATCTAAAATTGGATCTGACTTTAATTTCGGGACTTTTTTTTAGCAAATTATTCTTTTTCAAGTCGGAATAAATATTTATATTTTGTGACCTAAAAATTCATCACCCGCATCCAACGGGGCAGGCGGAAATGCACAGAAGTACTCAGAATATTGATGGTAAAGTCTTAGGCCATTATAGAAGACACAATTAGATTGATTATATATAATCAAATATAAAACAAATATAAACAGATATTTATTCGTGTTGCCCGTGGTATATGACCAAGTCAGGCTAGTCAGGTTATTATTCAAAATTTGTTATACCATTATTCAAGAACTGGAGGTTGGTCATGAAAACGATCTTCGTATGTCACTATTATCATTTTTATCGCGATTGTATCGCCAACAAGTGCGCAGGATGCATTCAATATGTACTTCAATGACCAGACATTACGGGTCGACTATTACCATACAGGTGATGCTCAGCATGAATGGGTCACCGCTGATCAACTGTATGCTTACGGTATATGGGCTGGGAGTCGAAAGAATCTTATTGATAAATTCAACAATGGTAAATATTATATTCAGGTATTTGACTCATCCGGTAAGCATATATTGTTTTCAAAAGGTTTTGACAGTTATTTCGGTGAATATCAAACCAGTTCGGAAGCAGGTCAAGGTATAAACCGTACTTACCATGAATCGGCGCTCATCCCGATGCCAAGGCAAAAAATTGATTTCAGACTGCTAAAACGGGATAAAGATAATAGTCTCATTCCACTTTTTCAGAAGTTGATCGATCCGGATGACGTGATGATCATCCACGATAAGATTCTGGATTCGGATGTAAAAATTATCGATGCCCATCGTGCGGGTGATCCCCACAGTTGCCTGGATGTGGTCATTCTGGGTGAGGGATATACCCAGGCAGATCTGGATAAGTTCAATGAAGATCTCATTTTTTTCAGCCGCCTGTTTCTGAAACAACCGCCATTTGATCGTTACATCCAGAATATCAATATTTACGGCGTGTTAAAACCTTCTCCGGAAAGTGGGATCGATGAACCCAGGGCCGGAATCTTTAAAAATTCGACGTTTAATTTTACGTTCAATTCCCTTGGTTCGGAACGTTATGTAATGACTGAAGATAACCGCGCTTTGCGTCATATAGCTGCCCATGTGCCATACGATGCCATATATGTGATGGTCAACCATGCCCGCTATGGTGGCGGCGGTATTCAGAATCTGTATTGTTCCTTCACCACCGATAATCAATTTCGCGAGTATCTTTTTTTGCATGAATTCGGTCATTCCTTTGCCGGGCTTGCTGATGAATACTACACCTCCTCGACAGCGTATGATAACTTTTATCCGAGAGGCATCGAACCGTATTCGCCGAATATCACAGCCCTGTTGAATCCCGACGAATTAAAATGGGAAGATCTTCTCTCGGAAGGTATTGCCATCCCGACACCCTGGGAGAAAGCGGCGTATGATGAGATCGATCTGGCATGGCAAACAAAGCGACGCGAAATGAATGATGAGACCGCCAGACTGAAACGTATCGGGGCAGATCCAGAAATGATTCGCGCTGCGGAGCGGGCCTATGTGATGAGTGATAGTACGCATGCGCAACGCATGCGCGCCTTTCTTGATAAAAGTGCCTTTGTAGGTAAAGTGGGGGCATTTGAAGGGGCAGGTTATGTTTCAGAAGGTATGTATCGTCCGATGCTGGATTGTCTGATGTTTTCAAAAACCCAGTTGCGTTTTTGCCGGGTATGCGAACAACGTGTTGAACAGGTAATCAATTATTATCTTGAGTAAACGCCATTTTGATAAACCCTTGATATCAGTGCATCGGCATTGACCGACGGCCCCAAAGCCCGCTTGATCCGTTCATGATCAAAATAGTAGGTTAAAATATACCGTCTTCAAGTTTTTCAAGATGTGCCATCTAACCTCTCTATAATCAACTACTTAGATTGCGGTTAGTGGTTAAATATAAACAACAACTTTCCATGATTCTTCAATGTGGCTTCCTGTAAGGGTCCAGGATCGATGATCATTATATGGCCGTACTATAATAGTTTTTTCCATTCATTTGGATACATTGGATTTGATTTTTCAACCTTCATAATTTCTTCCTGAAGTGTATCAGAACTGGAGTTTCCCTGAATTATTTTTAATATTTTTTCATAATTAGGTACAATTGTAATCATTTCCAATGAAGAATGTATTTGTCGTGTTTTAATCAATGGTAAAAATTTTAATATATCCCGTCCAAAATTGTCTATAAGAAAATTCGAATAATAATTTTCAGTTATTTCAATTCCATAATGTAGTATTTTTTCTTCATCCATTTTATCTTTGGAAATATTCACGATATTTACCTTCGCCCCGTCTATTTGGCATTTATTCTCGTCATAGTTTGCCGTGATTGCGTATAACTCTAAGGTAGGTATTATCGAAGTGGTAGAACCAATGCTTGCTATAAATAACGGTGTTCCCACTGAGGGTATATTTGCAGATTGTACTAATAAAAAATTATGCTCAAACTGTTGCATTTTTTAATTCCTTTTACAAAATTTTTTAAATTTAATTTCTGAGACCTGCGATTAAAAGAACATATGCAATTATAATTTTAATAAAGATCTATTCCCCATTTTAATTTAGGATTACAATAAAACATCGCTCTTAAATGGTCCCCGCCAAACACCTTCCACATACAGCTGATTCCAATACCGCCCCGGTCCACTTCTTCCTGACCGGACAAGAGTATAACGGATAAGTGTCCGCTTGTATAAAATGTCATTTATTCGCAAGACTATTAGCGATTAAGATTAGTACGATAATACCCGTTACAATTCCAACAACACCGACAACAATAAGAGTTGTCCGGGCGCTTTGCCATGCATCAACTTCTACGGTATTAAATTCTGCCCGGGTAATATTTTTAAGCGGAATATTAACCAAGGAAGATATCTTTCCAGTGTTTTCCTGGATCATACCAATAAGTGTATCATTGTTAAAGCGGTACATCCCGGCCCCAAATAAATATTGCACTGAACCCACCGTCATGATTTCCAGATCATATTTGTTGGATTGATTCAGACTTTCAGGTAATTCACTGCCGGCAACGCTAAAGTTCTTTGTCGTAGTACATCCGAAATAGCAATTCAGGTAGGCAAATATCAAAAAAACGATTAATACTTTTTTCATGCCTTCTCCCAATTTTAAAACAAAATATCACTTTTAAAAGCCCCCTTTCGCTTATTATCCATATATAACTGATACCAATACGGCCCCGGTCCCTTCCTTGGTGCATGCTTCCCATACGCATCCATAAAATCATCGTATGTCTTTAAACCGTGCACAACCTTTTCACGGTATCCTGCCAGATGCGGTACCTTTCGTGGCAGGTAATTTCAATTTTGATATCAGTATTTTTCATAATCAATTTAATCTTAAATTGAAGATTCAGATGATTTTTGTTCAATTCGTGCGGGATATTCATAAATCACTTTTAGAAGTATCTCTATAAATGACACCAGTTTTTTTGATTCTTCTATTTTACGGTTGGTAAATATTTCCTTATTTCAGCAGGATCATTTTACGGGTTGCGGTAAATTTAATCGTGCTCAGGCGATAAAAATATAAACCGGATGGCAAATGACTTCCGTCAAAATTTATGGTATGGTGACCTGGCGGAAAAGATTTTTCCGCCAGCGTAATGACCAATTGCCCTGCCATATTGTAAACATTCAGTCTGATATTTGCCTTCTCAGGTAGATCAAACCGGATTGTAGTGGCGGGATTGAAAGGATTGGGAAATGCCGGATATAGATGATACAGCCGTGGTATAAGATCCATATCCGTCATATTGATTGATAATGCCAGACCAAGGCTATCGATCCAATGGGCGATCAATCCGGTACCGAAGGTGTCAATCACGGAACTGGCCAGGGGCGGCATGCGAAATTCACCACTATGCTGCATACGCAGATAAATTGCCGAACTGTCCGGATATCCGGGCGTAAGCCGTTTTAATCCCTGAATACCCATCTCACTTAATTCCACCGCTTCGTTTATCAAGTGCGCAGAAGCGAGCGGAATATTATATCGCAGATCCATATTGCTTCTTCCACTCCCGCCGGTAATATGACAATTGGCACAATTAGCATCGAGATAGGATCTGGCCCTGGCCTCGAGTCCGGCACCATTATCGGCAGGATCGGTCATTTTTGGAAATGAACCAAAGTCCGAGCCGATATCTGTAGTAAATAAGCCGATTTTATTGTAGCTGCGCAGCTGATTATCCCAGACCGTATCGTATTGATGATCCCGATTAATCTGATCGGTTCTTACACCCAAGGCAAAACCGGCTGCCGGTGTATGGCAAACATTGCATTCTTCCCGTGTCGGATAATAATATGATTGTGTGTATCCGGTATCTCCATCAATAATATCAAAGTTTCGGGTTAAATTTCCTGACAGCAGTGTTGCCTCACTGGCAGATTCATTCCAGACATAACTATACCCGTCCCATTGATCATTTTCGGCATGCCTGACAAGCAGGCGTGTTTCAATGATCCTCCGGCTTTCAGGCAGCCCTTTTTCCATCTCGAGAAAGAAATTTTTTACAATAATGGCATTTGCGGGAAACATCCATGGATTTTCAGATGAAAAAATGATTTTTGATGTATCGGGCAGGGCGAGATATCGGGTTTTATAAGCGCCATCAGACCAGAACGGGGCATTTACGCTGTATGGAATAATACCGAGGGAAACCGTCAGGGTTTGGATATCTGAGAACAGGCCAGATGTGGATAATTTTTCTGGAACAGGATGTATGGGAGGTGTATCCGGTTTTTCATTAAAAATGTAGATTTTACCGTCATAGCCCACAACATAAACTTCACCAGTTTCATCTTCCCCAAAACCGGAGATACTGGAGGGGCTTTCCGCGATAAGTTTATTCTCGGATAATTTCCCGTCATCGTAACGCAGGGCCCAAATTTTCCGGGTAACATAATCACCATAAATATAGCTTCCGTAAAGCCTTGTCAGACGCGGGCCGCGATAGACAAAACCACCGGTGATGGATTTTCCGATATCGTGGTTGTACTCGACAATGGGGAGTGTCAAACCTTCCGGATCGCAATTACTCGAAGCCGGATAACAATGAAAACCTTCCATCAGATTCCAACCGTAATTTTTCCCACCTTCAATAAGATCAACTTCTTCCCAGATCCCTTGTCCGACATCACCGGCCCATAGACTGCCGGTCAGACGGTCAAATCCGAACCGCCACGGATTCCTCAAGCCCCAGGCCCAGATTTCCTTTCGTGCGGCACCCTGGCTTCCCGCAAACGGATTATCGCCAGGAATTCCGTATGCCAGGTTGTCGGAAGGGTTGTCCACATCAATTCGTAAGATGGAGCCCAGGAGGGTTGTCGTATCCTGACCACTTCCCAAAGGATCACCACCAGAGCCACCATCACCAAAACCGATATAGAGATAGCCATCCAACCCAAACGCAATTTGTCCTCCATTATGGTTTGAATAAGGCTGGTAAAGATCTAGCAATGTTCGCTCCGATGCCGGATCAGCAGAATCGGGATTTGCAGAGACTTTATACTCTGCAATTCGGCTATAGAGACTTCCATAGTTGTAATAGACATAGAATTTTCCGTTTAATGTATATTGTGGATGAAATGCGATACTGAGCAATCCAGCTTCACTGGGCGTAGAATTAACTTTTGAACTTATATCCAAAAAAATATCGTATTGAGACGTTGTCGTATCATTGGTAAAAACCTTGACTACACCGGCCTTTTCAACCACAAAAATCCGGTTTGTTCCGTCTCCGGCATGCCATAAATAGATCGGCTGTATAAGCGGAATATTTTTGAAGACCCTGATCAATGTCATGTCTGCCAATGTGTCCCCTGTAGTTGTGATTAAAAACGAATTATTTGGTATGCGTTCGGTCAGGCCGTATGGTTGTGCGTTGAGTAAAATTACCGAAAACATGAGAAGTATGATTAAATTAATTATGCGCATATGACCCCCGATAAGGTGTTCGTGTTTACAGGTAATGTTAAGCAAATATTAATACCTGATCAAAAAATTTTAAACCATCCTGCATTTACTTTATTGCAAATTAAAAAAAACCTTGTGGAAAGGGTAGGTACGAACCTAAGTTTATATAAACGCTTTATAAACCAGCTTCAGAAAAAAAATGTTAGGTTCTAATTCTATTATCTGAAATGAAAACACTTATCTATTTTTGTAGTGGACTATTATTATTAACCTGTGATGTCGGCCTGGATATTTCGGATTCAATAAAAAACGTCCAGATAAATCTCGAAGTACAGAATAAACTACTGAAAAAAGGCGATTCAACATATATCTCTCTTATCTATGACGTACCCTCGGATTCCCTCGCGAATATCACATGGAAGATCGATGAGGGAAAATTTACGGACTATGGCACATCTATAATGTATCAGGCACCGCAAAGAACAGGTAGCGTTAACATAAATGCAGAAATAATCACAAAAAATGGAACGATTCGAGCGGTATCAGCCCGGCTATTGATATATAGTCAAATTATATTTTTAAAGGCCGATGATCTGGTCTTTGATAAGGAGCGTATCATATCAGATCGCTGGCGAAAATTTATCGCGTATATTTACTCGGAACAGATTAAAGCAAGTTTGGGACTTATTGGCAACTCTTTGACCAATGATAATCCTTTATATCATTCTCACCTGCGCACTTTAGCGGCTAATGACCACATCGAATTGTTCAATCATGGGTATGACCATCTCATTAATTATATCGATCAAAATGGTCGGCAATACAATGAATTTCAGAGCAGACCATTGGCATATCAACTTGAACATTTACGAGCTACCCAAAGACTCGCAAAAGTTCTGTTGGGAGTTAATTTGATCGCCTTTTCGGCGCCGGGAAATGCCATAGACGAAATGACTACAAAGGCTATGGTTCAGGTAGATGAACTGAAGATATGGTTTTTAGGACCTCCCGATTCTCCCAAATTGAATCTGAATAGTCTCTGGATGGTGGAAACGCAACCAGGAAAGCCTAACTACCGTGTAGCAGTTGAAAATTATCTGACTGAATCCGACTATCATGTTATCCAGCTTCATCCAAATGCCTGGAATGTATCGGATTTTAATGAATTTAATGAAATAATAGCGTTTCTTAAAAACAGGGACGTAACCTTTATGAATCCGACAGAATACTATGCGTTGATAAACAAATAGATGAAAATACAGGGTTGTCTAAAATCTTTGCATTGAAATAATAGAGACACCATCATATATTGAACAATCCGTAAATTTAAGATTAATTCATTTCTTTTTAAAATGTTATTCTTGCTCTGATTAAAAGAATAAGGTGGAGCCATGCAAAGATTCGTTTACCTCTATGGTGTAATAATTGTCATTTTAACTCTTTCCTCCGGGTGTGAACAAAAAGAAAAAGGCAGGTTATCTCCGGCGGCTCAAGAATTGATTGCCGGGTATACCGGTGGAATGATTTCGCGGGAGAGCAGTATTCGTGTGCATTTTTCCCGTGATGTAGCCGATTCCAGTATTTTGGATGAAGTACTTGATGAGAATCCGTTCAATTTTAAACCGGCAATTTCCGGTTATGCCACCTGGACCACATCCAGAACATTGATTTTTCGCCCTAAAGATAGGTTGCCGGGCGGAGTGGATTATCAGGCTGAGATAGATTTGCAGTCGATTAAACCTGATCTATTTGCAGGGGATAATCTTGTTTTTAATTTTTCGACGATCCGGCAATCCCTGGAAATTGAGATCTTCGGTCTTTCCTATGTGGATGCCGGAGACCTGACCCACCAGCGTCTCAAAGGGGAACTACGCACAGCGGATGTTGAGGATGGAAATCTGGTCAGTCAGATCCTGCATGCGGATCAGGATGACCGTGAACTTGAAATCGATTGGCAGCACAGAGAAGACCGCAGAACGCATCAATTTATTATTAGTGATATCGAACGTATGGCTTCTCTTTCAACTATTATGCTAAGTTGGGATGGAAATCCAATTGGGGTTGATCAGAAGGGTGAAAGAACGATCGATGTCACACCGCTGAGCCTGTTCGATATAATCGATGCGCGCGCTGTTCGGGGCGAAACAGACTATATTGAGTTACGTTTTTCAGATCCCCTAATGGTCAATCAGCGACTCGATGGTCTGATTACCGCATCAGGTATACAAAAACCGGGATTCGAAATCGATCAGAATGTAATCAGGATTTTTTCATCTCAGTCGCTCAGCGGCAATGTCGATGTCTCAATGACTTCGGGAATTCGAAACAGTATGGGGTACCGGTTCGGCAAGGACTTGATCAAAACAGTCACCTTTACTGAAATAAAACCCCAGGTGCGATTTATTGGAAAGGGTGTTATTCTTCCTGTTTCGTTGAATAATACGATTCCGGTCGAGACCGTGAATCTGAAATCTGTTATCGTTGAGGCAATACGTATCTATGAGTCAAACATACCGCAATTCCTACAGGTGAATTCTCTTGAGGGAGAGCGCGAAATAAAGCGGGTGGCAAGACCAGTGTGGAAAAAAACGATAGATCTTAATCTTTCACCCGAACTACGTAATCGGTGGATTCGCTACGGTCTGGATATCAATCCGCTTATCAAGGCACATCCACGAGGACTGTTCAGACTCAGAATTTATTTTAACTACGATCATATCGAGTATAAGTGTGACTCCCAACCGGCCAATATACCTGCTGAACAGCAGGAAAATTGGGATAATCAGCAGGATTACGAATATTGGGACACGTTTTCCGATGAGGATTATAATTGGTATGAATATTATCAGCAACGCTTCAATCCCTGCCATCCGGCATATTACCGTTCGTATTATGATCACGATATCACTATTGAACGAAATCTATTGATATCTGATATCGGTTTGATCGCCAAACAGGGATCGGACCAGGATCTATTTATCGCAGCAAGTAATCTCAGCACGGCTGCACCGATAATCAATGCCAGGATTAGCGTATATAATTATCAGCAGCAGGAAATCGCCAACGGTGTCACCGGAGAGAAAGGGGTGCTCACCCTGAAAACCAGTCAGAAGCCATTTTTAATCACCGCCCGATTTGCAAATCAGACCGGGTACCTAAAACTTGATGAAGCTTCCTCGCAACCGGTCGGTCATTTTGATGTGGGTGGAGAGCATGTAAAACAGGGGATTAAAGGTTTCTTTTATGGGGAAAGAGGGGTATGGCGCCCGGGTGATACGATACATATTACGTTTGTTTTACATGACCCGGATAAAACTCTTCCACCGGATCATCCGGTTATTTTTGAATTGCGCAATGCCCGCGGCCAGTTGGTGCAGACCATCCGACGTATCAATGCATTGAACGGGTTCTATAGTCTCCCACTTCAAACGGGCACAGAAGATCCCACCGGCAACTGGCAGATCCGAGCGATCGTCGGCGCGAATCGTTTTAATAAAAATTTACGGGTTGAAGCGATTATGCCCAATCGCCTGAAAATCGATCTGGACCTTGGAACGCCGGATCGTGGACTTAAAACCGGTCTGATTAAGGGTGTTCTTTCGGCACGATGGCTGCATGGAGCCGTTGCCCGTAATCTGGATGCGGACATTGAATTGACTATTACCGGTACAAAAACTCATTTTGCGGGATTTGATACTTATGTTTTCGATGATCCTGTCCGTCGATTTGAATCTGAACGCATAATGGTTTTTGAGGGGCAACTCAACAATGCCGGTGAGGCCAAATTTTCAAAAAACATTTTGACCCAGGGTAACGCTCCCGGAATGCTTAAAGCAATATTTCAGACCCGCGTATTCGAAAAAAGCGGGGCGTTCAGCACCGACCGCTATGATAAAACACTTCATCCATACAAAAATTATGTCGGTCTGAGGATTACAGCTGACACAGAGGAAAACCGGATACTGGTCACAGATTCAACGCACCTGGTGGATATTGTTGCTGTCAATGATGATGGTATAAAAATACCTTCCGCCACGGTTGAGATATGCTTGTATAAAATAAAATGGCGCTGGTGGTGGGAAAAAGGTGCCGATGCCCTGGCCGATTATATCGGAACCGAACAATTTCAATCGATTGAGCGCGATACTTTAGTACTCTCAGATGGCAAAGTTTCATGGCCTTTCAAAATAAAATATCCGGAATGGGGCAGATATCTGGTGCAGGTTCATGACCTTAACGGCGGACATAGTGCCGGCGAAATATTCTATGTCGACTGGCCGGGATGGGCTCGAAAATCGGGCAGGGAAAACCCCGGAGGTGCAACCGTCTTAAACTTCACCGCCAGTCAAGACGCCTATCAGGTTGGTGAGGAAGTTGAAATATCCATTCCCACCGCGTCCCATGGCCGAGGATTAATCAGTATCGAAACAGGTTCTCATGTATTAAAAAGCGATTGGATATCCGGAAAGGCGGAAACAATTCGTTATAAATTCCGCGCAACACCAGATATGGCACCAAATATCTATGTCCACGTAACCTATATCCAACCCGCAGGTCAAACGGAAAATGATCTGCCGGTTAGATTGTATGGCGTAATTCCGATACTCATATACGATCCGGCAACAACACTAAAACCGGAGATTCATACAGGCGATATTTTTTCTCCGGAACAGACCGAAATCATTAAAATTCGTGAGACCAATGGCCGGGCAATGACATATACGCTGTCGGTTGTCGATGAAGGACTGCTTGATCTCACACGCTTCCGAACGCCAGATCCGTGGGCCTATTTTTACGGCCGGGAAGCTCTCGGCGTCCGGACGTGGGATCTGTATGACCAGGTAATCGGTGCCTTCGGCGGAAGATATGAACGTCTGCTCAGTATTGGCGGAGGTGAAGAAGCACAAATGGAGATGGGACGTCAGGCCCAGCGATTCCCGCCAATGGTGAAGTTTATCGGACCGTTTTATCTGGACAAAAATTCAGAGAATGAACACCCAGTGGATATACCTCAGTACATCGGTTCGGTGCGTATCATGGTAGTTTCCGGTCAGGATCGGGCGTATGGTTTTAAAGAGAAAACCGTCCCTGTGAGTAAACCATTGATGATCCTTGGTACATTGCCAAGGGTTCTTGGTACGACTGAAGAGGTTCAATTACCGGTCTCTGTATTTGCCCTGGACGAGAACGCCAAGCAAGTAAATATCCGGGTCGATGTTGACGGACCATTGACGATATCAGGGTCCGCAACCAAAACGCTGACATTCAGCCAGATCGGTGATCAAATGGTATTTTTCAATTTGCTTACACAGGAGCATCCTGGGTTGGCACATATCCGGTTAACAGCCGAATCAGGTGGCTATAAAGCCGGCCAAGATATTGAAATCAAGGTGAGATCAAATTCAAAACCTGTCATAGATGTCCTGGCGGCAAAAATTGAACCCGGTCGCACCTGGGAGGGTAAATTGCAGCTTCCCGGAATATCTGGTACCAACAAGGTTTGGCTGGAAACTTCACGCATTCCTCCGCTTAACCTTAGCCGGCGCTTGCGCTATTTGATTAATTATCCCCATGGATGTGTCGAACAAACTGTATCAGCAGCATTCCCACAAATATTTCTGCCAAACCTGATTGCGCTTGGTGATGAAGAAAAACGCCAAACGACAGAAAATGTTCGGTCGGGGATTGAACGTATCCAGCGTCTTCAATCTTCAGACGGGGGGTTTCAATATTGGCCGGGTGCCTCGTCCAATGACGAATGGTGTACAAATTATGCCGGGCATTTTTTGCTGGAAGCCGACAAAGCCGGTTTTTTGGTTCCGCCGGCGCTGAAGGATAACTGGGTACGTTATCAGCGGAATCGGGCACGCTCCTGGACGACCGGAACCCAGAATTCAATGCTTATCCAGGCCTATCGGCTTTTTACCCTTGCGCTGGCCGGTAAACCGGAAATCGGTGCGATGAACCGCTTACGGGAGGAGAGAAAACTAGGTGATGTTGGGAAGTGGAATCTTGCAGCGGCTTATAAACTTTCTGGATTCGAGGATGCTGCCCGGGATGTAACCCGTGACGCTCAGGTAACCGTAACACAATACCGGGAACTTTCCGGTACCTATGGTTCCGATATACGCGATCAGGCCATGATCCTGAATGCGATGACCATTCTCGGCCAAAATGATCGAATTCGACCGCTTGCCGAAAAAATGTCGGATGCGTTGTGCTCGGATCAGTGGCTGAGTACACAAACGACTGCTCAGACTCTCGTTGCCCTGGCACATATCTACGGTGTGGCCGGCCCGGCACAAACCATGAGTATAAAGGTTGATTGGGATCAGGCGCTTTCTCAGGAATTACAGACGGAAAAACCGGTGTTAAAAACTTCGTTAAATGTCACGGATAATCAACCCCACTTCGATCTGCGAAATACGAGTAAGGGTGTGCTTTATAACCGATTTATTATGGAGGGTACGCCTGCCGTCGGAGAAGAAAAGTCAGCGGAAAATGGATTGGCGATTACGGTTAAATATCAAAATTCCGGGGGAAAACCAGTTGAACTGTCACAAATCGAGCAGGGCAGCGATATTATCATTTTTGTGACGGTTCGAAACACCGGGAATTCGGGAGCATACAGGGAACTGGCTTTGTCTCATATCCTGCCAAGTGGCTGGGAAATAAGAAACCCACGCATGGAAGCGGTTTCGGTATTTAAAGAATCAGTCTTTACGTACCGTGATTATCGTGATGACCGGGTTTATACCTACTTCGATTTAGATGCGAAGGCTGAAAAAACGTTCCGGATTACCGTTAACTGTGCCTATGTAGGTAAATATTATCTGCCTCTGATTGATGTAGAGGCCATGTATGATGCGACCATTTTTGCCCGGCAAGCCGGCCGATGGATATCCATTTATCGTCCCGGCGTGAAGGAGTAAGTACAAATTTGAAAAATAGATTGTTCTGGATCTTCAGCGGATTTTTGCTTGCCCTTGTCATTTTGCTAATTATGGCCGGTAATCTGATCAGATTTCCGGATTGTTACGCTTCCGCATTATTTGACCGCGACAAAAATCTTTTATCTGCGGTTATCGCCAGCGACGGACAGTGGCGCTTTTTTCCGCCTGATAGTCTCCCGTCAAAATATGTAAAATCAGTACTCATTGCAGAAGATAGGCGGTTTTATGCGCATCATGGGGTCGATCTAGTGGCTGTGGCCCGCGCAGTCTGGCTGAATACAAAACATGATGAAATTATCAGCGGCGCCAGCACCATAACCATGCAAGTGGTGCGTATGGCCCGGCGGAATCAACCAAGGACATTTCCTGAAAAACTGATGGAAGTGATCCTGGCTTCAGGACTGGAACTTGTATCCGATAAAGATCAGATTTTACGAATGTATGCCGCACATGCGCCGTTCGGCGGGAATGTTGTCGGATTGGAAGCCGCAGCCTGGCGTTATTTTGGCCGGCAACCCGCGGAGACTTTCCTGGGCTGAGACCACTACACTGGCTGTGTTGCCAAATGCACCTGCTTTGATACACCCGGGACGTAACCGCAGCGCGCTAAGACAAAAACGGGATCTACTATTGTCAAAACTGCACCAGAAAGGAATTATTGACTCTTTGACATATCTGATGGCATGCAGGGAAGATCTTCCGGAGGAACCCTATCCTTTGCCACAAAATGCGCCGCATTTGCTTGCATTTGTAAGTAAGGAAAAAGAGGTTTCCGGGCGTATTTTTTCCACGATCAATGGTCACACACAACGCATCGTCAATCATATTCTGGGCGAACACCATATGCGTCTATCGGCCAATCATATATATGATGCGGCGGTTCTGGTCGTAGATAATCGAACCAATGAAGTAATTGCTTACGCCGGTAATGTGATTGAGAAAAGAATGCGGGAAAAAGGTAAGTATGTAGATGTAATAAGATCTCCAAGAAGTACCGGGAGTATTCTAAAACCGTTATTATATGCATCTATGATTGAAAAAGGGGAATTATTGCCTTCTCAACTTGTCGAGGATATCCCTTTGCGCCTGGGTGGTTTTGCCCCGCAAAATTATAGTCGAACCTATATTGGCGCCGTACCGGCCTCCAGGGCTCTGGCTCGATCGCTGAATATCCCCGCCGTGCACATGCTTCAGCAATTTGGGGTGAATCGATTCTATTTCAGATTGAAACAATTAGGCATGAGCACCTTGTTCCGTCCCGCGGATCAGTATGGTCTGTCTTTGATCCTGGGTGGAGCAGAGGGCACACTCTGGGATATCTGCGGCATCTATGCCGGTTTTGCCGCAAGTATTCAAAGTTTCTTTGGATACCAGCCAATTAAAGATGAACCTATATTTTTATCGGAGATGGGCAAAAAGCACGCCGGTAACCGCCGCTATCGGTTCAACGCCGGGGCGACATGGTTGACCCTTTCCGCAATGCTCGAAGTTTCGCGACCAGACCTTGAGCATTTCTGGCAGAATTTTGCATCATCGCGACCGATCGCCTGGAAAACCGGAACAAGTTTTGGGCACAGGGATGCCTGGGCGATCGGGATAACTCCGGAATATACTGTGGGTGTTTGGGTTGGTAACGCAGATGGGGAGGGCCGGCCTGATTTGACCGGCCTTCAGGCTGCTGCGCCGATATTATTTGATGTTTTTTATCAGATGCCGGCTACTTCCTGGTTTGATATCCCTGAATCTGACTTGCAGGAGATAACGGTCTGTTCTAAAAGTGGTTACCGGCCGGGTCCATACTGCAGCAAACTGGATAAAACTCTAATTCCATACGCTAGTGAAGCAGGCACAACCTGCCCCTTTTGCAGACTGATTCATCTTGATAAGACACAGACCTATCGGGTAAATCGTTCCTGTTACCCTGATAATCAATTTGAAACGGTAAGCTGGTTCGTACTGCCACCCGTTGTTGAACTATATTATATAAATAAACACCCCGACTATCGGCCGTTGCCATTTATGATTACCGGATGCTATGATGAAGACCAATCCCCCTTCAGTCTGATTTATCCAGCCTCCGGGGGGGTACTACTTGTTCCGGTTGAATTAAACGGAGAACAGGGTAAAACCGTTCTGAAAGCAGCCCACAGACGTTCTGATGCAATTCTCTATTGGCATATTGACAATAATTATCTTGGACGCACGATGAACAGACACGAACTGGCGGTATCTCCTTCACCAGGCAAACATCGGTTGACCTTGGTAGATGATCGGGGTAATCTATTGGAGCAACAGGTCCGGATCATTACTGCTGACCATTAGAATTGAATAAATATGGAATTAACCTTTATTCATCGTTAAATTTGACCGGGAAACGGAAAGAATTAAGCATGAGCTCCAGCAAAGTGACAACCAGAGAGCAGGAGATAAAAACACCACGAACGTCTCTTGTCCCCATGTACCATATCATCCTGCTGGATGATAATGATCATACATACGAATATGTGATCGAAATGCTGGTCCAACTATTCGGACACAGCAGTTCAAAAGCTTATGATATGGCTTGTACGGTTGACCAGACTGGAAGAGTAATTGTTGAGACCACGCATAAGGAGCGGGCTGAACTGAAGCGGGATCAGATTCATAATTACGGTGCGGATTGGCGACTTGCGCATAGTAAAGGATCTATGTCGGCGATTATTGAGGCGGAATAGAAAACCCTCGCCATTGGGGTGGCGAGGGCCGAGCTTGGGGAATAACACGAAGATTATTAGGGAAAGTATTATTTATTTTCGAAGCATAATTAGTATAGATTAATCTGATAGTTGAAGTGATCAATATCTGATCACTTTTTTTTAAAATACCTTTTCAGAAAGAGGAGTTATATAAAAATGAAGTGGTTTAGTAAATCGGAAAAAGAGGAAAATGAACCCGCAAAAAATAGCGAAGATGAGAGTCTGGATAATTTCGAAGAGGTTATTGAGCGGTCTATCCGTGAGGAAAAAACCCAGGTGATTATGAGTCGTAAACTCGAATCAAAGGCAAAAGCAATGGTAAGGTGCCTCTTGGATTCCGGATATTCACTGGAGGAGATAAATACGTTTCTCAAAAGCCATAAGAATTACCTGCTTGAAAACGGCGAAATAAAGGAGATTTGATCGATTATGCCTGAACCCGCTCATTTTGTAGCTATCATTGGCGGTGCTGTTGCTGGTTCCGAGGCGGCCGAAAAACTGGCCAATCGGGGCGTTCAGGTCGTTGTCTTTGAACAAAATGACCTGCCCTACGGTAAAATAGAGAGCGGTTTGCCGAAATGGCACGTAAAATTGCGCGACAGCCAGGAGAAAAAGATTGATGAAAAATTAAATCACCCGTTGATCCGTTATGTGCCTGGGATAAAGCTTGGCCGTGACATCACGGTTAATCACCTGCGCGAAGAATGGGGGGTCAGTGCCATACTGCTGGCAACCGGTGCATGGCGGGACCGACCTCTTCCGGTTCCTGAAATTGACCAGTACGTGAATCACGGATTATATTATCAAAATCCCTTTGTTGCATGGTTTAACCAGTACCATGATCCCTCATACAATGGCCCCCAATATGAAATACCGGATAATGCAATTGTGATCGGCGGCGGTCTTGCCTCATTTGATGTCGTGAAGATCGTGATGATCGAAATCATACACCGGGCACTTTTTCAGCGGGATATCGATATTGATATATTAACGATTGAAAAGAAGGGTATTCCCGAGGTACTAAACGCAAACAATTTGCGGTTTGAAGATCTGGGTCTAAAAGGTTGTACTTTGTTTTACCGTCGGAAAATTACCGATATGCCATTGACCACTTTACCGGAAGATCCGACGCCGCATGATTTGGAAACGGCTGCCCGGGTAAGACAGAAGATATTTGATAATGTACAAAAGAAGTTTCTATTTAGGTGTTTAGAATGTCATACCCCTGCTGCACCACTGGTTATCGATGGAAATCTTAACGGCCTGAAATTTTATAAAACGGAAATAGTAGATGGACGGGTCCGGATCAGAGATGATCAGGAGATTGTTATAAAATCACCGCTGGTGATCTCGGCTATCGGAAGTTTACCGGAAACCTTGCCGGATATACCAATGGATGGCGATACATATCGTATAATTAACCAGGATTCCGGCGCTCTGGATGATTTGGAAGGTGTGTTTGCGCTGGGTAATGCGGTCACGGGTAGGGGAAACATAAAAGAATCCGAACTCCACGGCCGTAAAGTCACACAAAAAGTTATGGACGAGTTCCTGGTTTGGAATTCGGAAGATTATCAGATGATCTTCGATAAAGCCAAGGAAAACGCTGATGAGAAAGTGTATGCGATTCAGAAACACTTGCAGAAAAAAACAAAATTGAATTCAGAACAGTTGAATAAAATTCATTCTAATATCGACATCTTGCATAAAAAGATCAGTTATACCGATTATGCCAGTTGGATTGCAAAGCATTTGCCCATACGGTTGGAAAGTATAATCGGCGGTTCGCAATGAACCCGGCAGAATACCGATTGAAAACCGCTGTGTTTTTTACCCTTTTTTTCTTAATTATTATACAATCAACTGCGCAGACTCATCATACGACTGATAAATTGGTCAGAAGTCTACCATCGGAGGTGAAAACCTGGCAACTTTTATCACCACCTGATATCTATTCTCCGGAAAACCTCTATGATTATATCGATGGCGGGGCCGAATTATATTTATCCTTCGGTTTCAGAGAACTTATCAGTGCCACTTACCTTGATCGAGACTGCAGCACCTATTCGTGTAGATATCTTTGATATGGGTGACTCCCGCAATGCATTCGGCGTTTTTACACACAGCCGGGAGACCGTAGAGCGCAATTTTGGGCAGGGATCCCAGTATTTCAGCGGTTTGCTCCTGTACTGGCAGGATCGGTTTTTTGTGTCTATTTTATGCAGCCCGGAAACAGAATTATCACAGAGTGCTGTCTGGCATCTCGGTCGTCTTATCGAATCCGCAATTGCCGATACCGGCCGTATCCCAGAATTGGTATACCGCTTGCCGCAGGAAGGTCTTATCCCGGGAAGTGTTAAATATTTTAAGCACCCTATATGGTTAAATACCTATCATTTTATATCCGATGAAAATCTGCTGCAGATTGAGGAACATTCCGACTGTGTACTCGCCAGGTATGATCTTGGCATCGCTCTGATTGTTTCCTACAAGGACAATCCCACGGCCCGGTCGGCATTTGTGAACTTTACAGAGAACTATTATTCAGATCCGGAATACTCCGGTGAGCCGGTACCCGATACCCATGGGAAGTGGAGTGTCTCCCGGATCTCCGGCTCATATATTTATGCTGTTTTTAATGCAACAGACAGGGAAAGTGCGATTAAACTTCTCCTTCGTCTTGGACCTTCTTGAGAAATTGGAGACAACGATGCCGAAAATGCATAACATTAAACGCAGAGATTTTCTGGTTCAAAGTTCAGCCGCGCTGCTCGGAAGTATGGTAGGATCTGGTGTACCTGGCATGCTGAAGGAGCCGAAAACAAGTCAAAAGTTGTGCTTATTAGAAATGCTAATCTGAACAATGCTGCCGGTATGCCACAGCCACAAATTGTGGCCGAGATGATCGATGAAGCCGTGGCGATTTTGGGTGGATATTCGACCGCGAATCAATTCTGGCATGAACTGCTCAAACCGGATGATGTTGTGGGTATAAAAACAAATGTTGTCTGGTATCTACCGACACCTGAAGTTGTAAATGAAATATTGAAACAACGAGTGCTGGCGTGTTGTAACAAACCTGACCAGGTCGGTCTGGACGATCGGGGGGTCCGCGGTAACGCGCTGTTTCAAAACGCGACGAAACTGATTAATGTGCGTCCGCTGCGCACACATCACTGGTCCGGGGTAGGGAGTCTGATAAAAAACTATATCATGTTTGCAGATCATCCTCCGGACTATCACCCGGATTCATGTGCCGACCTTGGTAAATTATGGCATCTGCCCCAGGTTAAGGGCAAGACCGGTCTTAATATATTGATATTGTTCAGACCCCTTTTCCATGGTATCGGACCCCATCATTACAATCCAAAGTATACCTGGGCCTACAACGGATTGCTTATTGGTTTCGATCCGGTTGCCGTTGATCGGGTTGGTATAGAAATATTACGCGCCAGGCGACAGGAATTTTTCGGCGAAGAACGTCCGATAAATCCGCCGCCAAAACATATTACCTATGCAGATACACGCCATCACCTGGGCAATTCTGACTTAAACCGGATCGAATTAATTACCACCGGTTGGTCTGAAGGGCGCCTGATCTAAGCGACTGAACCGTTATGAATTAGTGTTATTTCCGGCCAGAAATACGATACAGATAGGATAGATGAATAATTTCAAAAATAGGTTTAAATGACAAATTTCTATTAATTTATCTTGTGAAATGATTATCTAAATGCTACCTTACCAATGTGAGATAAAATACAGTCATGGCCATGTTTAAAATCGGTTTTAAACTTAGTCTCGCCGTTGCGATTTCAACCATTCTGATCATCGGTATTTATGGCGTAATAACGGTAAATGAACAGAATAATATCCTGGTGACGGTCATCGAAAGGCAGGCTAACCGGCTCAGTGAAACCGTAAAAAACAGTCTGCGTTATGAAATGCTGATCAACCAGAGAGATCATGTGGACCGGATTGTTCAAAGCATCGTTAAAGAACCACTGATTCGTGATGTTCGGGTTTTTAATAAAGAAGGTTTGATTATCTATGCCTCAAACGAATCGGATGAGGGAAAAATGGTCGACAGACATGGTGAACAATGCTATGCCTGTCATGCCGCCGATAAACCACTGGAGCGGTTATCAATTACTGAGCGAACCAGGCTCTTCAAACTAGATCCCGATTCATCCAGAATCCTGGGCATCATAAATCCGGTCTACAACGAGCCTTCGTGCTGGCAAAGTGACTGCCACGCCCATGCGGAGAACCAGTCCATCCTCGGTGTTCTGGATGTCACCATTAGCCTTGCCGATGTGGATCATGAAATCATAGCAAGCGAACGCCGGATCATTATCTTTACGGTTATAGCGATTTTTTCAGTGGTTGTACTGATAATTTTATTCGTCAAAAAACTGGTGCATGACCCGGTCAGGGAGATTGGTTCTGGCCACCGATCAGGTGGCGCATGGCAATTTTACCCACCATATTGATCATATCATCAAAGACGAGCTTGGTGTTTTGCAGCAGGCTTTTAACAGCATGACCAAGAGACTTTCTGAAGCCCGTCTGCATTTGTTTCAATCGGATAAGATGAACTCGGTCAGCCGCCTGGCAGCCGGTGTCGCCCACGAAATAAACAATCCTTTGACGATCATCATGACAAATACCAGTTCCGTACTCGGCCAGGTTCAGAATGGACAGGTTAAAAAGGATCTCCAAAATATTCTCAAAGAAACCGAGCGGGCAAGAAATATCGTGAAAAGTCTGCTTAATTTTGCCCGTGAATCCACTCCGCAAAAAAGATATGTGGATTTGAATCAGATTATGACCAAAAGTATTGAAACCCTTAGCCGCAAATGTGATCCGCGATATGTTGCAATACATACGGATCTGCCAAAAGATATTCCGCAGATTTGGATTGATCCCGGTCAGTTTGAGCAGGCATTTAGAAACCTGATCGAAAATGCGATCGATGCCATTGGAAATAGTCCCGGTATCATCCGGATTATCGTAAAGAAGCGCCATCTTAATCCTTTTGGTGTTGTGCCAATAAAGATCGCGTCCTGTTTTCGCGGACATGATTTGTTCCAATCCATCAAATTGATCAAAGGTCAGGCGGTAATATGTCTGGAAGCCGTGTGTGGAAATTACCGCGGTCAATATTACATCGACCCGCTTTATGGTGGCGAGGGGACTCACTACTCATTCGATTGTCCGGAAAATGAGCCTGTACAGGCTCTGGTGTCCTACATGTGGTGTTGAACAGACCGTTCATAATCTCACTTGTCCCGATTGCGGTGCGCCGGTTTACCAATTCAATGCGCAGGCATCCAGTATCGTCGAAGGATGCACAAGACCATCGTGTGGGTGGCAGCGCTGGCCTATGATCGATGACCAGGGAAAACAGGAATATCTGGAAATTTCGGTTCAGGATACGGGCTGTGGCATAGCGGATGAGGAACTCGCGAGAGTTTTTGATCCCTTCTACACAACCAAAGGCAATCAGGGCACCGGACTGGGTTTGTCCGTAACCTGGGGTATCGTGGCAGCACATGATGGTACGCTGCTTTTGCATAGTGAACCGGGAAGCGGTACCATATTCACCATGCGTTTTCCGATGCAGGCGATGAAGTCACCGGTTTCCTTAAACACAGTCAATACGACCGGATAAAGACCATATTCGAACCTGGTCTGTTGCATTAAGTGCACGGGCAAAACAAACAGAGTGATTCGAGTATAGTTCAGAAGCAAAGTTGACAAAGGATCTTTATGGAATCTTTGATTATCGCATTGGTTGTTTTCCTGATAATCGATTTTAGTTTACGGTACTTTCTGAGATGGCAAAAAACACGAAAGGACGAACAATTACGCAAGAATGCGCTGGAGAAAGGATTGCGGTACGACTACTCGAGCGAAGCGAGTACGCTGAAACGTGTTGATCTCACAAAACCCAAAGCCAGAATATTATGCGTCGATGATGAACCTCTGATTCTCGATAGCATGCGCAAGATTCTGGTTCTTGATGGATATGCCGTCGACACGGTGGAGAAAAGCCGGGAAGCGCTTAACCTGGTGCAGTTCCATCACTATGATTTTGCTCTGCTTGACTTGAAAATTCCGGAAATAGACGGCGTTTCGTTAACGGAATGGCTGGCGCAATTACGTCCTGACATCGACATCATTATCATCACCGGCTATCCGTCACTTGAATCGGCCGTAGCCACAATGAAATCAGGTGCCAGAGAGTATCTGCAAAAACCGTTCACCCCCGATGAGTTAAAAACGATTGTGTCAAATTGTCTGATCCAGCGCATAAAACGTCTGGAACGTGAGAATATACCCCGTATCAGAGTTCTTCCAATGGATAAATTTCATACGCGGTGCACCCAGGATTTTGTCATTCCGGCCGGTATCTTTATCTCGAGAAATCATTGTTGGTTAGAATTGAATCAGGACGGCACCGTTAATGTTGGTATGGATGATTTTGCAAAACGGGTTATCGGCAATATTGAAAACCTGGAATTACCCGGACCGGGTCTGAAAGTTGCACGGGGAGGAACATTATTTGTCATACATACCAATAATCGTTCAATTACCTTCGCATCGCCGGTAAAAGGAAATGTGGTAAAAAGCAACAATAGTCTAATTGGTCAGCTAGATGACCTTGAGCAAACCACATATGGTAAAAATTGGTTTTGTCAGATAGCTACCGATGATATTGAGGAAGATCTGAAATATCTGATGATCGGAAAATCGGCGCAACAGTTTTTTGAGGATGAAATTGAAGACTGCTGCAGCTTGTTCAAACCGCTAATCGAAGCCACCAAAGCCTCAAAAGAACAATCCGGTGGCAATGGTTCATTCTGGGGCAACCTGAACAATCTCGCGGAAAAGGAATGGAAACGTCTTATTGATCGTTTCTTTGAAAATTGATCCGGACCAAAAATGGATACATACATCCCCGGCTGCACATTGTAAGATAAAACAACACAACTGCTGAAAAAACTTACACCACCTAACTCACTCATTATTCTAAACATATCTTAAATTTCGAATGGTATTGTTGTATAATGCAACAGCAGGCTTCGATTTAGCGCTTTTTGTATCATATCTATAAATATTGAAATAACAATAGGTTATGATAATTATTATTTTGATAAAAATTGTGGTACGGCGTTTGATGTATTTCCTGATGAATGCAAAAACCAGGAAAGGAGCATCAAATGGTTTTCATACTTTTCGTTGCTACGGTTTTCCTGCTGATAGCGGTGGATTATTTTGTGAGGCGGGAAGAGCGAACACTAAAAGAAGCCGGGGACAAAAAAAGATCACCGATTTTTCTGGCGCCTGAAAAGGCATTGCTGCCGATGAAAGAAACCCCGGAAAGGGCATTTCATCTCAGTCATACCTGGGTTCAGCCCGTCGAAAATAATGAAGGCAGGGTATATATTGGATTGGATGAATTTATTCCTCAAATCATGACAGCTGATGTTAACATACATAATCTACCGATGATCGGCGCTCATCTGCCGCAGGGTGCACCGATATGGAACGTAAAAATGGGTGACCGGTATCTAGAGCAGCTGGCACCCGTTTCAGGAAAAGTGGTCGATATTAATCCGGCCTGCCGAGCGGGCATCCCATTGCCGAGCGATAAGATTGAAAAATCGTGGATACTAAAAATTCAGGCGGACCGGCTTGAACATGAAAATCACAACCTGATGAACCCGGAACAGGCGCATATATTGAATCAATCCCTGAGGGATGAATTGTATTTGCAGGCCCAGCGCGGAGAATATCTTAATGATGGGGGAAAGATCGAACCCGATTTTATCGCCAAAATGGATAATTCTGAATGGGCTAAAATTGTACAACGGTTTTTCCCTTATCAGAAGTTAATCTAACGAGGAGGTGTATGATGGTTATTGTGCTTATTTTAACCTTTATCGGAATCTTTATGCTCATCGATCTATTAGGAAAAAAGACCCATAATGTCGCTGGACAGAGCAGGATTTAACGGAAACAAAAGGAGAAGATACATGGATCGTCGTAATTTTATTAAAACCATCGGTGTCGTCGGTGCTTCAGTTTTACCTGCCCGATCACTCAGATCGGAAGAGATGGTTGAATTTAAAGGAATCCTCGTAGATACAACCCGTTGTGTTGGGTGCCAGAATTGCTCGGTTGTATGTGCAGAAAGTCACGGACTTCCGGAACCAAACCTGGATGAAATGTTTGAAATCAACGGGAACCGCCCGACTACCCCTGAACAATGGACAACGGTGAGTCGATTCGAAGTCGGCGGCGAGGAAATATATGTAAAAAAGCAATGTATGCATTGTAACCAACCGGCATGCGCCGCTGCTTGTCCAACCAAAGCCCTGCTGAAAACAGAAGAGGGTCCGGTGATCTGGCGGGGTGACAAATGCATGGGGTGTCGCTTCTGCATGATATCCTGTCCGTTCGATATACCCAAATTCGAATATGACAGTCCCAATCCGCGTATCCAAAAATGCGTCATGTGCTGGGAAAAACTTCAGGAGGGTGAACAGCCTGAGTGCGTGGCGAATTGCCCTGAGGAAGCGATTATATTCGGAACAAGACGGGAATTGATCGATGAAGCAAAAAGCAGAATCTATACGCAGCCCGAGCGGTATGTGCATGAAATATACGGTGAGCAAGAGGTTGGCGGAACAGGATATCTCTACCTGGCCGGTGCTTCGTTTGATCAGCTGGGTTTCAAACAAGATCTGGGAACCGAAGCATATCCGGACTATACCAAGACGTTTTTATACAGTGTTCCGTTTGTGATTACGTTATGGCCTGCGTTTCTGCTCGCCCTGCATAACGCCACCAAAAAAGACGAACAAGAAAGCGAAGGGGAACTATAATATGGAAGTAATTACCAGCGAAAAACCCATGCTCGCACAGGAAGGGAAACGATTTTTTAAATTTATCATGAGCGAACTCAAACCAAAAGGGAAAGTACTGACACCTTTTAATATATTTGCCGCAATCGTAATCAGCCTGGGTGTGGTTCTGATCGCGATCCGGTTCCTTACCGGTCTTTCGTCGGTTACCAATTTGTCACAGGAATTTCCCTGGGGTATATGGATTGGATTTGATGTAATCACTGGCGTTGCGTTTGCCGGTGGGGCGTATGTCCTTACGTTTATGGTCTATATCCTCCGACTCGAAAAATACCATCCGATCATCCGAATAACGGTGCTAAACGGTTTTCTGGCTTATGTCTTTTATGCCGGTGCCCTTTTACTTGATCTTGGCCGGCCCTGGCATGTGATCAATCCGGTGATCGGTAATTCCTTTGGCGTCAGTTCGGTAATGTTTCTGGTCGCCTGGCATTTTTTACTCTATATGATGGCTGAATTTATTGAATTTTCGCCCGCAGTCGCTGAGTGGTTGGGGTGGAAGCGTATTCGTAAGGTCCTTGCTTCTATGACCCTTGGAGCAGTCATTCTGGGCATCACCTTATCCACGTTACACCAATCCGGCCTGGGCGCATTATTCTTGATGGCAAAGGGAAAGATCCATCCGCTATGGTATTCCGAGTTTATGCCAATCCTGTTTTTTGTCTCGAGTATTTTTGCCGGGCTCTCCATGGTAATTCTTGAGGGCAGTATCAGCCACAAATTATTTCACAAACGGTTGAGCCGGGAGATAAAACACTCGCATGATGATATTCTGATGGGATTATCAAAAATATGTGCCGGCGCACTTTTTGTATATTTTTTCTGTAAGGTATTGGTTTTTATTCATGAACAAAACTGGGCATATCTGAATACGCCGTGGGGATATTGGTTCCTGCTCGAAGTCATCGGGTTTGTCCTGGTGCCCATGCGCTTATACATGCTGGGTTTCCGCAATAAGAATATTACCATGATCAAGGTTGCATCCGTGTTTGCGTTGCTGGGTATTGTTCTCAACCGGTTGAACACATCGGTAATTGCCTATAATTGGCAGAATTTTGGTGCATATATTCCTACCTGGATGGAAATCGAGATAACCCTGACAGTCATTCTGGTCGAAATTATCGTCCTGCGCTGGATCGTGACCCGTATGCCGATTCTGAGCGATTCGCCAGCATGGGCACTTCCCGCATCCAGACGTGACCGTGTGCAGAAAATATTCCTGGTTAAAGACAAAGCAAAACAAGAGGAGAAGGAGCAATGGAAGGTTTCCACTATGTAGATATGTTCTCGACCAAAGGTATTGAATATATTATTGTACTTGGATTTTTATTTATTTTGATCTATTTCTGGCAGAGATTGAATCGTCCGCAGGCAACCGTTGTTGATGACAAAGATAATCGGTCAACGGCCATTTCTCTGGTCGACTGGTTTGCCCTAGCCGATAACTACCATTATCATCAGGGGCACGCCTGGGCGACACCCACGGAAAATCAGCAGATCAAAGTAGGTGTGGATGATTTTGTTCAGAAATTAATTGGTCAGGTAGACAAGATACATCTGCCCAAAAAAGGAGCGAACGTCAGACAGGGTGAACAGGGGTTTGCATTTGAAATAGGTGGTAAAACCATCTCTGTACTAACCCCGGTCGATGGCGAAGTTGTTCGGCTCAATGAGGATATACTCAATGATCCAAAAAAACTGCAGAACGATCCCTATGGCGAAGGGTGGTTATTCGAAGTACGACCTAAGGATTGGAAAAAAAATCTGAACCATTTGTTTTCAGGCGAGATGGCTAAAACTTGGTTGCGGCAGCACGTCGACCGGATCTCTGAATTGATGACCGCAAGGATGGGGGTTGTCCTCCAGGATGGTGGTGCGATTGCACCTGGATTCGCCCGTGAACTGGAGCCGGAAACTTGGGATAACCTGACCCGGGAGTTTCTGTTAACGAATTAAAAATCCGATGGTCAGGAATGATGTATCTATATAACAGAGTGACAAAGCAAACATGCAGTTTCTTTGTCGCTCTGTGTTTATGTAGACAGGCTTTTTACCTTTTTACTTTTACCTTTTTCCTTTTTTGCTTATCTTTAATCATCTAATAATCTTCGGATCCGACATGCGGTTACATCGTCTCCTCAGTTTTAAACTATTTATCCTGGTTTTTATCATTCTTACCATTCTCACGGTCGGATTTTCACTCTACTATATACGAACGGAATCGCAGCAGTATCAGCTTCTGCTTAGACAATGTGCCCAACGCAGTGCCGCAATTGTGGCAGCATCAACACGAAATGCCATGTTGGCTAATCACAAAGAAGATACGTATGCAATTATTGATGCGATCACAAATCAGGAAGCGGTATCAAGAATCTACCTGATGGACAAAACCGGCAAAGTGATATATTCAACGGTTCCGGAGGAAATTGGAAATCAATTAGAACCGAAGGACACCGATTGTCAAACCTGTCACCGAGGCGATGGTATCAACCGTACGGCGGAACAGTCAGGATGTGGACTTATTTAATATTCAGACATCTTCTGCCGGATATCGTGAGACTACATTATATTGAGCCGATCATAAATGAAACCAGCTGTTATACGGCAGCATGCCATGCACACCGGGAAGATCAGATCTATCTGGGTATTCTAACCCTGACGATGCCGCTCAGAGTACTTGATGAGGTGGTCGCTGAAAACCGGCAACGACTGGTAACGACCAGTATTGCGATAACACTGCTCCTTGGGCTTGTCGTGGGCGGATCACTCTGGTTTTTTGTTCACGTACCGGTTCAACGGCTGATCTACGGCACCCGCGAAATTTCCGCGGGTAATCTGGATTATGAAATCAAATATGCAGTAAAAGATGAAGTAGGTATTCTGGCCGAATCCTTTAACCGCATGACAAAAGACCTGAAACTGGCAAAAGAGGAAATCACAACGTGGTCGAACCAGCTTGAGGAGAGGGTTAAAGCAGAAAACTGAAGAACTTGAGCGCACCCAGCAGCGTAATCTTGCAGATCGAAAAAATGGCTTCACTGGGACAACTATCAGCAACTGTTGCGCATGAACTAAATAATCCCATGGCCGGTATACTGACATACAGTAAACTTATCCAAAAAAAGATCCAAAAGGATTCCCTTGAACCCGAGGAAAAGAATTCGGTCATAAAATATCTGAAAATGATCGAAGGTGAAAGCCAGCGCAGCGGTGAAATCGTAAAAAATATGCTGCTTTTCTCACGGCAGGAAGCGACCGATATAAAACCGGGAAATCTGAATCGAAATCATTGATGGTTCGATTGAACTGATCATGCATCATCTGAAATTAAATAATATCGAACTTAAAGAAAATTCTGCAACCCGATATTCCGGTGGTAAAGGTCGATGAGAATCAAATAAAACAGGCGTTGCTGGCTCTGTATGTTAATGCGGTCGAAGCGATGGAAAATTCCGGTATTCTTACGGTAGGTTCCGAGTGGCGGAAATCGGAGCGGGTGGTTCGCATTTATATGTCTCGGACAATGGCCATGGGATTCCTGAAAAAGTACGCGATCAAATCTTTGAACCATTCTTTACAACAAAAAATGCGGTGAAAGGGGTGGGGTTGGGTTTGTCTGCTGTGTATGCGATCGTGCAACGCCATCATGGTGAGATAACCTATGAATCGGAAATCGATAAGGGCACAACCTTTAAAATAGATCTTCCCACTTGATGTCCCTTCGGAAAAATTATGAAAACAGAAGATATAAAAATACTCATCGTAGACGATGAAGAAATCGTCCGGGAATCGCTGTCCGAGTGGTTCCGGGAGGATGGATATCGTGTCGATACGGCCTCCGATGCGGTTGAAGCACTAAAAAAATTGAATGAGACCCGCTGGGATATCTATTTTCTCGATATTAAAATGCCCGGTATGGACGGTATGGAATTGCATCGCCGGATCAGAGAAATTGAACACGATGCCATGGTAATTATGATTACAGCGTATGCCTCGGTCGATACAGCCGTCCAGGCATTAAAAGAAGGCGCATTCGATTATGTTACCAAGCCGTTCGATCCAGAACATCTGAGTAATCTCTTGCGTAATGCCGCCAAACAAAAACATCTGACCAAAGAAAATGTAGGCTTGAAAGGAAGTCTGGAAGAGTTAACCCGACCACCGGATATCATCGGAGTAAGTAAACATATTCAGAAGGTAAAGGACCTGATCACTACCGTCGCTAAAACCTCAACGACCGTCATGATACGTGGTGAAAGCGGGACCGGAAAAGAACTGGTAGCTCAGGCGATTCATGCACAAAGTGACCGGCGATTTTTTCCGATGGTTTCGGTTAATTGTGGCGCCATCTCAGAAACGCTGTTGGAAAGCGAACTTTTCGGTCATGAAAAAGGGGCATTCACCGGGGCATTATACCGACGTAAAGGCAAACTTGAAAGCGCTGATGGCGGAACATTGTTCCTCGATGAAATCGGTACGATTGACATGAAAACCCAGGTGGATCTGTTGCGGGCGATCGAAAGAAAAGAGTTCACCCGCCTTGGAGGCAATGAAACAATTCATTCCGATTTCCGGATAATCTGTGCAACCAATACAGATCTTGAAGCATCGGTTGAACGCGGTGATTTCAGAGATGATCTCTACTATCGGCTGCAGGTATATACCATCCAAATTGATCCCTTGCGCAGCAGACCGGAAGACATTCCCGAACTCGTCGCCTATTTTATAAAAAAATACCGCGAGAAGATGTCCAAACCGGTCAGAGGTATTAAAAGTGATGCGTTGCAACTGCTGATAAAATATCCGTGGCCAGGTAATGTCCGGGAGCTGGAAAATGCCATCGAACGTGCCATGGTGGTCTCAGAAGGGGAACAGCTCAGTCATACGGATTTTCTGCTCAATCAGGCCAGGGATATCAATAATCTGAGTTCTGGTCTTTCACTGGAAGAAGTGGAAAAGAGCCATCTGCTCCGTGTGCTTGAAAGTACGCACTGGAATATCAGCCAGTCGGCAAGGATTCTGGGAATTGACCGGGTTACAATTTATAAAAAACTAAAAAAATTTGATATAGACCGTCCAAAAAATGCCTGATCTGCAGGTTGTCGCACATCATGCCGATCACGGATCGATCATCGAGCCAATTTTAAATCCCATTGCCGATATTACCGGTTATCAGGTGACGCTGTTATATGACGTGATTGAGTCTCGAGCCATTCTTCGATCCAAATCGCGCTCAGTATAACGCCGCTGATCTGATCAGCAGTTATGAACCGGACCCGGAATCTGCAAAGAAAGTTCTGGTTACGGACGTTGATCTTTTTATTCCTATTTTTACCCATGTTTTTGGGCTGGCCAAATTGGGGGGCAGTGCTGCCGTTGTATCCCTGCATCGCCTGATCCCGCAATACTATGGTTTACCGGAGGATCCCTTTCGGCTGCAATCAAGATTAAAAAGAGAGATCATCCACGAATTCGGACATTTGGTCAATTTACGCCACTGTTCCAATTATCTCTGTGTTATGGCAAGTTCCAATACGGCGGATGATCTGGATGTGAAAGGGGATCGTTTTTGTGGAGATTGCCGGAATCTGATCCGAACATAGTTTGGCGTTGAAGTGTTGACAAACTACAAATCAATAAAGCAATACTCATATTTCTTTATCATCTGTCTTTAAGCTGTTTTGTAACTCTGTTCGGTTCAACAATTCAACAATTAAACAGACAGGGTATCGCTTCATCCCGATTAGGGATTCAATCCGGTATGACATTCGGTGCAGAGGCTTTCTTTCCATGCTTCTCCGATATCGACCGGGTGTCTGAATTCGAGCGATTTGTTAAATTCAGCTATCTCTATATCATCCGGAGTTCCCTGTGCATCGATAGCATGGCAGACATTACAGTCTTTGGCGATATATTCGCCATTTTCGTTGGCGTGGCGGTCATTATGGCAGCGGAAACATCCATTAAACTCCAGATGACCGATATTGTTGGGATATGCACTCCATTTTACCTTCATTTCAGGAAAAATATTTTCAGAAAAAGCATTCTGGATTCCTGTAATCGCCTTTTCGATCTTCGGTAAATTGTTCTTATCGATATCCGCGTACCTGGACGCATAAAAATTCATGACAGTTTGCCTGATATAGGCATTTGCCGAATCCTGAGTCGGGAACTCCTCTCCGCAGATTTCCATCGAGAGTGATTTTATTTCAGGCAGATCAACAGGAATGTCGCCAGCGGTAATAAATTCATTAATGAAAAATGCAGGGGGACGGTAGCTGTGCGAAGGCCGGTTGTGACAATCCATACAATCCATCGTGCGCATATTGTCTTCAGAAATGAGTGAATCAGCGATGATTTCTTCATTGTCCTGGTAGATGACCGCTTTCCCCGTTTCCAGATTTGTATAACGTACCCAGGGCAATTGCTGATTTTTCTCATCGGTTGAGATATATTCGATCTTTACGCCGGGGTTGATGTGCCAGTGAATCCCCTCGGTCAGGCCGAGCGCCGAATGATCCGCACCGATTTTCATGCGCAACCGGATATCCCACTGTGTATTTTCCTCATCATTCAGATAATGACGTTCCAGGCGCAACTTTTGGGCGTAGAATTTTTCCGGCCAGTGACATTCTTCGCAGGTCTCTCTTGCCGGACGGAGGTTTTTTATCGGGGTGGGGATGGGTGTGGGGTATACATCGGCCAAAACCGCATACACCTGGTACATACCGGAAAGTTTTGAGCGTACATACCAGTCGGCGCCGGAGCCTACATGACAATCCACGCAACTAACCCGTGCATGGGGCGAGTGTTGATAGGCGGTGTATTCGGGTTTCATCACCGCATGGCAGATTTCGCCGCAAAACGTAACCGACTCGGTAAAGTGAAATGCTTCGTAACTACCAACCGCTGAAAGAAATAAAAAAATCGTGGTTCCGATAGCAAATATAAAGAAAGCGTTACGATGGCGAACATCATTCAGGTCGAGTTTAGGCCAGTCTTCTTTGGTTTTAGACTTTTCCCGCCTGATTTTCCGGGCAGAGATAATCATACCGATGGGTATCAGTATCATCCCCATGATCATGACCGCCGGCAAAAGAATATATATAATCAGACCAAGATAGGAACCTCCCTGGCCGAAAACCAGTGAAATGGCAAACAGAAAAATGATCATGAAAAGGCTGATCAAAGCAATAGTTACTCCGATAACAGATAACCAGTTTTGTGTCGACTGGGGAGCTTAAGTTTCATAATATCCTCTGTAAATGACAGGCATTATTAATTACGATATTCAATTAAGTGTATAGTTCATCAAATCTTATGCCAACCGGATAATAATCGCTCGCTAATTTGTTCCTGACTCATCTACTGTTCTTAACGTGATGATATCTTGACAATTCATAAAATGCAATATCCAATAACGCTTTAATTAAATATAGTAAATTTAAACGGTAATACGGTCTCTACGTCTTAAAAAAATTGTCTAAATAAATCATTGAATAAATAGGATCAACAAAGGTCAAAAATTTTCTCCCCGACCAGAATACCGCACAAAAATACTATTTTTTGGAATAAAATTTATATAATTATCACTAATAATAAATAACAAATTACAAAATTATATTTATTTATATTTTTATAACAGAATTGCGGGGTAAAAAATTATGCGCTCAAATATTACGACAGTGTTTTACAAGATGCTATTATAAATCTGATTTTTTTTGGCTTGATTTTATCATCCTCTTATGATCATCGATTTCTTGCTCGGAAGTTTAATGCTGCCATCCCGGTTCATTGATGTATAAGATCCATTGTCCCAATTATGTCCCGGTGCGACAAATATTTCTCACTATGTATACCAAAATTCGGACAATGCAAATATTTAATGTCGTACCGAAATAAATATAATTCAGGTTAAACCGAAGCGCATACAGATTTATTCAGGTAATAATGCCAATCTGATATTAACGTAATACATTGTATTTTCTGAATATAGCAAAATTATCCTTATCCTGCCTTCAAATAGAATATAAAATATGAATGATCATTATGAACCCGGGAATAAAGTCGGGAGGAGCATATGATCAGGTGTTTATCACGTCATCTTCTGAATTAAGCAGGGTCGGTGTTTCCGGTACCGTTAAAAGAGGCCGACCTTGAAATGAATCTCATAACTCGTTAATAAACATAGTTATAAGTGCATAATGAAAAGAAAGTTAGGGACAATTTCTTTTGCACTTAAGACCGATCCGGGTGATGACAGAACCAGGTCATTCACATTTTTCTGCATTGAGAGACTTTGGAAATCTCACCAATTCGATGTCTTTTTTACGCCGGGTTATCCCCGCAGGGCGGGCCCTATATGGGTATAACATATTATAATAAAATAAGTTAAGGCAAATATGCCAGGGATCATATCGTCTTCAGATTGTTTGGTTGACGGTTTTGAAAAAAAATATCTTAAAAGCGTGGGTAGCTGGAAATTTATGGCATGATCTATGTATAATAATATCGAAGAATTCAGAAATTTGAATTTAGAGTCTCGAAAGTGTAATATATAAACATACCAAAAAAAATTTCCAAGACTTGATTCTATGACAGGAACCTGTATTTATGGCCACAAGAAGGAAATTCCTGAATTATGTGCTGGGTGGGGGAATCATCGGATGGCTGGGTACCGTTTTCTATCCGGTATTTTCCTATTTAAAACCACCTCCACTCGCCGAAGCAAATATAAACTCGATCAAAGCAGGACAGCTTGCCGATGTGCCGGTTAACACTTCTAAAATCCTAAAATTTGGTAGAAAACCGGTAATTTTGGTAAGGTTAGATCAAAATGATCTGCGTGCATTTGAGGCTACCTGTACCCATCTTGACTGTATTGTCCAATACCGGCAAGATACAAAACAAATCTGGTGCGCCTGTCATAACGGTGTTTATGATCTGAAGGGAAGAAACGTTTCTGGCCCGCCACCAAAGCCTTTAGGTGAATATGCGGTAAATGTTGTAAATGATGAAATCATCATATCTCAAGCATCCGAAAATGGTTAAGTAAAAATGAATACTATTCAAAAGAATAAATGGTTTCAATGGCTGGATGAGCGTTTCAATCTGATGCCTCTCGTAGATTTTATGAACCATAAGGAAGTACCCGTACATCGTTACAGTGTCTGGTATTATATGGGCGGTGTGACACTCTTTCTATTCATTATTCAGGTCTTTTCTGGTATTTTGCTGCTTTTGTATTATCAACCCGGGGTCGATAGTTCCTACGAGAGTGTTCGTTTTTTGATGAATAAGGTTCAATTTGGCTGGCTGTTTCGTTCAATCCACAGTTGGTCGGCAAATCTGTTTGTCTTTTTTATCTTTGTACATATGTTCAGCACTTTTTTTATCGGATCTTTCAGAAAACCCAGAGAATTAACCTGGGTAAGTGGTTTTATTTTACTTTCCCTGGCGCTCGGTTTTGGATTTAGCGGTTATCTTCTGCCCTGGAACGAACTGGCCTTTTTCGCGACCAAGGTCGGAACAGATATTGTCGGAGCGGTGCCTGTTATTGGTGAAATTGCCAAAACAGTACTCAGAGGCGGCGAAGACGTGACCGGTGGTACTTTATTACGATTTTATGCTTTACACGTAGCCATGCTGCCAGCGCTTTTCACGATTGTCCTGGGGATTCATCTACTGCTTATTCAACGTCAGGGAATGCATGAACCGGAATCCGTCGCCGCTGCCGAACCTGCTCTGAAGAAGACTATGCCTTTTTTCCCCAATTTTATTTTACGCGATGCCCTGCTTTGGATGGTTGTGCTGAATATTCTGCTTTATCTGGCAGTTTTTTTCCCCTGGGAGTTGGGAAATAAGGCGGATGCATTCGTATCAGCGCCGGCGGGAATTAGACCGGAGTGGTATTTTATGTTTATGTTTCAAACATTAAAATTATTACCGGCCCATATTTTATATATTGAAGGGGAAGTATTAGGAATCCTTTTCTTTCTCCTGGTGGCAGCCGCATGGTTAACCGTACCGTTCTGGGAAGCGAGAATCAATCAGGAAATAAGACCCAGACCCATGACGATTATCGGGATCGTGGCAATCATCTTCATCGTCGTAATGACCGTAATGGGTTATCTGATATGAAAATACGCATTGAAAATAAATATTGCCTGAAGAAATCAATAAGTTTATGGATGTTGATTGGACTCCTGATAACCGCCTTACCGTCGATCAGTCTAATCGCTGAAGATCAAACGGGATCGGAGAATGTTGATTATTGCAGCTCCTGTCATGAAGAATTGGACATACTTCCTGCCAATTTACATATGGAAGATATTCATCTCCAGACCGGGTTATCCTGCGCCGGCTGCCATGGCGGCGATCCTTCGCAGGAAGACGTGGAGATGGCCAAGCGCAAAGGTACCGGATTCAGGGGTGTGCCCGATAAAAAAGATGTACCAGAATTTTGTGGAAAATGTCATGCTGATATTAGCTTTATGCGAACATATCAACCGAGGATCCCCACGGACCAGGTCGATCAATATTATACCAGCGTGCATGGTAAAAACCTAAAAAAGGGGGATCGGAAGGTCGCAGTGTGTACGAACTGTCATACCAGCCATGCGATCTTATCCGCCAAGGATACGAGATCTTCCGTCCATCCGCTGAATGTTCCCGCGACATGCAATAAATGTCACGGAGATGTGACATATATGGAAGAATACGGCATACCCACAGATCAGTATGAATCATTTGCATCCAGCGTGCATGGCGTGGCACTCCTTGAAAATCAGGATACAGGTGCTCCGGCATGTAATGACTGCCACGGCAATCACGGGGCAATGCCCCCCGGAATTTCTTCCATCGCCCATGTCTGTGGTCTCTGCCACGTAAATAATATGCAATATTTCTCTAATTCCAAAATGGGGAAGGCGTTCGAAGAGCAGGATTTACATGCATGCGAGGAATGCCATGGGAATCATGAGGTAATTAAAACCAGTGATGATATGGTTGGGATAGGCGAAAAATCGGTTTGCATCAACTGCCATGGTGCGGGTGATGCCGGATTTCAGGTGGCAGAGAAACTTCATACAGAGATAATTTCTCTGGTCACTACATATAATATGGCCGATGATACGCTGAACTATATCAGAAGAATTGGAATGGATGATGTTGAGATTGTTTTTTTGCTCCAGGAGGCCAAACAAAGCCTGATTAAGGGCAGAACAGTCTGTACACACATTCGATCCGGAGAGAGTTGGAACAATAATTGACGAAGGACAGAATCATGCCAATACGGCTATCAATCTTGCCGAAGCTCAAATACATGAATATTCAGTGAGAAGGACCGGATTTGGTGTGGCTACAATATTTATTACAATATTAATTATTGCATTATTTTTTAAAATCCGCGAAATCGAAAAACGATAATAAGTGGTTCGTGTTTTTTTCTAAAACAAAATATATCTCTGATCCATCGGCAAAATATTTTCTCTCGTCCCGGTGCTTATTCGTTAATTCCGGGAAATCCAGCGCAATTTAGTTAAGCGGAATACCGGTTACGGATGGGCAATCTTATACCCGACAGCGATCCTTTTTTCGTTCTTATAATGTTATCTGCCGGATTCGTACCTGCTCATAAAATTGTCATCGGAGCGCGGGGATTGAAAATATGCTGAACAGAAAAGTTCACACCGATTCCGGATGTTTCCAGGGTGGTAAAATACCGACCAGAACATATAAAATTATAAACGGTAGTACCAGAAGTAACAGAGATACCAGTAATCCTTCCAGACCGAGAAAGGACATTTTATAAACCGTCAGACCGCTGAAACTTTTTGAAAAGAGTTGTCCCCCGATTACAACATTCCAGCGTGTTGAAAAAATTCCGACCTGAACCAGCAGAGCGGAGACAAAATACACCAGTTTTCTCAGTTCGTCAGGTGTTTTTCTGAATAAGTTTTACCAGGGCGATAGCCACCAGTGGAATGATCATTCCGATCAATAACTGAATGACCACGAGGCTGACAAATAATTTGCCGGACACCATTTCGGCCAGGATCTTTATTGATTCCTCCGATTCATAGATACGGTGGATAAAATCAAGGGCTTCCAGCGAAAAATCAACGATCATGGCATAAAACATAAAACTGGCAATTTTATCCACACAGACCATATCTACGTTTTTGACGCATCGGCGTGATGATCATATAGATCAGTAGAACAAGCGAAATACCGGAGACAATCGCCGAGAATAGAAAAACGATCGGCATCAGTACACTTGACCACCAGGGATTTGCTTTGATCGATCCAAAAATAAAACCGACATATCCATGCAGCAGAAAAGCAGAAGGGATACCGATAATGGTAATGATCTTGGAAGCTTTGTCGTCAAATGTAATGCGCTTTTTCGGAGATATCTGTGGAAAACAGGGAGATAATCTTATAAAGCCATTTTTTTAATCCCGTCTTTTTCTCGTGCCCATATGATCAGATCATGGCGGTAATCGAACCAGATTTCGAGTAATAAAACAGCCATCAGATACCAGGCATAGACAAATCCAAACATGGCCATGGCTGATGTTGTATTTGGTGTCAGAAATATCTCAAATGATTTTTCCGGATGTCCCAGATGTGCAAGAAGCGGCAGAGGTGCAACAATTAGAAATGCCAGGGCTGTCAGCAGTGCAATGCGGTATGTTGGTTGCACTTCCCTGACATTAAATACTTTGACCAGGGAAGCCAGGATAAATGCGCCCGCCACCAGACCCGGTCAGATAAGGATATATTACCACCAGCAAACCCCAGTGCAATTCAATTTCATTAGGATAAATGTATCCGGTTATTTCCTTGAGGATCGGTGTGAGATGTTGAATGATTTCTTCCAAAATTATTTAACCTCCATATCAAAATTTGCATAATAAACTTTTGGTTCGGTGTTTAATGAAGGTTTGAGCACACTGATTTTATTCATGCGCATAAATCTGAGCAATGGGCTGGCTTTCTTCTTCGGTTTCACCAAATATGCGTGCCTGGGTCGGACATACCTCAACGCAGGCGGGAACCATATCTTTTGCAATTCGGTGATAGCAAAAGGTACATTTTTCGGCTGCTTTGTGTTCGCGGATCAAGAAAACGCGCACCATAGGGGCAGGCCTGAATGCAATAGCGACAACCAATACAATGCTCCGGATCAACCAGAATCACGCCGTCGGGTGTAATAAATGTAGCCCCTACCGGACAGACCTGCACACAGGGCGGGTTATCGCAATGATTACATATTTTTGGTACAAAAAAAGTACGAATTGCAGTTTGTTGTCTTCATTTTCATTGGCAGTAAATCCATCGACAGCACCATTGGGACTATCGACAGCGGTCGTGCCATCTTCATATGATCTGATATCTTTCAACCCAGGTCCTGAAGAAGAACGGTTCTTCAGGAACATCATTTTCCAGTTTGCATGCAGCAGCACATCGTCCACAGCCGATACATTTATTGATGTCGATACCCATTCCCCAGTAATGATCAGCAGGGTATATAATTGTCACCTACCATCCACTGACTAATTCTTTTAGCCTGTTCATCGGCACTCAGAATTCCCGGGAGTCATCATGGCGCCGAGGGCAGCAAAAAAAGACCTGATAAATTCTCTTCTCTGAACGGTTTTCTTTTCGGTATTTATCTTTTCCATTATCTGGCCTCCGGTAAATGTGGATAGTGACATTGCCAGCAGACATATCTTGTTTCGTGGGTAGCAATATCGACACGCGGGATACCTTTCACTGTCCGCATCCAATCCATGGCAGTTACCGCAAAATTCCCGTGTTTTGGGTTTACTTGGCAAGAATTTCACGCGGCGATAATTTATGTTTTTCAGGTACTTCATGGCAGAACGTGCATGGAACATAGACATGATGCGAAAGCGCTTTTGTTCTGGCTATTTCTGCATGACAGGCCGAACATTCTTTTGGTGTTTCCGGCGGTGTCGGCTCATGTGGATCGTGACATTTAATACATGGACTCATTGGATTATGAGAATCCGAGACAATTTGCGGAAATCCGGTCGGCCGAGACGGAAGGTATTCATGGCATAGCGGACAATATCCCCGGTCCCTTGGGGCAGGTGGAATATGGGCTTCAGGGTTCTCAGCATGGTTTGCAGCCGGACCGTGGCATATTTCACAGGCCAGATTCCGGTGATACCCGGTTTGCTTGGTTAGGTTAATATCATCATGACATTCGTTACAGATCAGATGCCCCGCAAAATTGATTTTTTGATCTACAATTTCTTCCACAGCGGACGCACGGTAATGCCCGTAGAGGCCAAAATCATCCGGTATAAAGTATTGCCGAACGAGGATCAGGGCGACTCCAAGAACGACAAATACCCATACCAGACGTTTTATCTGTTCGGGCAAATTTCGCCAAAAATTTTTCATCGTTTTAAGTTTCTCCTGTAAATTCGGTGCTGTTATTTCTAAAATGTTGTCTGACTAAAGCAGACTTCAAATTATGGCTTAGGACTATTTTTTATCTGCTGATTTTGACTTTAATCGGGTATAAATAAATGATGTCGTCAGCAGCACCAGTCCGAGGACGATAAAAGTTATGATCCGGTGGCCAGGTTCAAGGCGAATAATCCCAATAATCATAATATAAACCACCGTTAGCAGAAGGGTTAGTAATGCCATCCAGCGGTACTTGACATTTTTTAGTACATGGCTCAGTAAATAGTAAACCAGCGCAATGCCGATCCAGGCGATACTGACAAGGCGTTCCGGAACAATATGATATAACGCATACGGAAACATGAAAAAGGCGCTCACCAGATATGCCGTCCGCATGATCTCGGTTTTAAGATCCAGCCGGTGTTTTTGCCAGTTCATGATTCTTGCACTGAACAGCGCGACAATTCCGAAACTCAGACTTGCTGGGCTGACTTCTTTTGAGATGCTCAAATATGCAATAAATATCACCAGAAAGATAATAAAATTAGCTACGATGATAAATTTTGAGCGATACCAGATCGCGGTGGAAATTACCAGTATGCTCTGCCAGCTCAGCAGAATAAAAAAATCGGGGTTTTCGAATCTGGAAATGAGCGCAATGCTCAGGGTTGAATATCCTGCGATCGCATAAAAAAAGGTTGAAACTTTACTTTGTTCTCTGATCCAGAATAATACCGACACGCCGAGGAATATGCCGGATGCGACCATATGATACGTGAATATCGATGTCTGAAACTTGGTGATCGTAACCAGCAGAAAGAGGGTGAATGCACCGAGGCAATTAAGAAAGCCGGTGCTGATCACACTGTTATTTTCCGGGATATTTTTATCCCGTAATAAATTACCGGCAGCAAAAATAGCCGCGTAAATCAGGATAAACAAAATATTTAGCTCCGGCCCTGAAACGAATCCCATCCGGTTACCCATTACAGGCAGGTTAAGATACCATAGCAGGTGCGTGGTATAGGTCAACAGGGTAATGTACCCGAAAAGATTTGTCCAGTTGAATTTTATATACAGATATGTCGCGACGGCAGCTAACAGGCTGATATATAGAAAAATAAAATAGGCTTGTTCACTGACAATAGCGGTGATATATCCGAGTGTCAAACTGACTCCGGCAAGAAATACGGATTTATTATAAATGGAAATAATAAGATTAATCGCTACTACAGTGGCCAGAATCCCGATTTCGATATATCGGTTTTCTATCAGGGGGTCTGCGCCAAAAAAATGCATACGCAATGCAGTGAAATAGAGTAGGAGTATGGCACCCCCCAGCAGGTAACTGGAAATATAGGTGTAAGAGGTGCGCCATGCATATGATACAGAGAAAAGCAGCATCACCAATACGAAACCGAACAAGCTCGGTAAGCCTGAGGGCAGGCCTTCGTAGGGGAATGTCAATAAAAAAGCGATGCCAATTGCCAGAATAACGATACCGGTTTTTGCGAGCCAGAATTGGCCGATTTGAAATTCAAGATGCTCAGCTGAAATTGGTTGGGCTTTTGTTGATGCCGGCACGGGCTCCGATTCGGTAATTTCCTCAGCAGGTTGTATTTCCAGTTGTGCTTCCAGCCGGACGATACGTGCTTCGAGTTGTGCAAGTTTTCTAGCGATATCGGGCTCGACCATGCGAAACTCACTCTAAAGTTGAATTCTAACCGGTTTAGATTTCAGAAAAGACAAAATATCGTTTATTTGATACATATATTATGCCAATAAATAGCATGTCGTTGTTAATATTGAAATTACAAGCAGAAATTAAGGGCCAGGACGTGAATATCATGATCAAACCGGGACAATTATGTCTCATTGCCAGGATAACCAAATATTTTCAAGGCATTTACATGAGATCAGTGATTACGATACCCCCTGAAAAATTCCATCGGAACCATACCAAAATTATTGGACAACAAGTTTATATTTATTGATCAGACGGTGGATTGATCGCCGATCGATGCCGCACTCATTGGCAGTTTGAGAAATATTACCATTATTTTTGCGCAACTGGTGGGATAGATATTCAACCTCAAATTTTTCCAGAACATAATCTTTCGCATCTTTATATGGCAGCTCGAACATATGTTCACCCAGCGAAATCGCCTGCCCGGAGACAGAAAGGGGCAGATCTCCCTTTTGAATAACGCGTGACGAAGAAAGATAATAGGCGCGACTGATCATGTTTTGCAATTCCCTGACATTTCCCGGCCAGCCATATTTGAGGAGTGACTCCTCCGCATCGGTGGAGAACCGGTTCACCACTTTATCGTTTTTCGCACATAATGCAGTCAGAATATGATTGGCCAGCGGCAAGATGTCATCGGGACGTTCTCTAAGCGGGGGAATTTCAATCTGTATGGTATTTAACCGGTAGAAAAGATCCTCCCGGAATTTTTTTTTCGGCAACCGCCTCTGACAGGTTTTGATTGGTCGCAGCAATGATCCGGATGTCAATATCGATCTCTTTTTGGCCACCTACGCGCCTTATTTTGCGGGACTCTAGCATTCTCAGTAATTTCACCTGCAACGTTAGACTCAGGTCACCAATCTCATCGAAAAAGAACGTACCCTGGTTGGCGAATTCAAGTAAGCCGGGTTTTGTCCGAATCGCCCCGGTAAAAGCCCCTTTCTCATGACCAAAAATTTCACTCTCAAAAAGATTTTCGGGAAGAGCACCGCAGTTGACCGGCACAAAGGGATTTGTCCGGCGCTTGCTAAGATGATGGATCGCCCTTGCGATCAGTTCCTTGCCGGTTCCGCTTTCGCCGGTGATTAACACATTCACTTCGCTGCCGGCTACTTTCCTGGACATGGTTACCACGGTTTTCATCGCATGGCTCTTATATATCAGGTTCAATTCATCGGTTTCTTGTTCTGATGCGGGTAATCTTGAATCCTCTTCATCCGGCATGGATTCCAGACAATTATCGATACAGCTGAATAGTTTCTTTGAGGTGAACGGTTTCTCAATAAAATCGGTTGCACCTTCCTGCATGGCCTCGACACTGGCTTCAATGGTGCCATAGCCTGAAATAACACACACTTTGGTATCCGGATATTTACCGAGGGCCGCTTTTAGAATATCGATTCCTGAGACCTCGCCCATGTTCAGATCGGTCAGAATCAAATCATATTTTTGTTCTGTCACATGTTTCAACGCCTCATTTGCATTTTGCATTAAAGAAATATCGAAATCATTTCGCTGGGAGAGAATTTTTCTCAGACTCTGTAGCATTTCCGGTTCGTCATCAATAATAAGTATTTTTTTCATGGCTGATTGGTTAAATTGTTTAGATCTTTTTAAAGGTACAAAACCTCATCCGCTACTCAATGAACGCAAAAATCATCAAACAGATCCCTGTTAGAGGATATACATATATATATATAGAAACTTCTGAAAAATGTTAAGATGTGCCAAAATGTCATTCTGAACTTGTTTCAGAATCCTTTAAATAGACCCTGAAATAAATTCAGGGTGACAAATTGTCTTATTACGAATGCATTTTTCAGAAGTCTCTATATATATAATCATACCTGAAATCCGCCTATATAACGGGATAAACTCATTCATGATATCTTCTGGCTTTCAAAAAGAAGGGAGAACAAAATAGCCTTTGGATTTTTGCTTTTAGATTTTGGATTATATCATCCTCCGAATACAATCCTGAACGTGGTACCTTCGCCCGGTTTGCTATCACAGGTAATCTCGGCACCGTGGTTTTTGCATATATTATTCACGATATAGAGTCCCAATCCCGTACCTTTACCGTCCTTCTTGGTGGTAAAAAACGGTGAAAATATTTGTTCCTGTATAGCGGCATCGATTCCCGATCCGGAATCTGAAATCGATAAAACCATTTGATTCTCTTTTGGTCTTTCCACATTGATGGTCAGATCACCCCCACCGGGCATAGCATCAACCGCGTTATTGATCAGGTTCATCAGCACCTGTTCAATCTGCAGTGGATCTCCGTTTATTTTTGTATCATTTGTGTTGAAATATTTTTCCAGTTTGATTTTGTTTTTCGCAAGTCGTGGGCCAAGTATGGTCAGACTCTCTTCAATGATCACCTGCAAATCAATTTTCTTGAATTCTTTGGGTAGTTTACGGCTGTATTTGAGGATATTTCCGGTTATCTTTGAGATCTTATCCACCTGATTGATTATTACCGCCAAGTCCTCATGATATTGCTTTAAACCATGTATTTTGTCGCTTGACATTTGAAGATAATCGGCGCGCGACATGATAATCCCTGCGGGGTTATTGATCTCATGGGCCATCTCTGCCGCCAGTTCCCCAAGTGTTACCATTTTATCGGCTCGTTGTAATTGTTCGAAATGCAAGGCTTCGATTTCTGCTTTTGAGTCCCGCAAATTTACGACCATATGATTAAAATGCCCCTCCAGAACGCCTATTTCATCCTCCTTTTTGGCCGGAAGGGAAACATTAAGATTCCCATCGTGAACCTGGTCTAAAGCGGAACGAAAATTGATTAACGGCCGGCGAATATATTTATTGAAAATAAAATAGAATCCGAAGAAGAGTACAATAATAATCAAAACGGCCAGAAAAGTCATATGGAGCGAACCGGTGAAAAAGTATCTTTCGGCCTGAGTGAGATCGGTGTCAACATCTACATAAGCTATGATATCACCGGCATCCGCATGGCATGTCAGACAAGGTCTGAGATTTAAAATAGGCCGGATCATCGTATAGAATTTATCATGGTCGGCCAATTTCACTAAATCAATCTCAGGCATTACCCGCTCAAAATGGCCCGGAGCAACGATGGTGATTGATTTACCTATTTCCGTCGTATCGGTGGCAAAACGAATGATACCTCTGGGTGATACGATCCGTATATGACTAACACTCTCATTCTTGGATATATTATTTACAATGGTCTGCATCTGTTTCAGTTTTCCCAGCATCATTGCATTGTTGATGCAGCTGTTGACCACATCCATGGTTGAATTCAGCATGACCTGGGAACGCTGTTTAAAGTTTTCCCGGAATTGGAGGATTAAAAAGGTAGTCGGAATGCCCACCACGAGTAGAATAAAAATTACCGTTACGACAACAAATTTGGAATGAATCGTCTTTAACATGGCAGGCGAAATATAAGCAAGAAATTGATCAGATCAAAAAGTGTGTCGCATAAATGTCCCACCGGGACTTAGATATCTCATATTCGCTCGCCCGTAAAGAACAAAAAAATGATGTTATCAAAAATTGACTACTACAATACTGCATATTATATAACATAATTAGTAAAATATGTGATAATTTACCGAAGCATAACGGAAATATTTAATGGCATATAATTTGCAATTAACTGCCAGCAATGAATATGATAATTATATCACGAGATGAGAAATTGCTGGAAATGATCAAAAGGATGGCCGAACAGAATCCACTGAATGCAGAGGTGTTTAATAATTCCTCGGATCCGCTTGATATTATGGCGATTGTCTGCAGCCAGAAACCGGCCCTGTTGATTCTCGATGATGATTTTTTAAAACCCAACTCGGCGCATACGCTGGCTTCCATCAGAAAGGTAAATAAGAATATTGAGATTATATTCGTTACCTCCGATTCCGGTCTGGAGCTCGGACAGGGCAGTCAGTCAGCTGGGGATACATTATTACGGATTTAAACCGTTGGAAGTTTCTGAAATTGAAGATGCTGTACAATCATTAATTAAACTGAAGACCTTACAACATTAAATAACTTTAAGGAGGTTGTTTTATGCAACGAAGTGTTATTGGTAACTCTGATTTTGCTGGTTGGCGTATCACTTGGCTTATCACAGTCATTGATACTGGAACCATACGGTGTTTCACCGGCCGCGATCAAGGCCGATACGGTTGGTAATGAAAATTATCTTGGTATAAAAGATCGCGTATATTCCGGTCTGCTGAACGTGGGTGTGGAAGCCAAAGTATATCTGATGGCCACTTTTGAGGATTCCACATTTACCAATCTGGTTTGGGATCTTTATGAGAAACCGGCTGAATCAGCAGCAGCACTGGCCGGTCCGACCGTCGTAAGTGATTCCATTGAGATTGCTACCTTTATTGCAGATCTTGCCGGTACGTATCGTATCACGATCAGCGATGGTGCGTATGCCGATACCGTCGTCATCAATGCGGCAACATTTCGTGGCGTTGAGGGACAGGCGCCAAATTGCTCGAACTGTCACTCAGGTACATTCGGTACCTTCTCCGAAACCGGCCACGCCGACTTCCTTGACAATGCACTTGATGGCCTGGGCAGAAGCGGGACGGACTGTCTGTCCTGTCATACCACCGGTTTTGATACACTGGCCACCAATGATGGCTTTGATGATTTTGATTTTACCTATCCCGACACACAATTTGTGGGACAGGCCGCGAATATGTATACGCAATATCCCGATGCCATGGTAAGAGCGAATATCCAGTGCGAAGCCTGCCACGGTCCGGGTAGTGCCCATATCAGTAATAGCAGCGACCGGCTTGGTGATTCCAGGATGGTTGTGAATATAGGCGCGGATGCCTGTGCCGCCTGCCATGATGATGATCATTATCATGTATATCCGTCCCAGTGGGAAGTCTCCAATCATGCTAATCTGGAACGCCCCTATACCCGAGCCAGTTGCAACCAGTGTCATAACGGCGAGGGCTTTATCCGGTGGGTTGACGGTGGAAAGGTTGAACTGACGGAAGACAGTCCTGAAAATAATAATGTTACCTGTGCCGTCTGTCATGACCCCCATGATGCCACCAATGAGAATCAACTCAGAACCCTGGAAATTACCCTGGAAAGCGGTGATGCGATCACCCAGGGTGGCAAGGGCAAACTGTGTATGAACTGCCACAACAGCCGCCGGATAGCAAACGAGCGGATCATTTCAGATCTGGCGCGAGACCGGGCACCGGAACCGCATCATGGTCCGCAGGCAGAGATGCTTTCGACTTTGAATATTGAGACTTTTGGTCTTACACTGCCGACCTCACCGCATCTTCAGGCCGCGGAAGACGCGTGTGTGAATTGCCATATGTACGAGAAGGGCAGCCATGGCGAGCACGATCCGGAAGGAAACCTGAATACATCCGGTATGCATTCATTCGCAATGGTCAGCCAGCAGGGTGTCGACAATGTCGATTCCTGTTCACCCTGTCATGCGGCGTTCGGTAGTGAGTTCGGCGACAAGAAATATTATCTGAATGGCAATGCCGATCATGACGGCAACGGTGTGGTCGAAGGCTTGCAGCTGAGGTCCATGGTCTGCTCGATACGCTGCATGCCGCTCTGCCCCATGACGCAGAGGGAGACTTCATCGTTGACAGCACCACCACCTATGAAATCGGTGCAGCCATATACAACTACTATTTTGTCGAAGAAGACCGGAGTTTCGGTATTCACAATCCGGCCTTTACGGTAAGTCTGCTACAGGCATCCATCGATGTGGCGCGCGGTGTAAGTTCTGTCGACACCCGTGGCTTCACGCCGGTTGAATTTGAATTGTCCCAGAACTATCCCAATCCGTTCAATCCGACAACCAAGATCGATTTCGGAATCAGAAAAGCCGGTAAGGTACAGGTCAAGGTGTACGATATGCTGGGCAGGGAAGTAGCGACGCTGGTCGATAAGAATATGAATCCCGGCAAGCATACGGTTCAATTCGATGCCACGAATCTGGCATCCGGTGTGTATATTTACCGGATCATGGCCAGCGGAGAATTTACCGCCGTAAAGAAAATGGTCCTTATTCGTTAATCAGCAATCATATCCTCGTGTGAAAGAACCCCGTCCAGCCGACGGGGTTTTTTTTTGGTAAAAACAAATAATGTAGGGGCGCGCCGTGAAACTCCCAAAGCGACATCAGATTCCATAAAACAGTTCAACAATTAAACGGTTAAACCATTCAACTTTGGTCTCCAGGTATTGACAGGCACGAAACGCCTTGCTACATTTGAAACAAATTGATTCACAAGGGGAAAAATGACTGAACGAAAACCGCCGGAATTTCATCGGATTATCTTTGACTCGTTGCATGAGGGCCTGTACAGCGTTGATAAGAATTTTAAGATTACCGGCTTCAATCAGGCGGCTGAGCGGATAACCGGATATCGTCGTGAGGATGTACTGGGCAGATTTTGCAAACACATCATGCAAACAGACCGTTGCAAGCAGGGTTGTCCGTTGTCGTATTCGCTGGAAATACAGGAAAATGTTAGAAACTATAACATGGTCATCAAGGATAAGGAAGAAAAACCGATACCAGTGAGGGTAAATGCTGCCATTTTCAATGATGAAGCGCATGAACCGGTTGGAGGGGTCGTGATCTTCCGGACGGTGATTGAAGCGGATCACACGTCGGGCAACCGGCTATTGCGCCAGGAATTTGAAGGCAACGTTGGTCAGAACAGGCAGATGCAGGAAATCTATACGCTGATTGAAGAGATCAAAGATTCGGATGCCGGTGTATTGATTCAGGGTGAATCCGGCACGGGAAAAGAACTGATCGCCAATGCGATTCAAAATACCAGTCAGCGTCATAAAAAGCCATATATAAAAGTGAATTGCTCAGTTTTTCCGCATGACCTTTTGGCCAGTGAGCTCTTTGGCCATGTAAAAGGTGCCTATACCGATGCCCACAAAGACAGAATAGGTCGTTTTGATATGGCCAACGGCGGTACATTGTTCCTGGATGAAATCGCCGAAGCGGATCCCCGGATACAGGTTCAGTTGCTGAGGGTTTTGCAGGAGGGTACTTTCGAGCGGGTAGGCGAATCGGTTACCAGAAAGGTCGATGTCCGCATCATCGCGGCGACTAATCTGAAAATCCAGGAGGCCATCCATCGGGGGCAGTTCCGCGAAGATCTTTACTACAGATTAAACGTAATTCCGATCACATTGCCTCCGCTGCGTGACAGAAAAGATGATATTCCACTGCTTATCGATCATTTTTTAAAAAAGTTGTCCATTCAAAGCGGAAAAAAAATCCTCGAGATAAACGATGTCGCCATGGCGCTTCTACTGGAACACAACTGGCCGGGTAATATCAGAGAACTGGAGAATGTCATCGAGTATGCCCACACCCGCACCAGGACATCGGTAATAACGGAAGATAAATTGCCGCCCCATTTTCAAACTGTGCTTGGAAAACCGGTCAGTAAAAGACTGCCTGATGCTCCGGTCAGCGAACTCGATCGCATCCGAAATGCGCTTGAGCTATCGCATTGGAACCGTTCAAAGGCAGCAAAAACCTTAAATATGGGACGTGCGACGTTATGGCGCAAAATGAAAGCATACGGTCTGATGGACCGGTAAGTGAAAAAACTGGCACTAATTTTGTACGCTATGGTTCTGATTAACTGGAGTGTTTCATGTCCGAAATGTTAGGTAATCAGTATTTCCTTGCCCGGAATTTTGAAAAAGCGCTGCATCAATTCGAAAAAGTTGCTGAGATAGGTCATGTGAATGAAAAAATCCGCAAAAAAATGATTATTTGTTATTGTGAAGTCGGTAATGTTAATGCGGCTCTTGCCCTGTTTGATGAAGTCATAACTGAAAATATCGACCTGATCGCTCTGACCGATGTGGTCAGTGAAGACTGCCCCTGTCCGGAACTGCTCGAACGCATGAAATGGTATGAAAAAGTGGCGACAAATTCATTCGACTTCAATTGCATTATGGGTATGCTCAACCTCTATTGTAACGTTGACGATAGCGCCAAATATTTTTCCAGAGCACTGGAATTATATCCAAAAGACGCAAGGATCAGTCGTATTAGTGCAAAGATCAAATCATATCAGAAAACCCAGTCCGCCATCTGATTTACCGCCAGATTCCGCCGTTCAGCACTTCTTTCTACATCCTGTTTTAGCATCATTTCCAATCCATTTAGGCGATCGTTCTCGTCACGCGAACTCGAAATACCCGTCAGATGACCATATTATGAAACATGTTTCATGTAATACATATTGTATCATTGTTTTATCTTATTGTTATTATTGTATATATATCATATTGAATATATCCATGAAACATTATGTCTCATTTGAATAGTAAAGCAACTGTTCAGAATAAATCGATAACTATAATATAATCAATATATTGGCTTATTTTATTATTTGTTGGCACAATAATTGTGCATTATGTAGAAAAATTCACAAGGATGTTGCTATGGGAAAATTTTCATTTGTAATCTGTCTTGCGTTCCTGCTGATGCTGGTTATGTCATCCTGTACGGATAAATATCCGGCCGTAAATGAAGGCGATGTGGCACAATCCAGCGGTTCCGGTTGTGTGGATTGTCATACCGACAAGGAACTGCTTAAACTGGTGGCTACACCTTTGCCGCCCGACACCAGCGGCGGCAGCGGCGAAGGCTGAGGCGGGGAAGTGCCTCAGTTGGAGGCTTGGGAAATGGTTTATGTTCAATCCGCATTTCTGTCAACACCGCATGGCAAAATGAATTGTGTCCATTGTCACGGCGGTGATGATACACAAAATTCCAAAGCGACCGCCCATGTGGATATCGTGGCCTATCCTAGTGCGGATCCCGAAAAATATTGTGGCAACTGTCATGCGGGACCGGTATCAACCTCAATGACCAGTCTGCACAAATCCCAAAATGGGTATTATCATCTCTTTGAGAAACGTGCCGGATTTGATCTGCGCGATGATGCTAATCTGTCCGTAGAATTTGACAAGGAATGCGGTAAATGCCATACAACTTGTGGTCAATGCCATGTCAGCCGGCCGGTCTCCGTCAAAGGCGGATTTATTTCCGGCCATGAATTTAAACGCACCCCGAGTATGACCAATAATTGTACGGCCTGTCACGGCAGCCGGATCGGTGCTGAATATCTGGGTGAAAATGCCGGCTATAAGGCCGATACGCACTGGCTTCCTAACGCCAAACGGTGTGAATTCTGCCATGATGCCAACGAAATGCACGGTTCCGGAGAGCTGTATGAAACCCGCTACGATGCGCGAAATACGGCCATGCCGAAATGTGAAGACTGTCATGAGAATGACCGTACGGCCAATATCTTTCATCAGCGTCACTGGGCTGACGGTGAGGACCAGGCAGATGTCTCCTATTTGGCCTGCCAGGTATGCCACAGCCAGGATTATAAAAATTGTAATGCCTGCCATACCGGCGGTGCCGGGATTACCGGCTCATCCTATATGACCTATAAAATCGGTAAAAACCCGATCAAGTCGGATCGTCGTGCCTATGATTACGTGGTTGTGAGGCATATCCCAATTGCCCCAACCACGTTTGAACCATGGGGAATCGCCACACTGGCTGAATATGATAGTGAACCGACCTGGAAATATGCGTCACCCCATAATATACAGCGGTGGACGGCCCGTACCGATACCACCGGCGGCGGACAATGCTGGGCAAATTGTCACAATAACTGGGTAGGCTCATTGACCACCTATTTGCGGGATGAAGATCTGCTGGAGTATGAAAAGCAAGCCAATCAAAATGTATTAATGCCAACAAACTAAACCATATGTACCATAACCCGAAAGGAATTTTTATGAATCTCAGGAAGTACTTTATGTTGATGCTCGCGTTGTCGATGATGATTTTTATCGGCGCGTGCAGCGATGATGACAACCCTACCGAAGCGACGCCACCGGTAAATGAATTTAATTTGCTGACCGCGGTCGGGGATGATTATTACACCACGTATACAACTGCCAGTGGTGGTGTGAATATGTCTGCCAGTGCACTTTTTACACTTCTGACTGATGGCAATGTCAGCAATGATCCGCTGATCATAGACTACCGTTCTGCTAACGATTATAATGCTAAACATATCATTGGTGCAATCAATATCTCGCTTTCAGCATTGATAGCCAAGATCGATGATGGTACGATCACAAAAGATCAGCATATTGTAAACGTATGCTACACAGGCCAAACCGCTAGTGTAGCCACCGCTAAGTTGAACTTGATGGGATATGATGCGCAAAATCTTTTATTCGGGATGTGCGGTGTTACGGCTGATACAAATCTGGTCCCCAGTACTGACCGATGGGTAAATCAGATCGCATCCGACGAATACACACCCAATAAAACCGCTGTTGCGCCGCCGTCGACTGTCGTTCCATTCCCCACATTGAACACCGGAAAGACCACGGCTGAGGAAGTGTTTATGGCACGCTTTACGGAAGTTAACCTGGCCAGCGGCTGGGGGATTGGGTTCAGCACAGTAATCGCTAATCCAGCTGAATTATTTTATCGTCAATTACTGGGGTGCCGATGATTATAATAATATCGGCCATATTGAAGGAGCCTATCAGTTTACACCGAATGTATCACTTCAGGCCGGTGAAATGCTCCAGAACCTGCCGACTGATAAAACGATCGTGGTCTATTGCTGGACTGGTCAGACCTCCGCTCAGGTGGTTGCCTACCTCCGTATGCTGGGCTACGATGCCGTCAGCATGTACTATGGGATGAATGGCTGCTCATATCAGTCACTGACCAAATCGAAATACTCGGCACCGGATCCGCCAGATGGCTATGCCACAATTCTCGAATAACCGGATATTGTGATTCCCTCCCAACCAAAGCCGGATCCCGATTTCGTGGTCCGGCTTTTCTGTTTTCTAATATTTGAGAAAAATATTTAAAATTATATCAAAAATTGAAAGATCATATAAAAAAGGATAAGATTAAAAAATCTTATAAGCCATTGATAATTAATAAATTATCAGCAAATACAACTATGGCATGAATTTTGATACAATAAAACGAATAACCCCTGTGCAACAAATAAAGGTCTATCCCATGAATCCAAAAACTTTTTTCAGCATCCTTTTCTGTCTCCTGATCACATATCCTGTGGTGATTGCAGCACAATCAATTGAGACCCGCGGAAGGCTGTCAAATTCCACTTATGTTTATGAAGACCGGGATACAACCCATGTTCGTTTGTATCAATACGTACGTTTTCAGGCTGTTGCGCGTGAACTCAGTAATCTCAGTCTGAATGTGGATGCGCGGGTATTGAGTGATCTGGAGGAGACATTGCCGGACGAGCGACGCTTCAATGCATACCGGCTGTCGCTTTCGGCAACAAATCTGTTTAACAATCTGCTCGATTTTGAGATCGGAAGACAATTTTTGCATCCCGGTGTCACATTCGGCAGCCTGGATGGTGCCAATTTAACTTTTAAGTTCGGGACACAATTTCGCTGGCAGATTTATGGCGGTGTTGAGTCCAATCTGTTCAAGGGATTCAAGATTTATAAGACCGAAGACGCTGCGGTTTATGGCAGTACCCTGAAATACCGTAATTTTTATAATACAAATCTGGTACTGGCTTATCTGCAAAAACAGACCAAAGACGATATTCAGTGGCAGATTGCCGGGCTTAATCTGACCAATACATCGCTTGAACAATTTCATCTGGCCGGACAGTTGCATTATGATATGGTCAACAGTCGCTTGCACCGTATCTTTGTCAGCGGCCGTTTTCTGCCAAATAACCGTTTCAATGCCGTGTTGAGTTATAAACAGCAACACCCACAGGTTTACGGTGATTCCTATTTTCAGATATTTAATTTTAAAAAGTACAGCCAGGCCGGTGTAAATCTCTGGTACGGATTTACCGAACGGTTCGGAATCGCGGTCGATTATCATCTGATCATGCTGGAAGAGGGTAAAGGCAACCGCATCATCGCCAGTATCTTGGATCCTAACGGGAGTCTCGGCGTCGTATATGAAACCGGGGACCTCGGTAATCAATTGAGTTTTTTGTTTAACTATGGTTATGAATTTATGGACGGTCTGATCGGTTCGGTCAGTGTGGATTATACCCGTTACCGTTACGAAGAAACTTACGATTATGATAGTCAGCTGGGCAATGCAGCCCGTCTGGCTTACCGTATCTCCCCAAACTGGCAGATTGATCTTGAGTATCAGTGGTTGAACAATAAATTTAAAGATTCCGATCAACGCCTGTTAAACCATATTCACTTTATCTGGTAAAGGTATACCATGAAAAAAATTATAATTATTTCCCTGATGGTCCTGGGGGGCATTCTTTTGGTCGCCTCTGCACAGCAGGATAGAATTATTTTTTCCCATAAATTTCATGCGGAAGATGCCGGAGCTTCATGCTCTGCATGTCATGAAGCTGCCCTGGAAAGTGGAACTGCCACTGATAATCTTTTACCCGTCATGGAGACCTGCTATACTTGCCATGATGAGAACGATACCGATTGTACGGTTTGTCACACCAATCCCGATGAGGCCGGTAACTATCCGCGCATCACCGGTTTGAAAGCACAATTTGCCCACAAAGTGCATGCCAAATCGGATGAGGATTGTATCAAATGTCATGCCGGTATTACCGAAGATGAGCAGGCTGGTGTGACTTCCTATGTGCCTGGCCGTGATTACTGCACAAACTGTCATGCGCCCGCCGACTATTGGGAAGACAATTCGAAATGTCAGCAGTGTCACACCAAAAAATTTGATTTTAAACCCGCGGATCATAACGGTATGTGGACAAAAAACCATGGGGTTCTCTCGCAAGTAGATGAGGATGCCTGCAGCCATTGTCATCAGAATAATTACTGTACGGCCTGTCACGAAGGTGATAATCTCGACCGGCTTGCCCATCCGTTGAATTTCCGAAATAATCATGGTGTCCTGGCCCGGGGCAATAAGGATAACTGTCTTACCTGTCATGAAGAACATGCGTTCTGCATCGATTGTCATCAATCACAGCTGGTCATGCCGCGCAGCCATGGGTTCGTTGGCTGGACAAGCGGTCCCAACGGCGGCCAGCACGCCCGCGAAGCTATGTACGATTTCGATACCTGTTCGAGTTGTCATAATGATGCTTACACCGATAATGTTTGTCTGCGATGTCATCAAAAATAGCGAGGAAGCCTTTGATACGTATTATAGCAATTGTACTGATTTTTGTCGCGCTCGGCCTTGGTCAGAGTACAGAAGACTGTATGGAATGTCATTCGGATGATGGCCTGATAAAATCGGTTAATGATTCAGTAGAAATTTCATTGTACGTAGATTTACAGGAATATCAAAAATCCGTCCATGCCGATATGACCTGTATCGATTGCCATAGCACCATCGAAGATGTCGATCATGAACCGGAATTACCCAGTGTCGATTGTTCAGTCTGCCACGATGGTGCGGAGGAAGAATATGCTTTAGGTATTCACGCAACATCGGAAGACAATTATGCAATAACGGCGCATTGTCATAGTTGCCATGGGGAACACAATATCCGAAGCGCCAGCGACTCAGCATCCATGGTGTTTAAACTGAATATCGAAGAGACGTGTGGTAACTGTCACAGCCGGCCAGATGTTCTGGCCCTTCTGGGATTACACGGACGTGGACCTGTCGAAGCCTACGACCTGAGTGTTCACAATCGCATTCTCCGAGAGGAACCTGATAAAAATGCCCCGACCTGCATTTCCTGTCACGGCTATCATGAAATTTTTCTGATGTCGGATCCGCGATCCAGCTTTAATAAACTAAACCGGGCGGAGACATGCGGCGGATGTCATACGGATGTTAAGGATAAATATTATGAAAGCATCCATTGGGCGGCATTGAAGCGTGGTCATTTAGAATCACCCACATGTAATGACTGTCACGGTGAACATGAAATTGTATCACCGGAAGACAAGACGGCTGTGACGAACCGGCTCAATCTCTCCAGCCAGATATGTGCAAAATGTCATTCTTCACGCACGATGATGCAGCGTTTTGGCCTTGATCCGGAGCGGTTTAATTCTTATATAAAAACCTATCACGGCCTGGCGGTTCTGAAAGATTCCCCCGATGCGGCCAATTGCACCAGCTGTCATGAAGTTCATGCCATTCGAAGCCAGAACGACCCGAAGTCGAGCGTTTATAAAGATAATCTGCAAAAAACCTGTAGTAAATGCCACGACAACATCAGCGCTGAATTTATCAGCATAGCAGCTCACCCAAAAGACATGGAATCCCGTAACCCGATTGCTTTTTATGCCCGGTATATCTACATCTGGCTGCTGATCGTGGTAGTTGGCGGGATGATTATCCATAATTTGATTATTTTCCGTTACTATATTAAGAAAAAACGTGAAATGTTGCAGAAAGAGCGCACCTATCAGCGGTTTCAGCGTTGGGAGGTTGCCCAGCACGGATTTTTGCTCATCAGTTTCTTTACTCTGGTTATTACCGGTTTTGCCCTCAAATTTCCCGAGGCGCTTTGGGTTAAGGGATTGGCCTCACTGGGACTGGATGAAGCCTTACGTTCGCTGATCCATCGCATTGCAGCCGTAGTTCTGATTTTCGGTTCGGTCATTCAGCTGGTCTATTTTATCCTCGCCCGCAGAGGACGGAAAGAAATTATCGCATTGATGCCGCGTGTCGATGATGTCACCGGATTCTGGGCAAATATGAGATACTATCTCGGTTTATCCGGTGTAAAGCCAAAATTCGGCCGGTGGGACTACACCGAAAAGGCAGAATATCTGGCCCTGATCTGGGGAACTGCGGTCATGGTAATTACCGGTTTCATATTATGGTTTCCGGAAGTACTTCTGAGATATTTACCGACCTGGGCATTTGAAACAGCCGAGGTGATCCATTATTTCGAAGCCTGGCTGGCCACGCTCGCAATCATTGTATGGCACTGGTTTTTTGTTATCTTTCATCCTGAAAAATATCCCATGAGTCTGACCTGGATGAACGGCAAAATAACCGAAGAGGAATTAAAGCATCATCACCCGCTGGAATATGAAGCGATGAAAGACGAAATGGAAAAAGCACTTCCAAAACGTTCTGGTGAATAAGATCCGCAAGAAAGGTATGTAATGACATTTTTCCGCCCCCTCTTACTACTCTCGATAGGCCTGATGGTTTTTCCGCTGCAGGCTGTGGACAATGAAACGTGTTTTGAATGCCATTCTGATGCCGAACTGACCACCGAACGGGGGGGTGAAACCGTATCACTGTGGGTAAAAGAGAAGAATTTTACCGAATCCGTACATGGTGATATGGATTGCATCGGTTGTCATATGGATGCCGATGTGGAGGAGTTCCCTCATCCTGAGCAATTGGAGCCGGTGAATTGCGGCAATTGTCACGATCAGGTACAGTTGGATTTTGATGCCAGTATACATGGCATGGCGCTTAAACGCAATGCAATCTATTCGCCCGACTGCGCTGAATGCCATGGCAACCATGAGATCAAGTCAAAACTGGATCCGACCTCACCTACATACAAAATGCGGATTCCGTATTTATGCGGTAAATGCCATCGTGAAGGCGCACCTGTTGCCCGGGTCTATCAGATCGGTGAGCATAATATTATTGAAAACTACAGCCAGAGTATCCATGGTGAAGGGTTGTTTAAAAAAGGATTAACGGTTACCGCGACCTGTAATGACTGTCACCGAAGCCATATGATCCTTCCGCATACCTATGCCAACTCTTCGGTCTCTCTGCGCAATATTGCTGCTACCTGTATGCAGTGCCATTCCAGAATCGAGGAAGTGCATACGCAGATTATTAAGGGGGAATTGTGGGAGAAGGCACCGGGAGCCATCCCGGCCTGTTCGGACTGTCATCTGCCTCATGAAGTGCGGCGTGAATCGGTCGCGCTCAATCTTTCCGACCGTGCCTGCCTGAAATGTCATGAACAGGAAGATGTTCATAAAACAGTAGCAGGTGAACAGATCTCACTGCTCGTAACCAAAGAGGAACTGTCGGACTCCCAGCACCGGAACATTCCCTGTGTAAAATGTCATGCGGATATTGATCCCAAACTGAAACGGCCTTGTACGACGGCCGGTAAAGTGGACTGTTCCAACTGTCATGCCCGGGTATCCGAAGAATATTATGCCAGCGGCCACGGGCAGGCTCATCTGAAGGGTGATGCAGACGCACCGTATTGTATAGATTGTCATGGGGATCATAGGGTACAGTCTCATCTGGATGATAGTTCACCTACTTTTCGCACAGGCGTGCCTCAAATGTGCGGTAAATGCCATAGTGCCGGTACCCATGCAACTTCGACCCATGAATTGAGCCAGGTGAATGCGCTGACCGATTATTCAACCAGTGTGCATGGAAGAGGTCTGGTTGAAAAAGGATTGCTTCCCAGCGCAATCTGCATTGACTGCCATAACTCCCATTTGATTCTGTCTCATAAAGATGAGCGTTCCTCGGTGAACCGCAATAATGTGCCGGCTACCTGCTCCACCTGCCATCGTGGAATCTTTAAACATTTTATCACCAGTGTACATTTTTCGACCGATAAAAAGAAAAAAGAAAAACAACCGACATGCAGTGATTGCCACTCTTCACACACCATCTCATCCGTACATCAGGATCTGTTCGTTTTTCAGGTGACAGAACAATGCGGATCGTGCCATAAAGATCTGGCAGAGACGTATTTTGAGACCACCCATGGAAAAGCGTATATGCTTGGATATGCCCAGGCCGCTAAATGTTCCGATTGCCACGGTGCGCACGATATTATGGGTGTGAATGAATCGGAATCCCATGTTGGTATGCAGCACATTGTTGAGACCTGCCAGAAATGTCATGCCAATGCCAATGAACGATTTACGGGTTATCTGACCCATGCCACGCATCATGATCCGGATAAATATCCGATTCTGTTTTATACCTATTGGTTTATGACAACCCTGCTGATCGGTGTATTCGGATTTTTTGGATTGCATACGCTGCTGTGGCTGCCGAGATCAATAAACCATATGCGCCTGCGCCGCAAACATGCCAAAGAAGATCCAGAACAGAAATATGTACAGCGATTCACTACAGCACAACGGGTAACGCATATTTTTGTCATAACAAGTTTTATCTTGCTGGCTCTGACCGGAATGATGCTTAAATTCTCAAATATGGCCTGGGCAGCATTTCTGGCCGAATTATTCGGTGGCGTAAGAGGGGCCGGCCTCCTTCACCGTTTCGCCGCAATTTTGACATTCGGGTACTTTGCCTATCATATATATTCGTTGATCAAAGAAAAAAGAAAACAAAAGGCCAGTTGGATTAAATTTATATTTAATAAAGATACGTTGATGTTCAACCTGCAGGATTTGAAGGATTTTGGCGCCACCTTAAAATGGTTTGTGGGTCTTGGTCCAAAACCGGGTTATGGTCGGTGGACCTATTGGGAAAAATTTGATTATTTTGCGGTGTTCTGGGGTGTTGCCGTTATCGGATTCTCCGGTTTGATCAAATGGTTTCCCGAATATTTTACAATGATATTACCCGGTTGGTTGATCAATGTCGCCGCGATTGTCCACAGCGATGAAGCGCTGCTGGCGGTTGGTTTTATTTTTACCATTCATTTCTTCAACACACATTTGCGTCCCGAGGCATTTCCGATGGATCGGGTCATATTTACCGGAGTAATGCCGCTTGACGAACTAAAAACCGACCGGCCGCGTGAATATGAACAATTGATCAAGAGCGGCGATCTGGAGAAAAAACTTGTGAAATCCGAGATTTCCGATACAAAATCCAGAGTCATCGCCGTCTTCGGTTACTCGGCTCTGATTATCGGGATTATCATGATCGGTCTGATCATTTTTTCCATGCTGTTTGGGTATAATTAAAACTTAGAACTGGTCAAAGGCAAAAGGCCAAAGGGAAAAGGAAAATAAAGTGACAAAGTGACAAAGAGACAAAGGAAAGACTATGGTGCTTTGTCGCTCTTCATCTTTGACTTTTTAGAACGATACATCAGTCTGAAATCAAAGGTAAAGTAAGAAAGGGACATACCTTGAAGACAAAAATAATTATAAGCAGCGCACTGTTGATGTTATTATGGTCATGTGCTGAAGAGGTTGCATCACCGCCGAGTGTATCCCATCCCCCTGAGTGGAATAATCAAGCGGCTGATAATTTTCATGGTAAAAAGGTTCTGGCAAATATAACTTCAGGGCTGGATCCAACCGGTACGATATCCTGTCAAAGCTGTCATGGCGAGGATTTTAACGGCGGTAAGAGTGGTGTATCCTGTTACGATTGCCACGCCAACTTTCCGCATCCGCCGGATTGGATCGATAAAAATGCGGATAATTATCATGGTGACGTGGTGTATGATTCCGGGACTGAATCTTGTAAGCCCTGTCACGGGGAAAATCTGGATGGCGGTCCGAGTGGAGTGGCCTGCGCCGATTGTCACGGAGGGCTCTTTCCCCATCCGGATGGCTGGATCAATGCGGCCAGTCAGAACTTCCATGGTGTGTTCATAAGAAATGATAACTGGTCCATGAGCGGGTGCCAGGGATGTCACGGTGTTGATTATGCGGGCGGTGGTAGCGGTGTTTCCTGTCTCACCTGTCACAGCGAGACAAATGGACCGCAAGCGTGCAATACCTGTCACGGAAATTTTTCCGGACCGGTCAGCGATCTCACGAATTGGGCCCCACCTGAAGATTTGGAAAAGAATATAAATACAGGATCCAAAGGTGTCGGAGCACATCAGGTACACCTGAACCCGATGAATATTGCCAGTGTAAATGAGCTGGGATGTCTGCAGTGTCACCGTGAACTCAGGGGATTCGGTGATCCGAATCATATAAAAGGGGGTGTAAATTTACAATGGCATCCGATTGCAACCGATTCGGGTCGCGTAACCCCATTGTGGTCAGCGACCAATGCAACCTGCGGAGATGTGTACTGTCACGGCAATTTTGAATTTTCAAAAGAAAGTAGTGCCTATCAATTTGCTTATACAGCAGATGCAATGACCGGGAATAATCCTGAGCTCACCTGGACGGAAGTCGGTACAGGACAGGCGGCATGCGGGACCTGCCATGGACTGCCCCCGACCGGCCATATTCCACAGCAACTCAGTGACTGTCACGGGTGTCACGGATCTGTTGTTGATGAAAATGGAAATATCATTGATACGACAAAGCATATTAACGGGAAAATAAACGTGTTTGACTGATCAAGATTTGTCTGAAATGGTTAAGGGATCTTGCGTGACGCGGGATCCCTTTTTTTGTGCCTCTGTGCCTTTTTAGCCATTAGCGAAGTAATTCCGAAACAGAGCGTTTTGTATTAATGTTATAAATCACCTGAGCAAAAAGGGGTGCAATCGATACTTCCACATACCATGGGGTGTTTTTCACAAAATCCTCTCCCCAGAACACCGCATCTGTACCGATGACGGACCGTATATCACCTTTATCATAAGCTTCACCCAGAATCTCCGTAGCGGGGGGATTAAAAAATGGCAGGCTGCAGGCCACATAAATATTCTTTGCGCCGTGATGTTTCAGGAGTTTTGCCGCATTTACCATCGTGCCGCCGGTACCGATCATATCGTCTGGCATAAGTATATCTTTATCGGTAACATGACCGACCAGTCGCATGCTTTCCACGACACTGGTTTTGGAATAGTCACGTGCCTTATCGACGATGGCCATTTCGGTGTGCAAATGTCTTGAATAATAACGTGCTTTTTCTGCACCGCCCACATCTGCCGCCGCAACCACCAGATTTTTGGTGTTAAAATGCTTTTTGAAAGCATCGATCAGTGTATTCGAAGCATGCAGATCTTCCAGTTTAGCCGTACTGAAGAATCCCTGAATAGCCTCAGCATGTATGTCCAGTGTGATGACCCGATCGGCGCCGGAGATCTCCATAAAAGATGCAACCTGCTTGGCCGTAAGGCTTTCCCGGGTTTTTTTCCGTTCCTGTCTGGAATAGGGGTATTGCGGACTGATTACCGTTACGGAGTCTGCATCGGACTGATAGGCTGCATTGACGGCGGTCAGTAAAGCCATCAGATTATCGTTAATACTCCGGTCACAAAGCGGATCATCAATGGCTTGAACGATGTAGACATCAGAACCGCGAATATTATCCATGATTACCGTTTTTATTTCACCATTTGCAAAGGTGATTTCCTCAGAGTCAACGAGTTCAAGTTCTGTTCCCGGGTTTTCTTGCGCAATGATCCGGTTCAGGTTTTTCAATATGCGTTTGGCGAATGGTTTCCCGGACATACATGACATGAGACACAATTCACCGCGGTTCTGACCGCCCGCAGAAATTCTACGTGATTTCATTTATTTACCCATCCTGTTTTAATAAAATATTTTCAGGAAAATGCTTGCGTATAATGTTTAGTAAATCATCATGGATTTTTCCATTTGTTGCGACGGCAAATGAGTTGAACAGGTAATCATCCGTATTCCAAAAGTCGCTGACATGGCCACCGGCTTCGGCAATAATCAATGATCCGGCGGCAACATCCCATGGTTTCAAACCCAATTCCCAAAATCCTTCAAACCGCCCACAGGCAACATAGGCCAGATCGATTGCTGCTGCTCCCATACGTCGTGCCCCGCTGGTATGGCGGAAAATATCTTCGAAGCAGTCCATATATTGCCCCAATAGCGATTTATATCGGAACGGAAAACCGGTAGCCAGAAGAGAGCGGTCTAAAATTCCAGTCTGATTGACCCGGATCATTCGGTCGTTTAGAAAGGCACCCCGATTCTTCTCTGCATAGAACATTTCATTCCGAACCGGGTCATATATAACACCGGTACTTATTCCGCTTTGGGTACGGAGCGCGATGGAGACCGCGAATATCGGGATGCCGGAAATATAATTTTTGGTACCATCCAAAGGATCGATTATCCATTGAAATGGACTTTGGTTCTGTGTCTCGCCTGTTTCTTCAGCCAAAAAACCATGTTCCGGAAAAGTACTACGAATGACATCGATAATGGTTTGCTCTGCCAATTCATCAACAAAGGTTAAAAAATCGTTTTGCTTCTTTTCACGGATATCTTCCGGGATAATTTTGCCGAAATGTTCGGTTAAAACAGCTGCACCCGATTCTGCCGCCCGGATTGCTGTTTCAAGGAATTCAGATTTATACATCAATTTTTAATTGACCAAATGTATTCAGCTTATCAATAACCAAATTCTTTATTTCAGCCAGTCGCTCGGGTGTCCGTGCTTCAAAACGAAGCACGAGAACCGGCTGTGTATTTGATGCCCTGACCAACCCCCATCCATCTCCGAAAAGAATCCGGACGCCGTCGATATCAATTACGTCATACCGTTCCGAAAAATAGACCTTTGCCTCTGCCGCGATTCTGAATTTTTCATCATCCGAAAAAGTTTCTGCACGGATTTCAGGTGTGGCGTAATAAACCGGGACGTCGGCCAGCAGATCGGAGACTTTACCATCCGTGCGGGATAACAGTTCGGCCATCCTTGCCGAGGCATAAATGGCATCATCAAATCCGAAATAGCGGTCGGCAAAGAACAGATGACCACTCATTTCACCGGCCAGCGGGGCGCCGGTTTCCTTCATTTTTTTCTTCAACAATGAATGTCCGGTTTTCCACATGATCGGTTCGCCGCCAAATTTTCTGATCATTTCCGGAAGTGCCTGGGAACATTTTACTTCGAAAATAATTTTTGCTCCCGGTTGACGTGCAATAATATCGCGTGCAAAAATAATAAGTAACCGATCCCCCCAGATAATTTCACCTTTTTCATCGATGACACCGATTCGGTCCCCGTCGCCATCATATCCGATGCCCAGATCTGCCCGTTTGGACCGGACCGTTTTGATGAGCTCGGTAATATTTGCCACAACTGTCGGATCGGGATGATGATTCGGAAAGTGCCCGTCAGGTTTATCAAAGAGATCGATGGTATCAACACCAAGTTGCTTGAACAGTCGGTGTGCAACCAGTGAGGCGGCACCATTTCCTGAATCGAGTACGACCTTAAGGGGACGTTCGATATGGATATTTTCTTTGATATACTGGATATACGTGTCGTTGAGGCTAGTTGTTTCGAGCGTCCCCTTGCCGGAACTAAATTTGCTGCTGGCGATTATTTCATATATATTTTGAATCTCTGTACCGTAGATCGGTGATTTGTGTAAGGATAATTTGAATCCATTATAATCCGGAGGATTATGGCTGCCTGTAATCATGACCCCTCCATCCACTGGCAACCGGAACATACTGAAATACTGAACGGGCGTAGGGACGATACCGATATCAATAATATCGATTCCGCTGGCTCGCAGCCCACTGATTAAAGCTGTTCTAAAACGCTCGGTTGAAAGGCGTACATCCCCGCCCACGGTTATTTTGCGCGCGTTGTGTTGCCGGAGGTAGGTTCCATATCCACGGCCAAGGATCTCGACAAACTCATCGTTCAAATCCCGATCAACAACACCTCTGATATCATATTCACGAAATATATGTCTGTTCAAAATTTTAGCCTTACTGACAATTACTCGGTAGAAATTGTGTTCGAATATTCTGCTATCCGATTATAATATGCTGTAATTTAAGGTTTCTCGATATAGAGTTCAATTCAGATTAAAAGCCTATTGACCGATCGTGGAATCTACATAAATTCAGTGTGATTAATATCTTAAATAAAAAGATTAAAAAACGCATTGACTTTAAGCCAAAAATTCATAATTTTGAAATAAAGGCAAGTTCACGAAGGATATGATTAAATGAAAGATCGCGTTTTACGTGCGCTGGACAGTGTTCGTCCTGGGCTTCAGGCGGATGGCGGGGATGTGGAACTTGTAGAGATTGATTCGAACGGTAAGGTAACGTTAAAACTGATTGGAAATTGTGGTGACTGTCCCATGTCAAAAATCACTCTTCAGCAGGGTATTGAGCGTATATTGAAAACACAGGTTCCCGAGATTTCATCAGTCGAAGCGATTTAATCCATAACAAAACCTGGAGTTTCATGATCGAAGTAAGTGTCAATGGTATATTCCTGACGCAATCGCAGGCAAGCGGGATCATTTTGAAGGAGAAAAATGGTAGCCGTACATTACCGATTGTGATCGGTGAATATGAAGCACAATCGATCGCTCTGGGTTTGGAAAATATCAAGCCACCAAGGCCAATTACCCATGATCTGGCACTTAATCTTCTGGAAGCATGTGGTGTTACCATGGACAGTGTGTTGATCACTGAATTAAAAAATAATACCTATTACGCGGTAATACGCCTGCGAAAAAAACTAAAATACTGGGATGTGGATGCTCGACCAAGCGATGCAATTGCCATGGCGGTACGATCGACCATTCCCATTTTCGTTGATGAACAGGTGATGGAAGTTGGTGCATACGAGCCCGAAGAGGCAGAAAGTGAGCCAGAGATAAAAACATTTGGTGCGGTGACGAAGAACTTGAAAATTTGCGCAAAGAGTTGCAACAGGCAGTGGAAAATGAGGAGTACGAAAAAGCAGCGAAACTTACGAGACAGAATTAAACAGATTGAATCCGGTTCATAAAATCAATATCTGAGATATCGACTTACCTGTTGAATAACCATAAATCAAATTAAAGTAGGTATCATGTGAAAGACTATCAATTTCTTGCGCGGTTTTATGGTGTTCGGGGAAGTTATCCGATTGCACCCAAAGAGGGTACCAATTATGGCGGCAACACAACCTGTCTGATGGTCAGAACACCCGAGCATATTGTTATTTTCGATGCCGGATCCGGAATCATCCAGCTGGGCCGAGAATTGATTCCGGAAATATTGACCCACAAAGAAAAATCAAGGGATCCCTTCCAGATCACGATATTATTTACCCATACCCATATTGATCATCTAATTGGATTTCCATATTTCGCGCCGATATATATACCGGGTGTGCACCTTACCTTAATCGGTCCGGCAACAATGGGGGTCGATTTTGAAGATATTCTGCGTACACTTGTGGAACCACAATATTATCCGGTGTCGATGGATGAATTCAGATCGAACATGGATTTTGATAATATCGATGAAAATATGGTCATCTTTTTTGAAGGGAAAGATTCGAAGCCCCACTTTGCTGGCATTGACGATCCGGCTTTAAAAGATGCCGAATGGACAATCTCAAATATGAAATATTATTTTCATCCTAAAGACGGAAGTTATAATTATAGAGTTGACTGGAACGGGCATTCACTGGTTTTTGCGACCGATGTTGAACAGTATGTCGGGTACAGATCAACGGCTGGTGAAATTTGCGGAAGGTTGCGATGTACTGATTCATGATTCCCAATATGACTCTGGAGCAATATCTCAAAAGTCAGGGATATGGCCACAGCAATTATGAAATGGCTTGCCAGGCGGCATTAAAAGCAAAGGCGAAAAAATTGTTGCTATTTCATCATGATCCCAGTCAATGATGATCGGACACTGGAACAATTAGAACAGAAGCAAAAGCAATTTTAACTCAGGTGCCGAATTAGCAGCGAAGGATGGGAGTGGAAATATATAAGTGGTAGGTCTTATCACTAGACTCTCGCTGACTCAGGATCGCCCTGCCGATTGTCGCATCATCAATAAACTCAAGATGTGCACCAATCGGAATTCCACTGGCGATTCGGGTTACTTTTTTGCCGGATGATTTAATCAGTCTTGGATAGATAGATCATGGTCGCTTCACCTTCTGTACTGGGATTAAGAGCCAGTAAAATTTCCTTAACATCAGGTTCTTTGACTCGTTCATCAATGCAGATATCTTCAAGATCATTTGGCAAAACACCGCTCAGGGGCGAAATTACACCGCCAAGGACATGATATAATCCATCTGATATTCATTGCTTTTTTCAATCGCAAAGATATCAACGATATCTTCCACAACACATATCGTTTTCTTCTCGCGGCGGAGGTCAGCACAAATTTCACATATCTCTGTTTCAGTGATATTAAAACATCGTTCGACACAAATGGATATCCCGTTTTACCCGTATTATAGCATCAGCCAGTTGCATGGACCTGTTCCTGTATCCTGCCGAAGCATAAAAAGAGCCAGTCTTTGTGCTGTTTTTTGACCGATCCCGGGCAACTGGTGTAACTATCGGATGAGGTTGTCGAGTGCTGGAGAGAATCGAATTCGGCATATTACATTCCAGGAAATTTTAAACCACCGGCAAGATTTAATCCTCCGAGAAGTCCTCCGGTGACTTTTTCCATTTCTTCACTGGCCCTTTGCTGTGCTTTGCTATCGCCTGATTTACTGCTGCTGCGACACAAGATCTTCAAGCATTTCTTTATCATTCTTCGACATAAATTTCCGGTTCAATCTTATACCGAAAGTATCTCTCAATTTGCAGTTTGCTTCAACTTTAACCATACCGCCACCGGAGGTTGCCTCAACGTAATGTCTCACAGGTTTTCCTGGACTCTTTGCATATCTTCCTGCATTTTTTGAGCCTGTTTCATAGTCGTAGACATATTTGGTTTCACATCAATTCTCCTTTTAAGTTAATTCCAGTCCCAGTTCATCAATCAAGTTTTTGAGAAGGGGATCATCTTTTAATGCTTTTATCCGCTGCATTTTTGTTCAGATGCTTTATCCGGTTAGCGATTTGTTCATCATCATCGGATTCAACCACTTCAAATGTATCTTTGATCGGTTCTGAGAACTAATTTTGCAGATAGTTCCTCAACTTGTTCTTTTATGTTTATTCAACCAACTGATGTGAAAATAATCTGATTTGAGATATTCGAGGATCAAATTTGAGTTATTCAACGGATTTACTGGTTTACCGAGTTCCAGATGCATTGGCAAGATTCACTCTTTGTGTTCTGATATTGTTCGATAAATTTTGGCCAATGCGATTGAAGCATTTCCAAGTGAAAGCGGCGGTTTTGGGGCAGATTTCGTACCAGCCTCGTGGATTTCAATTCCGGCTAGTCTGGCTACAGTTTCAAAGTTTTTTTTTATAACAGATCAAGTTTTTCCAAGCAGATCTCAATATTCACTGAAGCGGGCATTTTAGCCAGTTTGAGGATACCCAATTCAAATTTCAGAGGTGGATGAGTTGCCCACTTGATATGCATTCTGGATATCACCAATTTGCTGAGATATACCGTAACAGATCATTTTCTTCGAAACCGCTTGCCAATCGGTGACGATATTTTTCCTGCAAATGTTCAGATACACTGATCATTTCAGATGAATCCAGGGTTTTTGTAACCAGCAGATTTCGAAAATGTTCTTCAAAACCGGTCAAAAATTCTCCGAGATCATATCCATCAGCCAAGACTTTCTGACATAAGTAAGAGCAGCGCTTTAAGATCTCCGAATTGAGGATGTGTTCGGTGAATTCAAAATATATGTCTTCGCTGATGATACCCGAGTGCTTCACGAAACCTCCTCTGTTGATTTTATTGCCGGAATAGGAAATGATCTGGTCTAGAATACTTTGTGCATCGCGCATGGATCCGTCGGCCTTTTTTGCAATTTGCAGCAAGGCATCATTCGAACTTCTAATTTTTCCGTTTTGCAAATATGTTTTAAATGGTCGATAATCGTTTTGGTCGGGATCCGTTTAAAATCAAAACGCTGACAACGGGAAAGAATTGTCGCCGGTACACGATGGATTTCTGTTGTGGCAAAAATAAAAATAGCATGTGCCGGGGGTTCTTCCAGGGTTTTTAAGCAGAGCATTAAATGCCTCTTTGGTCAGCATGTGCACTTCATCAATTATATAGATGCGGTATTTACCCTGACTGGGGGTAAAACGGATATTCTCCCGCAGATTACGGATCTCGTCAATACCACGGTTGGATGCCCCGTCGATTTCGAGCACGTCCAGAGAATGTCCCTTTGGTGATTGACTCACAAGTACTGAACTGAATTGCACGGTGTTTTAGTTGGACCTTTTTCGCAATTGAGCGCTTTGGCCAGAATTCTGGCGGTAGTGGTTTTTCCAACACCGCGCGGACCGGCAAAGATAAAGGCGTGTGCAATACGTCCGGTATCAATTGAATTGGCCAGAGTTTTTGAGACATGATCCTGACCAATGATATCCTCAAATTGCTGAGGACGCCAGCGGCGTGCTAGTACGATGTAGTTCATGTTAAATTCTTAATTTCCTAATTCTAAGTGACAAAGTGACAGATAGTGACAAAGCAACAGAGGATACCAAAGTTTTACCTTTGTCACTAAGCGCTTTGATTATACAAACCGCAATTTAAAAAATATTCATAATAATTGATAATAAAAATAAAAAGCCAGGTGTAACCCACGGCACATATTTCATGACACTGACCGCTGCTTCCTTCCGGACCTGACGGAGTTGGGTGCAGACCTATTGCGTGGGACCTGGCTTGTGGAGCTGAGCGGGATCGAACCGCTGACCTGTACGTTGCGAACGTACCGCTCTCCCAACTGAGCTACAGCCCCAAAGTACCAAAATTTAAAGAATTTAACTTGTTTCAGTCAATCTCCCGGCCGCAAACAAAATATTTGCTTAATTTTTATCTGAAAGATATATTAAATCACCTGAATTGGTGACCATCTACCGACTGACAGAGAATAAAGATTAAAGATGAAAGATCAAAGATGAGAGAATCAGATGATAGATTTAAGTGATGATCGTTCGTATCATATTATAGTTATAAATTGCCAATTACTGATTACTAATTACCAATTTTGACAAAATAAATACCCATGCGGTTTAAAAACATTGAACAATCCGTTCGTGCGGTACTGTCCGAGTTACCCGCACATGTCGAACTGGTCGCCGCGGCCAAAACCCGCACATCCGATGAGGTCAAGGCCGCTATTCAAGCCGGTGTGCGAATTCTCGGTTACAATTATGTTCAGGAGGCAGAGCGGATCAGGTCTCAAATACCGTCCGGGATTAAGTGGCATATGATCGGTCATCTGCAACGTAATAAAGCGCGTAAAGCCCTTGATGTATTTGACATGGTTGAGACCCTGGATTCAGCCAGACTTGCCCAGATGATCGATAAAATCGCCGCCGAAAAAGAGATGGTGATGCCAGTACTAATTGAAGTAAACAGTGGCCGGGAAGAGGGGAAAGCCGGTGTTCTGCCTGAAGATCTGGGGCAATTGATCCGTGAAATTGCAACACATGGACACGTGAAAATCATGGGTTTGATGACCATGGGTCCGATTACCGATAATCCCGAAGACGCACGACCTTTTTTTAAAATAACCCGCAATGCTTTTGAAGATCTGAAAAATTTAAATATTACCGGTGTTGATATGCGCTATCTTTCAATGGGTATGAGTGACAGCTACCGGATCGCGATTGACGAGGGAGCAAATCTGGTACGAATTGGAACAAAATTATTTGGCTCAAGGGAATGATAAATACGAAGGATTAATATGAGAATATCCAGCGTCGATCAGATGCGGCAACTCGACAAACAGGCTTCAACGGAATTTAGCATTTCCGAATCCCTGCTGATGGAGAACGCGGGTGAATCCGCTGCCGTTGTCCTGCAAAAGGAGTTCAGCCCTAAAACCAACCGGTTTCTGATCATTTGTGGTACTGGAAATAACGGCGGTGACGGACTTGTGGTCGCCCGAAAATTGCATTCCAATCATTTCAAGGTCAGCGTCGTCATTTTTGGAGATCCTGCAAAATACAAAGGTCCCGCACGCGAAAATTATACCATCGTCAGCAAAATTGGCCTGCCTATGGCACAAAATCCTGAGATAAAAAAATTGCGTGAAATGATCTCGACATCGACAATATTGATCGATGCCGTTTTCGGTACCGGCCTGGATCGTGACGTTGGCGGTGTTTATCACAAAGTCATCGATGAAATCAACCATGGCAATAAACCGGTCATCAGTCTGGATATCTCTTCGGGGATTAATGGTAATACCGGACAGGTAATGGGAACAGCCGTGAAAGCGGAAATGACGATAACGTTTGGACTTCCCAAATACGGAAACCTGTTGTATCCAGGATTTGCGTATGGTGGCCAGCTATCTGTGACGCATATTTCATTTCCACCGGAAATGTATCAGACCCCTGAATTCAGGGTAAAAACCAATGATCCGGTCAAATTACCGCCTCGTCCGGATGATGCCCATAAAGGAATCTGCGGAAAAGTCCTGTTCATCGCAGGAGCCGCCAATTACCTGGGAGTCCTTATTTTGCCGCCACTGCTTTTCTTCGGTCAGGTGGCGGATTGTCATTTCTCGCCACCCCTGAACAAGTCGCTCCATTTATCGGCGCACAGGGACATGAAATCGTTTTTATACCATTGAAAGCGACCGAGGTGGGAAGTATCGCCTGTTCGAATTTCGATGCATTGATGGCTTTCTCTGAGCAGGTCGATATGGTGGTCATAGGTCCCGGATTGTCTCTGAACGCGGAAACACAGCAGCTGGTTCGGGATATGACATCAGCACTGCAAAAACCATTATTGATCGATGGTGATGGCCTGACCGCTATGGCGCAGAATCCGGAAATATTGAATAAAAGGAGTGCACCAACTATTTTAACACCACATCCGGGAGAGATGGCCCGCCTGGTTGGAGGCAAACAATCCATCGATTCTATGAACAAGATCGATTTGTTACAAAACCAGACGAAGAGACTGAACAGTATTATTGTTTTAAAGGGTGCACATTCACTCATCGGATATCCTGATGGTAAGGTATATATAAATATGAGTGGAAATGCCGGAATGGCCACTGCCGGGAGTGGCGATGTGCTCACCGGCGTGATTGCGGGACTTTACGGTATTGGATATGCACTGGAAGATGCGGTTCGTATGGGGGTTTTTATTCATGGTTTTGGCGGGGATCTCGCCGCAGAAAAGACCGGTGAGGATGGTTTGATTGCACGGGACATCCTGGATGCGGTCGCCCCGGCAATGCATCGGATGCGGAATTTTTTTGATGAAATTAACACCTCATACACCGGCAAAATCAGGATCATTTAGGGGGATTTCTCTCGGGTAAAGAGATCATAAAATTCTGAGAGGCAAATCCGAAATAAGAATAAAAATCCAATTTCCAAATTCCGTAGCGACCATCATCAAAGGATTATTCTTTTGCGAAATCTTATCGTTCTGTTTATCGGCATTTGCTGCAGTGTTTTCTTATATCCCGATAATAATTATGCCCAGGATGTGCACCCTGATCCCATTAGAGTTATGACGTTTAATATAAGATTCGATAATCCGGAGGATGGCGTAAATGCATGGCCCCGGCGGCGGCCATTGGTAAAGGATATCCTGCAAATAGAGAATCCGGATCTGATTGGAATACAGGAAGCCTTAAAACATCAGGTCACCCAGATTGCAGCAGATTTACCCGGTTACGCGTGGATTGGTGTCGGCAGGGATGACGGGGACAGCGCAGGGGAATTTGCTGCTGTTTATTATCGCATATCACGGTTTAATCTGCTCCGGGCAGATAATTTCTGGCTGTCTGAAACACCTCAGGAACCTGGTTCAACGGGCTGGGATGCAGTATGTGTTCGAATCGTAACCTGGGCGGCGTTGGAAGACAAACAAACCACGCGGAAATTATTTATATTCAATACGCATTTTGATCATATCGGGAACAGAGCCCGGAAAGAAAGTGTCCGGCTACTGAAGCATAAGGTGAGGGACGTCGCCGGGGATAATGCGTTTGTGATCACCGGTGATTTTAATCTTACACCGACAACCGATCTATACAAAGAGTTAACCGCAGGACAGGATACATCTGGTGCGATTCTGATGGATGCCCGCCAATGTGCCCTCGATGAGCCTCAAGGACCAAACTGGACCTTCCATGGTTTCGGCAGGAGTTCTGATCGACCGTTGGTGGATTATATTTTTGTGAACCAAAATTTTGACGTAAATCGACACATTACGCTGCATTCGGAGGAGATAAATCCGTACCCTTCGGATCATCTTCCGGTCATTGTTGATCTCTATTGGTCTGAAAAAAACAGGTAACTGTATATCATGCCAAATAAACGTTTTAAAAAAGCAGTTGTTCTGGTTTCGCATACCCACTGGGACCGTGAGTGGTATAAACCGTTCCAGCAATATCGATTAAAACTACTCAAACTTATGGATCGCCTGTTGAATCTTCTTGAAAGTGATCCCGCCTACAAACATTTTCTACTTGATGGACAGGCCATCATTCTGGAGGATTATTTGGAAATTCATCCGGATAAATCAGGTGTGATCAAGTTACTTGTAGAGAAAGGAAAATTATCAATTGGACCCTGGTACATCTTGCCGGATGAATTTCTGGTAAATGGAGAAGCGATTATCCGCAATATGTTATACGGTCATGAAGTGTGTGAGAATTTTGGAGGCGTTCAGAAAGTCGGATATATGCCCGATTCATTCGGTCATATTGCTCAACTCCCTCAGATCTTGAGACAAGGAGGGATTGATTCATTTATTTACACACGTGGCAATGGTGACGAGATTGATGATCTCGGTGCAGAATATTACTGGAGAGCACCGGATGGTTCAGAAGTGCTCGCAATTCAGCAACTCGATGGATATTGTAATGCTGCAGGTCTGGGATCGGCCGATTTGCTGGATGTATATAAAGAAAAACCGATCGATATGTCAGTGGCCCTGGCGCAATTTGGGAAATTGTTTAAAAGAATGGAAAATCATGCCAATAGTAATATATTTCTGTTTAACAATGGTTGCGATCACTTTCCCCCTCAGTCGGAACTCGGTAAAATCGTAACCGCGTTGCGTAAGCATTACCCGGAGGTTGAAATTATTCATGGATCCCTTCAAGACTTTCTGAAAAAATTGCGCTCCGACCTGCCAAAGTTAAAATGTTTTGAAGGGGAACTTTTATCAGGAAAATATCATCACATTCTCTCGGGTGTGTGGTCAACCAGAATATATTTAAAACAGATGAATAACCGGTGCCAGAATATGCTCTCTCGTTATACAGAACCGGGCATGAGCATATTGTCCTTTATTTGCGGGCATAACTACCCCTCTGAAGTGATCAACTATTGCTGGAAAACCCTGCTCAAAAACCATCCTCATGATTCGATTTGCGGATGCAGTGTCGATGAAGTACACCGGGAAATGCAGCCCAGATTTGCAGCCGTTCTGCAGGCTGGATGCGGATTGCTTGAAGAGGGATCAAATGCACTCTGCACGCCGGCAACCAGAGAAGATCTTCCGTTGACATTGATGGTGTTTAATCCTTTGACATTTGACTGTACGGAGGTGATCGACCGGTATTGTGTCTTGCCGAAAGGAACAGTGGTCAAACAGCTAAAAGTGGAGGACAAAGAGGGAAGAGATATCCCATTCAATATCATCGAAACCCACTATGCAGAGGATTTCTGGATGGTGGATTTTAGCCCCGCCCAGTCTATTGAGGACCAATCTGGTTTGTTAGAAATTTTTCAACAGGCGTATCCGAAACGGTTCCATCGGCATCAGGATAAAAATCGCACCCGCATCCCGATCGTGCGCCTTCGATTTGTGGCTAAAAATCTGCCGGCCTGCGGCATCCGATATTATCTTATTACCCACCAATATGGTCGTCATACATCCCCGCCCTGTGCAAATGGTGTGCATATTTCAGGTAGTACGATCGAAAATCGCTACTACAAGGTTTCTGTCAGGAAAAATGGGACATTTGATCTATTCGATAAAACATGCGGTATAACCTATAAAAACCTGCATATAATCGAAGATACGGCAGATATTGGCGACGAGTACGATTACGCACCCACCCGAAAGTCGAAGGCCATCACGTCGGAGCTGCTTTCCGGTACCGTAAGGCCGATACACCTCCCACCCCTGAAAGGAACCCTGGAAGTTGCTTTTGAGATGGATTTACCGAGTTCCGTTAAGAACGATCGGACACAGCGTTCAAAGCGTCAAATAAGATGCCCGGTCCGGATGTTTGTTTCACTTGAAACGGATTCACGATTGGTGAAGATCCGAACAGAATTCGAGAACCGGGTTAAAGACCATCGATTACGTATTCTCTTTCCAACCGGAATTAAAAGCACTGAGGTGATCAGTGATGGTCATTTTTATTTGAATCACAGGAAAGTCAAACCTGCGAAGGTACATAACTGGGTCCAGGCACCGACCGGAACCTACCCACAGCAGGATTTTGTTCTGGTGGAGAATGAAAAGGGCGGCTTTGTTTTATTCAATAAAGGTTTACCCGAGTTTGCTCCTGTGACCGGCCGGAGCGGCAAGGTAACTCTGGCGCTTACTTTGTTGAGGGCTGTGGAATGGCTTTCCCGCGATGATCTGAGCAGCCGAAAAGGGAATGCAGGTCCAATGATTCATACACCTGAAGCGCAGTGTTTGGGTAAGCATACTTTTGAATATGCTATATCGACCTATGCCGGTAACCATATTGAACAAGCGGTAACAGCTCTATCGGATCAATATCAGACTCCGGTATTTATACATCAGTATCACGGTGTACCAAAAAAAACCGGTCATGTGCAAAGTCTCCTGAGTGTGGGGTCGGATCATGTAAGGGTGACAGCTTTAAAGAAACATGAAAAGCGCGATACATTGATTTGTCGGTTGTATAATACGACGGAACGGAAACGATCCGAGTCGGTAACCAGCGATCTTAATATCAGCGGGGTCTGGCGGAATGATATTCTGGAAAAGCGCACGAAGCAATTGGTCTCTTCAGCATGTAAAACATTTCAGGTTAAAATAAAACCATTTGAAATTGTTACGATCGAAATTGTATTTGCAGTTTCCTCAACGTTAAATGACAACTAAATTTGATAAAATGGATGCCGCAATCGATATGGAGAGGGTTAAATGCCGGGAGTAAATAGTAAGCGGCCGGATACAATTGATAAAGTCAGGGTTTCCTTTGAGGAAGCCTACGGGCATAAACCGGCTTCTGATGATCCGATCACCTGGCCGGATCAACCTGCTTGGCGAACATACCGACTATAATGACGGGTTTGTGCTTCCGGCATCAATTGATATGGCCATTTATCTTGCGATCAGTAAACGCCAGGACCGGAAAATAAATATTCATGCCCTGGATCTTGACCAATCTGTGACATTCGATCCGGAAAACCTGGATCACTCGCCCATGCACTGGCCCGATTATTTTGCGGGTATCATCCATGAAATGCAGGTTCTGGGTCATACGTTTCCGGGGGTAGATTGTGTTTTCGCGGGTGATATCCCGATTGGAGCGGGACTGTCTTCATCAGCGGCGATCGAAGGTGCCTTCGGATATGCGCTGAACAGCTTGTATGGACTGGTCATAACCCCGATAGATCTGGTGAAAATTTGTCAGAGGGCGGAAAATGATTTTGTCGGTGTCCAGTGCGGCGTAATGGATCAGTATATCAATATTTTTGGCCGCAAACGGCATGTCATCCGGCTGGATTGTCGTTCTCTTCTGCTTGAATATTATCCGTTTAATAGCGATCGGTACCATCTGGTTTTATGCGATACCTGCATCAAACATCAACTCGCTGACACGGATTATAATACCCGGCGACAGCAATGCGCAAAAACAGTAGAGGCCCTCCGGCGTTTTGATCCGCACATCGAGGCCTTACGGGATGTGAGTATGCATTTTCTTGATGCGCATGCCGAAGCGATCTCAGAGGAGCTCTACCGACGAAGCCGTTTTGTGATCCGTGAGAATTTCAGGGTGCTCAATGGATGCCGGGATTTACAAAATGAGAATTTAACCGCCTTTGGTGAAAAAATGTTTTTATCCCATGAAGGCTTGAAATCGGATTATGAAGTAAGTATTCCCGAACTGGATATTCTGGTTGACCTGAGCCGGAATTTCGATGGCGTTCTTGGTGCACGTATGATGGGCGGCGGTTTTGGCGGTTGTACCATTACAATGGTCGAAGCCGACAAGATTGAAAACTATAAATTATATATACAGAAAGCCTATAATGAAAAGACCGGTAAAGAGATAAAGATCTACAGCTGTAATATTTCAGGAGGGGTATCGGTAATTTAAAAATTGGGAAGTTGGAACGAAAAATTTGGCGTCAGGCATTAGAAATAATGTTATTTAACCATACCGATTTGGTAATATGTCTTTTTTATCTTTAACCTTTCTTCTGTACTATTTTTTACTTCCTTCTCGGGCACGCCTTTCCTATTGATCAAGCTGGTCGAATAGAAGTAAATTGACCCAAACAAAGTTTATTTTGATCAAACGGTGATGTATTTAATGGAGAAAAATATGCGGCGAATCATATTGATTGGGTTCATGCTTCCAGTAATATTTTTGCAAACGTGTACTCAGACTCTGGATCAAAAATCGAAACATCTGGCGGACCGCCTTATAATTGCAGATACACATATAGACCTGCCTTATCAGCTCAAGAAAAAGTGGGAGGATTTAACCAACAGGTCCAGTGGAAACTTCGATTATCCCAGGGCAAAACTTGGTGGATTAAATATCGCCTTTCTGGCCATCTATATCCCGGCCGAAGCGGCAGAGAAGGGCAGCACCCGTGCTTTGGCAGATACTCTGATCGACCTGGTACACAAAATTCGGGACACATGGCCTGAATCTTTCGAGTTGCTGACAGAAACCACCGAAGTCTCCCGGCATTTTCGAGCCGGAAAAATATCTCTGGCCATGGGCATGGAAAATGGCTCCGGGCTTGATGGCGAATTAGAAAACATCCTCTATTTTTATCGAAGGGGTATTCGGTATATAACGCTGGCCCATTCAAAAAGTAACCTGATCTGCGATTCTTCCTATGATCCGCAGCGTCAATGGAACGGATTAAGTCCATTCGGACGAGAGGTTATCGCGGAGATGAACAGAATCGGCATGATGATCGACATTTCGCATGTTACCGATAGCACCTTTTTCCAGGTAATAGCGCTGACAAAAGCTCCGGTAATTGCGTCCCATTCATCCTGTCGGTATTTTACGCCGGGTTATGAACGGAATATGAGTGATGAGATGATACAGGCCCTCGCAGCCAACGGGGGAGTGATCCAGATAAATTTTGGTTCTTCTTTTATCAATGATGTTTACCGGAAAAATTATGAACCGATGTGGGAGCTATCTGGAAGAACACAGCATGAAGTTTGGCGACCCGGCGACCACGGCATATATGAAGCAATATAATCAGGAACACCCGACAGACTTTGCCACTGTTTCTGACGTTGCCGACCATATCGATCATGTGGTCAAATTGGTCGGTATAGACCATGTCGGCCTCGGATCCGATTTTGACGGTCTGGGTGACTCTTTACCCACCGGGTTGAAGGATGTATCGATGTATCCAAATCTGATAAAGATCCTTTTGGAACGCGGATATCAGGAATCAGAAATTGAAAAGATCTGCTCCGGCAATCTGCTCCGCGTTTGGCAACAGGTGGATCTGGTCGCAAGAGCACTTCAAAAAGGTTAAGTTCATTTATTACAGGCATACGTCTGCCTTTCAGGATCCATCCACGTAATTATTTAAATTTTATTCAATAATTTTACGAAACGCTTCCGTCTCACGAATTTCAGCAAGATCGTTGTCGGCAGCCGCCTGTTTCTTTAATTTTGGATTAAGCCGGATGGCTTCCGCCAGTGTTTCCAGTGCCTGATCCCGTTTGCCGGCAGCGAGCGATACGACTGCCAGATCATAAAGCACTTCAGGATTATCGGGGGCAATTTTGGCGGTTCTCACCATGTGGGACAGCGCTTCAGTATATTTTTTCCGGGTAAACAAGGTCCAGCCCTGATTCCAGGCATAATTCATCTGAGCAAAATTGAGTAATCGTCCAAGTTCTTTGAAAGGCTCCGGGTGGTCGTCAACCCGGATATCGATTGCACGATCGGTATACCCTCCATAGCCGGCATTTTCTTTAACAATCAAAAGAGCCGCCGACTGTTTGCCGCGGGCATCACCGCCTTTACTCTCCCCGGCGATGATGGCCGAATAAATGCGGTCAGCCAGGGTGCCCGCCGTCGAAAGAAAGGCAGTTTCCATTGCTTCAACGACCGCTTCACCGGCTAAGATATTGCCCTGCACGGCATAGTTCGGCCCATTACGTCCGCCAGCCCAGGATAGACAACCGGAGCCCGTATAGGTAACCGATTGACCGTCAAAGGAAACCATACCGATCTGCCGGCGGTCCGGGTCGCTGTCATTCCGTAATAATATATTCAGCGCTTCCTGCGGCGTAGCCCCCTTTTCCATTAATTCCAATCCCTGCCAACCGAATGTCGTGTTTGCGAACGATTGAGTTGCCACGGCGCCAACGTCCGCTCTCGCCCAGGGAACGACCGAGCCAACGGCAAAAAAGCGGGATGCAACCGCAACACCGACTCTCCTGAGCCCGGATCAAAGGCAACGATCGAAAATGTCGCCACCGGCTCAGAAAAAGAATTCTGAGCTTCGGTTTGATCGACAAAAATAGAATAGGTCAAGACCAACAATATCAATGAAAACAATATTCTCTTATATGGTTTCATAATTGGCTCCCGAATAACATTTTTTATACTGACATTTAATAGAGATATTATCAAATTATCTATTCTGTGGAATCATACCCAGTGTATATTTTTCAATTTTGTTCGAGGTATTGCTACGCCCCAAAATGTCAATTCCGATTCAACAATTAAGCGGTTCAACAATTCAACGGGGGGGAATTGGTCCCGCCCCTATTGCCTCATCCAACGCCACACAGCGGAGCGTTCGAGCAGTGCATCAAGTTTCCATAACGGCCATACTGTTTCATTTCCGGTTTTTTTTGTATCGGCGGGAGCTGATGGAAGAAAGAATTGGACCAGCGGATGATATCCCATTGTAGAAGCCCAGACCCGCAGACTTCTCAGGATGCGTACGGCCCGGATAATTGGGGTACTGGTGTCCTCCTCGATCCGGTGCAAAAATATAAAAGAGAGAATACGCATAATCGATGAAAGAATAAAAACCGGAATAAAGGCTGAAGGAAAAAAATGTCCTGAAAACAATGGTCCGATATTCTGCGAGAACCACCCGCCGGTAAGTGCACCAGATGCAGCTGCAATTCCGTTAACAGCTGACCACATGGCAAAAAACAGGGCATTATTGCCGCGAGGTACCATGCGGAAGACCAGATTTACCGCGCACAGATTATACCCGGCGAAGAAAAATCCACCGGCCATATGCAATATGGCGATCAGGGGTAGGATAAACCAACCTTGGCCGGAGGTAAAATACCAGAGTGCGGGTGAAATGGCCGCACCGGCAGCGCATAAAATAACAACCGGACGATTCCCGTGTTGATCGGAAAAATGTCCCCAAAATCCCATCCCGATAAGATCGGCAACCGCGGAAAGAACGGCCATAAAGCCGATGAATGTATAGGACAGATGCAGATCCTGCAGCATATACACAATAAAAAACGGTGATGCAAAATTTACGGAGAAAGACCAGAATAATGCGAAACGCAGTATTTTCCTGAAATTGATATGACCCAAGATTTCATAAAATTTTCCACTAATGCGAAATGTCGGTTGTATAACGGCCGGAACATTGGGTTTGCGCATGAGAAAGACCACACTGATCAAACCGCATATCAAAGCAAGAGAGAATAAAATTTCAAAGGCACCAATCGGAGAGGAATCTTTCATATTGGATCCATACCAATCGAGGAAACGGCCGCCAATCAGGGTAATGACAATGGTGACCAGACCCATCACACTATTTCTCAATCCAAAAAATCTCCCCCTGATCTCTTCAGGAACCAGCCCTGCCATCCAGGAAAGCCACGCCACACCGGACATGGAGCCGAGCGTATGATAGAGGATAAATAAAATCAAGAACATCATCAGCAGGAGCGATGGGTCGGTGTCATGAAAAATGAAAACAAGGATTACAATCGGCAGCCATGGTC
>CAVQJT010000003.1:0-137195 GCA_963712885.1 Calditrichia bacterium
TTGAGCTCAAATGACTGCGTATTACTGTGTCCCCATAGGTCGGAAATGGACAGTGCAATCTGATATATGCCATCCTCCGGCGGTGTACCCCGCAGGTACAGGTCTTCGACCATCTTCACCCATGCTGGTCCATCCACCCAATAGAACATGCGGTCTTTATCATAGAAATCTGACTCAAAATCGTAGCCCCATGTTACACCCTGACGGGTTGACAGTGAGGGGGTCGATACAATGACCGGATGCAGATCCTCAAGATAGGCCGTTTCACCTGTTTTGATTCCGTCAATCTCCGTCGCTAACAGGGTATGACTGTAGGGACCAGTGTCGTAAGGGTAGGTTTGTCTTGCGGTAACGAATTTTCTGAATCCAATATGTCGAAAATACTGGTAGTAATTCCGGTTGTAATCAATTGGACTGTATACAATTCTTTCCAATTCGCCATAATAATAAAATACACTGGTATCATTCGCTGCTACGATATACCTGCCTTCAACGGTATCACCTGCCTGCCAGGTAAAATCGACCAGTCTTACAGAGGTTGTACCATCCAATTCGAATCAGCTCATCAGCTGTGGAACGCTGATATTTTCTGGATTTGAAAATATACGCCCGGGGCACTTTTTCGATCACATCGATCACGTACCATTTCTCCCCCTGGATAAGCGTATCCCCGGAGACTTGCTCAGATTTGAATACCCAATAATTCCCATCAATAATTCTGATGTAGTAACGGTTGCCGATGGTTAATGTTTTAGCCGGATAATTCTGGGCAGGCAAAAGCGTGGTTAAAACCGGTATTATCAGTAAAAAGATGATCCTAAGGATGGTCCATTTCGGATACATTCAGCCACCTGAAGTGGGTTCAGGTAAAATATATACTATTTTCCTCTCCTGCGCAAAAACTTTGCGTATAAACATTCGGCGTTATAGCATCGCCGCTATTTTAATATTAATTCAAAACATCATCTGCTTGTATACCCGGCAAATTCAAGATACATTCCTATATTATGAATCGCGATATCGGCATCTGCATACTTATAGTAGGCTGACTTTCTCCCGATGTATACCATGCCGTTTATCGTATAATTAATCAGATGATCAAGACTGACCTTATCCCCTGTTTCAAAATCGACATATCGGCGGGTCAGGATCAATCCGCCCAGCAGAATCATCCCCCGCACCGCACTGCCTTTCTCAAAACGGGCATGTTCAGAATTATATGCTCCATCCCAGGAATTGTTAAGACGGGTTTCATCCCCGCCGTTATAATCAATAATATGATTAATACTTTTTACGATCATCTCCCTGAGTTGCCGCCGCTGATCATTATCCTTCAGAACACTGTACAGCTCCGCCAGACCCCTTAAATTCATGCCATGATAAAAAATATTGGCATCATGATACGATTCTCTCCGGTCCGGCGTTATAAACGATCCATCTTCCCGCTGCTTGAGTTCCGACCCAAAAACCAGCGAAACGGATTTATTGAAATACGTATTGTCCCCGGTGATTTTAAAAGCGCCGGTCAAACCCCAGACGGCCAGTAACTTCCCATTTGGATAGTTGACATCGAGGTCAGGATAGGAGACAATATAGTCGGCACTTTTCCTTATTGCCGCGATTAATGCCATATTTATTTCAGGGTCATTAATAAGCGAGGAATTCAGAAATTCATACCCCTCACATAATGCGCGCAAGGCAATGCTCGTCGTGTAGAGATTTCCGGTTGTATTTGGCTCCCCCTGAATTTCATATTTGCCGGTTCGTTTAAACCACCAGATATAACCTCCGTTGGCTGTCTGATTATCGATTAAATACTGAATTGCCGATTTTATCTGGCTGAGGCTGGAGTGGGAGCTGCTTCTGTATTCATGGATATATCCCATAATCCGCCGGCCGATCTCGCGGATAAGGGGATTGCAGGCGCGTTCATTATTTATCCACTGTGCATATTTTTCGGTAAAATATTCCTTTGGATAATACTCAATATCCTTTGTATAATATCCACGCCCCCAGGTTCCCGGCGGCCAGGTTTCGCTTGCAAAGACCGGGCCTTCGTCACGAATAAGCGCAATTTTATTCGAGCGATAGAGCTTATTTGAAAGAGCCAGCAGGGAATCATATACTTCATAAACGGCATTAATTTCTGGAGCCCGGGAAAATGCACTTGTCTTACGCAATTCATGGATATCACTGCTTAATAATAAACCGTTGCACAAAAAAACCAGTATACATATTTTTGCCTTCATTATATTATTTCCTCTTTTATAATTAGGATTTGCACACCGACTGTGACCAAATATTTATTGACACATAAAATCAATACAAAAAGATATTCATTTATCCTGGTAAATCAAACAGATTTCTGACTCGATTTTTCAAGTTAACCCGATTTGTATAAAAACGATTTGATGAATAAATTCAAGATAAATGCGAATAAAACCTGGCCAAAAAGGTTGGAAAGTAGTTTACCGATGACAGCACAAACGGATCAGATATTCCCTTTCGTGTCGGTTATCGTCCCAATGTATAATGAGGAACGTTTCATCACGACATGCATTGACAGATTACTTGCACAGGATTATCCGGCTGATAAATATGAAATCATCATTGTTGACGGGGAATCCAGTGACGGTTCCCCGGTAATCATGGCATCGCTGCAGCAAAAAAATCCCGATAAAATCCAGGTCCATAAAAATCCTATGCGTATCACTTCAAAAGCCTGGAATATCGGAATAGAACACGCCCGCGGAGATATCATAGCGCTGATGTCAGCCCATGCCGAAGCGCCGGCTAATTACATCAGTCTCTGCGCCAGGTATTTACAACAGGAAAAGATCGAAAATGTAGGCGGAATCATGGACACGATTGGCAGGGGTTACTGGGGTGAAAGTATTGCTTTAGGAACCTCCAATCCATTTGGGATCGGGAATTCGAAGCACCGCTATTCTGATAAACCCACCTATGAGGAGGCGGGCTGGCCTGGTGCTTATTGGAAGAAAACCCTGCAATCAGTCGGCGGATTCGATGAATCGATGCCCATGAACGAAGATGATGATATGAATTACCGGTTACAAAATCGCGGGATGAAAATGTTCCTGACACCGGAGATCAGAGTGACGTATTATTGCCGCGACTCGCTTATCAGCCTCTGGAAACAGTATTTCAAATACGGACGATGGAAAATCAGAGTGCTCCAGAAATACGGGAAACTAACCTCATGGCGACATTTTATCCCCCCGCTGTTCGTTCTGGGTTTAATTTTATCATTGATAATTCAGTTATTTTTCCCTGATTTGTGGCCTATTCCGCTGATCATATTAGTACCCTACATACTTTTATCCGCAATAATGACTATCCGTATCGCCACCCGGCAAGGTGGCAGATTTATGGTTTCGTTACCGATAATTTTCTTAATTCTTCATATGAGTTACGGACTTGGATTTCTTTACGGAATAAAATTTTTATTTTCCGGCATAAAAAAAATGCGGAATAAGCTTTAATTTAAAACAGTCGGTAGATTATTTGACGGCGAGGCCGAAATAGATATAGCGCATATTTTCTGGAATCACCGGCATTACAATCTGATCCAATAATGCCAGAATGTTTCTCTGTTTTTCGTTCCGCCCAAAAGCCCCGAAGTATCCATATTGCTCATGCATAACCAGTCCAAAGCCTGTATCGTTTAACAACCCGTCTAATTCGGCGCTTTCAAGGTAACGCCATCTGCCGGCCCATGGGATAAATTTTGATCGCAGCGTCTGATGCAATTTTGAACCTTTTAAATTCTCTGCGAACCATAACTCTCCACCTTTTTTTAATACACGGTGGATCTGTTTAATAGCGGTCTGCTGTCTGCTGAATTCACCTAAATCGCCAAGTACCGACTTAAAGATGACAATATCATATGTATCATCAGCAACTTTCATATCGAGGATATCACACGCGCCATAATTTATCATATTTTCCAGTTGATATTTTTCATGTAAGGGCCTGGCTGTTGGTTCGGGATTTTTAAGATCTGTACAGGTTGTGTGGATTCCCATACCCGCCAGAAAAGCCGACAATCCCCCGGCCCTGGCACCCAATTCCATGGCTTTTAGATCCGAATTATCAGCATCGATTTTCCTCGAGTGATTTTGCCAGAATTTCAGGGCACGTGACCAATTTCGAATATCCCATTCTATAATATCTGACAGTTTGTACGGTGTTAAGTCAACAGGCATAATTGATCGTCTTGTTCAGATTGACGAAAAGCTTTTCAGTCGTGATGCTTTTCCGCAATCGTCTTATATATGTCCATCAGTTTTATTGATTCATTATTCCAGTTGTATTTTTCTTTTATGGCCCGATATCCATTCTGTCCCATTTGTTCAGCCCGCTTCTCATCGTTTAAGAGCTGATTTATGGCATGGGCAATCTGGCCGGAATCTCTGGGATCGACGCAGATTCCACAGCCGTTCTGCTCAATGAATTCCTGCCAGAGCGGAAAATCCGAGGCAATAACCGGTATCCCGGCGGCCATATATTCGAACATTTTATTCGGCTGAGCATCTCCATGATTGGGGCCGGGATGAAACGTAACTATTCCAATCCATGAGCTGTTTAAGATTTCCGCTACTTCATTTCTCGCGACCTGACCGAAAAAAATTACTTTTTCCCAGGCCTTTTTACGCTTTAATTCCTGATACAATTCATCGGGATAGACTGTCCCGGCCAGATTGAGACTGACAGATGATATTCCGATGGCATCTACTACTTCAGAAATACCCCTCTCCCTGGTGATCAGGCCGATATAACAAATCTCCCTTTTCCTGTTTCGCCATTCAGTTTGCGGCCGGAACTCTTCCGGAATAGGATAATTATTGATGTCCATCGTCCTAGGGTTATAGTGAATGAGCTTATTTTTTATGGTCGGGGTAGCCGTGACGACAAAATCAAAAAAACGGTAGGTCAAGAATTGTATCAATCTGATACTTTTAGCCACGATATTTTTAAGGATAGCCGGAAGGTAGGGTTTATTCAAAATATCACCGGGAACATCTTCATGAACATCACAGATCACACTTTTTTTTTTGATTTTAAGCAATATCCCCACCGGAATTAATTCGGGGTCATGAAAATGATAAATATCAGCATCCAGTCTGACTGCGGTCCGATAAATTCTCAATCCGGAAATGAGCATTCTGATCAATCGACTCGACTCTTTGCCGACCGAGCGCACCTTTATCCCACCCTGCTCTTCATCCGGCAGATCATCAGCTACGATCAAAGAAACGTCATAGCCGGCCTCTTTAAGACTTAGACATTCTTTTTTGAAAATCCGGACATCCGATCGTGGATGGACAGAAGTAAGATGACATACTTTCATTTAATAATCTGATAACTAAATTTTCATATATTTATGGGACAGATACTTTCAATGTTCTTTTTTTCATGCCAAGATACAATAACATCAGGATTACCCATATCAGCCCATTGGTGGTAATGATCGTCGTAAAATTTATACTAAAAAAACTCACTGTGAATAGAGGCAATAGTGTGGCACTTACTGCGGCGTAGATGATATTTACCCGGTAGCCCGAAACCATCAGTAATTTCCGGTACAGAAGATGTATAAAAACCCCAAGCAGTATAGTCGATATAATTACGCCCGGCCATCCAAAATCCGCCCAGAAATTACCCATATAATTTGTGTTTGCAAATCCGGTGGTATGCGGATTATTCCACCAGATCTGGGCCACATAGTTCGGCAGCGGGAAAACCCCCTCCGGATGCAACCATGCAAACAATTGGGATACCTGACCATCCAGGAAATCATGAATTCTGGGAAATATTTTAAAATGAAAATATAAAACCTCGGACGGCACGATAAATACGCGATACAAAACGGCAATGGTAATTATTTCAAGGATATTCCGATGTTTCAGATGCAAAAAGTACATGATGATCATGGGAATGGAAAATATCAGCAGGACGGATATCAGGAAAAACTTAAAACTGACTTTTCCACTCCTGAGAAAATACATTGCCATAATGGCAAGAAATATAGCAGCCGTAGGTGATTTTTCAAGTGTAAACGCATTATAGATAATGCCTGGGATCAGAAATGCCAGGAATAGCATTTTGTATTTCCGTTCCTTGTACACCATCGTCAGGAAGAGACTGGTTGTGATTCCGATGGGAATGAACAGGGAACGCAACCACGCAAATGCATAGAGTTCAATGCCGGTGGCATTCAGTAGCTTCAGCGATTCTTCCCGCAAAGTAGTCAGTTTGCGATAGGCACCGGCATCGACAAATAATTCCAGAATAGGAATTGATTGTACACGTATCAGGTAGATTGCGGCGATCAGTCCGGAAACACCCAGAAGGATCAGAAGCCATTCATAGGTCTTTCTGTCCAGTTCGCTTTTCACGAACCGATCCTGCGCTAGATTTTTCATCATTTGCAGATCAACCGGGAAGAATTTATTGGTTAGCAGAAGTGCCAGAGGATATAATATATAAAAGGATAATACGCCCATAAAAAATGTCGGTATTGCCGGGTCTTGTTCTATCGCTGTAATATATATCCCGGGTATGGCAATGAATACGGTAAACGTGGCATAAAGTATTGAAGGAAAAGACAGGTATTTTAAACCACTCAGACCAAATATTGACCGGTATTTGAATATCAAAACCTCATAAATAATAAGGGCTAAAATTAGGACCATGGCATATGGCGCCCAGATTTCTTGAAAAAAAATCAAAAAGATGCCCATGAAAAGCGGCAAGGCGCAGATCATAAACCGGTCAATATCGAATTTATAAGTCATAATATTTCAAACTAATTCATTGTTTTTATGCGGACAATCAGACTCATCAATCCAATCATATCTGAGAAACCTGTACAGTGTGATTGATATAACGAACAGGATTAAAAGGATCGATGACTTTATCATCAATATTATATAGATTGAATGCTGACCAATCCAATGATTGACATGAAACAGAAGATATCCAATACCGAATAGCCAGCAAACAGCAATTATATTTTTCATATTTAAAAGTTTTAATTTTTGTTTTCCCACTATGATGCCCACCGATGCCGCTCCCAGAGCAACAATACCGGTGATGATAGAAGCTGTCAGACCAATCAGTTCCCACCTTAACCAAGCAGTCAGCAAGGCCAGTACAGTTGTACCGGAAAACGCAATCAGAGTAATATAATTCACATAGGGTTTATCGTATAAACCATCTAATATGCCTCTAATCAAAACAAAGGACAAATAAAATCCTAATACGGGACTTACGAACAGAAAGTACCCGATGACAATCTCATACGGATTGCCAAACCATATAAGGATCATCTCTCTTGTCAGGAAGAAAACGAATATACCGGCTAAAAACGGCAAGGTTAAACAAAATTCCAGGATCAGTTGACTATATTTTTTAATTTCATCATCCTGCATCTGAGATTGATAAAATGAAAATTTCGGTACAAAGATTAAATTGAACGGATAGACCAGGATCTGAAGCACACTAATGATTGAAATCATAATTCCAATATAAGCAGCAATTGAAAGTGAAAAACTTTTAGATGCTACAAACACGGGTATAAAAAAAATACCCGCCATCATAAGCCCCTGAGGAAGGCGGTTAGTACCGTACAATATGAACCGTCTGAATTCATTTTTAAACAGATCAAACTTTGTCCACCTGAAGCTAAAGATATTTTTCCCGTTGTCTTTAGACATTTTATAGATAAAATATATGTTCAATAGTACAGAAAAGAACGCAAAAACGATAAAATAGTGCTTAAGAAACAAAAAGTTATCTGCCGGTTGAATAAGAAGAAGTGTCAGAGACACAATCGCCACGATCCAATATACAAGATCAATCAGGTTCATTTTCAGGAAATCGCGCTTTCCGCGAAAATAGCCACCACATATTTGGGTCAGGGTGGTTGCATATAAAAGACCTACCAAAGGAAAAATTAAATAGTGGAGTTCTGCGTTATCGAACAAGAGCAAAGCCAGCGACCTTGAAATAAATATCGTTATGAGCAGAATGAAGAGAAATACTGTTGTCACAATTCCGAAGGATACTGAGAAGAATGTAAATCCTTTTGTCTGTTCAAGACTTACGAACCTGGCCAGACTCATACTTAGATTTATGGTGACCAGAGGGGCCAGAAAACTGATAACGCGTTTGACGACGAGGTAAGCACCGAGACCTTCTTCAGAAAGGTTCATCGCCAGAATTTTCAGGACCAGAATACCGATCCCGGCAACGACAATCTGAATCAGAAATGTTACCGCAAAATCGGAGATGATATTCTTTTGCATCTATGGCGGAATGTTAGATTATTCAAGAAAGCTGGCTAAAATACTTTTTTCTGTCACGGAAATAGACTATGTAGGCACTGATCACACAAGCAATCACAAATACCCCCAAAACGATTCTGGATCTCCTTGGACGGTCTTTTTTCTCAGGACGGACCGCGTGATCAAGAATCTGGATCATCGGTATATCTTTTGCTGCCTCAATCTTTGCACTTTCATACTGCGGGGCCAGATATTCCAATAATTTTATATAATATTCAATTTGCCTTTCCAGCCTTTTATATTTGATCGACATCTCCGGAATCTTTGAGAAATTCGGAATGAGTCTGTCAGATGAATTATCCTTAAAAAACTCATCATATGTTGACCGGTAACTTTTTAATTCCTGTTCCAATTGCCTCACGATCGGATTATCCGGATTGTAATTATTCCGTGCAATCGCGAATTCAATCTCCTTAAGCATTATTTCTGCTTTCAGCTCTGCTGCATTTTTCACTCCTACTTCAATCTGATCCTCAAGACTCAAAATACCCTCCGTATTCATAAAACTGGTCAATTCGTCTTCAAGTATTTTTAGAGAATCGATCACTTCGGCCACCCGCTTTTCAATAAATTCTTTATTTTCTCCTGCCTTCGAGGTGCTTAAATGAATATTCAGACTATCAAGACATTCAACAATATAATTGGCATACTCGGCAACCATATCCTGGTCCTTATCCAGAAAAGACACCGATATTTGCATTTCCTTTTCAAGATTTACCGACAGATTTTCACTCAGTGCCTTTATCGTTTCTTCCATATTCTCGGTATCATACTTTTCCTGAAAATCATACTTTATGGCTAAATCTCTGAGAAGCGTTTGACTTTTGAGGATTGATAATAATCTATCCTGGTCCTGCGTCGTATTAAGTACATCCCCCAGCCCTAATTCACCAAGCAATTGCATTGATGCGAAGGGATTGGACTGTTTGCTCGGGGGTAAAATCACGACCGTGCCCTTATACCAATTCGACATGAGCAAAGAGATTATTATCGTTATGGTTGTAGCAATACCTACTATATATGATATGAATTTTCGACCACGCCAGAGGATGTTCCATATATCAATTAATCTGATATCACGTTCTTCTGAATTTTCCTGCATTCCGGTTAAGATCCCTTTAAATTGAAACAACGATAAGTAAAACGGTGGCAACCAGACTTAACATTGGCGTAATTGTCACGAGGAAGTCCTGAAGCACCTGGCGGCCTCGTTTTGGTACCAAAATTGTATCCCCTTTTTCGACAATCGTGTTACCCCCTATAATCTGTTCACCGGTATGATTTCGAATTACGAGAATGTCCTCTAAATCCGTGGCCGTCTCTAATGCCCCCGCCTGACCCACATAGTCTTTTGCCAGATAATTGGCCAGATATGGATACCCTCCCGGGTTCAAAACTTCACCTTTGACATATACCTTATCGTTCACCAATGGGATAAAAATTTTATCTCTGTGCTGGAGCTTAAATTTTTCATATTTCGAAATATCTTTAAGCAAATTTATTTTAATATCTAATGTATCCCGGATGATTTGGAGATTCTCCAGGTCAGATTTTCTATTCAGAGCACGTATACGTTTCAAAAATTCATAAAGAGACTCATCCTTTTTTAAAGGAAAAACGCCCAATAAATTTGACATACCTCTTGCGGTTGTAACCTCACGTTCTTCAAGTGTGCCGACAATTTCTGCATTTCCTTCGACAATAACATAACCGCCGGTTAAATCTATGGATGGGATTGTAATCACATCGCCGCCATTTAAAAATGGATTACTTTCTTTATCCCCGTAGATATAAAAACGGCTTAAGTCAATTTCCGTTGAAGAACTATCATCATGCATTACCTGTATTCGGGTTTCATCCGCCCAGTCGGTAATACCCTGCGCTGTTTCGATTACGTCCGATATTCGGTCGGTCCCCTGTACAAAATACGTACCGGGATTGTTGACATGTCCTGTCAAATATACCCTGAACCTTCTTAAGCCGACCAGATTTATACTGATTTTAGATTTTATATAATACTTTTCAATCTCAGCAAGAATCGATTCTTTTGTCTTTTTTAAAGTCAATCCGTCAACATGTATCTCACCTATAGTGGGAATAATGACTACCCCTTCAGGTAATATTTCGAATTCAAACTCATTCTGCAAATCCCCAATCAGATTTACCTGAAACTTATCACCCGGCCCTACCACATAATCTGATTCCTCCAGTTCTTTTTCCAGAATCTGAAGCGTTTGTGGTCGGATAACCGACCTTTGTTTATAGTATCTGTCCATCGAATTCTGGTATTTTTCCTGTTCGGGATCCAAAACAGGCTGGTTATCCTGTGCTTTCACAAAGGAGCACAATACGAGGACAAAAAGAATTAAATAAGGCGAATTTTTCAATGATTTACCTGCTTAAAATGTTTACAATTCTTTCAGCTGCTTTGCCATCCCAGAGTTCCGGGATGCTGCCCTTTTTAAGGTCACCGTGGAGAATCTTCCGTGCCTCGGTAACAACCCTGTCTGTATTGGAACCGATTAGAATATTGGTCCCCACATCGATCGTGACCGGCCGTTCGGTGTTCTCCCGCATCGTCAGACAGGGAATCCCCAGATAGGTCGTCTCCTCTTGTATCCCGCCCGAATCGGTCAGGACCAGATTGGCTTTGCGCATCAGGTGCATGAAATCCAGATAACCTATCGGATCCAGAAGAACCAGATTTTTCATCCGTTCCGCCTGTTCAGCCAGACCAAACTGATGCAGCATCTTACGTGAACGGGGGTGGATCGGAAAAACGATCTTCAACTCCTTTTCAATCTCTGCGAAGGCACTCAGCAGACTGGAAAAATTTTCTTTTACATCCACATTACTGGGACGATGCAGTGTGATCAGGGCATACGGCTGCCCATTTAACTTCAATTGATCAAGAATTTTAGATTTTTCGGCCTTTTGCATAAAGTATACCAGCGAATCGATCATTACGTTCCCGGTGAAGAAAACTTTTTCATCGGAAATCCCTTCACGTTTCAGATTTTCCATGCCGCTTTTTTCGGTAATAAACAGATAATCGGACAGGGCATCGGTAACGATCCGGTTGATCTCTTCCGGCATCGTTCGATCAAAACTGCGTAAACCGGCTTCAACATGCGCGATTTTAACGCCCATTTTTGCGGCAACCATACTACAGGCCGCCGTAGAATTGACATCACCTACGACAAGAACCAGATCGGGTTTCTCCTGCCCGAGTATATTCTCAAACTCCACCATGATCTTTGCCGTTTGCTGGGCATGTGTTCCCGAACCAACCCCCAGATAAATATCCGGCTGAGGCATTTCAAGATCCTCAAAGAACAGACTTAGACATTTTCTCGTCATAATGCTGGCCCGTATGCAGCAGAACCGGCCTGATCGTTTTATGCCTGACCATCTCACGCTGTATCGGCGCGATCTTCATGAAGTTCGGACGGGCGCCGACAACATTTATAATTTTCATACCGTTTTACTCTATTTTCAGATATTATTGGAATTTATTCATATTTCTGCAGGCATACAAGCCGATTAGCCGTTCTCAGGGATGTTATTTTCCAAGGAGCTGTGGCGCCACGATAAGGATCAATTCATGCGCGGCTCCCTGCTCGGCGATTTTTTTTGTCCGGCCCTCGCCGGTTGCGGCCTGACCGCTATTCAGCGTGAACCTCAACCGTAAATGTCTTTTCATGATCGGGACCAATATCCTGTATGAGCCGGTAACATGGTACACCCACTTTATTACCCTGTGCATACTCCAGCAGAACACTCTTGTAATTTACATTTCGTTCATCGGATATGATCTGATCGATATTGTTAAGCAATGTTCGCCTGATAAATCGATCGGCGGGTTTTAGAGCCCCCATCCAGATAGATCGCGCCCAGTAACAGACTCGTAGAGATTAGCCAGATTCGATGCCCGGGTCTTTCCCCCGGTCTGCTCTTCACCCCGGTTCATCAGCAAAAATTTGCCTATCTCAAGATCGGAAACAATTCTTGCTAGGACACGCCTGGAAACCAGGATTGATTTTAATTTTGAAAGTTCACCTTCACGCCTCTTGGGATATTTTTTATAAAGAAAATGGGTAACAACCAGCTCGAGCACGGCATCACCAAGAAACTCGAGACGCTCATTTGAACGCAGCTCAGAATCTGTCTGGGCAGCCAGATAAGACTGATGGGTTACCGCCTGCAGCAATAAATGCGGCCGGCCGAAGGTATAGCCAATCGTTTGCTCAATTCGGGAGACCGGAACCGATGTTGCCGGATACTTATGGAGTAATCGTAGGAGTTTTTTGTACATAAAAAAACAAGGGCTGACATCTGCCAGCCCTCAAAGTTCATATCAATATTTCTTCATACTGATACAGGCGTTATGACCACCAAATCCAAATGTATTGCTGATCACCACGCTTACTTCCCGATTCGCATATTTGTTCGGTGTATAATTCAGATCACAATCGGGATCGGGCGTTTCATAATTGATTGTCGGTGGAATTTTGTTTTCTTTTAGTGCGAAAGCGGATACAATTAACTCTATCGCCCCGGCAGCACCTAACATATGACCCGTCATCGATTTGGTGGAACTTATCGAAATGTCATACGCCCGTTCGCCAAATACGGTTTTGATCGCTTCGGTTTCATTTTTATCGTTATAGAGGGTACTGGTACCGTGAGCATTGATATAATCAACCTCTTCAAGCGCCAGACCTCCGTCCTCCAAGACATCTGCGCATCGCTCTTACCGCTCCTTCTCCCCCCGGAGCCGGTGCCGTAAGATGATAAGCATCGGCCGTGAAGCCAATACCTGCAATTTCCGCGATAATCTTTGCCCCGCGTGCTTTCGCGTGCTCCAGTTCCTCAAGAAACATGATGCCGGCACCCTCGCCCATGACAAAGCCGTCGCGGTTGAGATCAAAGGGCCGGCTGGCTTTCTGTGGATTATCGTTGTTGGTTGATATGGCTTTCATGGCATTAAATCCACCGATGCCCATGGGGGTTACCGCTGCCTCCGATCCACCACACACCATCATGTCGGCATCACCTCTCTGTATCGCCATAGCTGCCGCACCGATGGCGTGACCTGACGTAGCACAGGCAGAAACCGTGGCGTAGTTTGGTCCTTTAAGACTATATTCCATCGAAATATGGCCGGCTGCGATATCGGATATCATCTGAGGTATGAAAAAAGGACTGATTCGTCGCGGTCCCTGATTGATCAGTTTTGTCATTTCCTCTTCAAATGACAGCATGCCGCCGATTCCGGACCCGACGATAACACCGATCTGGTCTCTGTTTTCATTTTCCAGATTCACACCGGAAGAAAGTATCGCCTCCCGGGCGGCTACAATGGCATACTGAGCAAAAGGATCGAGTCTTCGTATTTCCTTTTTTTCAAAGTGTTGTTCAGGATTAAATCCCTTGACTTCCGCGGCAATTTTTGTGGCGAAACTCGGTGGTATCGAATCTGGTAATTTTGTCTGTACCGCTTTTCCCGGCGAGAAGTGACTGCCAGAATTCATTCGTATTCAGACCGATCGGATTGATCGTACCCATCCCGGTCAGTACAACCCGTCGTCGCATATCAATTTCTCTGCTTTACGATGTGATTATGCTAATTTTTCTTTGAGATAATTGATCGCATCACCCACGGTGCGCATTTTTTCGGCATCTTCATCGGGAATTTCGATATCGAATTTCTCCTCAAATGCCATGACCAGTTCGACGGTATCAAGTGAATCGGCACCGAGATCATCGATAAATGATGCTTCATGTGCCACCTGATCTTCATCAACACCCAATTGTTCGACAATAATTTCTTTTACTTTGGCTTCGACATCCATTATCTGTCCTCCTATTTTACGAGCACTATTGTATTTATGGGTTAAACAAGATGCTAATTTTACCTGAATTTCTTAATTTTTACAAATATAAATTACATGACCATGCCACCATCTACATTTATAACCTGGCCGGTCATATATGAAGACGCTTCGGATGACAGGTAAAGAACCGCCCTGGCCACATCCTCCGGTTGACCAAGACGCCCCAGCGGGATAACGCTCATAAGCGCTTCCTTCGCTTTTTCCGGCAATTTATCCGTCATCGCCGTCTGAATAAAACCGGGTGCAACGGCATTGACGTTTATATTTCTGGCGGCGAATTCCTTGGCTACAGCCTTTGTAAGCCCGATAACACCTGCCTTTGAAGCGGCATAGTTGGCCTGACCCGGATTGCCCATCTGCCCTACAACGGATGCGATATTAATGATACGTCCGTGGCGTTGTTTCATAAACGATTTCGTTGCCGCCCGAATACAATTATATGTTCCGGTAAGATTCACATTGATGACACTCTGCCATTCATCTTCGGACATCCGCATCAACAGATTATCACGGGTAATGCCCGCATTGTTAACCAGAATATCGATTTTTTCATATGTTTGCAGGGCCTTCTCGATGAGTTCCTCTGCCTGCTTAAATTTACTGACATCCGATTTGACCCAGATTGCCTTTTGACCGAGACTTTTTGATTTCTTCCACAACTTCGAGACCGGCCTCTTCATTCAGATCAGAGATCACCAAATCAGCACCTGCCTTTGCGAGCATCAGGGCTATTTCGCGGCCGATTCCCCGGGCTGAACCGGTTACAACCGCTGATTTTCCTTTTAACTCCATTTTATGCCCCTTTTATTCTCGGGTTAAGATATTTCGTTCAAACCGTTTGCATCACCAATCGGATAACAGGCCAAATCCCGGTTTATTCTTTTATTTAAACCGGTCAGCACTTTTCCCGGTCCGACTTCATAAAAAACCGCCAATCCATCGGTAATCATGTGCTGTACAATTTCGGTCCAGCGGACCGGATGGGTCAGTTGTTTGAACAGAAGGTCCTTAATCTCTTCGGCACTGTTGGTTGGGGTTGCCATGACATTGGTGTAAACAGGGGTTGTCGTATCTTTTATTTTTGCTTCTGACAATGCCTGCTGCAAGCCCTCCTGGGCATGTTCCATCAATGGTGAATGAAACGCACCGCTCACAACCAATTCGATGGCTCTTTTTGCACCGGATTCTTTTGCTTTATCCATTGCGGCGTGCACCGCATCCGCATCACCGGAGATGGCCACCTGACCGGGAGAATTATAATTGGCCGGGCAAACAACGCCTGTCTCGGCAACCGCGTCGCAAATTTCCCTGATCTGTTCAAACTCAAGTCCGATTATGGCTGCCATGGTACCGGGTTGAATTTCTCCCGCTTTTTGCATCAGTTCACCCCTGATCTTTACCAGGCGAAGCCCTTCCTCAAATGAGAAGGCCTCGGCTGCAACCAGGGCACTATACTCACCCAGACTATGACCGGCAACCGCATCGGGTAAGAAGTTTTTCGCCTTGAGCAACTCAAACATGGCAACACTATGGACATATATAGCCGGTTGGGTGATTTGAGTCCGTTTAAGGTCTTCCTCCGGTCCCTCGAAGGAGATCCTTGCAAGGTCTGTTTGCATGATTTCATTGGCACGGGCGTAAAGCTCCCGGACCATCGGGAAGGCATCATAGAGGTCTTTTGCCATACCGACGTATTGGGATGCCTGCCCGGGAAATAAAAATGCTTTTTTCAATCAGAGTTCCATCGGTTAATGCAATTGCTCTTCGAGATTTTTTTGTTCTATCTTGCGTTTGCGGATGTTGGCAAGTGCCTCCATATACAAATCATTTGGTTCAATATCCAATGCCTGATTGTAATGGGCTTCTGCCTGATCAAAATCCCCCATGACTTCATATGCAAGACCCAGATTGTACAACGCGGCCGTATTCCTCGGATCACGGTTTAATTCGTCCTGCCAGATCGTCATGGCCCTGTCCCACAGGTTCTTCTGGGCATATTCGATACCGAGATCCACCGCATCATTATCTTCCTCAAACGTTTTACTTACCTGAACCGTGTAAGGCGTAATCAGAGGAATAAACTGCTCGATTACCGCTTCAGAGAGCTGCGTGAGAATGGCATCACGGGAAGGCAGTTGTCCTTTCTCCGGATAAAATTTCTTTGAATAGTTGCGCGATTTGGTGTCTCCGGCCCGGATTTCTCCCGTTTCCACACTTACCATCCGGAAACTTATACTGACATTACCGCTTCTCTGAATGTATTCTTTATTGACAAATACTTCTTCGTACTTCTTCTTTTTCTCTCTGCCACGGGCGGTCTTTTCATAAATGAAATTACCTTTTTCATCCTTCTCGTACTCCCCCTTCCAGACCTTCTCCTTTACTTTTTCTGTTCCGCGTTTATCCTGGACCTCGTAAGAGAGCACATCCCCGACAATCAGTCCCTCAACACCAAGAATTTTACCAAATTCGACGGCGGTTGAATCGCTGATGATACCGCTCATCTGCAAGGCATGCTCTTCAAGCACTTTCTGTAGTTCGCGCCGTTCCATGACTTTGAAATACTGGGTTTTCCACAGGCGATTGGTGAACTGACTGGCAATGCCGGCACCAACATTAATCGGTCCGTTAAAATCGAGAACAGCGATCCGTTTTACATCGGACACATTGTAGGTTGCCGGTTTGGTAACATTGACGTAGACGGTCTTTGAGCAACTTGTAAACAGAATCAGGAAAAACAGAAAAATGAGTTGATATTTCATTTCTCTCTCGCTTATTTTTGTGGACTAATTCCCCATCTGACCAGCGCGCTGCCCCAGGTAAATCCCGCGCCAAAGGTTGCCAGAACGAGCAGATCGTTTTTCTCTATGCGCCCTTGCTGATAGGCTTCCGACATAGCCAGCGGAATCGTTGCCGCCGTTGTGTTGCCATACCGGTCAATATTGATCAATACTTGTTCGGCTGGCAAGCCAAGACGTTTGGCGGCCGCATCAATGATTCTCAGATTTGCCTGATGCGGTACGAGCAATTTGACATCCTTGCCGGTAAAGTTATTCCGTACCAGGACTTCCTCTGAAATGTCCGCCATCTTTTGGACGGCAAATTTGAAAACCGTCTTGCCATCCTGGTATATATAATGCCAGTCATTGGCCACGGTTTCCAGGGTTGCCGGATATTTACTTCCACCGGCCTTCATATGAAGATACTCGGCACCGGAGCCATCTGAATGTAAAATAAAGTCCAGGATCCCTATATTTTCATCATCTGATGGTTCAAGCAGAACCGCACCGGCTGCATCACCAAACAGTACACAGGTATTGCGATCATTGTAATTGGTAATCGACGACATTTTATCGGTGCCGACGACGACGATTTTGCTGTATTTTCCCGCTTCGATGATCTGGGCACCAAGACCTAGCGCATATATAAATCCGGAACAGGCAGCCGATATATCAAACGCCCAGGCGTTCTTTGCGCCGACTTTGTCCTGAATCAGATTTGCGGTACTGGGAAAAAACATATCAGGGGTAACCGTAGCGACGATGATTACATCAATCTCTTCCGGATCCAGTTTGCGTTGCTTCAGCAGTAATTTTACCGCTTCAGAGCCCATATCAGAGGAGGCTTTCCCGTCGCCAAGAATCCGTCGTTCTCTGATTCCCGTCCGGGATCTGATCCATTCATCGGTTGTATCCACCATCTTTTCCAGATCAGCATTGGTCAATACCCGTTCCGGGACCCAATGACTGATCGCGGAAATATATGCTCTTGGTTTTTTCATCCGTTTTCCCCTCTGCTCAGCAGCGTTTTGGCTATGTGGTCATTTACTTTTTTTGACCCCATCAAATCCGCGACATGAATGGCGTTCATAATGGCCTTACCGGTAGAACTGCCATGACAGATAATCGAAATACCATTGACCCCCAAAAGGGGTACACCACCATATTCCTGATAGTCGTAACTTCGGCGCATTTCCGAGAAGGCTGGTTTTACCAGAAACGCACCCAGGTTGATAAACAGATTGCTGCCAAGATTGCGTTTGAAATTTTTTGACAGAACGCTCATCACACTTTCGGCAAATTTTAATATAATATTACCTACAAATCCATCACAGACAACGATATCCACCTTGCCTTTCAGGATATCCCTGCCTTCAATATTCCCGGCAAAACCGCGGCATTCCTTTTTCATCTGCTGATGCGCGACCTGTGTGACCTCATTTCCTTTCTTCTCTTCCTCACCGATATTCAGCAATCCGACGGTTGAATCCTGTTTGCCGTAAATTTGATTTACAAAGATACTGCCCATAATTCCGAACTGTAAAAGGTTTATCGGTTTACAATCGGCATTTGCCCCGACATCGATCAGAAAAACCATGCCCTTTTCACTTGGGATAAATGATCCGATCGCCGGTCGATTGACCCCTTTGATCCGGCCGAGGTTGAGCAGGCTGGCGGCCATTTGGGCACCGGTATTACCCGCACTCACAAAGGCATCTACTTTTTGCTCTTTGTGCAGCTGAATACCGACCAGCATGGAAGAATTCTTTTTCCGCTTTAAGGCATCGGTTGGGGATTCATTCATACCGATTGATTCTTCGGCGTGAACGATCGAAATATTTAATTTTTCCCAGCTGGTATATTTTGCGGCTTCAGCCTCGATTTGTGCCTGTTGGCCCACAAGCACCAGTTCATTTCGGGCGCCTGTTTCTTTCTGATATAAATATGCCCCTTCGACAGTTGCCTGAGGGGCAAGATCTCCTCCCATTGCGTCCAGAGCGATGCGCATCAATAATTCCGCAGATTTTGAGACCGCTTATGCACTGGCCTCAGGTGTAATAATGGCTTTCCCTTTATAATACCCGCAGTGCATGCAAACATGATGTGGCAGTTTACGCTCACCGCAGTTGTCACATACGGACAGATTTGTAATGGTCAATTTTGCCCGCCAGTTGGCGCGACGTTTATCTCTTTTAGAGCGCGATATTTTACGTCTTGGATTTGGCATTTTTTCTCCTATCTCAATAACGATTTCAATTTTTCAAGTCTTGGATCGATCTTAACATTTGTACAGGTACATGAATTTTTATTCAGATCGATACCACAGTCCGGACACAATCCTTTACACGATTCACTGCAGAGTAATTGCATCGGGCGTGCCAGAATAAAAGCATCCCGGATCGCTTTACTGATGTCGATCTCGATTGAATTCTCTGGCAGGAATTCAACTTCATCATCCTCATCGAGTGTACCGGAGCCTATCTGATAAATCTGTTCATACGGTTCATCAAGAACGCGGTTAAACTCAATCAGGCAACGGTCGCAGACATATTTCGCCTGTGTCCGGATCCGGATTTTTATTCTGAATATATTTTCAAGACGGTCCACGATCGTCTGAATAGACAACGGTTCCGGATAGGAATCTTTCTCCGGCAGTTCAATCTGTCCCGGCTCAATCACACCGGCTATTTCGTGGATCCCGTCATCGAGATCTCTAATATATATTTTCATGGCAAATTCTAAATTTAAGAAATAACAATTTTGTGCGCAATATGCAGATTAAAAAGGTAAAAGGCCAAAGGCAAAAGGATAAAGGCATAACAAAATATGAGTAACAAAACAGTTGGCGGTTAATTGCTCCTGGGCACCGGCTGAATAATTTTCATGGTATCCAGGGCAATAACCAACTCTTCATTGGTGGGAATCACCAGTATGTTCACCCTGGAATCTTTATGCTCGATCGACCGTTCGGATTTACTTGCGGTATTATTTTTTTCAATGTCCAGAGTCAGTCCCAGATAATCCATATTGAGACAAACCTGTTCTCTTACCTTGGATGAATTCTCCCCGATCCCGCCGGTAAACACGATGGCATCCAGACCCCCCATGGCTGCGGCATATGCTCCGATATACTTTTTAAGACGGTAACAAAAAATTTCATGTGTCAGGCGCGCCCGCTGATTACTTTCATATTCCTCTTCGATCTCACGCATATCACTGCTTAATCCGCTCAGGCCCTGAATACCACTGTGTTTATTGAGCATGGTATTTGCTTCGTGCATTGATAACTCTTCTTTGTTCATAATATGCAGAACGACGGCCGGATCCAGATCACCGCTACGGGTCCCCATAAGCAATCCTTCGAGTGGTGTAAATCCCATCGAGGTATCAATCGATTTGCCGGATTTAATTGCCGTGACAGAGCAACCATTTCCGAGATGACAGGTAATGAGCCGCAGTTGCTCTATCGGCTTTTTCAGGATCACAGCTGCGCGTTGAGAAACGTACAGATGCGAGGTTCCATGAAAACCATACCGCCGGATCCCGTGACGTTTGTAGAGTACATATGGCAAGCCGTACATGTAGGCAGACTCTGGCATCGACTGATGAAACGCCGTATCGAAAACAGCTACCTGCGGAATATCTGGAAGAAGCGCTTGTGTTGCCCGAATGCCTTTTAAATTTGGCGGATTATGCAATGGCGCATAATCCATACAGCGTGAGATTTCTCTTATTACGTCCGAAGTAATCAGGACAGAACTGCTAAAAGTTTCACCACCGTGCACCACCCGGTGGCCCACGGCCGAAATTTCACTTTTATCTTTTATAACGCCGTGATTTTTGCTGAGCAAGATACTCAGCACATATTCAATGGCGACTTTATGATCCAGGATTTCACCGCTAAGCCGGACTTCTTCACGATCATGGGGTAGATGTGTAAGCATTGCACCGGCCATGCCGATACGCTCAACCACCCCTCTGGCGAGGAAAGATGCCGATTCTGGCTCCACCATTTGATATTTTACCGAGGAACTTCCACTATTCAATACAAGAATTTTCATCGAACTGCCTTTAACTAACAATTTTTACAGATCAGGTTGAGGTTGGATATTCAAAAAATCCTTTGCCTGTTTTTACCCCGAGATGACCGGCACGCACCAGTTTTCTGAGCAATGGACAGGGTCTGTATTTTGCTTCACCGAGCTCATGGAAAAGCGTTTCCATCCACTTCATCAGTTCATCCAGACCGATCATATCCGCTGTTGCTAGCGGACCCCGGGAGAAACCATACCCCAGTTTTATGGCGATATCGATATGTTCGGCTGACGCTACCCCTTCCATCAAAATAAATATGGCTTCGTTGATCATCGGAACGATCACGCGGGTCGTGATGTATCCGGGGTATTCATACACCTCCACCGCCGTTTTATCCAGGGTTTCTGAAAATTCACTCACAAGTATAAATGTTTCGTCGGAAGTTTTAAGGCCCCGGACGATTTCTACGACGGGAATTTTTGGAACCGGATTTAAAAAATGCATGCCGATGACCTTATCCTGGCGGTTTGTGACCGAAGCAATCTCGGTAATACTCAGCGCGGACGCATTGGTAACGAAGATGGTTTCCTTGTCACAGATCTGATCGATTTTGCGGAAAAGATTCTGTTTGATGACCAGATTTTCCGTCACGGCTTCGATAACAATATCCCCATATATCGAACCCTGAATATCACTTGTCACGGTAGTGCGGGATAGAATGGCTTTCTTCTCCGATTCGGTCATGGTCCAGCGGGCAATTTCAGCATCCATATTCGCTTCAAGCTTTTCGACCGCCTCCTTGGCACCCTCTTCATGGCGCTCAATCAGAACAACATCAATACCCTTTGACGCAATCAATTGTGAGATACCTCTTCCCATGGTACCTGCACCCACAACCGCCACGCGTTTTATTTTTTCCTCACCAGCAGATCCTTCAAGTGTGGATCGCCCCAGAATGCCGATATCCATGACTTCTTTTTTATCAGGCATGAGTCATCTCTCCTGTGAAATCAGTCGATACGCGCTCATAATGTTTGATTCTCGATTAATTCTTTTTTTGAAAAGAAAAATGCCTGTTCAATTTCTGCATTCTCATCGGAATCGGACGCGTGAATAATATTATTCTGCTTATTTTCCGCAAAAATTTTTCGAATCGTGTTCGACGCTGCTTCAGCGGGATCCGTTGCCCCGATGGTTTTACGCAGTTCGTTTATGGCATTTTCCTTTTCCAAGGCCAGCACGATGACTTCACTCTCGGTCATAAAATCGATCAAATCTTCATAAAAAGGTCGTTCGCGATGAACAGCGTAAAATGTCCCCGCTGTTTCCCGCGTTAATTTCACCATTTTCATTCCGACAATTTTGAAATTTGCCTGAAGTAAATGGTCAATTACTTTACCAGCCAAATTTCGCTGAATACAATCCGGTTTCAATATTGCCAGTGTACTATGGTTCAAATTTGCCTCCAATTTTCTCGAAAAAATTCATTTTAAAACCTTTGCTACAATTGCGCCAATTTCAGCAGGACTTTTACAGACATGAATACCGGCCTCTGCCAGTGCCTGCATTTTCTCCGCTGCTGTACCCTTACCGCCGCTGATTATCGCCCCGGCGTGACCCATTCGTCTACCCGGAGGCGCAGTTTGCCCGGCAATAAAACTGACCACAGGTCGGTCAAAGTTTTCTTTTATCCATCCCGCGGCTTCTTCTTCAGCCGTACCGCCAATTTCACCGATCAGCACCACCGCATCTGTATCGTTATCTTCTTTGAAAAGTTTCAAGCGCGTCGATAAACCGGGTACCGATAATCGGATCACCACCAATACCGATACAGGTGGACTGTCCGATTCCGAGCGCGGTCAGCTGTCCGACAGCTTCATAGGTAAGGGTGCCTGAACGGCTGATTACACCCACACGACCTTCCTTATGGATAAATCCCGGCATAATACCCATTTTCGATTTACCCGGTGAAATTACGCCGGGACAGTTAGGCCCGATAAGATGACTGCCAGCTAGTTTGACTTTTTGATAGACTTTCAGCATATCCAGAGCGGGGATACCTTCGGTAATGCAAACAATCACTTCGATACCGGCATCAACCGCTTCCAGAATCGCATCGGCTGCAAATGGGGGCGGAACAAAGATTGTAGATGCAGTCGCCCCCGTATTCTGAACCGCCTGCGCGACGGTATTAAAAACCGGTACTTTATTCTGAAAGAATTGACCCCCTTTTCCAGGCGTGACACCACCGACGACATTGGTACCATAATCGATCATCTGCTCCGTGTGAAATGATCCTTCCCCTCCGGTTATCCCCTGAACAATTACTTTTGTGTTTTGGTCGATTAGAATGCTCATTGTTCTCTCCTGTCGTAAGACATTAATTTAAGGCGTCTACGACTTTACGGGCCGCATCTTCCAGATTTTTCGCGACGATAAAATCGATATCCGATTTATTGAGCAATTCGCCTGCCTCTTCCGCATTGGTCCCCTCAAGGCGCACCACAACCGGAACCTTTATATCAATCGTTTTGGCAGCTTCGATCACCCCCATTGCCACGCGGTCACACCTGACGATTCCGCCAAAAATATTGATTAAAATCGCTTTAACATTGGGATCTGATAATATAATTTCGAAACCATTTCTTACCGTATCAACATTGGCACCGCCGCCCACGTCAAGAAAGTTTGCCGGTTCACCCCCGGCGAGTTTGATGATATCCATAGTTGACATGGCCAATCCCGCGCCGTTTACCATGCAACCGACATTTCCGTCAAGTTTGATATAATTTAAATTATATTTTGATGCTTCAATTTCAAGTGGTTCCTCTTCATCAAGATCACGCATTTCCTGATACTCAGTATGCCGGAAATCCGCATTGTCATCAAAGTTGATCTTTGCATCCAGAGCGATAACATCGCCGGATTCGGTGACAACCAATGGATTAATCTCCGCCAGCGAACAATCCGATTCTACAAATGCCCGGTAAAGACTAAGCATAAATTTTACTGCATTACCGATTTGCTTACCTTCAAGACCGAGTCCAAAGGCGAGTTTTCGTGCCTGATAGGCCATCAGACCAATTGCAGGATCAACCCACTCCTTTAAAATTTTTTCCGGTGTTTCAGCGGCGACTTTTTCAATTTCTACTCCGCCTTCGGTACTGGCCATGAATACCAGTTTTGAGACCGACCGGTCCAGGACAACCCCAAGATAAAGTTCACGAGCAATGGCCATCCCTTCTTCAACCAGCAGTTTTTTTACCAGCCGACCCTCGGGTCCCGTCTGATGGGTGACCAATGTCATGCCCATGATATTCTGAGCATGCTGTTTAACTTCCTCTAGATTCCGGGCAAGTTTTACACCGCCCCCTTTGCCGCGTCCACCGGCATGGATTTGAGCTTTTACGACAAAGACTTTTGTATCCAGCGCCTTTGCGGCAGCGACAGCTTCATCCACAGAGAAGGCAACCTGACCTCTGGGTACGGGAACCTTATACTTGCGAAGAATTTCTTTTGCCTGATATTCATGGATTTTCATTGCTTGTCTCCCAAATGATTAATCAGGTATAATTTCTGTACCCGAATTATTTAGCAACGCATCTACGGCATTATCAATAGACGAAATAATAACCCTTTTACCACCGTCCCGAATAAAATTGATTGCCGCCTGGATTTTTGGCCCCATGCTGCCCCTGGGGAAATGTCCTTCTTTATAATATTTTTCAATCTCAGAAACACCGACCCGGTAAAGTTCAATTTGATCGGATTTACGGTAGTTTATAGCCACCCGATCGACACCGGTTAAAATAATCAGATCCTCTGCTCCGATATCCTTGGCTAGAACGGCTGAAGCAAGATCTTTATCGATCACACCATCGACCCCTTCCAACCAGCCGGACGATTCACGGTATACCGGTATGCCACCACCACCGGCTGCAATAACGATAATATCCTCATCGACCAGTTGTCTGATAATATTTTTTTCAATTATTTCCCGGGGGATCGGGGAGGGTACAACCCTTCTATACCCTCTGCCGGGATCCTCCCGCATGGTCCATCCCCGCTTTTCCTCCAGTTCGGGCACCTGTTCCTCTTTATAGAACGGACCCACAAACTTCGAGGGATTAAGAATCGATGGGTCATCTTTATCTACAAGGACCTGGGTCAGAATCGTGGCGACAGGATTTTTAAGTCCACGCTCATTTAGTTTGTTCTGAAGGCATTGTTCGATCATATACCCCATGCCACCTTCCAGATCGGCAACGATCACACCCAGAGGAAGGGGTGGTACAAGATGACGGGTTTCTTCGACCCGCACCAGAGCATTGCCCACCTGCGGTCCGTTACCATGGGTAATAACGACACGATAATCACGCTTGATCAATTCGACAACACTGCGCAGACTGCGTCTGGTATTCTCAAATTGCTGGGCGATATTTCCTTCTTCAAACTCTCTGGTGATGGCATTGCCACCAAGCGCTACCACAACCGTTTTTTTGAACATCCTTACCCCGGCAACTTCAAGACCGCGCATGGGCGGTATAATAGAGGCAATTTAACCATTTATAAAAATTTTTTCAAGGCATCCGAAAGGTTGGGACGACCGATTTCCTGTAGTTCATAATATACCCGGACCGCCGGTTTATTCAATTTGACAATGGTACGCAAATCGATGGGCGTTCCGATGATTACAAGATCGGCATCAGAGTCGTTTATCGTTTTTTCCAGATCTTTTACCTGCTGATCGCCATAGCCCATCGCCGGTAAAAGTGTACCGATATCCGGATATTTCTCGAAAGTCTCCGTTATCGTACCGACAGTAAATGGTCTGGGATCGACAAGTTCGGCCGCACCAAATTTTTCCGCCGCAATCACGCCGGCCCCGAATGTCATTTCTCCATGTGTGAGCGTCGGACCATCTTCAACGACCAACACACGTTTACCCTGAATTTCTTCATAATCATCCACGAATAGGAGAAGCGGCATCAATAATCATTGCATTCGGATTTACCTATCTTATATTCTCTCGTAGTTCGAGAATATCTTCCGCATTCGCCGTATCGATTTTATTGATGATGACCACATCAGCCATACGAAGATTTGCTTCACCGGGATAATAATACAATTCATCCCCAACGCGATGCGGATCGGTCACAACGATATGTAGATCAGGCTTATAAAAAGGTAAATCATTGTTGCCGCCATCCCAGAGAATAATATCGGCTTCTTTTTCGGCTTCATGCAAAATGGCCTCATAATCAACACCGGCATAAATGATCGTATCATTAACAATATGCGGTTCATACTCTTCCCGTTCTTCGATCGTACACTTATGCTTATCCAGGTCTTCCAAAGTGGCAAATCGTTGAACACTTTGCTTGACCAGATTACCGTAGGGCATCGGATGCCGGATCGCAGCAATTTTTTTCCCCGATTCCCGCAGAATCTTGCTGACCATCCTGGTCGTTTGACTTTTGCCACACCCGGTACGTACCGCACAAACCGATACTACTGGTTTTCTGCTCTTTAACATGGTTCTTTTCGGACCCATCACTTTAAAATCAGCACCGGCAGCATTGACCATCGCGGATCGGCTCATCACATAATCATAGGGAACATCACTGTAAGAAAATACCACTTCATCAATATCAAATTTTTTAATCAATTCCGGGAGATTATCTTCCGGATATATTTCTATCCCTTTCGGATATAATTTTCCCGCCAGTTCAGCCGGATATTTACGACCATCAATATTTGGAATCTGGGTTGCAGTAAATGCCATAACTTCATAGGTATCATTATTTTGGAAAAATGTATTAAAATTATGAAAATCGCGACCGGCAGCACCCATAATGATCACTCTAATGCGGGGCATTAATCCTCCTGAGTTAACTTTATTTGATAAAAATCGAATTCTTAATTTATAATCGAGTCCCCGTAAAAGCAACTGGATTCATGCTTTTTTTGCACAACATAAATAATTGTTTTATCTATAATTATACTAATATATTTTATATATGCACATTTGCTTATATTTATACGATCAGGGGTAAAATAAACCACAGATTACACGGAACTAATCTTGATCACCGAATACAACGTTCTTGTTTTTATTTCAGAAAATGAACAATTTGTTTGTCAAATAATTTCTTATATTTCTGCTCCGTGTCTTCGGCGGTTCAAAATGCTTCCGATTTGATGCATAAAAAAAGGCCTGCTACAGGCAGGCCTTGTGTGCATTGTTGATCAGGCTTCTTGCATAAACGGATAGCTCCAGTCCTCCGGCGGAACCATCGTTTCCTTGATCGTTCTCACCGTCATCCAGCGCAGTATATTCATCGCGCTGCCCGCTTTATCATTGGTGCCTGATGCACGTCCGCCACCAAACGGTTGCTGCCCGACGACTGCACCGGTGGGTTTATCGTTGATATAAAAATTACCGGCTGCATTGCGTAAACGGTTTGACATGGTGACCAACGCCTGCCTGTCCTGAGCCCAGATTGCACCGGTAAGCGCATACGGGGAGGTTGAATCACAAAGTTCCAGTGCGGCTTCAAAATCCTTATCTTCATATACATAAATGGTCAAAACGGGACCAAAGATTTCTTCTTCCATGGTCTTAAAATGAGGATTGGTGGTGACAATTGTTGTCGGTTCGATAAAAAATCCTTTGCTGTCATCGCATCCGCCTCCGGTGATGATTTCCGCATCTTTCGAAGATTTTGCAAAGTCAATATATTCCCTGATGGTTTCAAATGCACCCTTATCAATGATCGCCGTCATAAAATTCCTGAAATCTGTCGGGTCACCCATTTTAATGCTTTTAACTTCGTCTACATATAATTTTTTAAATTCAGGCCAGATGGATTTTGGGATATACATTCTCGAAGCTGCCGAGCATTTCTGCCCCTGATATTCAAAGGCACCGCTTAACGCCGCGATCACCAGCGGTTTTACCTTTGCCGATTTATGAGCAAAGATAAAATCCTTACCGCCGGTTTCACCCACGATCCGGGGATAATATTTCATTTTGCTGATATTATCTCCGACCGTTTTCCACATATTCTGAAATACTTCGGTTGAGCCGGTAAAATGGATTCCGGCAAGATCGGGGCTTTGCATCACGGGATTGCCAACCTGCCCGCCGGACCCAGGGATAAAATTTATTACCCCCGCAGGAACTCCGGCTTCTTCAAATAACTTCATAAGAAAATAGGCCGAATATACCGCACTTGATGCGGGTTTCCAGAGCGTTACATTACCAACCATGGCTGGTGCAGTAGGCAGATTGCCCGCAATCGACGTAAAATTAAAGGGGGTAACCGCGAATACAAAGCCCTCCAGCGCACGGTATTCCAGTCGATTCCATATACCTGAAGGTGAATATGGTTGATCGCTCATTAATTCGGACATATAGTAGGCATTGAAACGCCAAAAATCACACAGTTCCGCTACGGCATCGATTTCTGACTGATATGCGGTCTTTGATTGTCCCAGCATCGTCGCCGCATTGAGCGTGCTCCGCCATGGACCGGCGAGTAAATCGGCTGCTTTTAAAAATATGGCAACCCGATGTTCCCATGGCATTTCCGCCCAGGATACCCGCGCTTTAATCGCCGCTTCAATCGCCATATTAACTTCTTTAGCACCGGCCTTGTGATAGAAACCGAGTTTGATGGAATGATCATGCGGTGCTCTGAGATCAGCCACGTTGCCTGTTTTAACCGCTTTTCCCCCAATTATTAAAGGGATCTCTATCTGCTCTTTGCTCATCTCAGCGATTTTCTTTTTTCAGCTGTTCCTTTTCAGCTGAACCGGATGAATAACTGTACACGGGTTCATTGTAAGGTTCCGGAACTTGAAAATAGGCATTACTCATATATTTGCTCTCCTGCTGTGAGGTTTTTACCCCGATAATTTAAGAATTATAATTTAGCATGCCCCACTTGAAAAAACAACAGGAATCCGTGTTAAATCCATATTATAACTATATATTTATCATATAGTTATATTTTATATATACAAGAGTATTTATAATTATACAAAATCGTTAAAAACAAAGCTTACGCTCAGAGCGGTTTCGCCAGCACCACCGTCGTCTTCATTTCCCTTAATACCCCTGCAAGTTCATCAATAGCCTGGGCAAATATGATGTATATTCCCATCCGGGCCGTTCTGCCTTCATCATCCAGTCCATCCCACACAACATCAAACCGATTTCCCGTGAATCGGTTCTCCCGGATCGTCCGAATGACACGCCCACGAATATCGAAAACCACGAGTTTGAGTCGTGCACTTCGCTCAGGTATCCACCCGGAGATCAGCGTGGCATCCTCCCTGCCATCACCATCCGGAGAAAACGGATTTGGATGGGCTTCCAACCCGGCGACGCTTACCAGCGGCGCAGCAAAAATACTGTTGATCGCACCGGGTGTTGCCTTTTTCTGCGCAACGCAGGGGCCCCAATTCCGGGAACTACCGGCGTAAAGACTCGGATGAATCCGTTCCAGGCTTGGCTTAAAAATGACCTCATTCTGCAGCCAGTCCTGAGAATAATTCACCCTTTCATGCCATGCCCCATCGGGTTTAATCAGTGAGATTTCATCGCTCTCGTTATTGAGGACAGGTAGAGCTCGGATTATTAAGAGTTGGTTATCATTTAGCCCATAATAATCAGACAGCGACCCCTCTGATATGACCATGTAGGATCCCGGTTCAATAAAATAGGCTGTGTCGATCGATGCCGTATCATTTGCATCGGCAATCATCCAACCCTTAAGATAAACACGTTCGGGGCCATAGTTGAAAAGTTCGATCCATTCCGGTTCCTCCTCTTCGGTCAGAAATTTAACTTCATTGATCGCCAGACTATTTTCAATCTGATATAGTGTGATGGTTTTCCGAAGTACATTATTTGTCGGATTCTGATCGTCCGGACAGGTCAGGGCAAGGTCCATCGTATGTTCTCCTGCTGCCGTCTCACCAAAATCAAGTGATACATCCATCGCCAGACGATCTCCGATAAGGGAAAAAACCGAATCAAGTAATTGATTACCGGGATCATCGAGAAAAATTTTAAGGGTAACCCGGCTTTCTATTTGGCTCAGACCATAATTTTCGATCAGAACAGTCAGATGGCAAACCTGCCCGCTTATCATAACCGGTGGAAGTAGAATACCAGGCTTCTGAAAACCAGCGTCCAACTCAAAGGGCGAGACAGAATTGCGCCTGCCTGGAGTTCCCCCTTTTATCTGTCCATTGCTCCAGTTATCCGGGGTATCAGGGCCTTGAAGAAGAATTTTTTCGTCGGGAAAGCCCGGTAAATTGTCCGTCGAATAGCAATATTTCGCGACGGTATCACCGGTCGTGTCGATAAGCAGCAAACATTCATCATTTGAGTTCGATAATCCATTACTTCCGAATGCTCTGTCCGAAATAAGGTAAATGCTCACCATACCGACCAGAACGCTGTCATAGGTCACCGAATTTTCCGGATAACTTCCATCCAGGAGAACCGCAAATCCACCAGGAGGCAATTTATAATTTTTGCCCATCGGCAGCAGCTGATCGGTACCCGTACCGTCACTGAACCGGTAACCACTAAGATTGGCGGAATCGGTTATCGAAAGATTGTGGATTTCCACATATTCGTCATGATTTTCATCGGTAGCCGGATCAAACATGACCTCTGAGAAAGTGAGTTGTCCATGGACAAAAACCGGTAAGATTGAGATACAAAGTATGAAGACACGGATACTCATGCCGGAAAACAGTACAACGATCATGCCAGTTCAAAACGTGATCAGGCAAGACCCCGTCGACGGCGAAGGAACCATTCTGCGGACAGCAACGTGATAATAACAAGTAATACCAGAAGTTGATCCCATAATTGATACGTCGACGTTAGTTTTACCACACCAGGTGTAAGATCCAGTCTCGCAAAAAGTGAATCTGCCTCTTCAGCGGGAAAATAATATCCTCCGGATTCCTTTGCGAGCCGGGTGAGCAGACTCAATATTTTGATTTGTATGGATAAATTCCTGGATAACCGGTAAAACTCCGATACGGATCGAATCACTCCCCAGCAACTGATCATTGAGCCATGCCATACTCCGCAAGGCATAAATCCCCTCACTTGCCGGTACGAATTCGCCCTGATATTTGCCTTCAGAAATAAAACTGGCCGGAATTTCGAAACTACCGTCAGGCCCGCTAACGTGAAACCGCACAACTGCAGTATCAACAGGTTCAAAGGCTCCGTCATAAACATCGGCAATAAGGTGTAATTTCTGGCCGGTTTTTGGGTCACTTTCCGGCACGGCCAGTTGCACGTTTTTGGCGTCCCGGCTACTTGCCAGCCATCGTATAAGATTATGCAGAATATCTTTCCAGGCATTATTAAATTGTGCGTCTTCGGCCAACAGAAAATGCCACCTCCAGAATCCGGATCCCAGCAGCAATGCATTTTTTCTTCCACCAGAATTTCCGGTCATAAGCACCGGTGAACCCAATTCTTCCTGATTCACGGAATTCACGGTTTCGAGAACCACACTTATCCCGGAAACCGGTTTCACCCCGCCGAACATGTAATCTATCGGTGGCGCGGCCTGCCAGAAACGCACGTTTAGATTCCTGCTGTCAAGTACGTTGATGGGGGAAAATTTGAATCCGCCTTCTGTCGGACGAACCTGAGTTCGCACGTCCCTTCCGAGATAACTAAGCGAGGATATCGGAAGATAGTTTTTTAAAAATGCCATTTTTTGGCCGTCCAGGCGTTCCGAAGCCATCAACAGGGAAGGATAGGCAGAAACATCCGTTCCTGACGTCAGGGAATTCCTTTCTGCATCATTCGGGATCTGGCACCATATGATGACATCGAGGCTGTCTGCCAGAAGTTTTGGCCCCAGCCGTCTTCCTATGTTTATTACCGGAAAAATTTTCAGATCTTCATTTGCTGCAAGCAATAACCTGATAAATTTATATTCAGGACCCGGCCGTGCAGTCATAAGTGCCACCCCTAATTTTTCTTTAAGTACCTGCATCTGGATAAGCGCGCGGTTATTTTTTTCGTTTTTTTCATCGAATACCGGATGTACATATAATTCATAAGTCACACGTCCCGGATTTTCTGGTACAATATCAAAAGATACAGGGTATTCCTCATTCGGGTGACTAATGACCAGGTCTTTTCTGGCGATCCTCCTGTTCCCCAGACGCAATTCCAGATCAAGTTTTACCGAATCGATCCCTAAAGCCATAATATTTGCCTGGATTATCGAATTTTTATGCTGGTATACAATCTTTTGGGACTGCATGTTGGTCACTAAAATATCCACCGGTTCAATGGTATCCCCGATTCCAATCGTATAAACCGGTATGCCACCATTGATTCCTCGATAGAGAGGATTTTTACCAACAGAATAATTTCCGTCTGAAATCAATATAATCGCATCCGGATTTGGCTTTGTTTTTTCGACCAGATTGATTGCGGTGGCAATATCCGTCCCTGTATTTGCGCTGTCAACTTCTGCGCTGCTCACCGTGGCGGTATCTGTGTCAAATGCGATTATATGAAGGTCCGTCGCGCTTTCGAGCCGGTTGCGTATTTTTGCGGCGATTATATTTGCCTGATCAATCCGTTTAACATCTTTATCGGAAATTCCCATGGAGGCGGAGCGATCAATAAGAACAGAGATCTTCTTCGAATCATGCTGTCGCCAAACCATTGTCAGTTCAGGTTTGAACAGAAAAATGACAATAGCCGATGTATAGAAGCCCCGGATGATACCAAGGAGTAAAATCATTTTTTTGTTCACCGGTGGTACCGTGCGACGATACATATAGAAAGAGATCGCTGTGGCAACTACACAGGCCAGCAATACGGCAAAAAATGAAAGATTGGTTTGAAAAAAAGTGGGCATCAGAAATTATTTTCTCCCAGCTGGAGTGCCGGAAATGCATTGAGGTTTTGCGGAGAACTTTCGCCGGCTTGCAGGCGCTGGGCACCGGCCCGGGCAATCATTGCAGCGTTATCGGTACAATAATCAAATTCAGGAAGATAGAAAGAGCGGTTTATTTTTGCTACTTCTTCTCCCAGCCACCGGCGTAACAACGAATTCGCTGCCACCCCTCCAACAACACCGACCGATTTCACCTTGAATTCCTCGGCGGCCTGTATGGTTTTATGGATCAGGACATCAATCGCAGCCTGCTGATAACTACTGCAAATATGTGCAAGATTTTCAGCCAAAAATTCCTGGGATTTGGATTTCAGGTACACCAGCAGAGATGTTTTGAGTCCGCTATAACTGAAATCGTAGGTTTCGCCCTTTAAGTAAGCCCTCGGAAATTTGTGAAAGTCCGGATCGCCGGCTGAAGCGAGTTTATCAATAGCCGGACCACCGGGATATCCAAGGCCGAGCATCTTTGCCCCTTTATCAAAAGCTTCCCCTACCGCATCGTCCCGGGTTTTTCCAATCATTTGATAATCAAGATGTGCTCTCATCAGAACGAGCATGGTATGCCCGCCTGAAACCACCAGGCTAAGATGTGGGAAAGAAATATCCGGATTGCTCAAAAAATTCCCGTAAATATGACCTTCCATATGATTTACACCGATATAGGGAATTCCAAGAGCCAGAGCCATCCCTTTGCTGAAATTCAATCCGACCAGTAATGCACCGACCAACCCGGGACCATAGGTAACCGCAATACCACCAATCTGATTTTTATTAATCCCCGCAGTTGTCAGAGATTTATCCACGATTGACACGATCAGACGAATATGCGCCCGGGAGGCCAGTTCCGGCACTACCCCGCCAAACTGCTCATGTATTTCTTGCGAAGAAACGATATTTGAGTAAACCTTGTTCGCTTTTATAACCGCAGCGGAAGTCTCATCGCAGGATGTTTCAATACCCAGGATATATTTTCTATTGGTCATTTAAGATGAGTTTATTTACGCCTGATTTTTAAACGGAATTTTTTTGGTATTGACTCAATCCAGTTCACATTTTGAGGAGTGATAATCTTGGCACTGTATTCTTCCCGGTCAACTTTATATTGTTTGCCAAAATTTATTTCAGCCTGAATCTCATCGGCATTAATTCCGGCCACAATTTGTTCCCCCCCCTTAATTCTCAAAGAGATTTTAGGTGGCAGGGATTCAACGACAAGCCTCCCGGGAATATTTATCACATGAACAGGTATGTCATAAATTACACGCTCCACAAGTCTTTGAATATCGAATCCGACAGTGACGATCTCCGTCTCCAATTTCACTAGGCCTGGAGCAGGATTTACCAGATTTACATCTTCATCGAATCTGCTTGTCTGCGTTTTAAAATCGAGTATTCCGGTGTTGAGTTCTTTGATATTTCTGATCAGATTTTTGGGACCTGAAATTTGTGCAGAATCCGGTGAACATGTATACCCGATCAGTGTATATCCATCTTCGACGCCAATATTTCCGGCAATTCTAATGGGTTTTTTTACCTCCACCAGTTCATCAACTTTCAAATTGATTGTTTTAGGTTCAATTATTCCTAGAATCTCAATATTGAGCGCCGTTGGGATATCGAGTGTGTTGAGATACTCTTCCAAATCGATCGTTTTGCTGGTTTTTACGTCGGGAAGATCCAATTTAAATATCAGATCATAGAACCATAGTACCAGCAGTGAACGTCCTTTACCCCTGATTTCAACCAGAGCTTTTTCCGGAACGAGCTCATACAATGCCCGATGCGGAGCAAGCCGAACCAGTTCGATCGGAACAGTAACCTGATAATCGTAGTTTTCATTCGTTGCCACCATCACCCATAGTACAATGGCGACCAGGATAGATCCCAACATCGGTTTGAAATTTTTTTTCAGATCCACTATTGTATATTTACCTTAATAATATCGCTTTCTGGAATACAATTTAATAATTTTGCTGCACTTCCCTGATTTATTGAAATCTCCAAATAACCACTGCTTCCCCAAATGGCCAGGAGCGAACCAACCGGTGCATCACCGTAACTTTTGCTAATCTGCTGGATCAGACGCGCACCTGCTTTCACTTTTCCCAGCATTAAGTTATTTTTTAGATGATTCCGATGCAACGCCGTAATAATATTTCCGAAATGGTCAATATGAAGCACCTTAACGGATTGCCAGCCCTTTGCAGTGCAAACCGGTTCTTCCAATAGGACCGGACGCATCCCCATAGGTTTCGCCAAATCTTCGATGTTGATACCTCTTGATATCAGCGCGGCAACCGGTCCAAACAGATCTCTGCCATCAAAGGTGGTATCCAGGCCGCTATTTATCCCGCCAAGCGCGTTCACGGCATCTCGTTGAATCTGATAAATTTTAACCCCCTCATATTTTAAAAGATCCGTGAAAATGCCATTATCCGGCCCTACGAAAAAATAGCTGGCTGTTCGTAAAATCAGCGGGGTGCGATCTGTACCAACACCCGGATCGACCACCGTAAGATGAACCGTATCTTTTGGGAAAAAGCGATAGCTGCTACCGAGAAGATAGGCCGCCTGCCTTGTGGCAAAAGGCTTAAGGCCATGGCTCAGGTCAATAATCCGGACATCTGGATTGATTCTGAGCATGATCCCCTTAACCACGCCAACATAATGATCCTCTAAGCCAAAATCACTCATGAATGAGACAACGTTCATGATCTTTTTTTCTTTAACTGCTGACATTTTGGACAGAAATGGGTTCCCCGGTTATTCATCCGTATCTTGCTTATCGGTGTGCCGCAGATGTAACAAGGTTTCCCCGCTCTTCCATAGACCTGCAAAAAGTTTTGATGTGCTCCGAATCCACCGCCAACGGTTTTATAATCCGATATGGTTGTTCCCATATTTCCGATCGAACTTAATAGGGTATTCCTGATGGCCAGAAAGAGCAAATTTATTTTTTTCTTCGGAATTAAGCCCGTAACGGTTTGTGGATGTATTTTTGCTTTATACAAACTTTCGTCAACATAAATATTCCCGAGCCCCGCAATATGCCGCTGATCCATAAAAAAAGATTTTACCATACGACTGTGTTTTTTTAATATCTGGTGAAATTTTTCGGCCGTCAATTCTGGTGCAAGGGCATCGATACCCGTGTTCTTTAGCACCCCGTTCAATTGATCGACATGGATTAAACGGCCGAATTTACGACTGTCAAAATAAACCAGGAACTTTCCGGATCGCAGGCGAAATACAACCTGCAAATGTTTTTGAACCGGTGGTGGATTCGAAAACAAGATGAGCTGACCGGTCATCCGTAAATGTACTACCAGATATCCTGCGTCGAGAATCAAAATCAAGTACTTGCCCCTTCGCCCGATATCCGTGACTGTCTTCCCAACGATCGGATCCTGTGCCTGATCGACAAAAGATTTTGGCCAGAAGATCTCAACGGCTTCAACAGACTTCACCGATAAGTTGCGGGTGCACTCCCCTTCTGATAACTTCAACTTCAGGTAATTCGGGCATATTCCTTCAAACTTTTTAGATCAGTAACGGGTTGCTATTTCAAATAAAATCTGCTTCACCTGAGTCAGCGTATCTTCCTGATCAACATTTTTTTGATGCAGCAGACCGGTAACGAGTGAAAGGATATCATCATCAAAATTTTGATGTATCCGATAGATCTCTGATTGATAATGCGTGAACGCGCCGCTGGTCTTGTCAACATGCCCTGTCGTCAAGCCCCGCCCGTTTTTCCATTCAATCAGGGCATCCTGATGCCAGAACTGAAAGCGATCAATTTGCTTATCGTCATTTTCCCAGATTATCAGATCGCAGGCGGCTTCGGAATCTCTGAACCATCTTCGGTGCGGTTCATGTTCTGTTTTTTTTATAAACTCGGGATCGATTTCAAAAAACATCCTGTAATGGGCGATTTTTAATCGAATTGTATACCGGGTACCGGTTCCGAATCTTCTTCACCAACCGTGGCCGGCATATGCTGACGGTAGAGTTGTAATTCCTCCAGAGCGGATTCCAGTTCGCCACGCTCCTCATAAATTTTGCCAAGATAATAATGGGCGGTGTATAAGGATGGATCGAGACTAAGTGCAAAGCGGAATTGCCCGTCTGCATCGTTAAAATTATCATTCTTATAAAAATAGATTCCGCGATACAGATACCAATTCCCGTTTTTTTCATCCAGACGTATAAGACGATTAAAATACGCCAGACCGGCTTCATATTTTTTCAATGCGTAATAACAGCTGCCCAATAAGGCAAGACCTTCAAGGTTATCCGGCTCCAATAGATTAAATTGTTTCAGATCCGGTATCGCCTCTTCGTATAACCGTTGACGGAAATATACAAGTCCGCGTGTCTTAAAATACGATGGTTCCGGTTGCTCATCAAAGGCCAGTTTTTGCCGGCGATAATCGTTCAATGAATTGAGTGCAACCTCATATTCCCTGAGTTCCATATATTCCTCGGCAATATTTATATATACAGTTAGCTGCACCGGATCATTGGCCATTATCTTTTTATAGTATTTGATTGCTTCCTCATGAGCGCCCAACGTAATATAAATTTCTGCCTGACTGCGGTAGACTTCCGGAAAATTTGATCGCAATGTTGTTGCCCGCTCATAGGACTTCAATGCATCGTTAAATCTTCCCTGCCGGCGATAAATATCACCATCCAGTTCATGAAAATAGGCAACGCCCGAATTCAACCGCAAAGCACGTTCGATCAGTCGCCGTGCTTCATCCAAATTGGCCATCCGATACTGCTCCTGAGCTTCCTGATAGATCGTAAACGCCGTATCTCCTTTGGAAAATCTATTTTCCGGAAGAGAATATGGATTACACTGGAGACTTAAGAATACGAATGATACCAGGAATAATAAAAATAAATTTCTACAACGTAGAGCCATCATCATAAATACTTTCAAGCGGATGCTTCATCGGACATAAAAGCATTCTCCCATAGGTCCTTATAATGTTCCATCGACCATTTATGCAATCGATCAAACCCCTCACCACACATGTCATTTTCATTGAGATCCTTGATACGCCTGATAATATCAACGGCAAATACCCCTTTATCTTCGCCGCACCATTTTTGAAATTGCGCTAAAACGGTTCTGTGCTTCCCGTGACAGAGCATTTTCGCGGCCAGATCGGTCGCGATCATTCTCATATTTTCATCTACGGATTTGCCATAAATTTCAATGTACTTCAAAACCGTTTTCGGCCGCTTTTGTCCAAAAAACTCAAGGCTGGCCAGCGCATACTGACGGACGTTTTCATCACGATCTTCGAGTAATTTTTTGAATATTCGTTTCGATTTGCCACTTGGTCCTACTCTGCCGATCATTTCCGCCAGAATAACTTTATCAAGTGTCGCTTTTTGAGGTGACTTTATAAAGAAATCATCGATAGCGCCGGTGATTTCATCATAATATTCATGGGTGATCTCTTCCTGCGTCGCAACATTTAGAGCTTTACCGACATGGATCATCATAATCGTCGCTGCTCTGATTTTTTCCCCGGAAGGTTTGGTCAGCAGATAAGCATCAAATAATTCTTGCAGATTTTCCATTTCACTTCACTTTTAGAACTTGTATCCGATTTGTCGCAGAAATCGTTTCCGGTCTGCGATATCCGATTCCGTTTCAACCCCTTTAACCGGGATACCATCAACCACCCCAAGAATTCCGCGCCCCTGATCGGTCTCCGCAATGATCACCTCGACCGGATTGGCCGTAGCACAAAAAATACGAACGACCTCCGGTACCATTTTTATTGCATTTAGAATGTTTACCGGAAATCCATTATCCATAAATAGAATAAACGAATGACCGCAGGCAAGATTCAACGCATTTTTCTTGGCGATTTCAATCAAGGTCTGATCATTACCGCTAAAACGTACCAGGGCTTTTTGCGATGCTTCACAAAATGCCAGTCCGAATTTTATTCCAGGATTAATATTAATAACTGCCTCATGAATATCCTCTATCGTCTTAATAAAATGCGATTGTCCTAAAATAAAATTCATCTCCTCCGGTTTATCGATAGCCACAACTTGCAACTGCATATAAAATGCCTTTTTTCTTAATAATTTAAGGAACAGAATTTATGAATCAACCCATTTTAACTAACTCTCTGATGTATCCTTTTACCGGATTGTGCATCTTAATTACGTGAAAATAATATTTTTGAGTTTATAAAATTAATATTAATTTGTATGCTGTTGTGATCAATATACATGTAGGAGTTTTAAATATGGGTGACAAAAACCATTTTAAAGTTGTGATTATCGGTAGCGGTCCGGCCGGACTTACCGCTGCTATATATACGGCACGCGCCAACCTGGCACCGCTCATACTTGAAGGGCACCAGCCGGGTGGCCAATTTACCATTACTACCGAAGTTGAAAATTATCCAGGCTTTCCGCAAGGTATAATGGGTCCGCAACTTATGGAAGATATGCGCACACAGGCGATCCGTTTTGGAGCAACATCCAAATTTGAAATGGTTACCGATGTTGATTTTTCATCCAGACCATTTAAGATCGCGGCAGAAGGTAGCCACTATACTGCTGATTCTGTCATTATCGCCACCGGCGCTTCCGCTCGTCTGCTCGGTCTGGAATCTGAAAAAAGGTATATGGGATATGGTGTTTCGGCTTGCGCAACCTGTGATGGTTTCTTTTTCAAAGATAAAGAGGTTATGGTCGTCGGTGGCGGTGATTCCGCCATGGAAGAGGCCACCTTTTTGACAAAATTTGCATCCAAAGTCACCGTTGTACACCGCCGTGAAGGATTCCGTGCATCAAAAATTATGCTTGAACGGGCTCAGAAAAATCCCAAAATCGAATTCTTGCTAAATAGTGTGATTGAAGAAATTAAAGGGGATAAAACCGTAAGTTCAGTCATCCTTAAAGATACTGTTACCGGCCAACGCATTGAAAAGCCGGTTGACGGGGTTTTTATGGCAATCGGTCATGTTCCTAATACCAAAATATTTACAGGAAAAATAGACCAGGATCAGGATGGTTACCTTAAAACGAAGAACGGAACTACCCTCACCAACGTAACCGGTGTGTTTGCCTGCGGTGATGTGCAGGACAAGATATACCGGCAAGCCGTCACAGCAGCCGGCAGTGGTTGTATGGCGGCTATCGATGCAGAAAGATATTTGGAGTCGCTTGAATAGGCGCGGTAAGAACACTCAATCTGTCAGTCTGACTTTATCGGATTTTATATACGGATCTTTGACCAGTAATAATATACCGGAAATCCGGTAAATATGATAAGCAATCCAAGCAATGACTCCAGGGGCTTTTCCAAAAGGCTGTTGCCCGCAATCAGCAGCATGGCAAAACCAAAAATCGCCGGAATTACCGGATATCCCCATGTTCTGTATGGTCTCTCGGCATCGGGCTTAATTTTTCGGAGCCGAAATATAGCCAGTGTTGCAGCGATAAAAAATACCAGAACCGTAAATGTTACATATGTGAACAGCTGCTCATAAGTCCCTGTTAAACAAAGAATTGACGACCATACGCCCTGCCAAACGATGGCCGTACCCGGGGTATGATAACGCGGATGGACCCGGGCAAATGATTTGAAAAATATTCTATCTTCCCCCATCGCGTAGTACACTCTGGGACCGAATAGGATCGTTGCACTGAGACAACCCAGAATCGAAATAAGGATTAATCCGTTCATGGCAATGCCGGCCGCAGGACCAAAAGCGACCGTGGTTGCTTTCTCACCAATCCGAACGACACCAGCCATTTCGGTTACAGGAAGAACCGTGACATAAAAAATGTTCACTAAAAGATATACCAACCCGATAACCGACAGGCCAATCATCAGACTTAACGGAATATTTCTGCCTGGTTTTTTTATTTCGCTGGCGACATTATTGACCGCATACCAGCCGTCAAATGTCCATAAAACCGCGATCAGCGCAACCCCTATGGCAGACAGGAGTGCCGTTCCCTCTGGAAAGACGAGCGTCTCCATTCGGTCCGGTACACCATAACCAGCTGATGTAACAATAAATCCTGCCAAAATGAGGATCATGATCGCAAGCAATTTAAGAATGGTTAAGAAGTTTTGCACGATGCTTCCGGTTCGGATTCCATAATAGTTGATCAATGTTAAAACAAGAATGCTGATGACCGCGACCAACTGTCCATACGAAATAGGTATACTGCCCTGGCCAAACAGCATTTGATCTAACCCGAATCCGGGGATAAAAAAGGACAGATACTCTGCAAAACCGACAGCCAGTGCGGCGATTCCCCCGGTCTGTAAAACCAGAAAGGTGGTCCAGCCATATAAGAAAGCGGCAAATTTGCCATATGCTTCCCTCAGATACACATATTGTCCACCGGCATTGGGCATCATTGCGCCAAGTTCTCCCAGTGTCAATCCGCCAAAAAGTGAAAGTATGGCTCCTATGATCCATACCGACAGGATCATTACCGGTGATGGAAGCGACTGGGCGATTATCCCCGTAGTCAAGAAGATGCCCGAACCGATGACCGCCCCGATAACCAGCAGGGTGGCGTCGCTAAGATTCAATTTTGCTTCCAGTTTTGGTTTATCAATCATCTCTTTATTTTCAACTTTGTGAGTGATATTATAGATGAATCTTAAATTCCAAAAAACAAATCCCAAATTACAAACAAAATCCAAATCTCAATTTCCAAATTGTTGAAGATGTATTGATTTTCCGACTTGGTCATTGGAGTTTGATATTTTTTAAGCTTTGGAATGTATACCCGAATTTTTTTGCCCACATAATTTCCAGAACATCAGAATCTTAAAACAAAATTGGATATAATGCAGGTTATCAAATATTTTTCTGATATACAACAAAATGCATATATTTCCGTAATTGAATATAAATTAAAGGAAATAGATCACTTTAAGCTGGAGGCTTCCGTGAATTATTTTCGTTTAACCATTATATCTTTATTTATTACTTTATTGTTTTCTCCGTCTCTGACCGCTCAGAGTTTCGATCTGCCAACCAGTCGCTGGGGAATCAGTTTTGGAAATTCAAAAAACTTTGCCGGCTTACGATTTAATTTTCGTGATCACTGGGTTGATGAAATAAGCGGCCTAAATTTTACCCTCTGGTCGGCTTATGAAAATAAAAATGCGGTTGTTAAGGGTTTTTCGTTGGGTGTTGTTCCGGAAGCAGGCTATTTACACGGTGTGAATATTGGTATTGGCGGACCCGCTGCTGAGTATGATATGAATGGTCTGTCGATTGGTTTACTTGGTGCCGGCGCTGGTGAGCATATCAAAGGCATTGCCCTGGGCGGGCTGGGCGTTGGTTCGGGCGGTGAAATTTCCGGTGTGGCTATTGGCGGTCTCGGGGCCGGTTCAGGCGGCAGCTTTACAGGGATTGGAATTGGTGGTCTCGGTGTCGGATCGGGTGGTGACCTGAACGGACTGTTTATTGGAGGTTTGGGGGTCGGCAGCTCCGGCGACTTAAACGGTGTTTCATTTGGCGGACTCGGCGTCGGGTCCGGTGAAAATATCAGCGGAATTCACGGCGCAATACTTGGTGTTGGCACGAGTAATGATATGACTGGTATTGTCATTGCGGGTCTCGGTGCCGGTGCAGGTGAGGATGTCACCGGAATAACCATCGCTGCTGGAGGGGTCGGTAGTGGCAAAAGTCTTACCGGTATTACAATTGCAGGATTGGGCGCCGGCAGCGGCGACCGGATCACCGGTTTGACAATTGCCGGTCTGGGGGCCGGTGCACCCGATATCAGAGGGGTTATTTTCGGCGGCCTGGGAACCGGTGGTGTTAATGTCAGCGGTGTTGCGCTGAGCATTGCGCATTTCAGGATCGAAGATGAGGGTGAACTGAAGGGATTTGCGGCCAGTGCGTTTAACTATATCCGGGGAAAACAGACCGGTCTGGTGATCGGGATTTTCAATTATGCCCACCAGCTTGAAGGTGTCCAAATTGGTGTGTTGAACTATGTCCGTGATAATCCCGGCATCACGAAAATCCTGCCGCTGATCAATGTACGGTTCTGAAAGTGTTGACCTGTTTAATTGTTGAGGTGTTTAAAAGTAGAACCATTAAACCGGATTGAATTAAAAATAGCGACAGAGCAACAAAGTTTTTTCTTTGTCACTCTGTCGCTTTGTTGCTTTGTCGTTTTAGGGCATGGGGCACGCCAAGCCCCTGCGTTGTTATTCAAAATCTTTCTACTCTTTGCCCTTTTCCCTTTAACCTTTGGTATATCTAGAGCAAATCGAAACTATACCCTAAACTGATTGCCCAATTATTAGCCCCACCAGATTCTTGTCCCGGAAGATCAAGTTCTCTGGATACGATATGATACACAAACTCACCGTATAAGCCCATGGGCAGATCAACACCGGCACCAATATTAAAGCCAACAGCACTTTTAAAATCTGCCTCGCCGGTCGAACCACCGGAAAGTTCCAGCTTTCCGGAATAGTAACCTACGCCACCCCGGATATACGGACTGGCAGCCGGAAGGGGTATAAAATACCAGCGTGCCCATAAACCCAGCACATTCTGGGTAATTTTGGCAGTGGTTCCCTGTTGATCAAATTCAAAAGGTGAGAATAACAAATTATATTCCAGGCCTACGTCAATCATCGGCATGATATCGGTACCGAGGATCGCGCCACCGGAAAAGGTGCTGGCTGCAGATTCCTGATCCTCAAATGCGGAACTGGCATAACCGGCCTGAACGCCAAGAATCAACTGTGCCTGTCCCAGGCTGGCAAGAGCAAAAAGCATGATGAACAATAAACCGAATTTGGCAAAACGCATAGTTCCTCCCTTATTTGTAAAATGATTTCGCTAAAGATAAAATTATTTATGGTGAGATACAAGATTTAGAAATCAAACAGACGTTCCAGCAGTCTTTTTTTAGGATTACTGCGGTTGTGCAGCCAATTACGATATTGTTCGTAGGTGACGATTCCGACCGGTCCCTGGTAGATACCCCCCTGGACATATTTATCATATACCCTTACCGCGAGTAGGTTTTGCCCACTAAAATTTAAAATATTCTCATCCAGTTCATAGGCCCTCAACACCTGCCACTCTCCCGCTACTTCAATATCTCCCCATGCCATGCCGATATTCCCTGTACCACCGACCCATTTTCCGTTTAAATAGGCTTCATCGAGATCATCGATCAATCCAAGCAGCAGGATGAGTTTTTTCCCCTTCAAAGAATACGGTATCATGAAAGCTTTCCGGTACCAGCCGATACCGTCATAATCCTTGAAACCCTGGATCTCCCAGGATGAAGGAACATAAACGGATTTCCAGTTTTCATCGGATAGATCCGGCTTCATAAAAGCCATCTCGTCCCCTGTTTTGAATTTCCATGGACCTTCAAGATTTATTTCAGGGATTATTGTCTGTGTATCTTCATAGATACCGATCTGACCACGCAGGATTCCACCGCCCAATTCATGATCGTATACTCTGACAGCCAGGACGTTCGGTCGGTCAGTATGTAAATATTCGGGTGGCAACCGATATTGCCGATCCAGATTAAATGCCGTAAAATAGTTGGGCGGGAATGAACCGGAAAAACCTATAAAATGTCCGTTCAGGTAGACTTCATCCACATCATCAATAAACCCCAGATGAAGGTAAATCTTTTTTTCTATTTGTGCTTGGGATAAGAAAAATGTTGTACGATACCAGGCATAACCGTCATATCCATTAAAACCTTCATCTTCCCAGGCTGAAGGGACAAAAATTTTTTCCCAATTTGTATCATCATATTCTACGCCAGCCCGGGCCATATCATCACCGATCCTGAATTTCCAGTGTCCCCGCAGATCAAGGATACGCTGATCACCGGCACTATAAAGTGCGGTTATCGTACATAATATTAAAATTACCGCTTTCATATGACCAATCTGTATTCATGTCCTAAATACATCTTACACAGAAATCCAATTTGAGTTGTCTCAATTTCGTCAATAAATGTAAAATTCTGTCATACGGATACCAGCTTATACCCTATGCCATGAACAGTGATCAGGTATCTGGGTGCTGCGGGATTCGGCTCAATCTTCTGACGTAGTTTTACCATAAAATTATCTACAGTCCGGGTAGTGGTATTGCCATATCCCCAGATATTTTCCAGTAATTGATCCCTGCTGACCGTTTCACCCCTATGTTCCCAGAGATATCTCAGAATTTCATATTCCTTGTGCGACATCGCGACCTCTTCTCCATCTGATGTTGCCTGATACCGATAAAAATTAACCAGGAGTTTTCCGAGCTGAACATCTCTGGAATCGCTATGCCTGGCAGCTGATCTGCGCAATACGGCTTTGATACGAGCCAGTCAGCTCCCGCAGACTAAAGGGCTTGGTGATATAATCATCGGCACCAAGTTCAAGCCCAAGCACTTTGTCAATCTCCTCCCCCCGTGCTGTCAGCATAAGTATGGGCGTGGATATACCCGCTTTCCGTACTTCCCGGCAAACATCATAACCGGACTTCCTGGGCAGCATGACATCGAGCAGAATAAGATCGAATTCATGCGCGCGTATAACGGATATCGCTTCCTCGCCATCGGCGGCCTCACCGACTTCGTACCCTTCAAATTCAAGGTTATCTTTCAAACCAAGCCGCATTTGTTCCTCATCTTCCACAATGAGTATTTTGAACATTTAGTCTCCCGTTTGCCCTGATTTATTTGATTGAGGAAATGACAGGCTGAACGTCGTGCCTCTGCCCGGCTGACTTTTAACATCGATTGATCCATCATGGGCATCAATGATATGCCGCACGAGTGCGAGCCCAAGCCCACTACCTTTTGTATTATGTACCGCACCGGTCGGAACCCGGTAAAATTTGTCAAAAATATGTTTGACGTGTTGTTCTTCTATTCCCATGCCCCGGTCACTGATCTGCAGGCAAATTCCCGGTGCGCACGTAGAGGTCCGTATGGTAATTTCCTTTTTATCGGCACTGTATTTTATTGCGTTATCCATCAGGTTGATCAGAGCTTCCGATATCGCCTCCGCATCGCCAAGGATCGGCGCTAACTTTTCACCCAGATCAAGATGTAATTGAAAACCTTCCTGTTCAATCTGTACACGATACGTTTCGACCATTTTTTCAACCACCTGATTGATATCAATATTTTCAAGTTTATATGTTTTCTTCCCCGATTCGATGCGTGAAAAATTCAGAATATTATTGATCAGACGTGTCAGACGCTCCGTTTCCCGTGCGATGATCCGGTAATAGGACATGCGTTTTTCATCTGTGGCCAACCGCCCCATTTCCAGGGTTTCGGTATACATTCGGATCAGGGATAAAGGGGTGCGCAATTCATGCGATACATTGGAGACAAAATCAGACTTCATCTGGGCCAGATGGATTTCCCGCTGCACATTGCGCAGGATCAGCCAGGCACCGAGCAGAAATAATACGAATATAATACCTATAATCACCGCATCACGATATAATCTTTCATGCGCCAGATCTTCGATATCATCGCCGGCAAGCTGGATCCCGATTAAGTACTCTGGTAACAACCAGATCGCTCTCGTTTGATTTGCATCGGTAAAATTAAACGACTGGCCCGGCAGAACAGATTGTTGTGCGGTGCCATGGAACACACCGAGAATGAACCGTTCTCCGGCAAGTTCATCCAGCTTTGCCCGGATAACCGTCTCAATAAAGAACCGCACCGGTAATATCAGTCCTACGAAAACCGGTCTGCCCCGGTAGTTATTGTGTATAAATAACAGCAGGAGTGATTCCTCACTGCCAGTCTTTAAAACCATCGGCTGTATTTTCTGATAACCGGCTTTTTGGTAGTCCCGGAGTTGCCTGACTCTCTTTTTTATCTGCGTCAGGCTGTCTTCGATAAGCGCAGCGGTCTTTTCCATTTCTCCGGAAACCGAGCGTTGTATAAGTGGTTTCATATCATCTTCCCACAGGAAGAATGCTTGTACCCCGGTTAAGTCGCTGACCATCCGATCAAAATCCGTTTGTTCCGTGCTTAATGCTATGTTCACTCGGGTGCGCCATGAACTGAAATAATCTTCAATATACTGGTTGACGGAAAACAGCACGGCATCGAGCTGCTGACGATATACTTCACGAATCATTTCTTCTGATTCACTAAGGGTCGCTGTCTCGAAACTAATGTATAAGACGGCCGGTAAAATGATCAGGATTATCAGAACAAGCGAGATTCTACGAAGCGGGTTTACCTTAATCAATGGCCATGTTCCTTTCAGAATTGACCTGAAATTACACATCAGGACAAATAAATTCTAATTTGTGACATTTTTTTACAACGCTTTACCAGGTGATGACATCTTTTCTAACTACCCCACGTAAATTTCAACTAAAGACAACCATCAAGAAGGAGATAAAATATGAAATCATTACCTTACACCGCAATCGCCCTCCTGCTAATTACCGGCTTTGCCATGGGACAGATAACCGACAGTGCAGATTTTATTACAAATACCGATTCAAAAGTCTGGAAAAGGGCACCTGAAAATTATCTGCGTGGGCTGCAAAGAGACAATCTGGGGGTTGTCGAATCCGCGATGTTAAATCTCATGAAACTTAAGGCGGTTTATCCCGAAGGGAATTATAAAAATGTCAGCATCGAATTAGACCGGTTGCAGGCGGAAGGTAAAACAAAATCCATCCGGTTTATGGCATATATTACCTATAACTATCTCAAAAATCCGGATCGCTTCACATGGCTGAATCAAAATGATTTGACCGCAATGGACAGCACACTGGCCATCATGAGTACGCGCCTCAAAACTCTGGGACCCTGATTAGTAATCCAGGCAAAGTCGGGAATAGTATCCCGGCCGGCGATCCAAAATCACGTCGTTCAACGGCGTGATTTTTTTTTGCCTTGCAATATGGATATCATGCTCGGATATATATAGTTCCTCACGCTGACTGGGCGCCCGGTGGATCAATTCACCATCCGGAGCTACAATCTGGCTCTTACCGGTAAAATGCAGTTCGCCCTCCGGCCGGCGATCGGAGCCGAACCGGTTGGCTGTTATGGCATAAATATGATTTTCGAGACAACGGGCCAGCATGGTCTGTTGGCAATAATCGAGCACCAGGTTGGAGGGATGACAGATCAGATCTGCCCCCTGCAGCGCCAGAACCCTGGCAACTTCCGGAAAGATCCAGTCAAAACAGATCATCATACCTATTTTTACCGATCCAACCGTTTGCACCGAAAGCGGTATATCACCGGGGTCGAAAATATTTTTTTCCTCGTTAAACAAATGCAGTTTGCGATAGGTGTGTAATACACCCCGTGCACCGATCAGGAGTGCACTGTTGTAACACGCGTCATTTGCCCTTTCAGCGAAGCCGGTGACAATATGAAAATGTCGACGATTACAGAGATCTACTAACCGGTTGACCGATGACGAATGATGAACATCTTCCGCAAGTTCCAACGCCTCTGACCGGTCCTTAAACAAATAGCCGGTTAAAGCCAGCTCGGGGAGGACGATCAGATCTGCCCTGGTGTGTTCAAGTTCGGTGCATATTTTATTAAGATTGAGGCTGACGTCACCAAAAACCGGGCGAAATTGATAATATCCTACACGCATGTTTACCTCAGTTTTTAATATGTAACATTATATTGTTAAGAGAAAAAATAAAAGGGAAAAGGGTAAAGGGAAAAGTCGAATAAAATTTTGCTCTTTTACTGTCTGCATATACTTTAGACTGATCCCTTTTCCTTATCCCTTAGGATTGAAGACAGCATTCAACCGCTTGATGGCTGTATGCAGCCGCTCAGGAGTCTCTCCGGTAAAACATAATCGGATATAGTTTTTAAAATCCAGTCCAAAGTCCACACCGGGAGCAACCGATACACCTGCATTGAAACATCGGTGTACCAGATTTTCATATTTGCTGACTTCAGAATCGTCAGAGACACGGATAAAGATAAAATACGTCGCTTCAGGGATCTGAAATGGTATATGCAACCTGTCAACAAACATATCCCGCAGTGACTGATAGTGTAATGCAACCCGATCCATCCATTCCCGTCTATGACGTACCGCATCGATCATCATCTGTTGCGTAAACGTTGACGCGCCGTAAATTTGGTGGACGATCACCTTGTTCATGGCTGTGATTACATCCTGTCTGGCAACCGCATAACCAAGACGCATTCCGGCAAACATATAGATCTTAGAAAAGGTAAAGACCGTAATTACCTGATCAGATATTTGTTTGATTGCTGCCGGGCTGTGGAGTTCTTTCCCGTCATAAATTAATCCCTCATATGCTTCATCGGATATTAACCAGAGCCGGTGTTTACGGGTAAACTCAGAGATTTGTTGTAATTGGTGAGGATTCAGGACCTTACCGCTGGGATTATTCGGAGCATTCAGGTAGAGTGCAACCGTATCATCCGTCAGATAATTTTCAAGATAACCCAGAATATCAAGGACGGGCTCATCATAAAGTTTCATAAAAAAAGGAACTTCGCTGATGTTTGCGCCTGCCAGCATGGCAACGCCTCTGAATATCGGCCAGCAGGGAGTGAGGAGCATGATTCGCTCGGAAGACGCCAGTACCGCATGTACAGCGGCACTCAGGGCGTTGGTTGCACCGCAGCTGATCAGGATCTCGTCCGGCGTGGCAGCAATTTTATTTTCGTAGTTAACCTTTTCGCATAACAGCCCACGCAATTCTTCAATTCCGAAGGTATTACAATATCGGTTAAAATCCGGATAGGTAGCCATAAATTCTGGATCGATTGGCAGTTTGTATGCAGGGGTCTGATAAATATCTCCGATATGCAGACGCAGAAGCGCTGCACCTTGACCGGCCATCAGATCGCGATATTTTTCGAATACGGCTCCGGGCAGGGTGGTTATCGCTGTATTCAGATCAGGAAATCTGGGCATATGTCTCTCCAGGGTTTTGTGATAAAGCTAACTTCTGTCAAAACAAGTTACAACCGCCTCAAATATTTTTTTCTTTTTACCTGTCTCTTTGTATTTTGTTCAAATTGCATTCTTTAATTTGATACAAGGATCCTGAATGTGAAATTATACTATCATACGATTGGTGACGGAGATCCTTTATTGATTCTGCATGGATTATTCGGAAGTTCCGACAACTGGCAGCCGATCGCCAAGCGTCTCGCCTCAAACCACAAGGTTTATCTGCTCGATATGCGCAATCACGGAAAATCTCCACATGATCCCATATTTACACTCGACATAATGGTGGAAGATGTATACGAATTTATTACCGATCTGGGGTTACGGCAGGTTTCATTTATCGGACATTCAATGGGTGGGATGATCGCGCTGAATTTTGCATTCGAATACAGCCACCGTGTATCCCGGATGGCGATAATCGATATCGCACCACGCCCTTATCCTGTTTTGCATGACGATATTCTGAAATATCTGCAGGCCATTGATCTGACCCGGATTAAAAGCCGCCAAAATGCCGAAATGGAATTGTCTCAATTTATATCTTCACGGCGGGTGCGTCAGTTTCTGCTTAAAAACCTTTACCGGCAGGAAGATGGTCATTATGTCTGGCGGCTCAATCTTCCTGTGATCGGTCAAAATCTGTCTGAGATCCGTAAGGGCATATTAAATCCTCACAGGATAAGCACACCGGTACTCTTTGTCCGCGGTGGTGCATCGGATTATATAAAAGATGAGGACAGCTTGCGTATCTCTGAATTATTTTCGCAATACAGGATCGAGACTATCGCGCGGGCATCCCATTGGGTACACAGCGAGGCACCAGATCAGTTATATGATTTGCTGTATCCATTTTTCGACTCAAATCGAAGTTGAATTTAGGGCCACAGCCTTTTTTTTAATTATTTAGGAGATACCATGATTGGAAAATATGTACTTATTACCGGTGGTACCGGCGGACTGGGTCGAGCGGTGACACTACGCTGCGCAGAATTAGGCGCACATATTACCCTGCCCTACCGTAATGAAAAAGAATTTATCCAACTTAAAAGCGAAATGGATGAGGATCTTTTGGTACAGGTGAATGGCGTAAAAGCCGATCTGCTGAACGAACAGGACATTTTGAGCGTCCTAAAAGAAATGCCCAGGATAGATATTCTCCTTCATCTTATGGGTGGTTTTTCGATGGCTAAAACTTCCGAAATGCCTCTCGGCGAATGGCAATTTCAGATGGATATCAACCTGACATCTGCTTTTTTAATGATCAAACATGTATTGGTTCCTATGCAGGAGCAAGATTTTGGTCGGATTATTACCATTGGATCACGTGCTGCGTTGGAGGCACCCGGAGAAATGGCCGCCTATGCCTCCGCAAAAGCGGGGCTTATTGCGTTGACTCGTTCGGTTGCATCTGAAATAAAAGGTCGGAATATTACGGCCAATATTATTCTTCCCAGCATTATTGATACACCGGCCAATCGTTCTGCGATGGGTGAAGAAAATGCCGGTCGCTGGGTCACTCCCCAATCGCTGTCAAAGATTATTGCCTTTCTGGTATCTGATACGGCAAGTGATATTCGTGGGGCCTGTATTCCGGTTTACGGAGATGTCTGATCCCGGTCAAAAGGATAAATAAACGCAGTGGATACACCTGCAGGAATTCGCGATGTAATTTCCGGTATGGCATCTTTGTGTATCAGATATGCCAGGACTTTTAGTTTTACATAATCTTCTCGATAGAAAAAGTAACCTTTCTGCTCACCCTCCCAGGCATCCCGCCATGAATCTTTTACTAAAAACCAATCTGTGTCATGCTCACGGGTATAACCGATTATATGCATTAAATGATCATCCGTGGTCAGCCCTTTCTCAAACCGGTATTCACGTGCAGCCTGACTAATATCGTTCGGCGAAATGTCATATGCCGGAATAAAGGCAAGATCACGTTTTCCGTAACGACCTGATTCACTGATATCTCCATCGATCGCTGCAGAATACCCATTTATTAATGCCGACCTGAGACTTTGATAAAACAGTGCCAGGGTTGTATTAAAATATTTATTATTTTGGCGCCAGTTGTCCGGTACATTCAGGTAACAGAATGTGTCATATGGTGCATAGGTAAAGGACGTGACGAGCATATAGTCATTCCACGGGATATTGACACGGCTCTTTAGAAAAGTCAAAGGAGAATAGGTTTTGCCTTCAAATTCAAATGTATCTGGCGGCTTTCCCAGATGTTTATCCAGAATTTTTATAACGTTGGCAATCGTTTCATCCTCATCCCATGTAGCGTTTTGGCTAACGGTGTGCATATATGATTTTAACTCGGCATATAATGACCTTTGATTATAAATTCCAGGAATACCTGTTTGACCCCGGTAAACGGATTGCGGGATGATACCGTATTTCTCGATAATTTCAAAAACCGTACTGAACAGATCACCGGGTTCAAAACGTAAATTGCCCCTACTCAGTACAAAGGCTCGGGCTTTCTCAATAAACGTATAATAAACCGGATAGATAACTGCCAATCTGACCGGACGTAATCCCAGTCGGTGCATCTCGGATTCAATAAAGGACAGGGTTGAAAAACTCCAGCATATTAAAGTTGTATCTTGATTTACCGGCGCGTAATGAAAGACCGGATGATAGCTGTCGATATCCGTAGGCACCAAAATCGCCGGTATTTCCTGTAGAACCTCCTGTGCGGCCCATTGTGCATGCAGGCCAGTAACCGATAGTAAGAGCAGGCAGATCCTTATATATGATTTACGTAAGTGCATAGGTTGTCCCTTGGCCATATTCTGTACTTAAAAAAATATAATGATATTTTTTGATTTTATCTCTTAAATTTATTAGCCTGAATTATTTTCCGGGAAAAACGCCTGTACTTTTATTTTGTTTACTTCTAACTGGATATTGTATGGAATTATTCATTGTATTCATGACGGGAATCGCTGTAGGTTTTATTTCAACCCTATTCGGACTGGGTGGCGGCATTATTATGGTACCGATTTTGAGCCTGATCCTGCCCTTCTCGCATCTCGAAGCGGTAGCAACCAGTCTGGCAACGATTATCTGTGTAGCAAGTTTTAATACATTAAATTTTCAGAGAAAAGGGGTTGTGGTCTGGAATATTGTACCATTGATTGCTCTGCCATCTTCCGTGTTTGCATTTGTCACCGCCCGTATTTCACTTTATGTCCCTGAAAAATATCTTGTGTTGATTTTTATCTTATTCCTGATGTGGGTCGCGATGCGAACCTTTCTGGTCAAGGAATACCCCCCCGGACATAAAAAAACACCCGGAAAAATAGTGCCTTTTGGAATTGGCAGTCTCAGTGGTATCATTTCCGGATTTACCGGTATCGGAGGTGGTGGCATTACCACACCGCTGATGATGGTGAGCGGGCTGGTACAAAATATCCAGGCTGCCCCGACCTCCAATGCAATTATGATTTTTACAGCTTTATTTGGCAGTATTTCCTTTGCACTTTCATCTCCGCCGGAAAACCATCCTTATATGCTGGGATACATACATCTCGATTCGGCTTTATTACTGTTTTTTGGCAGTGCACTAATTTCGCGTTGGGGTGTAGGACTTAATCAGATTCTCCCGCTCAAATGGCGTAAGACAGTCCTGGGTGTTCTTCTCGTACTGATCTGCTTCAGATTGATCTTGATGTTATTAAATAATAATTAATCATGTATCTTCTTTATCCTGTTGATTGCATAAGCGGTGCCTCAAAATATATTCAGGACAGTTCGGTAGATCTGATCATCACAGATCCCCCATACGCCATTGAAGGCGATCGGCTGCACCGGCATTATCATCGGAATGAAGATTTTGTAATCGAGGGATATGCGGAAATTCAATCGCATCTCTACCGGCAGTTCAGTGAAATTTGGATCAGAGAAGCAGAAAGAATATTACGTCCGGGCGGTTCAATCTATATCGTTTCAGGATACACAAATCTGGTCGATATTATCGGTTCTCTGCAAGTAACCGCTTTAAAACCGATGAATCATATCATCTGGAAGTACAACTTTGGTGTCTATACCAGCAAAAAATTTGTAACCAGTCATTATCATATTTTATATTATTCAAAACCTGGTGCCAAACCGACGTTTAACACCTATGCCAGATTCGGACCGGCGGAAAAAGACCGTGATGGCCGTTCTTTAAATTACAGCGACCGGGAGGATGTCTGGATCATAAACCGGGCCTACAAACCCGGACAAGTTAAAAATAAGAATGAATTGCCCCGCGAACTTTTAATCAAGATGATGCAGTATAGCAGTAATCGGGGTGATACCGTTGTCGATTTTTTTCTGGGGGGATTCTCAACGGCCGAAGTGGCCATTGGTCTGGATCGCAATATCATTGGTTTTGAGATCAATCCGGTTTCCTTCAACCATCACCTCCCGAGGATGAAGCAGTTGAAACCTGGTTTTTTACTTGATGATATCCGGACCGGAACAGGTATACAACCTGTTCGTCAACGGAAACGGTGGACCGAAGAAGAAATCGATCGGCTGCGAATGCGGTTTCAACAAATATTTAAGGAGACCGGTCAAAAGTTACGAACCATCGAGATACTTCAGAAAGAGTTCAATCGAGGCTATTTTGCGATTCTGAATCAGATCAACCGATTTTTAAACTGACACCACCAATTTATTTTTTTGATAGAATAAGAACCGCCCATTATGCGTTTCAATTAGAATATATAAATAACTGTCCCATAAAAATAAAATTTATGAATGAAACCACCGAGGTCTCAGAAAAAGATTCTGAGTCAACCAAAAAAAGTATTGATTAAAACAGATCAATGAGAAAATCGACTTTTATTATATGCATTTATATAGAGAAATAACGATAGATCGTATGAATTTATACAAGACCTATTAATGAGTCTGTGTACTTTCTGCGGTTATCTTAAACACGATGCAACCAAACAAAAGGAGTTTTATAATGAAGAGAACCATTTCCATGGCTGTCATACTTTTAATGATAAGCGGCATAACTTCCATGATACATGCCCACTGCCAGGTACCGTGTGGTATCTATGAAGACCATATGCGCTTTAGCATGTTACGCGAGCATATTACCACGATTGAAAAATCCATGAATCAGATCAATGAACTTTCGGCTGACCCGGGAAAGAATATAAACCAACTGGTTCGCTGGGTTAACAACAAAGATGAGCATGCCGATGAATTTAGTGAAATTGTAACCTATTATTTTCTTGCACAGCGTATCAAAATCGTCGATCAGGCCGATGCCAAAAATTTTACCGACTATCAGAACAAACTGGTGACCCTGCACCAAATGATGTTTTACGCCATGAAGGCAAAGCAGACTACCGACCTGGGGCATATAACAAAACTGAACGAGCTTGTTGATGCATTCGAGAAAATGTATTTTGGACCGGAAGAGCTGGAGCATATCAAAGAGCATAAAAAGTAAACCGGGCGGACTTACGTCCGCCTTCTTCGCTATTCACAGAAAAATGTTAATTGTTAATAAGTTGTTAATAACTATTTTTCGCAATTTTCATCATAAATATTGCATATCTCAACTGACGCTTAAAGTTTTCCCAAAAAATTTTCCCGCACACGGGTAATGGTAGTCCTGGATCCATTGGTTTGGGCAGGTCATTCATCCAAATGATATCTAATATAACATACTATTTATATAAGGTTTACGAATACAATAAATCGTCTTTTCTGAATGAAATGGGATGCGGGTTTTATCAGGTTTCCGGCTTCAAATGAGGGGTTATATCGGTTTACTTTATGTAAATACAGGAGTTAACGAAATGTACCAAAAAGCATGGACGATAATGTGACAGTAAAATGTGAATAACTTTTATAAGAGGTCACTGGTTTCAATAATGCGGGTGTAAGGCTCTGGTAATCCTTCGGTACAATTTGTACACATTTCTATTTTTTTACGGTTGGTCATGACGCGCCTTCTGAACGTATTGTAGCCGCTGTTTTTCCATATATTTCCGAAGGTACTCCCATTTTCAAATATATTCCCAAATGCATAATCGGCATCTTTATCAAAACAACATGGCGATATACGTCCATCCCAGTTTATGGCAGGATTGAGCCATAGCCTTTTGCACCAGTTGGGTATATCGCCCTTTAACTTGTACGAACCGTCACGCTGTTCATAGCGGTTAAATTTCTCCCCTTCCGGCAAGAATTCCACGGCCTGTTCCTGTGAATACACCTGAGCGGTTTTAAACGACAGACGGTTAAGACTGAATTTCTTACTGATTTCGATAATCTCATCGATTTCTGCCTGGTTATGTTTAAATATTAGAAATTGCAGTTCTACCATCGGCGTTTTACTGGCAAGCGTCCGCTTCACCCGTGCAATTCGTTCCAATGCTTCCATTACCAGGTTGAAATTCCCTCCAACACGGTACCTGGCATAACTTTCCGGATTTGTACCGTCAAGAGAAAAAATCAGAACATCCAGTCCGGAACGCACCAGTGCCTCAGCCTGTTCATCATTGCGTATGAAGTGGCCGTTGGTCGAAGTCTGGGTCATAACACCCTTCGTTTTCGCATATTTGACAAATGCCGTAAAATTTCTGTTTATGAACGGTTCACCCTGGTTCCATAACTGAACCTGAAAAATATATTTTCCCATGTCGTCCATGATACGCTTAAAATTAGCCAGATCCAGCTGACCGAGCGATCGTTTCATTTCCCCGTTTCCAGAAGGACACATCGGGCACTTAAGATTGCAGATATTGGTCGGTTCAACCATCAAAACCGGCGGATATCCCCAGACAATTTGTCTGCCGGTCAGACGCGATAGATACATTGAAGCATAAATCCGGATCAGATTTAACAGTCTCCGGGGTGTTACGCTGACATTTACCACCCGTAGTGATTTTAGTATCGATTTAATAGGTAAGATCATATCAAATATTTTATCTTCAGAACGCCGGTGTGCCGGATTTCATTTCTTCTCGTTACCAACCGAATTTTGACGGCCGGTATTCCTGTCTGATCGCAGACTTCGCAAAATCTCCCGGCTGGTTTGCAGAGAACTGCGAATCTCTTTAAAGTGTTCCCGTTTTCGGTATATATATGGGATGCCGATAAGTGCCGGGAGTATGGCATTCAGAACGAAAAGAAAGAGTGAAGTCGCCAATGCGTAGGCCGCCGGAACACCATAAAATTGAAAAAAGTAAACAGCCAGACCTTCTCTGATCCCAAGTCCGCTGATACTGACCGGAACGACACCCGCACTCCACAAATAAATAACGGTAAAACCCGTTGCCATCAGATCTATTTTATACTGCTCGACGATTAAAATGTGATATTGAAGAACCATAATGGCATATACTCCCAGGGAATAAAGGGCGGTCATTAAAAAAGTTTGGTGATACGCTGTCTCCTTCTCGGCATATTCACGCAGTAATGGAATTCTGGGAAAAAACAGGTAACCAAGCAGAACGATAAGGATCACAATAAAACATATCCAGAAATAATCCGGAAAAAATACGGGCAGGAAAGCGACCGAGAGAACGATTTTCAAAAACGTCTGAAAAATCCGTTCCATGCCGAATGCCATCACCTTGCCACGCTTGCGACCCGGTAATAAAAATACTTTGCTCAGTTCTGCGTGACCGCCAGGGATCATCAGACGGAAGGTAAATCCAGCAAAAAATGAAGGGATCAGGTCGCGCTTTTCAAATGAATTTGAGTACTGACCAAGCAGAAATTTCCAACGCATATACTGGATCCACAGGCTCGCCAGACTCAATCCGATTACCATAAACAGATCCCGCGCCCGCATGGTCAGGAAGTAATTTATAAACTTATCCTGATCGACCTGCATTAAGATCCAACCTACAATCGCAATCCCAATAACGATTTTCAAAATAAACAATATCCACTGCTTCATTTCTTCCACCTGTACAACTGAAAAACGCCAATCAGGCTAAATAGGATAATATGAAGCGGATAGATAATTTGCATTATGGGGATAAAAGGGATTATGTCTTTTTGTTCAAAAATTCGGGCCGCTTTCTGTAAATCAATAAATTCCAGCGCAAATTTTAATACCAGCACGACGATCCACAGGTTCAGAGCCCCGGTATTTATGATCGGGAATAGCACAAGTATCAAATAGTATAAAAAGATAAGCAGAGATATCGTAACGGAACTCCAGGAGGTCTGCAAAGTTTTACTGTTCTTTCTTATTTGCTGCTGCATCACATCCCGTTTACGTCGCAATAACCGCGTTTTAACATAAGTAGTCGGATTTGCGCAGAAATCGATTTTACCCGTGTTGAGGTATCTGAACCGTTCAGTCAGATGTACATCATCGCCACTTTTGAATTTTTTTAACGCTAAAAATCCACCGGCATCCTCATAGGACTGTTTCCGGTAAGCAAGATTCCGGCCAACACTGGTAAAGGGATAACCAAGTTTTGCTGGCGCCGCCGAAGCAATCGCCGAGAACAGATTATCGAACTGCAATAAGCGAAAGATGAAACCTTTTCCCTTTTCCAGCGGTGAATACCCCAACACCATGGAAACATTTGGTTTAAAATATCCAACCATATCTCGTAGCCAGCCTCGCGGAACAACACAATCGGCATCCGTTGTGAAGATCAGATCATTTTTTGCTTCGTTGATTCCTTGTAACAGCGCATTTTTTTTCCCACGCAATTCCCGACTTTTTTCCTGAAGTAAAATATATCTCCAATTTTCCCGGTTTTTACAAAATTTGATGATCTTCTCCGGCGTCGTGTCCTGTGAATGATCATCAACAATTACGACTTCGTATTTATCTTTCGGGAAATCAAGCAGGGTTATACTCTGCAAGCAATTGAGGATACTATCTTCCTCATTACGGGCAGCGATGATAATGCTTACCGTGAAATCAGGTGCGGAACCGCCAAAACGTAATCGCCTTAAACCGATATAAACAGCAAACAGCAACGAAAAATATATCAGGTTGAAGAATATAAAAATAATTAGAGTAAAAATATTATCAGTAATCAAATTTTAAACCGAGCTGAAATTCAGTGAGATTTTTATCGCCTTCCTGATTCTTCAGATCTATTCCTGTCAAGGAAAATTTCAAAAACAAATCGTTGAGCACTTCATAATCGACATAAAACTGAAATCTCTGTTCCGTCGACAGGATACCTTCCAAAAACTTACGGGTTTCGCGGGGTTCCGTCTGGTCACCCAGGAGAACACTGTGCCCGAGCAGAATATCACCGCCAATATTTTCGTCCGGATAGTTTTCCCCGTGTTTCCACTGTTGCCATTTTATACCGGTTTTGACCCTTTGATGCCAGTCTTTTTCCAGGTGCAGATAAAATACTTCTGAATTCGGACCTGCCCAGTAACCCAGAGAGCGCCCATCATTGATATACCGGTTGACATCATATTTATGGGTGTATACCCAGGGCATAATGGCAACATATTCGAAGCGGAATCCCAGATTGGCTAAACCGAACGGATCGGTTATATGGGCACCAAATTGGAACCCATGTTTATTCCCATACCAGTCTGTGAACAGTTTATCCCTTCGGAATTCATCGATCAAAAATGTGCCATATAATTTCACCCCCCTTAAAATCCGGGCTTCCAGATCGATGGCAAGCAAGGCATTATCCCGGTCACGCAGATTATGCTCGGTAGCCCGCATATAATTAAACGGTAATAAATATGACCATTCCAGATAACGATTACCGTAGAGAATCATCCCATTCAGTCCGATCGACATACTCGCAATTGGGGAGAATTCAAACCGGTTGATTACAATCCATTTTTCGGGATAAAAAGGCTGACCATCGACTGAATCACCATTTGCCAGTCCCAGGAGTTTACCATGCATATAGACAAATCTTCCCCAGTCCCAGTCTTTGTTGATGCTAAAGTACGGGTACTGTCCGACGTTGTCAGAGATGATTAACTGACCGGATTCACCGGTACCCCATGTAACCGGTTGAAAAGCAAACCGAAAATCCACAAAAGGAGAACGATATGCCAGGTCACCGCCACTCCGGTCAAAATATATTTTGCTTCCCCGAACGTTGCGCCAACTGTTTTTCAGCAGCGGATCCTCTTCACGATATCCTTCGTCTCCCTCGATGGTGTAAAAGGAAATGTCCAGCAGATACCCCAGATTCCCCATTATCGTTCCACGGAATCGAAATGACTCACTGTGATTCCATCGATAAACCTTGTCGCTCCGGTGATAATAATTTAGATCAAGGAGAACATCAAAATAAAAACTATTGAGAGAATCCTCCCACAAAACGACATGATTTTCCTCTTCCGGCTGGTTCTGGGCAAATAAGCGCAAAAAATCGTCGCCAAGATCTTTGAAACTCGCAAACGGTGAATACCAGTTTCCGGTGCCCTCCACCCGGGCATATTTCTGAACCGGATTTATTTCATAGCGAAAATCAAGTAAATAGTTATCGAGACGTGCCCTGTCAATAGCGGTCAGCGAATCACGACTTTCATTAATCAAAATGAGCAGATCACCAATTCGCTCACGGTCAAGTGGTTTTACACCGTCACGGATATTGGAAAGTATGCCAAGCGTTTCCATACGGTCAAGGTATTGATAAACAGGATGGCCTAAAGGCAGGCTGACCGGATTGCCTCCCAGAACGGGTGCCGCCAGAAGGAGAAAGAGAATAAGAATATAATTTTTTTTCATGTTTGAATCCGAAAAGGGTTTAAATATAAACGGACCCAGGCTAAATTACAAGTCGAACTACCGGTTGCATCCATAACCGATTAACTGTATTTTAGCCACTTCAATTCTGGGAAATGAGGTCATATACTTGAACGAATTACTTCTGAGCCGATTGCTGTTATCTCTGACACCACGAAGGCTGAGCAATATTATAAAGACATCCACATCCTTTACCATTTCTGCGCTTACAAAAAGAACCGTCGTGTGGGGTGTACCGCCGGTTCTGACCATCGAACCAACAAATCTGTGTAACTTGAAATGTCCGTTGTGTACCACCGGATCAGGTGAAATGGAACGGGTTGGCGGTCGGATGACCATGGAGACATTTGAACAGATTATGGATAATTTTGGACAGGATATATTTTTTCTGCTTGTCTATCATCAGGGTGAACCCTACATCAACAAACATTTTCTGGATTTCGTCAGAATGGCAAAAAAGCAGAAAATTTATGTAACCACCAGTACCAACGGACACTATTTTACCGACAAATCGATCCAGGATACAATCGACTCCGGTCTCGACAGTATGATCGTCTCCATAGATGGAATAAATCAGGATTCTTATGTGCGTTACCGGGTGGGCGGTACCCTGGCGAAAGTTATCACCGGTACAAAAAAACTTATGGAGGAACGGGAACGCCGGCGCAGCAGGACGCCGAATGTTGCGCTTCAGTTTCTGGTAATGAAACATAACGAACATGAAATTCCGGAGATGCGTCGACTGGCAAAAGAAATTGGTGTTGACCGGCTGCTGATCAAAAACATCGAAGTGCGTTCGGTTGCAGAAGCCCATGAATGGCTCCCCGCCGATGATGCCTTCCGTCGCTATCATTTTGACGGTGAATCGTTTACGGTAAAAAATTCCGAGAAGGAATCGTGCACCCGTCCCTGGCTTTCGACCCTTGTAAATTGGGATGGGTCAATCGTTCCCTGTTGTTTTGATAAAAACGGGCACTATCGTATGGGCACTATAAATAACTCCCGGATAGATGAAATTTGGAAGGGAGATGATTTTCAGGATTTCCGGAAAAAATTGCTCAAAAATCGTCTTGATATTGATATTTGTCGCAATTGCAATCAGGGTTTTGGCAGTTTTTTACCCAGAAAACGCTGGCGACGTAAATCTTCTGCCAGCAATGAGCCATGAAAGCCAATGGAAATAGACGCCTTAATCAACATCATTCTTATTATTCCGGCCGTATTTTATTTTATTGCCCTTCTTTGGATCAACCATGGATTCAGGCGGCAGTCTGCCATTCGGGGACCGAAAATAACACCATCGGTCAGCGTTGTGGTAAGTTTTCACAATGAAGAAAAAAATGTAAATCAGCTCGCCGATTGCTTCAAACGACTTGATTACCCCGTACATAAACGCGAATTTATATTAATAGACGACCGCTCAACCGACCGGACCAACGAGCACTTGCAGATTGCAGCGAAAAAGATCGAAAATTGCAGTGTTCTGAAAATTTCAGATGTACAGGCTGATTTTGCACCAAAAAAATTCGCGATTGATCTGGCCGTCCGTCAAGCTCAGGGTGAGATCATTCTGTTAACCGATGCGGATGGTCGTCCCGGCGAGCAGTGGATGAATGCCATTACAGCAGAATTTTCGGATGATGTCGGTATGGTATTGGGACATGCACCCTACTCGAGCTCCCAACGATAAACAGATCTTATCTTTCCAGCTCCTGAAAATGGAATATTTTTCGCATGCCGCAATTGCCGCGGCCACCACCGGTCTTGAATTCCCGGTCACCTGCGTCGGCACAAACCTGGCTTATCGTAAATCTGTCTATTTGGAACTCAATGGATTTGGATTGATGCGTCCTATCCATACCGGTGATGATGATCTATTCCTTCAGAGGGTCAGAGATGAAACAGGATGGAAAATCCGATATGCCTATGATCCGGATTCTTTTGTACCAAATGCTCCACCCCGGAGTTGGAAACAATTTTATCATCAGCGTTTGCGATACGCATCTAAAGGTTTTATATATCCGACTGGCTATAAAACAACGCTTATTTTATTCTATTTCTTTTATCTGATATTGCTCTGTGTGTCCCTTGCTGCCATCTTCGGATTTATTTCACCCTTTGCAGCCACGGGAGTGATCCTGACAAAGGTGATTTCTGATTTTATCTTTATGAAAAGTGCCTCACATGTATTTAAATTTCCCCTACCAGCCCTTTGGATACTTCTCGCAAGCGTGGTCCATATCCCTTATGTGTTGTATTTTGGTTTGATGGCAAATTTACATCGCTTCGAGTGGGGTGGATTAAGAAAACCGGATCGGTAACCGATATGGAAATTCTTATCTTCGGTATTTTAACGCTTGGCATATTATACATTTCAATAAATCTGCTTATCCATATCGGACTCCGACGTCCCTGGCCCCGTTGCTCAATTCAACCGGAAATAACCGTACTGGTTGCTGCCAGAGATGAGGCGGAAAACCTGCCCTTTTGTCTGGAGCATCTTGCCGCACAACTCTATCCCCGGGAAAAACTGCAAATAATGATCTTAAACGATCGTTCCCTTGATGCTACGGGTGATATTGCCCGTACCTATACCAAGCGGTTTAATTTTATGGAGGTATTTGATATTCGTGATGATAAACCCGGTCTTAAGGGTAAGATGAATGTCATCGCACAGGGGATGGAAAAGGCAAGGGGTGAAATTATCCTTATTACCGATGCCGACTGCCGGCCATCACCGCAATGGATATCCAATATGGTATCATTTTTCAGCGAGAAAACGGCAATGGTTGGTGGCTTGACCTGGATCACCGGGGCAGGGTTCTTCGCACAAATTCAAACTTGTGATTGGCTTTTTCTACAATCCATTGCATCGGGTGTGGCGGGCCTTGGGCTGCCGGTTTCCATTCTGGGTAATAATTTTGCGTTTCGTCGAAGCATATATAAGGAGATTGGCGGTTTTGAAAAGACCGGTTTCTCGCTCACAGAGGATCTGACCCTGCTGCAGGCCATGAGCAGTAAAAAAGATTATCAGATCGCCTATCCCCTTTTGGCGGAAACACTGGTCCGGAGCAGGGCGCTCACATCACCATCCGCACTTATCCATCAACGACTGCGGTGGATCGCCGGTGGACGTCGTTCGGGTGCCAGGGGTTTGATCATGCTTATCATTACGTTTGGTCTGCATCTGCTCCTGCCCCCTGCCCTCCTATTCTATCCTGGTGATGTTCTGCTTTGGTTAATGACGGTTCTTGTCATCCTGCTTGATTTCGGGCTGCTTGCCCGGCTTGCACGTCGTTTGTCCCTTTGGCAGCCAATACTATATTTTCCTCTTTTTGAGATTTATTATTTTTTCTATACGAGTTTCTTTGGAATTCTTTCTCTCCTCCGTATAAAAATCAGATGGAAAAACCGTATTTATACACAAAACTGAGAATCCGGCCGGGAAATCCAATGATTTGCTTATCTTCTTCTTTACGTTTAGTTCAGGTTAAAAAAATACAAAAAAAAAGCCGGTAATAACCGGCGTTCAGCAAAGAGATTTTTATATCTATACTTCCATGATCTCTGCTTCTTTATGTTCAAGCACCTGATCCAGATCTTTTATATGCTTATCGGTCATTTCCTGTGTTTCATCCAGGACCACACTCAGTTCGTCTTCGGAGATCTCATGTTCCTTTTGTAGTCTTTTTAGATGATCATTGGCATCGCGGCGAACATTTCGGATAGCGTATCCTTCCTTCTTCGGCAAATTTCTTCACCAGTTTGGCCAGATCTTTTCGTCGTTCTTCACTGAGTTGGGGAATCGGAACACGGATAAATGTGCCGTCGTTCGATGGTGTTAATCCCAGATCGGATTTCAGAATAGCTTTTTCGATTTCGGCAATCATATTTCGATCCCATGGTTGAATAGCAATCAGCCGCGGTTCGGGAATGGTTACGGTTGCGGCCTGATTAAGCGGGACCACACTGCCATAATATGAGACCTTGACACCGTCCAGCAAGCGCTGGTGAGGCGCGTCCGGTTCGGATCTTTGCAAATTCCTGCTGAATATTTTCAACGGCGCGCTTCATCCGGTGATCGGCATCTTTTTTCAGTTCTTTTTCCGATGACATAGGATTACTCCTGAACTTTGGTTCCTATTGACTCACCCCACAGGATTCTGCTAGATTGTCTTCTTTGTTGAAATTGAAGACAATGATTGGCAGTTTGTTATCCATCGAAAGTGTAATTGCTGTGGTATCCATTACTTTTAGACCACGATTTACAACTTCCATATACGAGATTTCATCAAATTTTAAGGCATTTTTTACTTTTTCCGGATCCTCGTCATAGACTCCGTCAACCCGTGTACCTTTAAAGATCACATCTGCTTCGATTTCTACCGCTCGCAGAACCGCTGCCGTATCAGTGGTAAAATACGGATTTCCGGTACCACCTGCAAAAATCACAACACGATTTTTTTCCAGATGACGGATCGCACGTCTTCGGATAAAAGGCTCAGCGATTTTATTCATTTCAATGGCCGTCATCACCCGGGTATGTATATTTTTCTTTTCCAGGGCATCCTGCAACGCCAGGCTGTTGATCATCGTAGCCAGCATACCCATATAATCGGCCTGAACCCGGTCCATTTCTCTCGCTTTATCAGACAGTCCGCGAAAAATATTTCCGCCACCGATGACAATGGCGATCTGGACTTCTTCCCGATATGCTTTTTCAACTTCGTTGGCAAAGCGATTCAGTACCCAGGCGTCAATGCCAAATTCTTTTTCACCGGTGAGGGATTCACCGCTCAGTTTGAGCAGAATTCGTTTATATTTGACCTGCCCCTCCATTTACCACTATTCCCCGACTTTAAATCGGGAAAAGCGACGAATGGAAATATTTTCACCCAATTTGGCAATTGTTTCGGTAACAAGATATTTATTGTTTTATCAGGATCCTTAACAAATGGCTGTTCCAGCAGACAGATTTCAGAATAAAATTTATCCAGTTTTCCGGTCGCAATTTTTTCCAGAATATTTTCCGGTTTTCCCTGTGCTTTTGCCTGATCTTATAAATTTCCATTTCCTGATCGATTACGGGCTGATCGACATCTTCACGTTGCACATAGAGTGGAGACGATGCCGCAATCTGCATGGCCACATCGCGGGAGAAGGTTTTAAAATCTTCTGTATTTGCAACAAAATCTGTTTCACAATTTATTTCTACGAGTACACCTAATTTACTTCCCGGATGGATATATGCCTCTATCCGACCCTCATTGGCTGCCCGGTCCGCTTTTTTTGTTGCCCGGGCAATACCTTTTTTACGGAGAATCTCAGTCGCTTTATCCATATCACCATTGGCTTCAACCAGTGCATTCTTACAATCCATCATTCCGGCACCGGTTTTTTCTCTCAAATCTTTCACCAGGCCTGCAGTAATTTCTGCCATTTCAAACTCCTCTGACTAGCTTATTTTTTTTCGTTCTCGGTTTCTTCGACTTTTTCTTTTTCTTCAGCGACCGCTTCTTCCTCGGCCTTAATTTTGGTTACGCGTTGTTTGGCTTCGATCATTGCATCCGCCAATGTGCGGCTGATGATACTGATGCTTTTTGCGGCATCATCATTGGCCGGAATCGGATAATCGATGATCGTCGGATCGGAATTTGTATCGACGATAGCAAAAATCGGAATATTCAATTTACGTGCTTCATTTACGGCAATCTGCTCTTTTTTCGTATCGACGATAAAAACAGTACCCGGCAGACTTTTCATTTCTTCAATGCCATCCAGCACTTTTTTCATTTTGTCTTTTTCACGATCAATATGTATAATTTCTTTTTTGGTGATTTTTTCATACGTACCATCGGTACTCATTTTTTCAAGATTTTTCATATGTTTGATCGATTTTTTAATCGTACCAAAATTGGTCAGGGTTCCACCAAGCCAGCGATCGGTGATAAAGAACATTCCGCATCGCTGGGCTTCGCCTTTGATGATTTCTTTGGCCTGTTTTTTTGTACCGACAAACAGAATATCTTCACCCGCTTCAACAATTTTTTTGATTGCTTCGTAAGCTTCATCAATTTTGGATTGCGTTTTTTTAAGGTCGAGAATATGAATGCCGTTGCGTTCCATAAAAATAAATTCTTTCATTTTTGGATTCCAACGACGGGTAAGATGACCGAAGTGCGAACCGGCAGCCAGCAGGGTTTCTAACGTGACTCTGGGCATGGGTAACTCCTTTTTTGGTTATTCCTCCACCGGCATCAACTTTATACGGACCCGCCTGTGGTGGGACCTCCCGATAAATCATCCGGTGTGTGTATTTTTTTCCTTATAACTGTTTGATGATCTTTTAGTTTAATATATATAAAAATAGTGCCATTCGGGTGAACAGCACGATCAATATATTAACGCTTGGAGAACTGATAACGTTTACGGGCTTTGGCCAGACCGTATTTTTTACGTTCTTTCTCCCGTGGATCACGGGTTAGAAAACCCGACTGCCGTAATATCGGACGATGATCTTCACTGTATTGTACCAATGCACGTGCGATACCGAGTCGGACCGCACCGGCCTGCCCGCTCAGACCACCACCTTCGGTCGTAACCCGGAAATCAAATTTACCGAGATTTTCGGTTACTTCAAGCGGTTGTTCAATATCCATTTTCAGGGTTTCACGACGGAAATACTCTAACAGGTCTTTTCCGTTAACGTCGATTTTACCCGTCCCGGGTGTCATACGGACACGGGCAATGGCATTTTTTCTCCTACCGGTAGAAATATAGACTTCCATTCTCAGCTCCTTTTTAGATTAACTCGATATTCTGCGGCTGCTGTGCCTCGTGCGGATGATCAGGGCCGGCATATACTTTAAGTTTTTTAAACATCCTGCGGCCGAGGGCATTTTTGGGCAGCATACGTTTCACAGCCAGTTCGACCACACGTTCCGGATGCTTTTGCAGCAGGGCGCCTAGATTTATTGCTTTTTGTCCGCCAGGATAACCGGAGTGCGTAAGATAAATTTTATCACTCATTTTATTTCCGGTTACTTTAATCTTTTCAGCGTTCACCACGACGACAAAATCACCGGTATCCTGATGAGGCGAAAAATAGGGTTTGTTCTTCCCTCTGAGTACGTATGCAATCTGACTGGCTAGCCGACCCAATATTTGATCTTCGGCATCAACAACAAACCATTTACGGCCAGCTTCTATATCGTTTTCTTTGGCAATATAGGTTTTCAAACCATCCTCCACATTTATAAAAATCGAGCCTTAAATTTAACATCAATCATAACAACGCGCAATAGTTTTCGTACAAAGATTTTGCATGTATTATGGATAGGTGATTTGAGGCAAGGAAAGCAGAAGTGACAGAGAAACAAAGCAAGAAAGTTTTTTCTTTGTCGCTCTGTCGCTTTGTCACTATTTTATCCTTTTTACTTTTTACTTTTTCCTTCTGCCTTAATCCTTGTACATCTGACCTCGGGTTAAATATTTCTGAAGATCAATCCTTTATTGAATACGGCCAAAGCCCGCCCTTTTAAGGGTCGTTCTCCAAACGGCGTATTTTTTGACCTTGAATACGTTGGCTGTTCACTCAGGCGCCAGTTTGTTTGCAGATCAAGAAGCGAAAGATTCGCTTTTTCCCCCTCTTTTATCTTTGGCACCGGAAGATTAAGGATCTGCCTCGGAGCAGCAACACAGAGCCGGTAAACCTCGGTGAGACCGATGATTTTTTTATCCAGAAGTTCCGGAACAATCAATCCCCACCCCGTTTCCAGGCCGGTGATTCCAAACGGAGCATAAATATATTCAGCCTCTTTTTCCTCGATCGAATGGGGGGCATGATCAGAAGCAATCGCATCAATTGTGCCATCTCGTAGTCCATCCAAGATCGCCGCTAAATCATCGGCACTGCGCAGGGGGGGATTCATTTTGGTATTGGTATCAAAGGATTCTACTTCCTGATCTGTAAGAGTAAAATGATGCGGCGTTACCTCACACGTAACCGGCATGCCTTTGGCTTTAGCCTGTCTTACCAGATCAATACTGCCCCGGGTACTGATGTGACAAACATGAAATCTACCACCGGTGTATTCCGCCAGCATGATATCACGGGCCACCATTATTTCTTCAGAGACAGACGGAATCCCCGGAATTCCCAGTTTGGTCGAATAGAATCCTTCATGCATATGTCTGTTTTTACTGAGGTTGCTGTCTTCTTCGTGCCCCAGCACAGGGATATCAAACATCTTACTGTATTCCAGTGCTCTGCGCATAACTTCGGCATTCATGACCGGCGACCCGTCATCGGAGATGCCACTCGCGCCCGCTTCCGCCATCTCGGCAATCGGGGCGAGTTCTTTACCCTGCCGGCCTTTTGTAATGGCTGCGATCGGATACACATCGACGAGAAGCGGTTGTGCTTCTTCCTTGATAAAATTTACCACCTCCTGGGAATCGATCGCCGGATCCGTATTCGGCATGCAGGCAACAGCGGTAAAGCCACCATTGGCAGCGGCAAGTGTTCCAGTCTGAATGGTTTCTTCGTCCTCCCTCCCCGGTTCACGCAGATGGACATGCATATCGATCATTCCCGGCAATAGAATTGCATCCGCGGCGGAAATCACATCCCCATCAAAACTACCGGGTATCTCTTTTCCGATTTTGCCGATCTTCCCATTCTCGACGATCACACTGAGCCGGCTATCGAGTTTTTCCGTTGGATCAAAAATGTGCACATCCTTGATCAGAATTTTACCGGCAACCGGTTGATATTTTCCCGTCGGATTGCGCATCTTTTTAATTTGTGACATTTTCACCTCCTGCTAAAAGATATAGGATGGCCATTCTGATCGCAACACCGTTTGTCACCTGATTTAAAATAACAGAATGTTCGCTATCGGCAACATCTGAAGCAATTTCAACACCACGGTTGATCGGTCCGGGATGCATGATGGTAATGGGTTTGGTTGCTTTTTCCAACCTTTCACGGGTAATTCCGAAATAATTATGATATTCTCTCAAACTCGGGAAAAAACCACTATCCTGTCGTTCCAGTTGGATTCGTAAAACATTGAGAACCTCAACATTCTGGATCAGATCATCGATATTATAACAAACTTCGACACCCAGTTTTTCGATTTCACGCGGTATCAGCGTTGCCGGTCCGCAGAGCGTCACCTTGGCACCCATTTTAAGCAGACCATGGATATTTGATAGTGCCACCCGGCTGTGCGTGATATCACCCACAATACCGACCCTGAGTCCCTTGAACGTCTCGTGTTTTTCCGCAATGGTCATCATATCGAGCAATGCCTGGGTCGGGTGTTCATGTGCACCGTCACCGGCATTAATAATATTGGCATCAAGGTTCTGGCCAGAAAATGGGCCGCACCGGGTGACTGGTGCCGGATAACAACCATATCGATCTTCATCGCTTCGATATTTCGGGCCGTATCGAGCAGTGTTTCCCCTTTTTTTACACTGCTCGTGGATGAGGAAAAATTGACCGAATCGGCGGATAGACCGTTTTTCAGCCAAGTTCAAATGAAATCCGGGTGCGTGTGGAAGATTCAAAAAACAGATTCACCACTGTTTTTCCCTGAAGTGTCGGTACTTTTTTTATCGGACGTTCAAGGATTTCACGAAATGATTTTGTTGTTTTCAGGATCAGTTCAATATCATCGCGATCCACATATTCCAAACCCAGTAAGATGTCCGGATTTAAAATTCATTTTATTTTCCCTCCCCGACTTGCTCAACCAGGTTTACACCATCTTCCTGATCAACTTCAGACATTTTTACGCGCACTTCCTCCCCGATTGAGGTAGGAAAATTTTTCCCGACAAAATCTGCCTTAATCGGGAGTTCCCGGTGTCCCCGGTCAACCAGAACAGCCAGGTGAATCCTGTTGGGTCGTCCAAAATCCATCAGTGCATCCAGCGCTGCCCGGACCGTTCGGCCGGTAAAAAGTACATCATCAACCAGGATCACATTTTTTTCATCGATCTGGAACGTGATATTTGTAACCTGTATTTCCGGTTGTTTAAGTCGGGTGCGAAAATCATCGCGGTATAATGTCACATCCAGTTCACCGGTCGGGACAGGTGTTCCTTCGATTTCCTCAATTTTCTTGGCGATTCGATGCGCCAGGTGCGCTCCACGTGTAAGCAGACCGATAATGACCAGATCTTTTACCCCCCGGTTTCGTTCGATGATCTCATGTGCCAGCCGGATAATAATCCGTCGGAGATCCTCGCTGGTAACGAGTTTGGCTTTGACCCGAAATTCCATTTTAAACTCCCTTGTAATGATTTTGACAAAAAAAAAGCCAACGTCTTTTTCAGCCGTTGGCTTTAGCATATATTATTTTAAGAACCGCTTGTATTTTCATTCAACCGCCTTCGCTATTTCGCCGAATAGCCTTAAAGGATAAAGTGTATGAATTTAATCATTCCTAACTCTGATCACAACCCCAAAATGGTGTCAATTTACAGATTTTAAATGGCCGGATGCTATTGGAAAAATTATTTATAATGCATCTTAATCAGATGAAAGGGCAATGATTACCGAAAAAAATGGGGTTGTAAATGTTGAAGGTGTGTTACAATAGAATTAATTATTTCTATTTTATTTCCGAATATATTTAGTATCAGGATGTAAATTTTCGCTCAATCCGGAGGAAGAGGTTGAAAATACAGATTCTCGCCGATGATGGCGAAGTGATGGAAACCATTGATGACGTTCATATTCATCTGAAATCTCAGTTTGGCATGGGCAAACTGCTTGATAAAATGCTCGAGATTTATAAAAATAAATATATGAAATACATGTTCGAACGTTATGAACAAGACCGGCGCAGCGGCGAAGATCGCCGGCATGAAGGAGAGGAACGTCGAGAATAAGCCCGCAATAGATATTTCAATTACATTTTTAGCAGAAAATTCAAGTCTACTTTATAAATCCATCCCAAATAGATGCTTATGAACCCTGCTGTGGCATATTTTCACAGTATAAAAAGTAATTTAGTTATCAATATGGACATTGTTACATGTAGATGGAATGTATTATCTATTTATTGATATGAAATCAGACAGATCACCTATTTATAATCTGCTATTTAATCTTCTGTATAAAAAATTTCCTGATTACCCCTCCATATCCTGATATTTGCAAAGACCAAATGCATAAAATGCCCATGTTTGATAATTTACCTGGGATTAAATTCATGTTCTAACCCCAGGATATGCTTATTTTGTTATGATCATCTTCTTTACAAAATGATACCCCTCAGTTGTAAATGAATAGAGATAGAATCCGCTGGCCAGATGACCGGCGTCAAATTGCAGCACATGAAAGCCCGGCGGTTTTTGTTCATCCAGCAGGACGGCAACGCGTTGGCCAAGTATATTGTACAATTCGATCCTGATATCTGCTGCTTTTGGTACCGAATAGCGGATATTTGTTACAGCATTAAAAGGATTAGGATAATTCTGAAATAATTCGAACTTATTTGGAATCAGAGTCATCAGATCCTCAACATCAGTCACATATCGATGGATATACCAGAAACCAAAATTCATACGGTAGGATGTATTGTCAGATATATCGATCAGCCTTTGACCGACTGTTCCTTTGATTTGATGGCTTGTATTGCTTATATGAACCGCGCCGTTCCCGAGTACGATTTTTTGAATAGTATCCTGCGCCGGAAGGGCCTGACACAAAAGGAAGAGACCAGCGATTAAGCTGAATCCAGGCAGTGAATTTGTATTGCATGATATAACCTCGCGCATTTTTTTATATTAATATCCGTATATCAAATTTTATTTTTGAATAACCTGGGATAGCTGGGACTGCAGCTGATCTATGGTTTCCTGCTGCGTTTGGATCATTGCCTGCTGCTCCTGGATGGCTTTGATCAACACGTTTATCATTTCGTTATATTTTAATCCTTTTATTATCTGCGTTTCTTGTTCCGATTCCCTTCCCGGTTCGGCTAACCCGGGATCTGCCATATCAACCACAAGTTCCGGGAAGCTGGCCTGGAGCTCATCAAGGTTCAGCGCATAAGATTCAGAAGATTGGCTGGTCGTTCCCATAGATTTAGCGGGCAGATCAGACGCATATTGAACCACTTTTAAATTCATGATTTTATCCATCACGCTTTCTGACACGAATAACTGATTTTGTGCATCGGCTGACGTTTTTTGAGGTGGGCCGATCAGTGAGCCGGAATACGCAAGATTCCCGTCTGCATATACCGCATAAGCAGCATCTCCGCCTGAAGCAGTCCCGAAAACACCATATCGTATACCGGATCCGCTCCCGGCTGAATAGCCATACTACCCCATAGCGGTTACCCGCTGAACCACTGGCATATCCGTAGGCCCCATAGGCATATGCTGCCGCTCCACCAAACCCAATAGAATAAGATCCCAGCAATCCACCTTCAAATTGTGCGCCATACCCGTATCCATCGGCCGGTCTTGAAATACCATAAAAGGATGTGGCATGAAAATTCCCAGATCCGGTTACCTGACTCCTCACAACAGTTGTCGCAAGGTTATTGCTCCAGACAACGTGCAAAGGATATAAAGGATTGGTAGTGTTAATGCCGATATTTCCTCCGGAAGGAGCAAGTTGGATATTTCCGTTACTCCCGTCGAATGTCAGATAGTCCCTTGCGGGTGACTGATAGTGCCACAACGACAAATTGGGACCACCACCTGGAATATACCATGACCATTTTTGCGAACCGTTTGTGGCAAAAGCTAACACACTCTGTGACCCGGTTGGTGACTCAATTCTCAACAACGGGTCGGCAGTGCCATAAACATGCAGTGGCCGCAGCGGGGATGAAGTTCCTATTCCGACGTTCCCACTGGCATGCCAGATATTGCTGCCATTTATACTCCAGTCGGCGTCTGCCGGTGGGTCACCCCATCCTAACCATTCGCCATTATAGACCAGAACATCGCCAATACCTGCACCGGAAGTGTTGATTTTTTCTGCAGTGACCGAACCATTTGCCAGGTCAGCGGTGTTTACACTACCGTCGGTTATTTTTGCGCTATTGACCGAATTGTTTGCCAGATCCGCATTTGCTACTGTACCGTTTGCGATTTCGGCACCGGCTACCGCATTGGCGGCAATGGTCGGATTCGGATAGGTCCCGGTCAGATCTCCGCCGGCTGTCCCGCCTGGCGGCAGGGAAACACCGGGTGCCAGTTTGGCCTGGGTAATGGCTCCGTCTGCCACCTTAGTGGTCACAACGGCATTGTTTGCCAGATCTACTGCGGCAACCGATCCGTCATTGATTTCGGCACCGGCTACCGCATTGGCGGCAATGGTCGGATTCGGATAGGTCCCGGTCAGATCTCCGCCGGCTGTCCCGCCTGGCGGCAGGGAAACACCGGGTGCCAGTTTGGCCTGGGTAATTGACGCGTCGACAACTTTGGTCGTAGATACAGCGTTATCTGCCAGATCAGCAGTGGCAATGGTTCCGTTTAAAACTTTGGCAGAGGTCACCGCATCGTTGCCCAGTTTGGCCTGGGTAATGGCCCCATCCGCCACCTTGGCGGTCACGACGGCATTATTTGCCAGTTCAGCCGCGGCAACCGATCCGTCATTGATTTCGGCACCGGCTACCGCATTGGCGGCAATGGTCGGATTCGGATAGGTCCCGGTCAGATCTCCGCCGGCTGTCCCGCCTGGCGGCAGGGAAACACCAGGTGCCAGTTTGGCCTGGGTAATTGACGCGTCGACAACTTTGGTCGTAGATACAGCGTTATCTGCCAGATCAGCAGTGGCAATGGTTCCGTTTAAAACTTTGGCAGAGGTCACCGCATCGTTGCCCAGTTTGGCCTGGGTAATGGCCCCATCCGCCACTTTGGCGGTCACCACCGCATTGTTTGCCAGATCAGCCGCAGAAACTGAACCGTCGTTGATTTCGGCACCGGTCACCGCATCAGCGGCAATGGTCGGATTGGGATAGGTCCCGGTCAGATCTCCGCCGGCAGTTCCTCCGGGCGGCAGAGAAACATCGGGCGCGAGTTTAGCCTGGGTGATTGATGCGTCGACGACTTTGGTCGTTGATACAGCGTTATCTGCAAGATCAGCAGTGGCAATGGTCCCGTTTACAATTTTAGCAGAGGTCACCGCATCGTTGCCCAGTTTGGCCTGGGTAATGGCCCCATCCGCCACTTTAGCGGTCACCACCGCATTGTTTGCCAGATCAGCCGCAGAAACTGAACCGTCGTTGATTTCGGCACCGGTCACCGCATCAGCGGCAATGGTCGGATTGGGATAGGTCCCGGTCAGATCTCCGCCGGCAGTTCCTCCGGGCGGCAGAGAAACATCGGGCGCGAGTTTAGCCTGGGTGATTGATGCGTCGACGACTTTGGTCGTTGATACAGCGTTATCTGCAAGATCAGCAGTGGCAATGGTCCCGTTTACAATTTTAGCAGAGGTCACCGCATCGTTGCCCAGTTTGGCCTGGGTAATGGCCCCATCCGCCACTTTAGCGGTCACGACCGCATTGTTTGCCAGATCAACCGCAGCGACTGATCCGTCATCGATTTCGGCACCGGCCACCGCATTGGCGGCAATGGTCGGATTCGGATAGGTCCCGGTCAGATCTCCGCCGGCCGTTCCGCCGGGTGGCAAAGCAATGCCTGGGGATAATTTTAACTGCGTTACGGCGCCATCGGCAAGCTGAGATGTTGTTATCGCATTATCAGCCATTTTGGCTGTGGAGACTGCACGATCAGATAGTTTTTCGGTGGTAATCGCGCGGTCAGATACACTTTGTGCATTCAAACTGTATGCTGATGATGAAAGAGCGATTCTCGGTTCCAGTTCACTATCGCTATTAATCGTGGTCCCCAGCCAGTATTGCCGGTCAAAGGCCAGATTTAACGGGCTGGAACTTCCGAGTGTGACGTTGATCATACCTTCTACAATGGTCAAGGATTGCGTCTCCTGCCAGACGGGGTTGGTTGCGGTAGAGGACTCATATAGTTTAAATGTCAGGTTATAACTGCCGGTTAAAAGATCTCCGGTGGCACTTGTCAATATCCCCTGATACACTCATTGTCTGAGGGATTTGAGCAAATATGATGTTTGCAGACACCATGATGATTACAAAACCCAGTAATGTTGAATGCCTCATAAAACACCTCCATTTTACATTACATCCAATAATATCAGTTATTGAAAATACTTGCGGATAGTTCCGGTCGGTGAGAAGATCAAGGTGGATGGTTATTTAGGTATGAATCATCCATCAGAATAAGTTATATGAATTTAAATTTGACACATACCTTTAAACCGGGAAGAATTGTTCAATCGCAGATACGAATAAGCCCGAATTAACTCGTAATCATTTTTCTTAAAGTGGTCAGAATCAAGAACAATAGGTATGCAGAGAAAAATATTATTTTAATATACGAATTACACGTAGAACTGCAAGATTTTTTTTGATGGAGTGTTAAGTTAAAATACAGCGTTCATCCCCATCATGAAGATTCATACTATACATATGAATTCGAATAAGATCAGCTTATTTTAATCCAAGCTTGTATAAAATTTACCGAACCAATATCGATGCGCACTTGATCTTGCATATATTTTCTTCTTATATTGCTGTTCATTGAAATAACTCTGATTATTACAGCACCTGCATACTCATTTATTTTTACTTAACTGTCCAAAAATAGAACAATCTTGCATTCCTATTGTTTTATCTTATTCGCGCATGATATTTTTTTCACTTAAACAGAACCGCCATTCTTAATGAAAGCCAAATTATTAATAATAGCTCATGAAACCCTGAATCGGGAAATACTTTCACTCCCGACCAATAATGTATTGCACATCTACCATACCGAAGATCATGAACACGCCATAAATATTCTGAATGATGTATCTCCTGACATTGTAATATTGGATCTGGATATAATCCAATACACATCCGGAACGGTTGAGCGCCTTCAAATAATTGATTATTTATTCCAGCAAAATCCGTTTTGTACACTAATAGTGATGATCGGTGACAAGCATAAGGCACAGATAGATGAATCACTGTTGCTCAGGTCATATGATATATTAGAAAAGCCTATTAACATAAATGATTTAAGATCTACTATTGACAGGGCGATACGAAGAATAAATCTGAGATCGAAGGCCCAGGCAGGGTATGCCACATTGAATAACAAAGAACATATCAACGATATCATTGGCCAAAGCAGCGCTATTCAGCAGATAAAAAAGACCATCCGATCAATCGCAAATACATCGGCATCTGTATTAATCACGGGAGAAAGCGGAACAGGAAAAGAAATTGTTGCCCGTGCAATCCATAATCAGAGTACGCACCATAACAATCCGTTTATCGTCGTAAATGCAGGTGCGATACCTGAAAATCTGTTGGAAAGCGAGTTGTTCGGATTTGAGAAAGGCGCGTTTACCGGCGCTGTAAAATCAAAAAAGGGTAAATTTGAAATCGCTGAGGGGGGTACCCTATTTCTGGATGAAATTGGTAATATGTCACCCTCTTTACAATGCAAAATACTCAGGGCAATTGAGAACCGGGAGATCGAACGATTGGGTGCAACACATATTATTCCGCTGAACGTAAGAATTATTGCCGCGACAAATCAGAGATCTCTGTAATCTGATAAAACAAAGCCTGTTTCGGGAAGATCTGTATTACCGTCTCAATGTCATCAATATATTTATACCTCCACTGCGTGCACGTATGGATGATTTACCGGAACTTACGGATCATTTTTTGAAAAAATATGCACGTCGTGAAAATAAAGAGATAGGATCCCTCTCTTTGGCTGCAATGGAAGTCCTCGGGGTATACCAATGGCCGGGCAATGTACGTGAACTGGAACATGTAATCGAAAGAGCAACGATTTTATGCAATGGACATGAAATAGAATTGGACCACCTTCCGCCGGAAATTGTTGGTGACAAAGGCATCGAAGATCCGGAAATACACAGGTATACCGAAGCGGTCAATGCGTTTAAAAAACTACTCATCACCAGAACAATGGAAGAGACGGGTTATAACAAAACGATAACCGCCCGAAAACTTGGATTGAACCGCACCTATCTTTTTAAACTTATGAAAGAACTTGAATTGAACTAGGATGATCCAGATGCTTCAATAACATCCTTTCTTCTGACATAATTGTCTGTTTTCAATATCATATCCTATCGCTAGAACGTCTTTAAAATCAGACAGTCCGATTCTCACCCCCCTCCAAATAAGCCCTGTTTTCCAAATTCATGGTGGTATACTTTTTGTATAGGGTAATACCCTCGGGAAAGGGGTAAAAATATTTTCTCTCCGAAAAAGATCTTAATTGTTTCTAAAAACTTAAAAGCGCTGAACCTGGCACGAAGCCTTTTAGGGCAGGAGGGGTATGCCGTAATCACTGCCTCCACCATTGATGAGGCCATTCTGCTTAGCGAAAAAATCACCCCGGCCCTTTGTCTGATCGATAATGATTTTTCCCGTCTTGAAAATTTAAAATTAGCCGAAATCTTCAAAATATTTGTTAAAAACAATTATGAAAATATGTGATCACATAAATCACATTAAATCCGGCAGCATCCTTTCGGTTTAAAGACAGATATATTTTTATCTCTTCTTATTTCAGGTGTTCAAATCTTTAATTAAACAAAGGAGGTAAACATGGGTAAACGATTTTTCATTTATGTTTTCAGTCTTTTCTTTTTGCTCACAAGCTGGATTATGGCCCCTCCCGGTTTCGCCCAGGACGGCAACAATAATTTTCAGCTGGTGTATTCAGATCCAGTCGATGACATGATACTCAATTCCAACACCCGTGATGTCATATCCGGCTCCGATCTGGATCAGGATGGATTTTACGAAGTCATTGTCACCGACTACAGCATGGGGGGACAGGCCCATGTGTTCGAGGTCACCGCGGATAATACGCTGGAGTGGGTGTGGTCATCTCCCGGCACGGGATCCTCCTCGACCATTGCGGCCCGGGAAGTAAAAGTCGGTGATCTCGACGGCGATGGATTCGGTGAAATAATACTCGCCATTTCGCGCTCGGGGGCGCTATTCCCTGAGGATGCCGGATTATATGTTTATGAATGGGATGGGGCTTCTGATAATGGATACGGTGCTGTCCCAGCGGCCGTAATAAGTAATGATCCGGGTTTGACAGCAGGAGTTACCGAAGACTTCATTATTGATGATATCGACAACGATGGGCGACAGGAAATCATAAATATCAATCTGACGAGTAGTGTTTTTGAGGATAATAAGTGTTATATCCTATCGATTTCGGGTACCTTCGAATCGTCATGGTCTATCAACACAGAAGCGGAATACTCCACCTTAAACGGTGATTTTGAAGCGGGTGCCTACGATGTCGCCGTTTGTGACCTCGACGGCGATGGATTAAAAGAGGCGGTTTTTTCCATTGTCAATACCGGCAAACTGTTTATTGTTGAATCTGATGCTCCTGATAGTTACACACCCCAGGCATATGTACATCTCGATCCCGGTGGTACGGGATATAGTTTGGAAGGCATGGCAGCGGCCGATTTTGATGGCGATGGTGCCGATGAATTATTTATTGTATTCTATCCCCATCGGCAATTTGTAGTCGTAAACTCCGGTCCCGATGTATCCACCCTCAACATAGATGATCATGTTTGTGTGCTCCGCGAAGGGGTGGGACAAATGGGTATGGCCATCGGCGATCAGGATCATGGAGCCGGATCCGATGAACCCGATATTTATATCTCACGTTTTGGAAGTCTGGATGTAGGCGGATATATCCACGATTTTGAGTATATCGGCCCCGATGTATGTGATCCGGATAGTTACGTCGAACACGTTATTTTTCAGGATCTGACGCCATCATGGGAAGCCGGTGTATTTCAGCTGGACGCGCCCGTGGTCGATCTGGATGGCGATGGCAATAAAGAACTGCTGATGTCTTATACCGGCGATAACCCCAGTGGTATTCAGCTGCGGATGTTTGAATTCAATATAAATGCCCCGATCATTACCGTAACATCGCCAAACGGCGGAGAGGAATGGTCAGCAGGGTCAAATCAGACAATCTCATGGACATCGGAAAATTTTATCGGCACTGTGAATGTCGCCTACTCGCCCGATGCAGGCGCTACGTGGAAGGAATTGGTGTCATATCTACCTGACTATGGCTCACATGAGTGGTCCGTACCATATGATCCTTCAACAGAGGCTTTGGTCCGCATATCCCGCACCAGTTCTGAAGTTCCATCTGATATCAGCAACAGTTATTTTACACTCACCGGTGCTTCGGCAGATGAGATCGAACAATCTATTGAGCGTGGGTTGGAATGGCTGGTCTCGATGCAAAATCCCGATGGCTCCTGGGGCTGGTGGGAACAGGTCGCCTACACAGGATTTGCTGTGTTGAAACTTGAGGATCGTGCCTTTGAACTGGCAAAAAATGACCCTGCCATTGATGGTCCATTCGATGATGATTATCCGTATAGATTCAATGTCGAGGAAGGGTTGCGATATATACTTGAGAATGCCCATCTACTTGAGATATTTCCACAAGCCGCCGGTGATCCTGATGTCAATGGGAACGGCACCGGTGTTTATATCGCTAATGGAGAATCAGATTCCTCTCAACACGCTTCGTATGCCACAGGTATCGCGCTGATGGCCGTGGTGGGCAGCCGTGCACCGGAGATAGTTGTCGAAACCGGCGATTTGACCGGCTGGACATATGGCGATGTCGTTCAAGATGCGGTTGATTATCTGGCCTTCGGCCAGAATGATTTTGATTGGCCGAGAGGAGGTTGGGGGTATATGCATAACGCCGGTTGGAGTGATAATTCGAATACCGGATATGTCGTTTTGGGTCTCGATTTTGCCGAAACGGCCACATTTGGGTTCCAGGCTATCGTACCTGCCTTTGTAAAAGATGAACTGAACTTCTGGATTGATTTTATCCAGAATGATGTGAATGGCGACGCTGAAGATGGTGGGTCCGGTTATTCCCATCCGGATGACTGGGTTAATATTCTTAAAACTGGCAATCTGATATACGAGATGGCCTTCTGCGGCGATGAAGCCGATCATCCGCGGGTGGTTGACGCGGTCGACTATATTGAACGGCATTGGTATGATAATGATCCGGATCCCGGTTTCCGGCAAAATCACTATCAGGCGATGTATACCATGATGAAGGGTTTTGAACGTATGGGTATCAATACCATAAGTGTTAATGGATACGATATGAATTGGTTTGGGGAGATTGCCAGCATGATCGTTTCCAGCCAGGAAGACGATGGTCATTGGCCTTGGGATTACTGGGGCGACGAAATCCTGGCCACCAGCTGGGCACTGCTCACTCTTGAACGGGTAGTACCACCACGTCTGGTGTATGTTGATATAAAACCTCGATCATGCCCCAATCCGCTGAACACCAAAGATAAGGGTGTACTGCCGGTTGCCATTCTCGGTACGGATGGTCTGGACGTAAGAACCATCGATCCGGGCTCGGTCAGACTTGAAGGGGTGGCCCCGCTACGCTGGGCGTTTGAGGATGTTGCAACCCCATTTATAAACGGAGAATATTGTGGATGTACAACCGAAGGTGCAGACGGTTATCGGGATATGACCCTAAAGTTCGATGCCCAGGAAATCGTGGCCACTTTAGGTGAGGTCAGTGATGGTGAAACGCGGCCCCTGTATCTGACCGCAAATCTGAAAGAAGAGTTCGGTGGTTCGCATCTTGAAGGATTCGACTGCATCATTATCAAAGCAAAGGGCAAAAAATTCGCCAAACTGGCTGTGGAAGGGGACATACCGGAATCTTTTGATCTGTCACCCGTATACCCCAACCCATTCAATCCGAGCACGACCATCGCGTATGCGCTGCCTGAAGAAAGTCTGGTTCAACTGACCATTTACAACGCCCTGGGTCAAAAGGTCACCACCCTGATTAATGGCCGCCAGCCCGCCGGATGGTATCAGGTGCGGTGGCATCCGCAGGGAATACCGTCCGGATTTTATGTGATATCATTTTCGGCAGGCGACTTTCGCAGGACCGAGAAAGCACTGTATGTAAAATAACGATAATATAAAATTAGATATACAAATTCTGATAACACAATACTTATTTTGGATTATGGAAACGATCATCGGTTACCATAACAAAAATCCGACAAAGATTTAAAAAGTGGTCAAATATCTTCAGGGGTGAATAATAAATGGTTCTGAAAATATCAACAGGAGGTTTTTATGCGAGACCGTTTAACAATATTTATTGGTATTTTATTAATGATCGTATTGGTCGCTTTTCAGGTTCAGGCGGCAACGGAAGAAGAGGTTGAGGCTTCCATTGCAGTCGGTATCGAATGGCTGGTCGCCCAGCAGAATTCAAATGGTTCCTGGGGTGGGTATGAATATGTCGCACATACCGGCTTTGCCGTGATCAAGCTCGAAGACCGGGCCTTTGAATTAGGCTACGATTCACCATTTGATGAAGCTTATCCGTATCATGCGCAGGTCGAAGCCGGACTGGATTATTTATTTTCTCAAGCCGGTATCATCTATATTTTTCCCCAGACCGCAGGTGATCCGGATTCCGACGGAGACAGTATCGGGGTATTTATCGCAGATTCATATCATCGCACCTATTCTACCGGAATTGCACTTATGGCCATTGCCGGCAGCAGGGATCCCGGCAGAACGGTGACCGCCGGAGGTGCGGTAAACGGCTGGACATACGGTGATGTCGTACAGGACGCCGTGGATTACTTTGCCTTTGGCCAGAATGATGCCGGCTGGCCGCAGGGTGCCTGGGGATATACGGATAATCAGGGATGGAGTGACAACTCCAATTCCGGTTATGCGGTACTGGGTTTGGATTTCGTCGAATCGGATTTATACGGATTCAATGCGTTTGTCCCGCAATTCCTGAAAGACGAGCTGAATATATGGATAGACTTCATTCAAAATGATGTTGACGGTGACACATACGACGGTGGCTCAGGATACGCTGATCCTAACGACTGGGTGAACATGCTTAAAACCGGAAATATTATTTATCAGATGGCTTTTTATGGGGACGCTGCAGAAGTTCCGAGAGTACTTGATGCGGTTGACTATATTGAACGGCACTGGAATGATAATACTTCTGATCCTGGCTTTCGTCCACATCATTATCAGGCTATATATTGTATGATGAAGGGTCTCGAACGGATGGGTTTCGAGACCATCATGGTCGGTGCGACTGAAATTGACTGGTTTGACGAATTATCCACGATTATTGTTACCAGTCAGAACAGCAATGGATCCTGGCCATATGATTATTGGGGTGATGACATATTATCGGCCTGCTGGGCCCTGTTGACACTGGAGAAGGTTGTCCCACCGAGCACTATGTTTGTCAATGTGGATATTAAACCGAGGTCCTGCCCTAATCCCTTCAATCCCAAGAGCAATGGTGTTGTACCGGTTGCGGTTCTCGGGACAGAGGAATTTGACGTAACGACGATCGATCCGGCCACCGTCATGCTTGACCGTGATTTTGACGATGACCTGGAAGGCGTCTACGCAGTCCGCTGGGCTTACGAGGACGTCGCCACACCGGTTATTGATGGAGAAGAATGCGAATGCACGACCTGCGGTGCTGACGGCTATATGGACCTGACCCTTAAGTTTGACACCCAGGAAGTACTGTCAACCCTCGGTGACATATATGACGGCGAAGTATTTCCGGTATTTCTGCACGGGAATCTGTTTGAAGAATTTGGCAGTACAGGTATCGAAGGCTCTGACTGCTTTATAATCCGCTTCAAAGGCGGCAAGATGAGCAAACCGCTGGCGGAAACTGATCAGATACCGGATGTATTCGCCTTATATTCCGTCGCACCAAATCCCTTCAATCCGAGCACGACCATTAGCTATGGATTGCCGGAAGCAAGCTCCGTTGAAATTATTATTTATAATATGCTGGGCCAGAAGGTAAGCACGCTCATTTCTCAAAACCAGGCAGCCGGGATTCACAGTATACGGTGGCAGCCAGAGCGCCTGCCTTCCGGTGTTTATATTCTCTCTTTTACAGCCGGCGATTTTCATCAAATTGCAAAACTACTCTTTGTGAAATGATCGGCTATTTATGAAGTCATGACTTCCCGGAGGCCTGTTGTCTCCGGGAAGTTATTTAAAATATTTAAATCCTATCCCGAATTATTCCCATGCAAGTGTACTAATCCCCATACAATAATTATAAATGCCTCTGATGAAAAACGTTAAAAATGACTTCTAAAATATCGTTAAAATTTTTGTTTATATTCGACCACGTATTCAGCTGATATTTAGCGGGTATCCTTCTTTGCGTTCAAATCGAAACAGACCTTAGGCACAGTGCTGATGGTGGAGCACGCTTTCAATACGTTTCTTATACATATTCAGAAAAAAGTAATTGATCTGGGTACAGGTATTCCATCTGAAGTTTTCATATTAAACTTATATTATTTTTTAAACAATATACAGATTCTATTTCTTCAATACTTTAGAGCAAATGAAAACCAACACGCATGCAATGGTACTAAAGAGATATGTAACCTCACCTGCTGAAACCGGCATGAAAGTGTACAATCCCGGTTGAAGGCAAGACGGGCAATTAAACAGAATGTATATCTGGAAAATATTTTACTTTGATAACGGATTCAGGAGGGGTAAATGAATACAAAAAATAATATGTTCTCAAATCGTATGAGCGACGCAATATTCCCTCTTATTATATGCAGTTTATTTAAACTGCTGCCTGCGGGTGATTATATCGGGGATCTTGAATATTACTATTTTACCCGCCAGCCCAGTGCCCGGGCGGAGGCCATGGGGAGAAGTTCGGTCGCATCCGAGTCCGAAGCCTTCAGTTGTCTGTATAACCCCGCCCTTATCTCACTGAACAAGGGATTGTGTCTGAGTGGATCTTATGCTTCACCCTATGGTCTGCTCGAAGATGCAGTATTTTCCTTCTTAGGTATCACGTACACTACGGAAGATTATGGGAGTTTTGGCATTGGTCGCTATGAGTTCGACGACGGTTTTGAGGGTATTGCCACTGATGAGAATGGAAATATAATCGGAAGCTTTGAATCTACCGAATATATATACACACTGACATATGCTTATCAATTTCCATTAAATTATATTATCGGAATTAACCTTTCAAATTATTATCACAAACAATCAATACCATTGATGGTTGGTTCTGAGACAAATGATGGTATTTCCACAGCATTCCCGGTCGATGTCGGCATATTGAAGCGAATACCGATAGATGAAGATAAGGATATTTCTCATCAGATCACATTTGGTGCAAGCCTGTTTAATATATTAGGTACCACGATTAAGGGATCTGACCGGTCAGATCCCCTTCCCCAGATATTTCATTTAGGCGTTGCATACAAACTGCAGCTAGGCCAACTGACACCTCAAAAGTTGAGACCTTATCAACTATATACCCAGATTGAATATCAAGATGTATTCAATTCGGACTTTTACACAGGTTTCAAACTGGGCGGTGAAGTTGCATTGTACGAAATGCTCTATTTCCGTTTGGGATATTATACACAGACACAAAATGATTATGGAATTCCAGGCAATCGGGACTCCATCGAGGATTTCACCTATGGATTTGGCCTGGTGATGCCGATAAATGCACTCTTCGGTTTTAAATTTATCGAAAACATCAAATTTGATATGCTGGTGCTCGATCAGGATGCAGACAACAGTCCATTCGGTGAAATTAAGGATTATTCGAATTACAATTTAACGATCAATTTTAATTTATAGAGAGCGGTATGAACTTGTACATACCAGCGTAAAATTGCATTATAATTCAGTGAATTCTTCGGTATTTTAAGTTCGACTCCTGTCTTTCCTTCTGAATATGAACCGACTTTCATTTTTAAGGCATAAAACGAACCATGACGACCGAATCAGTAATAAGACAGCGAACATGGGTGATATCTTGATTCATTCAAAGTTCTTTTGTTCATATGCTCCGGTTTAGAATTTTATATAAGGAGACAGAAGCATGAAATATCTCTCGATTTTTATAGTTGGTATTTTCATATTGCTTTGCTACCCTGCAAATTGTCAGGATACCACCGGCTATTTTACGCTGTATGGTCACGTCGTATTACCGCAGGGGGATTTTGGAGACGATATCGGATCTGAGGCGGCTCTTGCCAAAACGGGTTACGGTGGTGGAATTGAATTCTCCATTCCATCAGAGTTCAATTTTCTACATTATTTAATTTCTGCGCATATATATGTTAACGGAGTTGATGATACTAAATTAAATTCACTGATCAGGAAAATATATCGTGGTTTTAATATAAATGTTGATGCGGGAAATTGGATAAATATACCGTTAATGGCCGGTCTGCAAATTACTTCGGAACTTAATCCTACAATTAACTTCATCGGCGCCGGAAAAATCGGAATAAATATCATCAAAGGACCAACTTTGCATTTGACCATAGAGGGAGTTTCATCAGAAGTTTCCTATAAGACTTCAACCTCATTCGGTTTTGGATTTGGTGGCGGCATAATGGTAAATAACAGATTTTGTGTTTGCTTGACATATATTGGGATGAGTGAACCTGAAATAAATGGGGAAGTGACAAACTTGGGCGAAAGTGAAAAACTGGATCCGTTCAGTCAATCCATATCTCTATTATTAATTTCATTAGGGATAAAGCTATAAGACCGAAAATATTAAGTAAATAGGGGTATCCAGGCTAACGAATTAAGGAGGGATCAATAACCGTTATGATAAAAATGAACATCAGATCATAAAGAATGTTTATTATATTTCGGATTCTGCTTACAATTTAAAATATTTGATAGTTTACTCTTTCATGATCGTTCTCCGTATTTATTTTTATTTTAAGTTTATTTCTGTGGGTCGCCAAAATATTAAGTGCCGGGAGAATTCTGAGTAAGAGTAAAAATATAAATTGAGGTGCTGGACCCATTTCGCTAATTATACTAAATATTAGGCATAAGTAACTACTATCGATATTCAGGTTGGTGTGGGGCAGAAGGGAGTCGAACCCCAAATCCATATCCTCATAATCCTTCATAATCCATCCCGATAGAACCCCGTATTTAAAGGCTTCTACAGTTTTCCATTTTGACAGAATATGATTGATTTTTCATTATTTTGTCAGTATGAAGTTAATATTGGAGATTATATGGAAGATTTAGCAAACATATATGAGATCACTGAATCAAAAGAAAAAACGAAAAAATATCGTAAAAACCTTCTTGATGATCTACCTGCCCTGAATAAAAAGCGGAAGATTAAGATCCGCGTACAAACTTTAGAAAATAACATCCATTCGTTGTACCTGGATATTTATCATAATAAAAAACGTGAGCGGAAGTTTCTTAAGCTTTATATCCTGGGGAAGAACTCCAGCCGGGAAGATGATATTAATAATCTTAACCTTGCGTTAAAGCTAAGAGATAAATATGAGCTGGAGCTGTTTCAAGATGAACACGGATTCAAAATGAAGAATCATCTTGCGGATGTGGATTTCGTGCAATTCTTCTTCCAGATCAAAGAAAAACAAAAAAAGAAGAATTCCCGTAAACCTTACACCAGTGCCTATAACTATCTGAAGGCATTCACCAATAGTAAAATTGCCTTTAGCGAAGTTGATAAAAAGTTTTGTAACGATTTTAAAGAATATTTATTGAACAAAGTATCCCCAAACACTGCCCACACTTATTTTTCACGTTTTAAAGCAGTACTTAATGTTGCTGTGGAAAAGGAAATCATTGAAATTAACCCTGCCCGCTTTATTCAGATCAAGAAGATCGATACCGAGAGGGCCTTTCTCTCGCTTGAGGAAATCCGAAAACTTAACGATACCCCCTGCCCTAACGAACAAACCAAACGTGCTTTCTTATTCAGTTGTTTTACCGGTCTCAGATTCTCTGATATCGAAAAATTAACCTTTGATGATGTGCAGGATGGATATTTACATTTCAGGCAGGAGAAAACCAGCGATGTGGAAAGAGTCCCTTTAAGCAAGAGTGCGTTGGACATTCTAAAAAGACAAATTGAAGAAGGTAATACTGAGGGAAGGGTTTTCAGACTTCACATTCATGATGCTACACGAAAACAAATCAACAAGTGGGTTGAAAAGGCAAAAATTAAAAAACATGTAACCTGGCATGTTGGACGTCACACCTTTGCAACAATGGCCCTTACACACAATATTGATATCTATACGCTGCGCGATTTGTTAGGACACAAGGACCTTAAAAATACGCAGATATATGCCAAGCTGATTGATCAGAAAAAGGTTGAGGCGATAGATAAATTGCCCTAATTATAACATAGCGTTTTTCGCGTGTCTATACCGCTACGTAACTTCAATAAAAACGACTAATCTATAATTTAAACCTTAATCTCATAATACCTATTAATTCCACGGAAAACAATCGAAATCCCCGGAAGTGTCTACCAGTATTCACCCCATAATACACATCAGCGTTGTAAGGTATCCATTAACCTGTTCAAGCTGAGACCCAAAAAAGTTGGCATCGGATTGATCGATTTACGATATCCTACAGGGAACACAACAATTAGAGATTCTCCTTGTATTCTCATTCTCATTCAGTATATTTACTACATATCCTTCCCTAACAATCTTATTGATACTGTATTATTAGACCTTATTATTCATACTGAACCACACAGACGACCGATTTGAAGCAATATTAAAAACTATTGATTGATTTGTGATAGAATTATTGAGTTTGTTGTTTGTCTATTTAAGTTGAAAATTTCTTTTAAATAGAGAAGCAAAATGAAAATATTTCTACTTTTATTCTTACCAATCACCCTACTCAACACCTTATCTTTTGCTGAAATTATTCACGTTCCAACAGATATTGATTCAATTCAGAGTGGTATCAATTTAGCCAGTAATGGAGACACGGTGTAGGTTCAGCCAGACACCTATATGGAAAATATAAACTTTAACGACAATATACATCTTGATACAAAGATTGAGGACATTTTTTAACATTCCATAAATAAAAACACATTAACAAACAATGGAGGTATGTCATGAAACACTTCTCTACCATTTTTATTTTTGTCCTACTTTTTTCATTAACATTAACTTTATCTGCCCAGGTTAACTGGACAAAAGATACGCCCAATAATCCAGTTTTCACCCCCGGTTCATCGGGGGAATGGGACGATTATAGTCTTTGGCAAGCATGTATACTTTATGATAGCAGCACTTATCATATGTGGTACGGTGGACACGATGGAACAACTACTCGTATCGGTTATGCCACATCACCGGATGGAATAACCTGGACAAGGTATGCTGGTAATCCGGTTCTTGACGTGGGAGAACCGGGAAGCTGGGAAGATGACGGATTGGGATCTCCCTATGTAATGTTTGATGGCAGTATTTATCATATGTGGTATGGTGGAGGCGATGGAACCTATACACGTATCGGATATGCCACGTCACCGGATAGGGTCACATGGACTAAATATCCAGCGTAACCCGATCATGGATAGGGGAACAGCAGGAAGCTGGGAGGAAATGGGAGTTTGGAACCCCTGTGTTCTATTTGAGGGCAACACTTACCATATGTGGTACGATGGCTGGAGTGTATCAGAAACAGGCAGTATCGGTTATGCAACATCACCAGATGGTATAAACTGGACACCCTATGAGGGTAATCCGGTTCTTACACCAGACTCCAGGATACTGGGAGAGTCAGAGAGTCGAATGTCCAGATGTGTTTTTTGATGGTAGTGTCTATCATATGTGGTATACCGGAGGCAACACCACATCTTGGTGGAACTGGAAAGGTATCGGTTACGCTACTTCAGCCGATGGCATCACCTGGACAAAATATGAAAGTAATCCTGTTCTTACAATGGATGCCGGAAATTGGGATAGTCAATGGGTTGGCTTTTGCCGGGTACTTTGGGACTCCACTACTTCGCAATTTCAAATGTGGTATGGAGGCGGGAGTGGCGATTGGTATGCAAAACTAGGTTATGCGACAGCTCCGCTAAATATATATGTCCCGGGCGATTATGCAGACCATTCAGGCGGCGATTGACGCTGCCCATGATGGCAATGTCGTACTGGTCGATGAAGGTACTTATTATGAAAACATCAATTTTAAGGGTAAAGCGATCACGGTTGCCAGTCGTTTTTATATGGATGGCGATACCAGCTCATATTTCCAAAACGATCATCGACGGCAGTCAACATTCCAATCCGGATAGTGGCTCCGTGGTCTATTTTGTATCCGGTGAAGATACCAACTCGGTTCTTTCCGGCTTTACCATAACAGGTGGTTCTGGTACCCATTGGATCTGGGAAGATTCTGAAATGAGGGTTGGAGGAGGTATCTATATTACCTTTTCTGGTGCCAAGATTATACATAATAAGATCATGAATAATTCTATTAATATCAATGAAGAAAATTTGTACTGTCATGGGGGTGGTATTGGTGCGCTTGGTAGTGAAGGATCAACTATTATTATTTCAGATAATGAAATCCGAAACAATATTGTCAAATGCCTGGTGGGGAGGCGGTGCCGGTATTGTAATGGGAACAGCTGGGAAGATCTTATTTGAAAGGAATATTGTCGCCTCAAATATATATAACTCCTCTAATGTGACTGGTGGGGGTGGCTTTTACATCTGGGCTGATAATGAATATGCGGGTGAAATAATTTTAAACTCTAATCTGATTAAAAATAATGAATCACACGGGAGTTCAAATAATGGATATGGTTATGGTGGTGGTGTTTATATTGAAAGCTGTAATCCCGAATTGACCAATAATATCATCACCGGAAATATATCCGGTGAAGGAGGTGGCGTAAATATAAGCACCTGGCCTAATGGCTTAAAGGCCAAATCTATTTTTATAAACAACACGATAACTAAAAATAAAGCCAGGAGGGGGGGCGCAATTTTCATAAAGGATTCGGAAGCGATAATTTTAAATACCATTATGTGGGATAATCAGGCAACGGTTACGCTACGAGAAATCTATACCACCGGCAGTACCCTCAATGTATTTTATTCGGATATAGCCGGTGGATTGAGCGGAGAAACAAATTTAGATACAGATCCCGGTTTTAGCGATACACTCTTTCATCTGGCGGATAGTAGTCTATGTATCGGACGCGGGATTTCTTCACTGGAAATCGGAGGGGTTTGGTATCATAGTCCGGGAACGGATTTTGAGGGGCAAGAACGCCCCTATCTCTCGGCTGATGAATACGTTGATATAGGAGCCTTAGAATCACCTTATGAAAAAGTTACAATAGACAATATTCCAGAATATGATGGAAAATTACCTTTAAAATATGAATTATCTCAAAACTACCCCAATCCCTTCAACCCATCAACAACCATCGAATTCACTTTACCCAAATCTGAATTTGTTGAACTAAAAGTATACAACATACTCGGAAAAGAAGTATCGACTCTTGTATCAAATAAATTGAATCAGGGAAACCATACCTACACATTTGACGGAAAGAATCTGGCAAGTGGAATCTACTACTATCAGTTAGTGGCAGGTGATTATCGAGGAAGTGAAGAAAATGATACTTTTGAAATAAATTTCAATAAATATCCAATATCTCATATAAACCGAGTCCATTTCGACTCGGTTTTTTTATTTCCCAAAAAACTCTCACAGAAATTGTAGTAAGGATTGTAGTAAATCACCTCAAAAACACCCTATTCTGACCCTTTTGTAGTAACATTGAAATCAATCGACGACATCACAAAGGAAACACGAAACGACGACTATAGATTTTCCTTGTATTCTCATTCCCATTCATTATATTTACCATATATCCTTCCCTAACAATCTTATTGATACTGTATTATTAGACTTTCATTCATACTGAACCACTCAGACGACCTGATTTTGAAATATATGTGATAAGTCATTTTTTTATTCTTTTTTAGATTAAGTGAAAAAGTTCTTTTGATAAGGAGAAGTGAGATGAAAAGCCTCTACTTAATATAAAATCATTCCTCAATCCTTGTTAATGATTTATTCAATTCATAACAAAATAATAGTCTTAAATAATACGGGGAGAAATGTCATGAAATTTATTTCTACCATTTTTGTTATAGTTGTGTTTTTTGCATTCACTTCATCTTCAATTGGCCAGGTCGATTGGACTAAATATCCACATAATCCAGTATTGGATAAAGGGATATCAGGGAGTTTAGATTCATATTTTGTCATAATGCCCACTGTACTTATTAGCGATTCTGTCTATCATATGTGGTACTGTTATGGAAATTCTCAAAACCTTCATTATATTGGACATGCTCTTTCAAATGATGGAATTAATTGGAAAAAAGATTCTTTGAATAACCCTGTATTAGGAAAAGGACCTTCAGGAAGTTGGGATGCCTATGGTGTAAGCGTCCCCTGTGTAATTAAAATTGATTCCTTGTATCACATGTGGTATAAAGGTTATAGCACTTCATCAGCGCCTGCAGGACATGGTGCAATTGGTCATGCAATATCAAATGATGGAATTAACTGGACAAAAGATACACTTAATAGTCCAGTGCTTGATGTTGGTGTTAATGGCGAATGGGATGATACCTGGGTTTCGAATGGTTCCGTTATTTTTGATGGCAATATATACCATATGTGGTACCATGCATATAATGGAATTGGCGAGCAGGTTCAAATCGGTCATGCAATCTCGCCACATCCAGATAGCGCGTGGACGAAAGACCCTAATAATCCGGTCCTGAGTTACGAAAGTGGGAAGTGGGATTATCCAAGAGTTGATGCCCCACAAGTGACCTTTGATGGTACAATTTTTCATATGTGGTATGCTGGTGGCATTTTTTTTAAATGGCGAATCGGTTATGCCACTTCGTCAGATGGAACTGTTTGGATAAAAGACTCCCTAAATCCGGTCTTGGATTGGGGGCTTACAAATGAATGGGATGATTATGGCGTTAGTTTTTGTTCTATCCTTTTTGATACAGAGGATAAAGTATATAAAATGTGGTATTCTGGCTTCGATGAAACTTGGAGTGGTCGTATAGGTTATGCAACAGCTCAAAGTTTACCGGATGGCCTTCCTGAGCAAATTTTTACTTTTACTCCAAAGAATTATGTTTTATCGCAAAACTACCCCAACCCCTTCAACCCATCAACCACGATAGAATTCACTCTGCCCAAATCTGAATTTGTCGAACTGAAAGTATACAATATTCTTGGTAAAGAAATCTCGACTCTTGTATCCAACAAATTGAATCAAGGAAATCATACTTATACATTTGACGGAAAGAATCTGGCAAGTGGAATCTACTACTACCAATTAACCGCAGGTGAATATAGGGAAGTGAAGAAGATGATTCTACTCAGGTGAATGGTTGAGAAATTTTGAGTGAATATATAATTTTTTACGAAATATCAGAAAAATAATTGGGGGAACAATAAATATTAAAGGAGGTGGTAGTATGTCAACTTATATTTCCTTAATCAGTTTGACGCAGAAAGGCATTGACAACATAAAGGATGGTCCGGCACGGCTTGATAATGCAAAAGCAGTATTTAAAGCCATGGGAGCAGAGTTGAAAGAATTCTATCTGGTTACAGGTCGATATGACATAGTAGTAATATCAGAAGCACCCGATGATGAAACTGTTGCAAAGATAGCCTCTGGCTATTGGTTCGGGTGGGGCGATACGTACGGAGACTCTCCGGGCATTTACGGAAGGCGAATATAGAAAAATTATTGCTGCATTGCCTTAAACTATGGCTTCAAATTAACTCTCGTCAGGCTTAACGGTGTAAGTTTTTAAATATAATTTTATGTATAATGTTCTGATTTTATTTTACTTAGTGTGGGGCAGAAGGGAGTTGAACCCCTGACCTCTACGATGTGAGCGTAGCGCTCTAACCAACTGAGCTACTGCCCCCCTTTTGAAGAATTTGGAATGAGGAATTATGAATTCAATAAATTTTTGTTTGGTCCGGTCAGTTTTTTCAATTCCTAATTTCTAATTTCTAATTTTTAAAGCGAAGCAATATGTTTCTGTGCTCGTCTGGCGTAGTCGCTCTTCGGATATACATCCAGTAAACGCTGGAATTCTTCTTTTGCTTTTTGGCCTCCCCAAGTTTTATATAGCATAATCCGAGTTTGAACTGGGCTGCGTCATTCTTATTTGATTTAGGAAAAGTGAACACTTTTTCGAAATCGATAACTGCTTTTTTATATTGTCGCAGGGCATAACTGACATTCGCCAATCCAGTATTGTGCATTATCCGACAGACTGTTGTTCGCATCTGAGGCAAGAAGGCTTTCGAAAACCGAGGTCGCCTGCTTGTATTCACGGCCATGAAACAGATCAAGCCCTTCCTGATACCGCTGCTGATATTCACCCGGCGCCACATCACCAACCGGTACCGAATATGACCCTGCTGGCGGAGAAGATTTTTTCTGCGTTTCCAACTGGTAGATCTGATCACTTTGATTCCTGACCTGAGATTTCAGATCAGTAATCACCATATCTTTTTTCTCAATCTGAGACTTCAGGTTTGCAATTTCTTTTTCTGAATCCTGAAGCTTTTCTGATCCACCCCGGAAGCTTCACCCCCCATGGGGACCGCACCTGCAGCAAGAAGACCAAGTGTGTCATCTTCCTTTTTCGGTTTTTTCTGCGGCTCTGCCTGTTGTTTTTCCTGCGGCGTTATACCCAGTAAGGATTCGATTTCATCCAATTCCTGCTGACGCTCGGTATCACCCTCAGTAGCGGTTGTATCATCATCTTTGCGGGATGAGCCACACCCAAAAATCAATGACGCAAAAAAAATGCCTGTGACTAAAAACAGAAAAATTTTGACATATAACCTCCCGGATTCAGGGCGCTGTTTTAAAAATTTAGACAGGAATTGACATAAAATCAAGTAATTTCAATAGTTACGTCAAATGATTATCGAATAATTTTATTTCTCGATATATTTAAAACGATCCCCATCATTAAAAGATTCGCAACCAGTGAAGATCCACCATAACTCAGGAATGGCAGCGGTAACCCGGTAACCGGCGCCATACCTATCGTCATACCAATATTAATCACGGTATGAAAGACAATAATCGTGGTAATTCCGATAACGATCATGCTTTCAAATTGATCCCGAATCAGAGAAGCGATATGGATCAACCGCAAGATAAGAATCAAAAAAAGGAGCAAAACGATACTGACACCAGCAAAACCGAACTCTTCACCAATCACCGAAAATATAAAATCGGTGTGTTGTGCGGGTAAAAAACGAAGATGTGTCTGCGAACCATGCAGATATCCTTTACCTGAAATCCCTCCCGAGCCGATCGCTACCTGCGATTGAATAATTTGGTAACCGGCTCCTTTAGGATCCTGCTCCGGATTTAGAAAGGTAAGAATTCTTTTCTGCTGGTAAGGGCGGAGCTGATTCCACAAATTCGGTGTAACAATCCCCACGACGATGTTTAGTAAAAATACCGCTACCAGAATTGCAGGCTTTTTGCGTGAATAAATCAGGACCAGGGTAAGACTTATCATAAAAATGAGAAATGCCCAGAAATTAAAGGATAATATCATCGTCAGGACAGGGGTTAGAATGGTAAAAATCGCAAACCAATTCAATCCTGCCCAGAAAAGCAGGGGAATCGTCAATGCCATAAAAACCAGACCCGTTCCCAGATCCGGTTGTCGTGCAATCAACAGAAAAGGCAGCAGGATCAATGAGATGGAAATAAGAAAATATTTTACCTGATTTACATCCGCATATTTATCAGAAAGGAATTTACTCACCGCCAGTACAGTCGCAAGTTTTGCCAATTCGGACGGTTGGATATGGATGGGCCCCAGCACAAGCCACCGCTCAGCGCCCTGCCCTACTTTTCCGATTAAAAACACCATCACCAATAAAAATATGGAGAGACTATAAAGCCAATAGGTAAAGCGATTGATCAAACGCATCGGCATTATACTGGTCAAAAACATAAAGATCAGACCTGTTGCCGCCCATAATATCTGTCGGACAAAGTAATTACCGGCATCGATATCCGCCACATAAGTCGCACTATAAATGGCAATCGTTCCGATGGCAATTAAAATAATGACAATGACTGATGTAATAATATCGTATTTCAAAAACATATTACAGGGTATCCGGCAATGAAACTTGTATGGGTGCGATCGAATTCAGGTCAATCGGCATTACATTCTGCAGGCTATCGGTTACGTTAACCGTATCTTTTTTTTGCACATTCCGCGGAAGAATTTTTCCGTAGAAGTAATATTCCATGCATTGTTCCGCGATTGGTGCAGCAACCGCGCCGCCTCCACCGCCATTTTCGATTATGACGGCTATGGCCAGTTCCGGATTTTCATACGGAGCGAAGGCGATATACCAGGCATGGTCCTCTCCGTGTGGGTTCTGGGCGGTGCCTGTTTTTCCGGCAACCGCAACACCTGGTACACTGCCCCGCCACCCGGTTCCACCGTCAACAACCATACGCATACCGGTCCTAATCAGATCATACACTTCGTCGGAAATATCGTTGACATAATTTGACTGTAATGGGAAATCTGTTCTGCGATTGCTCTTGCGGTCGAACAGATATGCAGCGATATGCGGGCGGTAAATGACCCCCTTGTTGGCTAAAATCATGGCAAACTGAGCCATTTGAAGCGGCGTGGTCAGCAGCTCCCCCTGTCCGATTGCCAGGTTTGCCAGGTTACCTTTGGTCCACCCGTTCAGTCCATAGATACGGTTGAAATATCCTACGGTAGGCACCAAACCGTCACTTTCATTTGGCAGGTCAATGCCAGTCAGTTCTCCGAAAAACATCTTTTTTGAATATTCTGCCCAGGTTTCAAGGCCAATTTCCAAACCAAGTTTGTAAAAGTACACATTACAAGATCCTTTGATCGCCTGCAGCAGATTAATTTCACCATGTCCTTTTGTGTTCCAGCAGTGGATCGTTTTTCTTCCGAGTCGAAAGTACCCCGGACAATAGGACTTCCAGTGGGGGTTATGATTTTCTCCTGCAAGGCAGCGATCGCCGCCACAAGTTTGAACGTTGAGCCAGGAGGATATCGACTTTGAATTACCCGATTATAGAGCGGATTTGAAGAGTCACTCTGCAGAGAATTCCATACTTCCGCGGTAATCTTTCCGGTGAGCAACCTTGGATCGTAATCTGGTTTGGATACAAAAGTCAGAACTCCACCATCGCGAACATCAAGGGTAATAATTGCACCACGTTTATCGACCATCAGGGATTCGGCAAATTGTTGAAATTTATAGTCTAAGGTCAGATATAGATCCATTCCCGGTACAGAACGAATGTTCCGCTCAAGATCAAATACACCCAAATCGCGACCTTCGGCATCGACCCTTACAAAACGTATTCCCTTGGTCCCCCGCAAATTCGTATCATACTTTTGTTCAATCCCCGATTTCCCGATCATTTCTCCGGGCTCCAATTCTCTGCGGCTTTCGGCTTCAGTCTGAGAAACTTCGCCAACGTATCCAAATAAATGCGGAGAATTAACTTCATCTGCATAATATCTCTTACTCTCGATCTCCAGCATTACACCAGGTAAATCCAACCTAATTTCCTCCAGCGTGACCACTGTCTGATAATCCAGATCCCTCTTAATGATTACCGGACGGAAAGAAAATTTGCCTTTGATCTTTTCCAGTATTGAAGCTGGTTCTTCCTGTATGATTTCTGCGAGGTGGGTAAGGGTTTGTCTTGATAATTGTTTTGGAATAACTGAAACGATAAATGATGGGCGATTATCTACGAGTATTCGTCCGGTAATATCTCTGATTGTTCCCCGTTCAGGATAATCTTTTAATTGACGGATACTATTATCCAGGGACATCTCATAATAACGCTCCGATCCGGAAACCTGAACCCGAAAGAAACCGATGAACAGGAAAAAGAAAAAAATCAGAATCACAGCGGTATAGATATATTTACGCTGTTTTAGATCCCTTCTTGATAATTCGACCATTTGCTAAATAGATTCCAACTTTGAACGAAAAAACAGGGATAAGAAAAAGCCGATCACAAATGTATAGATCGTATTCGGAAAAACACGGCTAAGCACCAGATAGAGATAGGTGGCCTCAGTCTGTAAATGATAAATAGCAAAGAATATCAACCCGTTTATTAATATCAAGAGAATACCTGTCAGGAGCTGTGCATTATACGCCAGCTTTATGGATCGCAACTGGCCGGCGAGGAATCCGACGATAGATCCGCCCAAAGCTGATATACCCACAGGACCCGGGCCAAAAAAATCGGCGACCAAACAAAGGGAAAAACCCGTCAAGGTCCCCGGCGAGACACCCAATTTAAAACCAGCATAAATAACAATTAACACAACCAGATCAGGGCGCCATACACCAATTTCCAGCAATGGGACAAATCCAATCTGAAGGATCAGGGCACAAATTCCGATTATGACGATTTGAAGGTAACTATATTGTCGTTCACTGGGCATTACCCTCTGCCTTTCGGACGATCTGTACTTCTTCGAGACGATGAAAGTTTACCGCCGGCTGTACATTGATTTCCTGAAACATATTTTCTGTTTCCTTTGATACATTAACAACCAGACCGATCTTTATATTCTCAGGAAAGATCTGACTATAACCGGAAGTAACGACCACATCACCAACAAGTACATCGATGGTTTTTGCCATATAGAGTATCTTAAGTTGTGCACCGCCGTCCCAGGAAACGATCCCCTGCTCACGGTTACGCTGAATCTTTGCACTTACACGGCTGTTTCTGTCCAAAAGAATTTGACAAATGGACTTATCCGGTTCCACAACGACTATTTTACCCACAAGTCCTTCAGCCGTCAGTACCGCATCGGCTTTCTCCACCCCCCGGTTTAGCCCCTCGTTAAGAATGAATCCATTATACACCATGTGAGGGCTCTGCCCGATAATTTCAGCCGGTATTAAATCAAAATCTGATTTTTCACGGAAACCGAGTAATACACGCAACCGGATATTTTCAAGAAGCGCATCCTCCATTTGCATATTTTCATAGGCAAGCCTGGCGTTCTCCGTTTGTAGTTCTGATATTTGTTCGCTCAATCTAAAATAGGATCCTATCTTGAAAAAAAATCCGCCGAACTCCCCGAGGGTGTTCAGCGCAAGGCTGCGGAAGGGCCCAACCAGAGCATTATCGCTGGTAATGATCAAAACAGAGGAGACCAGGATGCACAGAAAAAGAATAAAAGCATCCCGGACTTCGACAAATAGATTGAGTAACTTAATCACAGTCTATAAAGATCTCTGTGCGCACATTATGATTTACATCCGGCGCTGTTTTAATAGAACTTTTTCATACATCTCAAAATTTTCGATAATTTTACCACATCCGCGCACCACACAGGTCAAGGGATCATCGGCAAGGTGTACCGGAAGTGAGGTATCTTCGCGCATACGCGCATCGAGATTTTTCAGTAATGCTCCACCACCGGTTAAAATAATTCCACGGTCCAAAATGTCAGATGCCAGTTCAGGTGCAATTCGTTCCAGTGAGAGTCTCACCGCTTCAACAATCATCTGAATCGCCTCGTTAAGTGCTTCGCGGATTTCGACAGAAGATATTTCTATGGTTTTTGGGATGCCATCAACCAAATCGCGCCCTTTGACTTCGGTTTTAATTTCTTCAGGAAGAGGCATTGCTGAGCCGATTGTACATTTTATATTTTCCGCGGTTGTCTCTCCGATCAGCAGATTGTAATTCTTCTTGAAAAAATTCATAATAGCCTGGTTCATCTCGTCACCACCGACACGAATGGAAGCATGGTCGACAATACCGTTGAGTGAGATTACCGCTATTTCTGAAGTCCCGCCACCGATATCAACAATCATATTGCCTATCGGATGGCCGATATCCAGACCGACGCCGATTGCCGCAGCCATTGCCTCCGGGACCAGATGGACTTCACGGCCACCGGCACGTTCGGCCGAATCACGCACGGCTCGCTTTTCAACTTCTGTTATACCTGAAGGTACATCAACGACAATACGGCCAATCAACATCCGATTGACATCCGCTTTTTTTATGAATTCGCGCATCATGATTTCGGTAGCCTCAAAATCAGCAATTACGCCGTCTTTCAGCGGCCGGATGGTCATGATATCCCGATGCGTTCTTCCGACCATTTCACGGGCCTCATTGCCGATCGCGACCACTTTATCTGTTTCTTCCTCAAGGGCGATAATGGATGGTTCGTTAACCACGATACCTTTTCCGTTGACATAAATCAGCGAATTTGCTGTACCCAGATCAATTCCCAGATCCGTTGAGAGCAGATTGAGAAACTTGAATGCCATTAATTTTTTCTCCGAATATATTAGTGTCTGAAATGCCTGTAACCCGTGAAGACCATCGCAAGATCATGCTCATCGGCCGCGGTGATAACTTCTTCGTCACGGACCGATCCACCCGGCTGAATAATTGCTGTGGCACCCGCTTTGGCAATCACATCAATCCCATCTCTAAACGGAAAGAAAGCATCGGAAGCGACGACCGAGCCGGTAAGAACATTATCCGTCTTCGCTGCTTTTGCGATAGCCAGTTCGGCAGCATCAACCCGCGACATTTGACCGGCCCCAATGCCGGCAAGCTTATTATCACTGGCAAATACGATGGCATTTGAGTGCACATGTTTGGACAACCGCCAGGAGAACGCCAGTGTCTGCCACTCCGATTCAGTCGGTTTGCGTTTTGATACAACTTTTGACTGACGTATGTCAATCAATAAATTATCGCTGGATTGAATAAGAAATCCGCCTCTTACCGTTTTTATCTGAAATAAATCGGCCTTTTGATCCATATCGCAGGTAATTAACCTAAGGTTTTTCTTTTTCGTCAATATCTCCAATGCATCATCGCTGAATCCCGGGGCGATGATACATTCAAAAAAATGATTTTTCATTTCCAGTGCAAGCGTTTCATCGACCGGACGGTTAAAGCCGACGATCCCCCCAAATGCCGAAATCGGATCAGTGGAAAGTGCTTTTCTATAGCTGGTCAATAAATCCAGGTCCTGCGCAGCACCGCATGGATTATTGTGTTTTACAATTACGGAGAGCGGTTCATCCGAGTATTCCTGCACCATGCCTAATGCAGCATCCAGATCCAGGATATTGTTGTAAGACAGCTCTTTTCCATGGTGCTGCTTAAAATCATTCAATGGTCTTTTCTGCCCAGAAACATAAAAAGCCGCTTTTTGATGCGGATTTTCCCCATATCGCAGATCCTGCAGTTTTTTACCCTGCAGGGTGAACTCGGTCACCAGATCTGATTCACTTCCTTCCTGCGCCTTCAGGTAGTCACCGATCAAGGCATTATAACGGGCGGTATGCTCAAACGCACGTATCGCGCATTTATACCTAAAAATCTCAGAAGTTCCACCGCCATTTTCATCCACCTCAGCCATAAGGGCCAGATATTGATCGGGATCAACTATGACAGTCTTGTAGTTAAAATTTTTTGCAGCTGCGCGGATCAGCGAAGGTCCACCGATGTCGATTTTTTCGATCGCATCCGAAAGCGTACAATTTTCCTGTGCAATGGTTTCTTCAAAAGGATAAAGATTGACGATGACAAGATCTATCGGCGCAATACTATGTTTTTCCAGTTGACCTAGATGCTCAGGTGTCTCTTTATGTAGGATTCCACCAAATATCAATGGATGAAGCGTCTTAACCCGCCCATCCAGCATTTCCGGAAACCGGGTGATCTGTGAAACGGATTTGGTCTCTACCCCTGCCTCTTTCAGCGCCTTCTGCGTTCCTCCGGAAGTGATAATTTCGACCCCGTTTCTTACCAGGTGTTTTGCCAGCGCGACCATACCCTCCTTTTTATAAACACTTATGAGAGCTCTTCTCAGGGGGACTACATGGCTGCTATTCGACGATGCCAACCCGTTTTCCTTTCACGTTTAACTTTCCTTCCACCAGCAATTTTACGGCCTGGGGAAAAATTTCATGTTCAATCCTGAGAACACGCGCTGCAATCTCTTCAGGTGATTTGACATCCGATATATCCACGGATTTCTGGCAGACGATCGGTCCGGCATCATACTCCGAATTTACAAGGTGTACAGTCGCACCACTAACCTTCACGCCGCTATCGAAGACCGCTTGATGCACGTGATGGCCATACATGCCTTTACCCCCAAAGGCGGGCAAGAGCGCAGGATGTATATTGATGATCCGGTTCTCAAATCTTTCTACGATCTGTCTTCCGATCAATTTGAGATAACCGGCAAGTACAATATAATCAATCTTTAAATGTATCAGTTCGTGTAATATCAAATCATTAAACGCCTTCGCATCCGGCATCGCTTTCGGATTTATCGATCTTAACCGTTATATTATGCTTTTCCGCAAGTTCAATTACACCTGCCGCCGGATTATTTGTAATACAGAGATTTACCGATGCAGGTATCCATCCGCTGGATATCTTTTTTAAAATCGCCTGAAAATTACTCCCCCGCCCGGAAGCAAAAACGGCAAGATTTTTATGAACCATTTTTTCTCGCGATTAAGTATTTAATTTAACTATCTTTATACATTCGTTCAATAGGCATTACATCTATTTTTTTATCACGAAATTCTAAATGTATTCCGGAATGTAATTTTACTTCCTGGTCGCATCAAGTGCCGCAATACTGCCTATCGGCATGGTAACTTTTCTGGCACCATGACCATAAGGGAAATCCAAAATAACCGGTATATTTATCTGCCCAAAATAATCCTTAAAAATTTCTGTCAGTGTAAAAGAAACCTCCCCGGGTTCCTCTTCGCAATCAATAAACGTACCCAGAATCAGACCACCGATTTTATCAAAAACACCTGCCTGGGAAAGTTGTGCCAGATAACGATCGATCTTATAAGGCTTTTCACCAATGTCTTCGAGAAAAAGAATGGCATCTGTAAGGTCCGGGAAAAAGGGTGTCCCCAGCAGTCCGGCCACCATGGATAAACAGCCACCCAGCAAGGTACCTTGTGCTTTACCGCCGGTCAGTGCATAACCGCCGCATTCTGACAGAAACAGAACATATTCAGAGGATTGGTTATACAATTGTTCCCAAAAATGGGTCTCAGTAAAGGTTTCAATACCCTTGCCCATTTCGACAGCCACCATTGGACCGGAAAAAGATGGCAGGCCGGTCATCGACCAGATCGCAAGTTGCAGGGTGGTCACATCGCTGTAACCGACCAGCGGTTTGGGATGGTTTCTAAGCAGATTGTAGTCTACTTTGTCAACCATGCGCAATCCTCCCCAACCACCCCGGGCGCAAATGATCAGATCGACTTCCGGGTCGGAGAACATTTGATGCAGATCCGACAACCGCTGTGAATCATTACCTGCAAAGTATCCATGGGTTTGCATCAAATTATTTCCCCTTTTAACCCGCATCCCCCGGTTTTCCAGATATGATATCCCGCGCGCAAGTCTCTCCTTTACGGGAATGTAGGCTGGAGCAATAACCCCAACCGTTGCGGCCTGTTTCAATATTGGTAGTTCCATTTGGCTCCAGATCTTTTACTATTTAGTTAGACTGAACCAATAAATTTTGTGCCCCAGTTGCACATTTCATCCAGGACGGGATGAAGCGATTCGCCTTGTTCCGTCAGTGAATATTCAACTTTAGGTGGCACTTCAGCATACACAACCCGCCTCACCAATCCATCCCGCTCCAATTCGCGGAGTTGCTGGGTCAGCATCTTTTGTGTGATTCCGGGTATCAGCCGGCGAAGTTCACCAAATCTGCGAATATTACCCTTGAGATGCCAGAGTATTAGAGCCTTCCATTTCCCTCCGATGACATCCAGGGTCGCCTCCACCGGACAATTGTACTTCGCCTGCGGCATTAATTTATCCTTTAGTTTCAATAAAGGTACTATATTCCTTTTTGGTATCTACTTGATCACTTTGATTGTACAGGTATAAATTATACAAATATAGTACATAAGGTGCAATACTGTAAAATAATTTAGGGATAAATGGAATATAACACAAAAAGCCGATGTTGAATATTTCTGATGAAACATTTGATCCGAAACAGAACAAGCTGTTTTTATTGATAAGTTGACATGTGGAGCCATAAAATGATATCCTGGTTAAACGATGAAATTTCGCAAATTGATTTGATTGAACAAAAAGCGGTTACCGATGGGGATAGTCAACTGCTTGATGCCTATTCAAAGGCTGTGGTTTCGGTTGCATCGCGCATCAGCCCTTCCGTAGTAAAAATCGACGCGTTTCGCCGCAGTCCTTCATCCGGTTCCGGTTTTATTTTTACACCCGACGGATTTATTCTGACCAACAGCCATGTCATACACGGGGCGCGCAAAACCATTGTTTCTCTTTCGGACGGACGTCAGTTCAATGGTGAAATCATTGGTGATGATCCTGATACTGATCTTGCGGTGTTGCGTATCGACGCTCCTGAAATAATGGTGGCCGAACTTGGCGATTCAAGCAAAATTCAGGTTGGACAGCTGGTCGTAGCAATCGGAAATCCGTTTGGATTTCAGTGCACCGTTACAAGCGGCGTCGTCAGCGCTTTAGGCCGCTCCCTGCGTGCAAAAAGCGGGCGATTGATCGATAATGTAATCCAGACCGACGCTGCCCTGAATCCGGGAAATTCCGGTGGTCCTCTGGTCACTTCAGCCGGTGTGGTTATAGGTGTAAATTCTGCTGCAATTATCCCTGGTCAGGGAATATGTTTTGCTGTGGGTATCAACACTGCAAAACTCATATCGGCACAGTTGCTGAAATACGGTAAGGTCCGTCGCAGTTATCTGGGTATTGCCGGACAATCTGTCAAAGTACATCAACGCATCGTCCGATACTATAATCTTACCACAGCCAGCGGGGTGCAGATTATTTCCGTGGAAAAAGACAGCCCTGCCGAAAGGGCCGGTTTGCTCCCCGGGGATATTCTATTTGAGTTTGACGGACAGCAAATTGCTGGTATAGATGACTTGCAACGTCTGCTGACTGACCGTATCATTGGCATTCAATCGACGGTTAAGATTTTACGTTTGACACGTCTGATTGATCTAAAAGTCATTCTAACCGAGAAGCAGGGAGATCATTAAGTATGCAGCGCATTGCACTTATCACCGGTGCAAATCGCGGGATCGGATTCGAAATTGCCCGCCAAATGGCAGCAAAAGATATTCATGTAGTGGTTTCTGCCAGAACCTATGAAAAAGCAGAAGAGGCAGTAGACTGAACTGCGAAAAGAAAATCTGCCGGTGACACCGTTGGCTCTTGATGTGACAAATTCAGAGAGTATTGAGCAGGCATTCGCAACCATAGAACAAACATTTAATCGGCTGGATATTTTGATCAACAATGCCGCTATTTTTTTAAAGAATGACCGGGATGGCCTGGATACAAAGCCTGCTGTGATTCAGGAGACTTTCCTGACAAATGTCATTGGTCCATTTACACTGTGCCAACATGCCATTCCTATCATGCGTAAGCAAAATTATGGTCGGATTGTAAATCTTTCCAGTGGCATGGGAGCCATAAATGAAATCTCGGGTGGAAATCCCGGATACCGTATCTCCAAAGTTGCGCTAAACGCGATAACGCGTATTCTGGCATCCGAGGTACAGGGTGATAATATTCTCATCAACAGTATGTGTCCGGGATGGGTGAGAACGGACATGGGTGGTCGGAATGCTCCCCGTTCACCTGAAAAGGGGGCCGAAACGGCCGTTTGGCTGGCTTTACTTCAAGAAGGGGGGCCGCATGGAAAATTTTTTCGGGATCAAAAAGAGATCAAATGGTAGGCATAATCGTTTGCAAAACGTCCATTAAATCTTCGGAACGAATTATTCTTGTTATACCGAATAAACAGGTAGGGTGAATATGCGGCAGGAAATATGGACATTTATATTGTTTTTCACGATTTTGACCACGATTTTACTCGCCGCACATTTTTATGTGGGTTGGAGACTGATACGTCCGGCAAAATTTCGGGCACATATAAAACGGTTGCTGTGGATCCTGATTTTGTGCCTGCCCCTGTTCAGCCCGCTCTCTTTTATTTCACGGATGATTTTTACCGAAGGTATAATTACAGATATTATCGGTTGGATCGCATATCTCGAAATGGGTTTCTTCTCTTTATTAATCACATTTGTTCTGGTTAGAGACATGGTAATTGGAATTAAAACAGTGACACGAAAAATAAACAGGGTTTATAAACCAGCCTTCGACCCCGAGCGTCGCCGTTTTCTATCGAACTCGGTAAATTTTTCGATGTTCGGCGCATCTGTACTTTTTTCCGGCTATGGATTCTATGAGGCCCGAAGGCAGGCATCATTGGAAAAAATAGATATTTTTATTGCCGGTCTGCCTCCGGATTTTGAGGGTTACAAGATCGCTCAGTTCTCTGATCTACACGTGGGTCCGACCATCAAGGAGGGTTTCGTGAAATCTGTTGTAAATCAGGTCAACCAACTTGGGGCTGATATGATCGTTTTCACGGGTGATCTGGTAGATGGCAGTGTGGCCGGATTGCAGCATGACGTTGCCCCATTACAGGATCTGCATGCCGGTGACGGAATCTATTTTATCACCGGAAACCACGAGTATTATTCAGGTGCCCTCGCCTGGATAAAACATGTGGAAAAATTGGGATTTTATCCGTTGATCGATGGTCATACAACAATCACAAGAAATGACCGTTCTTTAGTCCTTGCAGGTGTTACGGATTATTCGGCAAAGTCCTTTATTCCCGAACATATTTCTGATCCACACCGGGCGATTGCCGGAGCCCCTGAATCTGACTTAAAGATATTGCTGGCTCATCAACCGAAAAATATATTTGCCGCGGCTGATGCCGGCTTTCATTTGCAATTATCAGGTCATACCCATGGTGGGCAGTATATTCCCTGGAGTTATCTGGTAACGCTTTCGCAACCCTATGTTACCGGATTACATAAATACAAAAACACCTGGATCTATGTCAATCGGGGAACCGGATACTGGGGACCGCCACTTCGGCTTGGTGTACCATCAGAGGTATCTCTGATTACTCTGACGGGAAAAACGATCCAATCAACTTGATCCCTTTTTAACGATATCCATTGCTCTTAGTGCACCTTTATCATATATTTACGCTTAAAATTAACCCACCGTTACGATTTGTAAACAAATCATTAAAAATCAAAACCGGAGGAAATCATGCACGTAACACCACATGTAAGCGATTATATGGACAAATCGTTTGTCACCCTAACACCCGACATGGACGTGTACAATGCCATTGATATTATGATCAATAAGAAGATCACCGGTGCAGCCGTGTTAGACGGAAAGGGAAACCTGGTCGGGGTTTTGTCTGAGAAGGATTGTCTCAGAACGCTGGTGCATGTCTCCTATAGCGGGCTTCCCACCGGCAAAGTTTCAGATTTTATGACGACAAAAGTCGTCACGATCAGCCCCGACCTCGATATTTTTACCGTGGCTGATAAATTCCTCAAGATCAATCACAGGCGATTGCTGGTGGTAAAAAACGAAAAACTCGTTGGTCAAATCACCCGGCGGGATCTGCTTCGGGCTATACAAAAGATCAAGGTCACCGAATCCCGGTAATAACCAATCAATTTATAAATCGGACAACTTTTCTCATCTTTCTCCCTATTGCGTAAATAATCACAAGATAATTAGGCATAATATATGTTTTGGCAATTGCATCGAATAAAATTGTTTTGTTAAGTTTGAAATTATATTTAATTCAGGACTTTCTAATGACAAAATCAGACATGTATGAAGACCGGCGTAAATTTAAACGTGCGATTTTTACCCTCGAGGATGGCGTCATCGCCATGTTGGGTATTCCGGGCGTTCAGGAACGTGCCTTCAAGACCTATATTCTCAATCTGAGCGAAGGTGGAATTCAGTTCACACTGGATGAAGAGAATATACAAAAAATACACAAAGGTGAGCGTGTCATCATCCTGCAGATCGAGGCGCCTTTTTCACTGAGATTTCTGGTAAACATCGATGCTGAAATAAAGTGGGTTCTGCCGCATGATATTTTTGAACATGTCGGTGCAGGCTGCGAATTTATCAACATTACGCCGACCAGCCAAGAACAAATTTCCGCATTCGTCAAATCCTGGACGGAATCGAGACAAAAATAACCTTTTCCTCACGTATATAACACATCATTAAAATTTATCCTGCAGTCATTATGATATACAGGATAAAGTTTGTCATTAATTCGATTGAAACCTAACCGCTCAGTGCTTAAATTCACAAAGATATCAAATCAGAAATTTTATCTATGCTTTTATATTTACATGGCCTAATCATCTCTCACCTTTCAGAATCATCTCCATAAATTCGATATAATGACAGGAGGTCAAAATGGAATTAATTCCCCTTACCATATTACTAGGGATAGTCTTAATAATTACCGCTACAATTGTTCTCTACCGTATTCAGTACCGGAAAGTAGGACCAAATGAAATATTGATCATTTCCGGTGGAAAACGAAATTTCGTCACTTTACCTGATCAGACGCAAAAAGAGATCGGATTTCGATTCCGCATCGGCGGCGGTACATTTGTAAATCCATTGACCGAGCATACCGAGAAACTCAAAATTGAAGTTATCCCCATTCACTTAAAAAGCCCTGAGATTATTACCAAGAATGGAATACCGATCATAGCTGAATATGCAGCGCAGGTTTCGATTGATACCACCGATTACGCCATTTATCTGGCAACAACCCATTTTTTAGGTACCGGCCGGGAAGGCATTCAGGAAGTGACACAGACCATACTGGAGGGGCATGTCCGTGAAGTATTGGGTACCATGAGGATTGAGGAAATCATTACCAACCGGAAAGATCTGGCTGAAATGGTTCACCGGGGTGTCCAGAAAGAGCTTTCCGATCTGGGACTGGTCATGAAGTCATTTGCACTCCAGGATGTAACCGATATGCAGGGATATATGGATGCGCTTAGTAAACCACAAATTGCAGCCGCCAAATATCAGGCCGCAGTCGAACAGTCGGAGAAGGATAAAGCCGTTGCCATCAAAACAGCTGAAGCCCGTAAAGAGGGTGAGATCGCACGATTGACTGCCGATGCCGAGATAGCGGCCCGGTCCTGGCACAATGAGGCCAAAAAAGCCGAATCTCAGGTCGATGTGAACAAAAAGAAAGCACAGGCTGATATGGCCTATGAATTGGAACGATTCAAGATTCAGCAATCATTGACAAAAGAAGAATATGCCGTCAAGCAGGTTGAAATGGCCGAAGCGATAAAACTGGAAGCGCTCCACATAGATCGCAAACAGAAAGAACTGGATGCCAATGTGCTCAAGCCTGCGGAAGCGCGCAAGAAGCAGGTAATGATGGATGCAGATGCAGAGCGATACCGGCTCGAAGCGGAATCCAAAGGCAAGCGTGAAGCGGCAAAATCAGAAAACGCCACTGCTGCGGAAAAAATTAAACTGGTCGGAGAAGCCGAGGCAGAAACCATTGCTGAACGTGCAAAATCCTTCGAAAATTACAATCAGGCTGCACTCTATCAGATGATCATGGACAAAATGCCTGAAATCGCCAGAGCCTATATCGGAACCGTTGTCAAAAATCGATAAAATTGTTATGATCGAAAATGACGGTAAACTGGGTACCTCCAAATTAACCGGACAAATCACCGAGATCATCTCACAATTGCCCGATGTAATCGAATCGCTGACCGGTGCAGATCTGAAGAAGATCCTCAAGGATAAATTGGAAAGAGACGAATAACCGGGGGTTTTGTGTGAAATCCGAACGTGTATCAAAGATAAATATTTCTCCAACCATAAAAATCGCCGCTAAGGCGATTATGATGAAACGCGAGAAAATTGACGTCGTTGATCTGAGCGTGGGAGAGCCCGATTTTCCAACGCCTCAGTTTATCAAAGATGCCGCTAAAAAGGCGATCGACGAAAATCTTACCAAATATACCCTCAATAAAGGTCTCTATGAGTTGCGCGAGGCCATTGCCGAAAGGCTGAAAGAAGACCAGCGTCTGGAATATCATCCGGAGGAAATAATCGTTTCCAACGGTGCCAAACATAGCCTTCTGAACATCATCATGGCCACTGTCAATCCGGGTGATGAAGTTATTATTCCCGCACCTTACTGGGTTTCCTATCCTGAGATGGTCCAACTTGCCGACGGCAGGCCGGTCATCATAAATGCCCTGGAAAAAAACGGATTCAAATTAATGCCCGATCAATTACATGATGCCATTTCAGCCAGTACCCGCGCGCTTATTCTTTGCAACCCTTCAAACCCGACCGGAATGGCTTATTCCAAGGATGAATTGGAGGCACTGGCGGAGGTTATTGAGCGTGAGGATATTCTGGTCATCGCAGACGAAATTTATGAAAAGCTTACCTTTGATACCTTTCGCTTTTTCAGTTTTGCAGCCATCAACAAGGCCATGAAACAACGCACCATTGTTATTAATGGTGTTTCCAAAGCCTATGCCATGACCGGCTGGCGGATCGGATACGCCGCTGGTGACCGGGAAATTATTGAATCCGCCAATATCATCCAGAGTCACAGCACCTCCAATGCTTCCACGATCTCTCAGCATGCAAGTCTTGCGGCTTTTAAAGGTCCACAATATGAAATCACCCGAATGTGTGCGGAATTTGAAAGACGCAGAAATTTTATATTGCACAAGCTTGAGCAAATACCGGGTATTAGCTGTCAGCATCCCCAGGGCGCATTTTATGTATTCCCTAACGTAAGTCAGCTTTTATGGCAAGCAGTACGAAGGGACAATTATCCGGAATTCGTACGGTTTGGCGTATTATCTCCTGCGGCAGGCGCATGTGGCTCTCATCCCGGGTGCCGCCTTTGGTGCTGACGAGAATATCAGGATTTCTTATGCCAGTTCCCTTGAGAATCTGGAACGCGGTATGATTCGGATCACCGATGCACTTGGTAAGCTGAAAACACCGGTGCGGGAGCGTAAAGTCCGGCTTAATAATTACCAAACGCGCGTTCGAAACGATATATCACGTGATACCTACATAACCATGGATAAACGACATGCACTGGTCGGCGAAGCCGAAGCACAACTCAAATATGACCACTACTATGAATGGAATGCCAATATTAACGGCATAATCATCCAACTCCGGACTAACCTGAATCATCTGTATGATTTTTGGGTCGAGAACTGGTATCCCGCACAACTCGAAGCAGATATCGAACCGCACGGGATCATCTATGCCGTTGATGGTGCAATAGGTCGTGATCCATATATTTTTTATCACTCTGAAAGTGCCACCGCTGTGATTTTTAATACCGATTATTATAAATCAATACGATCTGTGGCTCTTGGTATGGTGGCCGATCTCGGGCAACGTGCTTTTGACCTGCATGCGGTACGTGCAATGACCGGTGATGTCGCCGGTATCGGCTTTGGTCTGATCGGACCAAAAGGAGCAAAAAAAAGCAATCTGTTTTACCGTTTGATGAAACATGATGAAATCGCTTTCCACGCTCCGGATCTGGTTTTTTTACGCTATGGCGGTGGCATAGCTGCAGCGGATGCACCCGAACGAAAAGTATATCTTCCGTCCAACAATGTTATCTATAACGGCAAACTTAACGACTTGCTTGAGCGGTCCAGGTGCGAAAACGTAGTAACCACCCGGGAATTTTGTACGAATCGAAACTGCGGATTAGAAGAAGAATGTTCTTTGGATAAAGGTGCGCCCTACTGTTTCATTGGATCAGATCATGCCCATGTTCTTTTTGATCCATACTGGCTCGGTGGTATGCAGAAACATGTAAAACGGATAGATCTGCGTTTCCTGTTTTTACTTCGAAATACCCCGTCAGGTGAGACCATGAAAAAAATTGACGCAGATGATGCTATTTCCTGGCTCGAATCCGGAACTGAAGGATCTGACGGCGGTGCTCAGGCATATTATAACCCACACATACTTGTGCACACCCCGGAAAGAATAGAAATAGAAAAACAGCAGTATTCAAAATTATTATCGGTTTGTGAAACCTTTGCCGTGAACACGGGCAGTGCAAGCATAGAAACCATCGATAAGCTAATTCTCGAAAAAATGAAATCTTATAATCTGACAGACAGGACATGATTTATGGCAACTGACCCGTATGATCTTTCATTTTACGACACTTTTTACCGACAATTATTGCCTCTCTTGGAGGGGAAGAACATAGAATCTGTGGATATGTCGTGGCTTGAATCAAAATCGCGTCAATTTGCCAATAAAACCCAGTTTGGTTCCTATGTATGGACTTCAAAAGTTTCGAGCCGGCTTGCACCGAAAACGGTTTATCTGGGCAGCGAAAAAGTTCGTCTACCTAAACCGACAAATGACCAACTGCGTCTGATTGCGAATGCACCTGATGAGCTAAATCATGTACTGCACTGGATGAAAACACTTCCTTTTATCCATATCCGCCGTCAGATGGCGCAGAATGATCGCTTCAATCCAATATGCGACCTGTATGTCAGCACCGCTGATCCGAAGAATGTTCGCCTCGCATATATGTGGGCAAGCACCATGTTTCCACCTGGCAACCGGCCTGGACCCCACATCCGGATGATCCATATTCCGGAGGAACATGCACTGCGGCAGCAAATTCTCTCAATGCCTGAATACAACCTCAACATTGCCCTCGGCACGGACTATATTGGAGAAGACAAAAAAGGATTCCTGCGTCAGGCCATGTGGTGCGCCGATGAAGAGGGAATGCTTGGATTACACTCAGGTTCTAAAATCGTTACGGTACGTGATATTCACGAAAACAAGTTGAAACGCTACGGGGTTTTTCTCTTTGGAATGACGGCTACGGGGAAATCCACCTGGTCCTGTCATCAGCTAGGGCTGGATCCAATGCGGGGTGAAAAAACAGAAGTCTGCCAGGATGATATCACCTTTTTGTGCAAGGACGGATCTGCTTTAGGATCGGAAAATAATTTTTATGTTAAAACCGATGTCACCCCCGAGCAGCAGGAAGCGATGCATAATGCGCTGACCGATAAATCCGCATTGCTGGAAAATATCATGCTTTCAGCCGATGGAAAAGTGGACTTTCTGGATGAAAGCCTGTGCGGCAATGGCCGTGCGGTGGTGTTCAGAGACAAACTGCGCGTCCGTCAGCAAGGCAAGCTTATCGGCATCAGTGCCCCGAGTATTGACCTCCCCTCGCTGGAGAGTATGGACGGGCTGATATTTGCTTTTATAACCCGCAGAAATACGATCATGCCCTTCGCCCAGGAGTTGACCGCTGAACAGGGTATACTCGCTTATCTCTGGGGTGAATCCACACACAGTTATGCCTCCAGTCCTGAAAAAGCCGGAGAATCGGTTCGCATCGTCGGTACGGATCCTTTTATTATCGGTTTACGGGGCCGGAAAGTAAACCGGTTTTATGATATCATCATGACACTGACCAGCAAGTATGGGGAGAAAGTGAAATTTTACATGTACAATACCGGTGGTATGGGGGAGATCATCGAAACCGTTGATATAAATGGCCAATTGCAAAAAAAACTTATCCGCAAAACCGAACGCGTGCCGATCAATATCATGGCTGCTATCCAGCGTGGCGATCTCAGGAAAACCAATACGTATGAAAGAGGCACTCTTGGGACCCGATCGATCGTGAATGTGGAAGGAACACCACTATCCCAATACCGGCTTGACAATTTTTACTCAGAAGACCAGATAAACGCGTATGTGACTGATATTGTCGATGGACGGAAAAAGTACACCGAACTGATTGCCTCCGAAGGTCTGCATCCGGAAATCTTGCGTGCCTCGGAAAAGGCATTTCAAATCCATCCAACCAAGCGTTCGATTTTTCCGGTTATACAGAATCCGGATAAATCGGTTTCGCAGCCGGTAATTATAACAAAAAGAGATGAACCTATCGCACGGCCGAGGCGCCCGGGAGTCTGGCGCTGGCGTTAAAATCCGGCCAATAAAAATGGAAAAAACACTTGCAATTATTAAACCTGACGGCGTATCCCGGGGACTTATCGGAGAGATCATCGGGCGTATTGAATCAGAAGGTATCCATATCTCAGCGATAAAAATGTGTTTGCTGAATAAACGTCAGGCAGAAGCTTTCTATTATGTCCACCGTCACAAAACGTTTTTTTCATCTCTGATTTCTTATATGACTTCAGGACCGGTAGTTTTGATGGTTCTGTCAGGTGCAAATATAATTGAGAAATGGCGACGAATGATGGGCAACACAAATCCCGACGAAGCAGAAGGTGGGACCATTCGTGCAACCTACGGAAGCGATATTGAACATAATGTGGTACATGGTTCCGATTCGCCAGATAGCGCGATGTTTGAGATCAATTACTTTTTCAAACCAGATGAAATAGTCTAATCCAAAGTTCAGTACTAAGAGACAAAAAGAAGTGCTAGAGCAACAAAGCGACAAAGTGACCAGGAAAGAACTTTATCACCTTTTGGCTTTATTGCCTTCATGTGCAGTTCAACCGGTATATTTTTACCCACCGCTTAATCCCCTCCCTGCGAGCAGGGAGGGGCTGGGTGAGGGTTAATAATTCCGCAGGCGAAACACCGCTATATTTTTTGACGCAATTTTTTCCATAATCCCGATCCGATCATTTTGTCAGCGGCTGTAATAATATTTTTTACAACCGTGAGGATATCCTGATCCCCCGCCCACAACTCACGCACGATAGCCGAATCGGTCTCATTGATAAAATCATTGATCACATAAGCTGTCAGGGCAATATCATCCAAATATCCCAGGGGTCCCAAAAGCGCTTCCGGCAGCAGGTCAATCGGTGAAATGAAATAAGCAATGACAGCGGCGAATTTTGCTTTTTTACCGGTGGGTACTCTCGGATCCAGGCTGAGTCTGACAAGCAGATGGAACAGATCCGGTGCCAGCAATAAATAATTAGAATATTTTGACGGATGCTTTGCCAGGTATCCTTCAATCTTTTTACGTAGTTTCAGATAAAAATCCTGCTGTTCTTCGTTCATAACCATTCCTGTGTCCTAAGAGTCTGCTCTTTTACCAAACCATGGAAAAACACGGATAAATCCATGGATTTAAAGAAGTTACTAATGATTGTGTTGCAAGGGTAAAATGTTCTTTATTCATTCGAATGAATTAACCCTATAGCTTAATTTCGATCGTATAATTACATTTGTGCCATTCGATGGTAAATTAATCCGGCTGAATAAAAATACAACACATATCTTATTCCTCCTGAACATTACACTTTGCCAATTACTCATGCAAGTATTTTTCAACCCGCCTTTTGGTTTTTTTCAAAAGTTATTTAAATTAAGCTTTTAATAATAAACCACAGAGCGATCAGGGTCCAAATTAGAAATTAGGAATTCGAAATTAATAACGAGGAAATGAAAAAACAGAGTACGAACTGGCAATAATTTTTTAATTTTTGATCTTTGATCTTTCTATCTTATCTAACTCCGTGTTCTCTGTGGTTTGAAAACAATTTCCTCTAAATTAAAATAAGTCATGACGATATTTGAACAGCAGATTGCGATACGGGACAAAAAAGGGGCTGCCTACTGGGTATTGCTCGATCCGGACAAACTGCCTTTGGAAAAAATGCCCGCTTTTGTCAGGAAGGCCGAGGCAGCACTGGTTGATGGCTTTTTGATCGGCGGTAGTCTGATCCTCAGTTCTGACTTTGAAAAGTTTGTTGCTGAGTTAAAACAGTATAATCATTCGATTCCGGTCATTTTATTTCCCGGCAGTGTACACCAGATCACGCCCAATGCCGATGCGATGCTTTTTCTATCGCTCATCAGCGGCCGGGAAGCCCAACACCTTATCGGCAGTCAGGTGCTGGCTGCACCATTGGTTTACCGGACAGGTATTGAGACGATCTCAACCGCTTACATGCTGCTCGACTCGGGCCGACCGACATCTGCTCACTTTATGAGCGGTACCATGCCGATTCCCCGTGACAAACCGGATATCGTTGTAGCTCACGCACTCGCTGCACAATATCTCGGTTTTAAACTGATTTATCTGGAAGGTGGCAGCGGATCGGACCTTACCATCCCTGATGAAGTTATCATATCCGTCTCAAAGACATGTACATTGCCTATTATCGTGGGTGGCGGTATTAAAACGCCGGCGGTAGCTGCGGCAAAAGTACGCGCCGGTGCATCATTTATTGTTACCGGTAATGTGCTTGAGTATCCGGGGGGTACCGAGCTGATGTCTGAAATATCTCAGGCGATCCACTCAGAAAAATGAAGGTCTATGGATAAAAAGAAGTTTATAGCCAACCAGCTTACGGCCAGCGCAGAAATAAAACAAAAAGCGATAGGGGCATGTACCGATGCGGTCCTCCGGGCCGAATCATTGATCGTAGCCTCTTTGCGTAACCGCGGTAAATTATTATTCTGTGGCAATGGCGGCAGCGCCGCTGACGCCCAGCATCTGACGGCAGAGATGGTCATTCGTTTGTCACATGATGTGATCAGGCCGGGACTTCCGGCGATAGCTCTGTCAACGGATACATCGATCCTGACCGCCGGAGGCAATGATATCGGTTTTGAGAATGTATTTGCCCGCCAGGTGGAAGCACTCGGTCATCCTGAGGATATTCTGATTGCCATCAGCACCAGCGGTAATTCCGCAAATATCATCAGAGCCATGGAAATGGCACATACCAAAGAGATGAAATCTATTTCCTTTACCGGTGGAGATGGCGGTAAATGTGCCATTCTCGCCGATATTTCGATTATCGCGCCTTCCGATAATACCCAACGCATCCAGGAAACACATATCACCCTCGGCCACATACTGATTGAACTTGTCGAGCGCGATCTGTTTAGTTGAGCGGTTTTTATGACCGACCCTGTCGAAAACAACGTGCTGATCATTTTTATCAAAACACCCATAAAAAATGCCGTCAAAACGCGGCTGGAAAAGCATTTGACGGCCGATCAGGTATTCCGGATCTATTGTTCATTTTTAAAAGATCTCAACCGGAAATTTACCAGACAACCGGCATTCGATACGTGGTATGCAGTTTCGCCGGAGCACTTTGATCCTGAATTCCTAAGAGAACATATTGACACCGACCGGCTTTTTCTTCAATCCGGTGCCGGCATTGGTGAACGGATGCTCAATGCATTCAAAACAGTTTTCGGGAAGGGATACATAAAAGCCCAACTGATCGGAAGTGACATTCCACATCTGCCAGGAACCTATCTCGATACCGGCTGGAAAATTCTTGACCGATGTGACCTTGCCCTGGGTCCAAGTACGGATGGCGGTTATTATTTGATCGGTTTAAAAAAAGTATATCCGCAGCTCTTCGCAGGTATCACCTGGAGTACGGATCATGTTTTAGCAGAGACAAGGGCGATTGCAAAGCAGCGTCATCTTCAATTCGAGCACCTCCCCACTCTTTCTGATGTCGATACCATCGATGAATTGTTAAACCTTTATCAACACCTTGCCAATGTCGATCCAAAGGACCCGGATTTTCCGGTATCATCCTGGCAGCTGCTCAAAGAATGTTTGCGTGATTAACGGATTTAAGTTATATGCGGGGATTGATGTGACTCATAATATTAACGATTATTTATATCTTCGGGTAAAGAGAAAGGGGTTTAAGCCATCCCATGTTGCTGAAATAGGGGTATGGCATCCCGATACATCAAATTTATATCAATATATTCAGGATGGCCTGAGAGCAACATTGATCGAACCGGATCCGGATTCGATAAAATTGATCAAATCAAAGTTTGGCCACATGAGAAATGTCACCCTGCATGAAGTTGCAATTTGTGATTTCGATGGCATGGTCGAACTGTATAAACGGGGGAGTTCTACTTTTGTCAGCATACTGCCAAGCAGTCCGGCAATGGTAAACGATAATTTCGATATGCAAACCGCCGATAAATTTACCGCGGAAGCCAGACTTTTTAGTGCGATTGATGACGGAACGATTGATCTGCTTTCGATCGATACAGAGGGCAGCGAGTGGTTTGTGGTTAAAAATATGAAAAGCCGCCCAACGATCATTTCACTCGAAACCCATGGCGGCATGTACGTTAATCCCTATATAGAGCACTTACTCAACTGGTTAAAAGAGAATAATTATGTACTGTGGTATAAGGATAAAAGTGATTCTGTATATGTATTGCAAAATGTGATATCGGTTTCAGTTATGGATAGGATCAATATTGTTAAATCTGAATTAATCATAATTTTTAAATCGATCAAGAAGAAATGGAGCATTAGCCTGAAATCCACGATCCGGTAAGTTGAAATAAAGGAGATCAGGTAAAGTTGAAAATCAGAGTTTATCTCAATCCAGGTGATACCTCTGGAAATTCACTTATAAATGACAATGGAAAACCATAAAAAATCAGTCATATTAAAATAGTGAACCAAATGGCTTGTTTTATTCCTATGCCAAACTGAATCGATCCAAACGAAGTAGCATAAAAATTTTAAAAGCCCCGCCCAATTACAGGGTTTTTTATTTTGAGTATAATTAGGTAAATTTACGCCTGGAAAAATTTTTATCCGGAGAGAATGAATGCTCAATGACAAAACGATTTTGATTACCGGTGGTACGGGTTCTTTTGGTAACGCGTTTACCGAGAAAATATTTAAAAGCTTATACGCCTAAAAAAGTAATCATCTATTCCCGGGACGAATACAAACAATTCATAATGCGCAAAAAATTTGGCGCTCATGACCGCCAAATCAGGTATTTTATCGGAGATGTACGTGATAAAGAACGCCTCTACCGGGCATTCAGAAATGTAGATTATGTTATTCATGCTGCCGCGCTTAAACAGGTGCCGATCTGCGAATACAATCCTTTCGAGGCTGTGAAAACGAATATTGAAGGAGCACAGAATATTATCGATGCAGCGATCGATACCGGTGTGAAAAAAGTGGTTGCCCTATCTACCGATAAAGCGGTGAACCCCATAAATTTATACGGTGCAACCAAACTGGCTTCGGATAAAATTTTTATCTCTGCCAATGCCTACGGTACCCATTCCGATACCGTACTGAGTGTGGTGCGTTATGGTAATGTGGCAGGCAGCCGCGGATCGGTGATTCCCTATTTTAAAATGCTTATCGACCAGAAGAAGAAAGAGCTGCCGATTACCGACCCGCGCATGACCCGGTTCTGGATCACACTCGATGAGGCTGTCGGCCTCGTCTTTCTCGCCCTCAACAAGAGTAAAGGGGGCGAAACATATATATCCAGGATTCCGTCTTTTAAGGTGACCGAGCTGGCGGAGGCCATGCTGCCCGAATGTAAATTTAAAACGGTTGGTATGCGCGAAGGCGAAAAACTCCATGAAATTATGATAACCGAATACGACTCATTTTCGACCTATGCTTATAAAGATCATTTTGTGATCTATCCGAATTTCGAGTGGTGGAATCTTAAAAAACATTTTACATCCGGTGGCAAAAAAGTTGAAGAATTTTTCCGGTACTCATCCGATACCAATGACGAATTTCTTTCGGTTGATCAGATACGGAAGAGGTTGGCCAAGATCGCTATTGCATATTGAGGATCATCCCAATGCAGGAATTTCTGTCATACGGAAAACAGTGGATTGATGCAGACGATATCCGGGCCGTTACCGAAACCTTGAGCAGTGATTATCTGACCCAGGGGCCACAGGTTGCGGAATTCGAATCTGCACTCTGCGAATATACCGGTGCCCGATATTGTATTGCCGTCGCCAACGGCACTGCGGCACTTCATCTTGCCCTGGCTGCTCTGGAGATCGAAGCCGGTAAGGAAGGTATCACAAGTACCGTTACATTTGTGGCTTCTGCAAACGCGCTGTTATACAACAAACTTACACCCATATTGGGCGATATCGATCCGTATACTTACAATATCAGCCCGCAGGAAATCGAAAAAAGGCTGACCGATAAAACAAAAATCATACTTCCGGTACATTTTGCCGGACAGCCGGCTGACATGCGGCGGATGGCCGAACTTGCGGATAAACACAACCTGTTCGTGGTTGAGGATGCAGCCCACGCGATCGGATCAAAGTATGCCGATGGCAGCAGAGTGGGAAATTGCAAATATTCCGATCTGACAACATTCTCCTTCCATCCGGTAAAGACCGTCACCACCGGCGAGGGCGGTGCGATCATGACCAATGAGGTATCCCTTTACAAAAAACTGCTGCAGTTACGAACCCACGGGATCACAAAAGATCCCGGAGAGCTGACTCAGAATCCCGGGCCCTGGTACTATGAAATGCAGATGCTGGGATTTAATTACCGGATGACCGATATCCAGGCGGCGCTTGGGAAATCACGACTCACAAAAATCGAATTATTCGGAAAAAGACGGCGCGAAATTGTGCAGAAATATAATGCCGCATTCAAGGATGTTACCTGGCTGGAAACGCCGTTTGAACCCGAAAATGTTGATTCTGTTTTTCACCTGTATGTCCTGAAAATGGATTTCAAGATTATAGGAATGACCCGAAAAGAAGTCATGGCATACTTGATGGAAAAAAATATTGGCACACAGGTACATTATATCCCTGTTCACACACAGCCCTATTATCAGGAGAAACTGGGATACCGATGGGGTGATTTTCCTAACGCGGAAGCCTATTATGAAAAGGCACTGAGCATCCCTTTGTACCCAAAAATGACCACCGACCAGACCGAATATATTATTGAGAATATTATTGGATTAGGTCATGGCCGCTAACATTGTGATTTCTCAGGCCCGGACCGGGTCTACCCGCCTACCGAACAAAGTTCTGCTTAAAATACTGGGTAAAGAGATCCTATTGCATCTGATCGACCGGGTACTTGCGGCAAAAACCGTTGATCATATGATTATTGCAACAACGAATAATCCCAAGGATGACGAGATCGTCGATCTCGTCAATAATTACCATGAAAACGTTTCTGTATTCCGGGGCTCGGAAGAAAATGTTCTGGACCGGTACTACCGGGCCGCTCTCTCTGTGAAAGGAACCTATGGCAATACCATGCATATTACCCGGATCACCTCCGATTGTCCCCTGATTGATCCGAAGGTGATTGATCTCCACATCCATGAATTTGAAAAACACGATGTGGACTATTTGTCATCAAGAATTACCAAACGAACCTGGCCGCATGGGATGGAGTTGGAAGTATTTACCTTTGCAACTTTGGAAGAAACCTGGCGAAATGCAAAGGAAGATTATGAGCAGGAGCATGTCACGCCTTATATTTACAAATCGCATTCAGAAAAATTTCGCCTTTTTGAACTTACTTACTCAAAGGATCTTTCTCATTTACGTTTTACATTGGATTATCCCGAGGATTTGAGATTCATCGAGGTTATCTTTAAAGAGCTTTATCCGCTAGATAGAAAATTCGACCTTGAGTCTATATTGAAACTTCTTTCCCGACGACCGGAGATCAGTCTGATCAATCAGGAAGTATCCAATACGCGAATAATATAAACACCATTATGGAAAAGGTAGTTTTTTTTACTGAGGCAGGAAAAACATATGGGTTAGGCCATCTCACACGTTGCGTTGCTCTGGGGGATGCGTTTGAGAAGGAAGGCTTTCAGATCCAATTATTGATCCAGGGTGTGGATCCTCCAATTGACATCTGTAAAAATCACCCATTCAGGCAGATTGATTGGTACCCAAAAACGGAAAAAATCTTGGATGGTTCATCTACTGCGTCAATTGCAGTGATTGATTCATACCATGCTCCGGTGGAAAATTATGATCATATCCGGAAAAAATTTGACATTGCCCTTTATTTCGATGACGATCATAGAATAATATATCCGCCCGGCATTGTTATCAATAGTGCACTTGGTGCGGAGCATTTGGATTATCCCCCAAAAAACCAGGTTCACTATTTATTAGGTTCACAGTACCAGCCAATTAGAAAATCATTTTGGAATGTTTCGAATAAAAAGATACCAACAGAAATAAAAAATATAATTGTTATGATGGGCGGGAGTGATACAAGGAATCTTACCCATAAAATTGTAGTACTGCTGAAAGAACACCATCCATCTTTGCATAAGGATGTAATTATTGGTAGATCGTCTGCACAAATCAAAAAAATATTGAACCTTGCAGATACAAAAACGCGCGTAATCGTAAATCCTGTGGAATCAGACCTTTTCAATCTTTATCATAATGCGGATCTGGCGATCTCCGCCGGCGGGCAGACTCTGTCAGAGCTGGCCAGATTCAATATCCCTTCGGTTACCGTCGGTGTCGCTGAAAATCAGCGGCATAATCTGTCCTCCTGGCAAGAAACGGGATTCACCGATTTTGCAGGCTGGTGGAATGATCCGTCGGTCTTTAATAATCTGATTCGTATCATTAACCGTAATCTCTCAGATATGGATCTGTATAAAAAACGTCGTTCTCTTGGTTCCAGAATTGTCGACGGAAACGGTGCGCTCAGGATTGTGAGAAAGGTAAAAGATATTGGTAACAAAACCCATTGAGTTTATTCTGCGCGAGGCCGATGCAAACGATATGGAGCATATCTTTCAATTGGCAAATGATCCTGTGGTCAGAGCAGTATCAATAAATCAGAGTAAAATTGAATGGTCTACTCATATCGATTGGTACAAAGAAAAGTTAAAGAATCCGGATTGCTTGTTCTTGATCATAGAAGCCATCGATGGACAATTTATCGGACAAATCCGATTTGACGTTTCAGGTGAAGATACAATTGTGAATATTAGTTTAGCCGAACCTTACCGATCAAAAGGGGTGGCCAGACCTGCACTTTTTAAGGCGACTGCATTTCTTTTTACAAAATTTACGCGGGTAAAGAGGATATTTGCTTACATCCGGCTTGATAATCTAAATTCAGTAAATTTATTTATAAAATGTGGATTTTTATTTCTAAAAGAGACCGAGGTTAAGAGTGAAAAGTACCATATATTTATATTAGACAGGTAAAATAATGATTTCCAAAATCGGATCATTTGAATTTAAGCACTCAAATAATACATTTATCATCGCAGAATTATCTGCAAACCATGGACAGAATTTTGAGGTGGCCGCCAAATCACTCGCAGCGATCAAAAAAACAGGGGCTGATGCCATAAAATTGCAAACCTACACGGCTGATACGATTACGATCGACAGTGATGCAGACTTTTTTAAAATAAAGCAGGGAACGCTCTGGGATGGAAAAACGCTTTACCAGCTCTATCAGGAAGCCTACACACCCTGGGATTGGCAGCCAAAACTCAAAAAGATGGCTGAGGATCTGGATCTGATTTTATTTTCCTCCCCCTTCGATAAAACCGCGGTGGATTTCCTGGAAAAGATGGATGTACCGGCTTATAAGGTCGCCAGTTTTGAGATCACCGATATTCCGCTGATCGAATACATTGCTTCGAAAGGCAAACCCGTAATTATCTCAACCGGCATCGCCGAAATGGTCGATATCGAAGAAGCGCTTGATGCTTGTAAAAGGATGGGAAATGACCAAATTGCCTTATTAAAATGTACCTCCGCATATCCGGCGCCGATGGAGGAGGTCAATCTACGGACCATCCCGGATATGATCGACCGATTCGGGACGGTGGTCGGCCTGTCAGATCATACGACCGGAATTTCGGTTCCTGTTGCCGCCGTTTCTCTGGGCGCCAGGATCATTGAAAAGCATTTTATTCTGGACCGCAGTCTGGGCGGTCCAGATGCTGCCTTCTCGATCGAACCCGATGAATTCAAAACCATGGTGCAGGCCATCAGAGATGTTGAAAAAGCCCTGGGGAAAGTCACCTATGAACTTTCGGAGCGCGTATTAAAGAATAAAGTCTTCGCGCGATCCTTATTCGTTGTGGAGAATATCAAACAGGGTGAAAAATTCACCGAATACAACATCAGATCGATCCGACCCGGGTATGGACTTACTCCTAAATTTTTGTCACAGATCCTGGGTAAAAAAGCCAGCCGTGACCTGGAAAAAGGTACACCGCTGGACTGGGATATGTTAAAATAGATGAAAGTGGCATTTTTTAATCTGGTCCTCCGGGGACTCGCCATTTCCGGACGGTTTCTTGTGCTGATCGGAATCGGAAGGTACCTTACCGAAGGCGATCTGGGCATCTACGGACTGTTTTATTCTACCATAATCCTCAGTCTCTATTTTATCGGTCTGGACTTTTATACATTCTCCACCCGGGAAATCATTGCTGCCGAGGTTACGGATAGATTATTAATTGTCCGGAATCAGATCGTCTTTCATCTGCTTTCGTATATCATCGTTCTGCCAATGCTCCTTCCCGTATTTTTTTATCAGATCATTCCGTTCGAATTTATGATCTGGTTCTTCCTGATACTTATTTTTGAACATTTAAGTCAGGAGTTTTTCCGCATATTTATCGCCCTGTCGCGAAGTGTTTTCGCTAACTTTACAGCATTTATTCGATCGGGTCTATGGGTGTTTATTTTAGCCGGCTTATGGGCATTCAATATCACTTCGCTGATAAACCTAAAGGTGATCCTGATCGCCTGGAGCATGGGTTCGGCGCTTTCTGTCCTTATCTCGTTTGTGTACCTGAAAATTGTTGTACCGGGTTCAATCACACGTTCAAAATTGGAGTGGCGATGGATAAAACAAGGCCTTATAACCGCGCTACCCTTTTTTATCGGGTCGGTCTGTTACAAAATTATCGAACATGCAAACCGCTATTTTATCGATTTTTTTTATGACAAGGAACTGGTGGGTATCTTTACATTTTACAGCGGCATCGCTAATATTATCACCGTGATTGTCAATACGGCCGTTATCATCATTGTTTATCCCAGATTATATGAGTTATATATCAACAAGGAATGGGAAAAATACCGGTCGGAACGCCGAAAATTTTATCGAAATGTATTGTTGCTGTCTCTTGGATCCGGTGTAATCCTGCTCTTTTTGATTAATCCGCTGTTAAATCTTATCGGGAAGGCCGGTGCATTTCTGCCGCATCTGGAGACATTTTGGTATCTGATAATCGCAAATGTGATTTTCAACGTCTCCCTGATTCCACATTTTCTGCTTTATGTGCAAAGACGCGACGTCCCGATTATGACGATTACACTGATTGGCATGATATTCAATCTGTTAGCAAATTTTTTTCTCATCCGGGATTTCGGCATTAATGGTGCTGCTCTGTCTATGATTCTGAGCTTCGCCATGATTGCTGTCGGAAAATTTTATATAAATGGAAAAAGGTCACCCGATCAAGCCGTATAGCCGTGGATAATTTTTATTGACCGGGTTTGCCGATAATTTTACTCGAACCGATCAGGCCGAAATATGACAAAAAATTCCGAAAAAAAATCAGTCCATATCATTATTTGTATTAACCCGATGGTTGATATCTATCTTAAGGAGCTGATCGGATTCATTGAGCCGGATGATTATCAGGTTATTGAATTCTACCCCAGGACAATTATTTTCTCACATGAGGATATAAAAAAAAGACGTTTTAATCATTCAGGTCCGTTCGCATATATCCGTGATGTTAGAAAGTGCATTCATGAGATCGAGGAAATTGCCAATACATATCAGGCCGTACATTTCTATTTTGCCCATCCGTTCAATGCCGTCACAAATTATTTTTTCTTCTCAAAAATAAAAAAGTTTCGATTTCATTTGATTCCGGACGGCATTGCAAACTACTATAATGTTACAACCCGTTCATTTTTACTTAAAATGTATGCAAAAAAAGCAGTATCCCTGATAACCGGCATTCCATTTACCCAGTATTACGGGCATCTGACAGGCATCGATACACATAAATTCGATACACTTTTTGCCTTTTCGGAGATCGGACTGATCTCCGGCGATACACCGGTTATCCGGATCGATCTCAAATTAAAGAAAGAGCGGACTGCAAAAACCAGACGGCAGTCTGCTCATCCTGGGACAATCATATTCATCGTATAAACAATATAAAAACCGACAGCGTGATATTTTCGAGTTTGTCCAGTCAAAATATTCGGAGAAATATGATCGGTATTATAAAAGCCATCCGAATGAAAAAGTAGTCCCTGAATTTCTTGATATACTAAGAAACTACGGTATTGAAATGATCACCTCTGAGCGACCGATTGAGTATTTTGCCGGAAACTATGAGATCATAATTTCCCAGGCCTCCTCCGCCCTGTCAAATATTAGAATCCTATATGGGAGCGATATCATTTGCATCGGGTTTATTCAAATACCGAAGGCATCCTTCTGGAACCGGTATCGGAGAAATCGACTCATTGAAATGAAAGAACACCTGCTCCGGACAGGTGTTGACATAATTGAATAACCAAGAATTGCTATGAAGACCGTAAACTCAGTCGGAATCATTATACCCACCAGAAATAACGAGCAGACGCTTAAACAGTGTCTGGAAGGATTAAAAAAACAGGTGACTGCACACAAAATATTGGTCATCGATTCCTCGTCCGCGGACAGAACGGTTGAGATTGCCCGCACATTCGGCACTGAAGTCCACATCATACCAAGGCATGATTTTAACCACGGTGCGACGCGGGAATTAGGCAGAAAACTGCTCGGCACCGATATCGTAGTGATGATGACCGCCGATGCATTTGTCCTTGAAGAAGATACCATCAATAAGTTAATCGCTCCAATTCTGAGCCGCGAAGCCGTCGTTTCATACGCACGACAGCTGCCCCGCATGGGCGCAGGATTATTGGAATCGGTACCCCGCCTGTTTAACTATCCTCCGGAATCCCATATTCGCAATATGGCGGATATTCCCGAGTACGGCGTGTATACGTTTTTTTGTTCCAACAGTTGTGCAGCCTACCTGAACAGTGCCCTGGATGATATCGGTGGCTTTGAGGCGGTTTTGACCAATGAAGATTATTTTGCCGTTGCCAGGATGCTTAAAAAAGGCCATAAAATAGCTTATGTCGCAGAAGCCAGAGTCGAGCATTCTCACCGCTATTCCATTCTTGAGGACTTCAGAAGATACTTTGATACCGGGTATGTTCGTGCCGAGCATGATTGGGTAAACAAAATGGTCGGTCAGGCGGAAGGTCGCGGAATACAATTGTTCAAGTTGACACTGGATGAGGTAAAACAAAAAAATATCTTTTTGTTACCAAAGACATTTTTTGTATTTTTTGCCCGGTGGCTCGGTTTCCGGTTAGGATATCTTTTTATTCGGATGCCGCGTTGGCTTAACAAGCTGTTAAGCTCCCAACCCTATTACTGGGATTCCAAATATTATAAGCAGACGGATAAAAGATCATAAGATAAAATGGCCAACTTTAAACGAACCCTAATACTCCCGTTTATCAAGGTGCTACTTGACATCATTACTATTGAAGCGGCCATCGCATGTTCCTTTTATCTCAGATTCTATTCCCCTTTGACACAATTCGTTCCCGTTACCAAGGGTATCCCACCATTGATGCCCTATTTTAATTTTTCTCTGATCATTCTGGGTGTGTTCATTACTTTTCTGGCTGTGTTTCAGTCCTACCGTCCGCATCTGCATTTTTCCTTTTCCCAGGAAGTGATCATAATCTTTAAGAGTTGCTTTTTGGGTATTCTTATCGCGATGAGTGCTGCGTTCTGGTATCGTGAAGCAACCTATTCCCGGATCGTGTTCTTATTGATTTTATTTACAAGTCTGCCCATGCTGCTCATCCAAAGATATTTTTTTCATATAATTAAACTTTTTTTATCCCGCAAAGGGTATTTTATTTTGAATCTCTTTCTGGTCGGCTCGCCAAAAGTTATACCTGATTTTTTTTCACATTTTAGCAGAGCCAAAATACCCTATTTTCGACTCCTGGGTTATTTTTCCTCCGAAAAAGTTGATTTAGACACGCTTTCGTATTACGATACACTGGAAAATCTTTCCGGTTTACTCGAAGAAGTTCAGGTCGATGGACTTATTCTCGCTTTCGACCAGACAGATGCGAATTATATTTCGCGTATCATGGAAATCACGGAGGGGCGGAATATTGATTTGTTTTATTACCCGGAAGTCTTTGACCTGATAAAATCAAATATTCAATTTGTCGATGTCAGAGGCCTGTTTTTACTAAAACTTAAATCATCACCTCTCTCCGGTTGGCAGGGTTTTATCAAACGCATATTCGATATCCTGCTTAGCATCCTTGGCCTTATCCTGCTTTCACCAATGCTTGCCCTCGTCGCGGTTCTGGTTAAACTGACTTCCACCGGACCCGTACTATACAGGCAGCAGCGTATCGGATTGGATGGTAAATCGTTTCATATTCTGAAATTCCGGTCCATGGTAAGCGATGCGGAAAAAAAGAGTGGACCAACATGGGCTACCCGGGATGATCCGCGTGTAACCAGAATCGGAAAATTGATTCGCCGTACCAGTATCGATGAACTGCCCCAGCTGATCAATGTGATCCGCGGGGACATGAGTTTGGTCGGCCCCCGTCCGGAGCGGCCGCATTTTGTGCAGGAATTTAAGTCGGTTGTGCCAAAATATCAGGAAAGGCATCGCTTCAGGAGTGGCATCACCGGATGGGCACAGGTAAACGGACTGCGGGGACAATCGTCGATTGAGGACCGTACAAAATATGATATTTTTTATATCGAAAACTGGTCTCTCATGCTTGATCTGAAAATACTGATCCTGACCATTATTGCGATATTTAAGGGTGAGAATGCTTATTGAGCTGTTTTTCTTTCGGATTGGATGATTATCTGCAGGGTTGTTGTTACTATCACCCACCACAGGATATTGTTTTCCAAATCAAAAAAATAACATTGAGTCAGGGATGCGATAAGTATACCGGCGATAGCTAACACGGCGCCGGTGACAATCATTCGATCCGACTGATCAGTGGAAGTTATAGAGAGATATCTGAAGCTATAAATAAAAAAGTAAATCCAAATGGTGGTCCAGACCACCAGGGACGGCAAGCCGGACTGAGCGGCTATATGCAGAAAATCATTATGTGCATGCCCTGTAGCATTATAAAAACCTTCCACACGGTAAAGATCGAGCATCTGATCAAATAATCCCGGTCCGATTCCGAACCAGGGATGATCACCGATCATCAACAAAGCGGATTGCCAGAGACTGATACGGCCCAGGTTATATTTATTAAATACGATAAATATGTTCAAAAAGCGTTCCCTGATGTCTGGCAGGGCAATTAGGGTGATCAGAAATATAAGGCCGCCGATGGTAAGAATTTTATACAGATGTTTCCGGTAGAACAGGCCGGTCGCAAGCAACAGAATGACCATAACGCCAAGCCAGGAACCCCTTCCCTGGGTAGCGACAATACTGAGCCCGATAAAGATTGTGCCTGCGAAATACAACCTCTTTTTCGATGCTTTTTTTTCCTGCATGGCAAAAGTGAATGCAAAGGCAAACACCATCAGCTGATTACCGGAAAGGGTAAGGAAATGACTGTAAGTACCGACTGCACGGTAATAATTCCCTAGCATACTGAGTTCTGCAGGACCAGACAGGTTAATACCGGTAAAGAATTGAATAATCCCATATAGCCCGACAAGGGCAGAGGATATGACCAGTGCATTGAGGGCGTGCATCCTGTATGCCGGTTGAAGGGGTAGTGAGGCAAGAAAGGGTATGGTCAGAATAACCCAAAATGTATTGATTACGTTATTTAGTGAAACGGAAATATATTCAGACAGCAGTGCTGCGATGAATTGCATGCCGAGAAATATAAACGGCAGCAGGTAAAACCGGTGAAAGTAAAAATAATTTTTACGGTTTATAATGGAAGCGATCAAAAGGTACGCGCAGATCACACCGAGAAAGATCTGCATCAGAGCCAGAGACCAGGGGATTACCGCAAACAGGGCTATAAAAAGATAATTAAGTGGCTTTAGTATTTGTTTCTCATCCATTGAAAATCATTTTTCTATTGAGCATATGATATAAATTAACAAAATATAGTCATTTTCAAAATTGAATATGCATGCTGGATTATATGACGACGTGAAAAATATTTTTCGACAGGATAATAGGATTGACAGGAATATTTATTCATTTCACGAAGGAATACGCAGTTTGCAGGAAGAAACACGAAGAATTAAATAATAAAATTAGAATTCAGAAACTTCTGAAAAATGTCAATATTACTAAAAATGTCTTTCTGAACTTGTTTCAGAATCCCATAAATAGACCCTGTAAATAAAACTGTCCTGACGACAGGTCAGGATTCAGGTGACAAATTGCTTTATTATTAATACATTTTTCAGAAGTATCAAATCATTAAATTCAGTATAAAATTTGGTTATTATTTTTATTTATTCTCAGAATAATCTTCGTGGAACTTCGTGTCTTCTTAGTGTCTCTTTGTGTAAGATTGAAAAATCCTGTTGATCCCGTCTAAGAAAATGATCAGAAATGGCTTACAGATTGGAGATATATTTTGTGAGGAGGTGATTTTAGGCAAAAAAAAATCTGGTGACGACTTACTCTCCCGCTCCACTCATAGGGGCAGTACCATCAGCGCTGGTGGGCTTAACTACTCTGTTCGGAATGGGCAGAGGTGTATCCCCACCGCTATAGTCACCAGAAGTTTGTGATATGATCAAAATAAATGAGTACAGAGTTATCTGCCATGCTCGGGTAAGATATTTAATGGTTAAGCCTCACGGCTGATTAGTACTGCTCGGCTGAACACATTACTGTGCTTACACCTGCAGCCTATCGACCTCCTCATCTCGAAGGTGCCTTTAGTCCGCCCGAAGGCGGAAGGGATACTTCATCTTGGGTTGGGTTTCGCACTTAGATGCTTTCAGCGCTTATCCACACCGAACATAGCTACCCAGCTATGCCTCTGGCGAGACAACTGGTGCACTAGAGGTTCGTCCACTCCGGTCCTCTCGTACTGAGAGCAGATCCCCTCAAGTATCCTACGCCCGCAACAGATAGGGACCGAACTGTCTCACGACGTTCTAAACCCAGCTCACGTACCGCTTTAATTGGCGAACAGCCAAACCCTTGGGACCTTCTCCAGCCCCAGGATGCGATGAGCCGACATCGAGGTGCCAAACCACCCCGTCGATATGAACTCTTGGGGGTGATAAGCCTGTTATCCCCGGCGTACCTTTTATCCTTTGAGCGACGGCATTTCCACACACTACCGCCGGATCACTAAGCCCTGCTTTCGCATCTGCTCGACTTGTATGTCTCGCAGTCAAGCTCCCTTATGCCTTTACACTCTACGCACGATTACCGACCGTGCTGAGGGAACCTTTGGGAGCCTCCGTTACATTTTTGGAGGCGACCGCCCCAGTCAAACTACCCACCTGACAATGTCCCTCCCGCCGATTCAGACGGGCAGGTTAGCATTTCAACCAACCGAGGGTGGTATTTCAAGGGTGACTCCATGCCAACTGGCGTTGACACTTCAAAGTCTCCCACCTATCCTACACACGACTAGCTAAAATACAATATCAGGCTATAGTAAAGGTGCACGGGGTCTTTCCGTCCCGTTGCGGGAAGCCGGCGTCTTCACCGGCATCTCAACTTCGCCGAGCTCCTCGTTGAGACAGTGCCCAAGTCGTTACACCATTCGTGCAGGTCGGAACTTACCCGACAAGGAATTTCGCTACCTTAGGACCGTTATAGTTACGGCCGCCGTTTACCGGGGCTTCGGTTCAAAGCTTCTCCGCCAAAGGCGGATAACCTATTCCCTTAACCTTCCGGCACCGGGCAGGTGTCAGTCCCTATACGGCGTCTTACGACTTCGCAGAGACATGTGTTTTTAGTAAACAGTCGCTTGGGCCTGGTCACTGCGACCCCCCTCGACTCCACCCGCGAAGGGCTTGATCTAATAGGGGCACTCCTTCTCCCGAAGTTACGGAGTTAATTTGCCGAGTTCCTTAACGAGGATTCACTCGAGCGCCTTAGGATTCTCTCCTCATCTACCTGTGTCGGTTTACGGTACGGTCAACCTTGTCTCTCACTACGAGGTTTTTCTTGGCAGCATGATTAGGGTCAGTTTATGGGCTAGGCCCTCCTATTCGCATCTCAGAGTTAACGGGTCGGCGGATTTGCCTGCCAACCCCTCCTACGTGCTTAAACCACCATCCGTCTGGTGGCTGACCTTTCACTTCTGCGTCACCCCTTCGCTCAAACAAAACAAAGGTGGTACAGGAATATTTAACCTGTTTCCCATCACCTACGCCATTCGGCCTCGGCTTAGGGACCGACTAACCCTGAGCAGATTAACTTTACTCAGGAAACCTTAGATTTTCGGCGAACACGTTTTTCACGTGTTTTATCGCTACTAATGCCAGCATCCTCATTTCCCTCTCCTCCAGCAAGCCTCACGACTTACCTTCACTGGTTAAGGGAATGCTCCCCTACCGCTCCCCCCGCCTGAGGCGGGGAAAACCCGTGGCTTCGGTGTACCACTTAGTCCCGTGTATTATCGGCGCCAAACTGCTTGACCAGTGAGCAGTTACGCACTCTTTAAATGGTGGCTGCTTCTAAGCCAACATCCTGGTTGTCTGTGCCGCTTAACATCCTTTCTCACTAAATAGTAACTTGGGGACCTTAGCCGACGGTCTGGGTTCTTCTCCTCTCGCTTACGAAGCTTATCCCTCGCAGGCTGACTCCCGATGATCATGTCAACGGCATTCGGAGTTTAACAGGGGGCGGTACCCTTGTGAGGGCCCTAACCCTATTAGTGCTCTACCTCCGCGACACTATTAATCGAGGCTAGTCCTAAAACTATTTCGGGGAGAACGAGTCTATCTCCGAGTTTGATTGGCCTTTCACCCCTACCCACATCTCATCCAAGCGTTTTTCAACACACCCTGGTTCGGACCTCCACGACATCTTACTGCCGCTTCATCCTGGACATGGGTAGATCACTCGGTTTCGCGTCTACCGCAGGTAACTAATACGCCCTATTTAGACTCGCTTTCGCTACGGGTACGGACCTTAAGTCCTTAGCCTGACGCTACCTACGAGTAACTCGCTGGCTCATTATGCAAAAGGCACGCTGTCATCCGCCGGCTGGCGGACTCCAACTGATTGTAGGCATATGGTTTCAGGTACTATTTCACTCCCCTCTCGGGGTGCTTTTCACCTTTCCCTCACGGTACTATTACACTATCGGTTACAGAGGAGTATTTAGCCTTACCCCGTGGTCGGGGCGGATTCCTACAGGATTCCACGTGTCCCGCAGTACTCGGGTGGCTATCCAATGAAGACCATCTCATTTCGCCTACGGGCCTGTCACCCTCTCAGGAGGTACGTTCCAGTACCTTCGACTATAAAATGGCTTTGTAACTCCACGGCAGATCTGCAATCCCGCCCGGATAACTCCCACTACCCCCGGTGCACAACGCTTGCAGGCTTATACATGCAACCAGGTTTAGGCTCTTCCCGCTTCGCTCGCCGCTACTAAGGGAATCTCTTCGATTTCTTCTCCTGGAGGTACTTAGATGTTTCACTTCCCTCCGTTCGCCTCCGCCAACCGGCGGATGACTCCGCATTACCAGAGCCGGGTTGCCCCATTCGGAAATCCACGGTTCTAGGGTTATTTGCACCTACCCGTGGCTTTTCGCAGCTTATCACGTCCTTCTTCGCCTCTCTGTACCAAGGCATCCACCATATGCCCTTAGTAACTTAACCTAAAATCGCATACCTCTACACGGCAGATAACTCTATACTCATTGTCAAAGAACAAAAAAATAAAACAGCGGGGAAATTGTCTTCAAGGGAAGATTCAATCCTTAGAAAGGAGGTGATCCAGCCGCACCTTCCGGTACGGCTACCTTGTTACGACTTCGCCCCAGTCATCGGCCTTACCTTCGACAGCTCCCTCCCTTGCGGGTTAGGACACCGGCTTCGGGTACTGCCAACTCCCATGGCGTGACGGGCGGTGTGTACAAGGCCCGGGAACGTATTCACCGCGGCGTGCTGATCCGCGATTACTAGCGATTCCGACTTCATGCAGTCGAGTTGCAGACTGCAATCCGAACTGAGACCGGTTTTTAGAGATTGGCTCCACCTCACGGTATCGCAACTCGTTGTACCGGCCATTGTAGCACGTGTGTAGCCCGGGATGTAAGGGCCATGAGGACTTGACGTCATCCCCACCTTCCTCCGGCTTATCGCCGACTGTCCCCCTAGAGTCCCCGACATTACTCGCTGGCAACTAGGGGCAAGGGTTGCGCTCGTTGCGGGACTTAACCCAACATCTCACGACACGAGCTGACGACAGCCATGCAGCACCTGTCATAGCGTTCCGAAGAACGTTTACATCTCTGCAAACTTCACTATGATGTCAAACCCCGGTAAGGTTCTTCGCGTTGCATCGAATTAAACCACATGCTCCACCGCTTGTGCGGGCCCCCGTCAATTCCTTTGAGTTTCAACCTTGCGATCGTACTCCCCAGGCGGAGCACTTAATGCGTTAACTGCGGCACTGATCAGCCTGCGGCCAACCAACACCTAGTGCTCATCGTTTACGGCGTGGACTACCAGGGTATCTAATCCTGTTTGCTCCCCACGCTTTCGCGCATTAGCGTCAGTTACGAGCCAGGTAGCCGCCTTCGCTACTGGTGTTCTTCCCAATATCTACGCATTTCACCGCTACACTGGGAATTCCACTACCCTCTCTCGAACTCAAGCCTGACAGTTTCAAATGACCATCCCCGGTTAAGCCGGGGGCTTTTACATCTGACTTACCAAACCGCCTACACGCCCTTTACGCCCAGTAATTCCGGACAACGCTTGCTCCCCCCGTATTACCGCGGCTGCTGGCACGGAGTTAGCCGGAGCTTACTCTGCGGGTACCGTCAAATGTATGCCCTGTTCGAACATACAACTTTCGTCCCCGCTTACAGGGGTTTACGCTCCATAGAACTTCATCCCCCACGCGGCGTTGCTGCGTCAGGCTTTCGCTCCATTGCGCAATATTCCTCACTGCTGCCTCCCGTAGGAGTCTGGGCCGTATCTCAGTCCCAGTGTGGCTGATCACTCTCTCAAACCAGCTATCCATCGTCGCCTTGGTGAGCCGTTACCTCACCAACTAACTAATGGAACGCAGGCCCATCCTATGGTGAGTGCTCCGAAAAGCAAACTTTAACAATAAATCCATGCGAATCCGTTGTAGTATCCGGTATTAGTCCAACTTTCGCTGGGTTATCCCTAGCCATAAGGGCAGGTTGCCTACGCGTTACTCACCCGTCCGCCAGTATACTCATCCAACCGAAGTCAAACTTTCCCCTTGACTTGCATGTGTTAGGCACGCCGCCAGCGTTCGTCCTGAGCCAGGATCAAACTCTCCGTTGTCCGAATATTATTTCTGACTTCATGTTAAAACTCTTCTCTGCGTCTATCAATGCTCCCCACTGTCAAAGATCAATTTCATCTTTATGCGTCATACAATTATACACAGATGAAAATCTGTAATCAAGTAGTAGTTTCTACTTTTTTTAAATTTTTTACAAAAAAAATCTGGTGACGACTTACTCTCCCGTTCCAACCATAGGAACAGTACCATCAGCGCAGGTGGGCTTAACTACTCTGTTCGGAATGGGAAGAGGTGTTGCCCCACCGCTATAGTCACCAGAAACTTGATTTCGTAGGTACCTGATTCAGAGGACATAGCGTCAATAAGTTTACAGCGCTTACTCTTGCCTATGCTTATTCGTTAAGTAAAAGTTATCTGCTGTGCTAGATATAAAATTAATGGTTAAGCCTCACGGCTGATTAGTACTGCTCGGCTAAACACATTACTGTGCGTACACCTGCAGCCTATCGACCTCCTCATCTCGAAGGTGCCTTTAGGTCCGACTGAATCGGACAGGGATACCTCATCTTGGGTTGGGTTTCGCACTTAGATGCTTTCAGCGCTTATCCACACCGAACATAGCTACCCAGCGATGCCTCTGGCGAGACAACTGGTACACTAGCGGTTCGTCCACTCCGGTCCTCTCGTACTAAGAGCAGATCCCCTCAAGTATCCTACGCCCACAACAGATAGGGACCGAACTGTCTCACGACGTTCTAAACCCAGCTCACGTACCGCTTTAATTGGCGAACAGCCAAACCCTTGGGACCTTCTCCAGCCCCAGGATGCGATGAGCCGACATCGAGGTGCCAAACCACCCCGTCGATGTGAACTCTTGGGGGTGATAAGCCTGTTATCCCCGGCGTACCTTTTATCCTTTGAGCGACGGCATTTCCACACACTACCGCCGGATCACTAAGCCCTGCTTTCGCATCTGCTCGACTTGTTTGTCTCGCAGTCAAGCTCCCTTATGCCTTTACACTCTACGCACGATTACCGACCGTGCTGAGGGAACCTTTGGGAGCCTCCGTTACATTTTTGGAGGCGACCGCCCCAGTCAAACTACCCACCTGACACTGTCCCTCCCGCCGATTCAGACGGGCAGGTTAGTATTTCAACCAACCGAGGGTGGTATTTCAAGGGTGACTCCACGACACACTGGCGTGCCCGCTTCAAAGTCTCCCACCTATCCTACACACGATTAGCTAAAATACAATATCAGGCTGTAGTAAAGGTGCACGGGGTCTTTCCGTCCCGTTGCGGGAAGCCGGCGTCTTCACCGGCATCTCAACTTCGCCGAGCTCCTCGTTGAGACAGTGCCCAAGTCGTTACACCATTCGTGCAGGTCGGAACTTACCCGACAAGGAATTTCGCTACCTTAGGACCGTTATAGTTACGGCCGCCGTTTACCGGGGCTTCAGTTCAAAGCTTCTCCGCACAAAGGCGGATAACCTCTCCCCTTAACCTTCCGGCACCGGGCAGGTGTCAGTCCCTATACTGCGTCTTACGACTTCGCAGAGACATGTGTTTTTAGTAAACAGTCGCTTGGGCCTGGTCACTGCGACCCCCCTCGACTCCACCCGCGAAGGGCTTCATCTAATAGGGGCACTCCTTCTCCCGAAGTTACGGAGTTAATTTGCCGAGTTCCTTAACGAGGACTCACTCGAGCGCCTTAGGATTCTCTCCTCATCTACCTGTGTCGGTTTGCGGTACGGTCACCCTTGTTTCTCACTTAGAGGTTTTTCTCGGCAGCATGATTAGGGTCAGTTTATGTCCTAGGGACTCCTATTCGCATCTCGGAGTTAATGAGTCGGCGGATTTGCCTACCAACTCCTCCTACGTGCTTAAACCACCATCCGTCAGGTGGCTGACCTTTC